>JAYVZE010000196.1:0-18199 GCA_043783625.1 Blastocatellia bacterium | reverse complement strand
TATTGGCAAAATCATTGACGTTACGGCTCCGTCGTTGCATTTTTCCAGTCGTCAGAAAATCAGGCGGCAGCACCACATAGCCGGCAATTTTTTCAGCTTTCAAATCTTCATTCAGGATTTTTTTTCGTTCTTCGATTTGGTCAGGTTTCAAGGTTTCCCGAACGATCTCGTAACTATTATCCTTCTTATCATTCTTATCATTCCCTTGCAGGAGCTGTTCGATCCGTGCATAAAGTTGCTGGTCGTTCGTCTGATCCAAAATCACCAAACGATAATTTTTCTCAGTACCGCGATCAATAAACATCATCGGAATGAACACCGTCGCAGCCAATAATAACGGCGTCAGAATCGTACTTAGAATAAATCCTTTGGTGCGCACTCGCGCTAAATATTCACGTTTGATGATGATGAGAACTTTATCCATAAGTGAAAACCAATCAAAACTTGACGTTGATTACTTCCTTCAGGTACTCTTGCCGTTTGGTATCTCAAGCAGTTCGCAACTATGTGCGAATGTTTCGATTTACCGTGACGCCAGCGAGTATCATTACTTGCTGTACTAAGGAGATAACATGAAACCTGAAATCCATCCAGTTTACGAGACGCTCACCGTGCATTGTGCCTGTGGCAATTCTTTCGAGACGCGCTCCACCAAAAAAGAAATCAGCATTGAAATCTGTTCGCAATGCCATCCGTTTTTCACGGGTAAGCAGAAGTTAATTGATACGGCGGGACGTGTGGAGAGATTCCAACGCAAATATGGTAAAAAGCCAATTGTCGGTGAAGCTGAAGCCGAAGTTGTCGCCGAAGCCAGTTAACTGACATTTTTCATGAGAAATCGAGCTGAAAAATTTGTCCCCGTAAAACCTGTGATTCGTCGCCTGGATTTTCGTGTGCAATTTTTCGCCCGGCTCATCAATCATTAGCCGTATAATAAAAGCCACAGTCAACCTGCGAGTAATTCCGTGCATCGGAACTGCTCAGGGACTGTGGCTTTTGTTGTAGCTCCGATCAGTTTTTTTATTGGAGGTCATTTTTATGAGTGCAGATAAAGACATTATCGTTGGCGGTCAGGCAGTGATCGAAGGCGTGATGATGCGCGCCCCTAATTCTTACGCGGTTTCGGTGCGTCGCCCGGATGGAACAATTGCGAGTATTTCAGCGCGGCTTCCGAAGCTCAGCGAGCAATATCCGCTTTTAAAAATTCCAGTTTTACGCGGCAGTGCCGTCCTGATTCACTCCATGATTCTGGGTGTCAAAGCTCTGAATTTTTCTGCGAATGTCGCGTTTGAAGAAGCTGAAAAAGAAGGTAAAGACACGACTGCACTAAATGCCGCCGCGAAAACCGGAGCCTTCGCCACGACCTCGCACGTGATTGATAATCCAAAACTCGCCGCTGAAAAATCTAGCGGCGATGCGCAAATAACTTTGGCAATGATCGGATCCGTCGCCGTTGGGTTGGGCTTCACGGTTTTACTTTTTTTTGTACTGCCGTTGCTACTGACAAATTTTTTGTTCATTTATTTTGGCTGGCAAAACGTGCCGCCCATTGTTCTCGAAGCCGGGGAGCCGCTGTACTTAAAAATCTGGCATTGGGTCAATGCTTATCGTTCTGCACCTTTGAATCCAACTTTTTTATTTAATTCGGTGGAAGGTCTCATTCGAATCGCTTTTTTTGTTACATATATCGCCTTACTGACCTTGGTCAAAGACTTTCGCACTATTTTTGAATATCACGGTGCGGAGCATAAAACCGTTTACGCCTGGGAAGCTGGCGATCAATTAACCGTCGAACGAGTCAGGAAATATCCGCGTCAACATCCGCGCTGTGGCACAAGCTTTTTAATGCTTGTCATGATCGTAGCTGTTATTTCACATACATTTGTGACCTTCACTTCCTTGCCATGGTTAGTGATTTCGCGTATCGCATTGATGCCATTGATTGCTGGAATTTCCTACGAAATCATCAAGCTGGCAGGTAAAAAAGAAGCCGGAGCATTTTTCTCTTTCATCACTCGTCCCGGTCTCTGGTTGCAGAATTTGACGACCAAAGAACCCTCCGACGATCAACTTGAAGTTGCGATTCATGCACTGCAAGAATCCCTCAAATTGGAACCGCAGCTGGAAGAACAGGTGTCAGGTGTCGGAGTTCAGGTGTCAGGTGCTACCGCCTGATAATCACTGAACCCTGTTACCAAAACCCTGACACCCGAAACCTGACACCTGACACCTATTTTTTATGCTAGAGAAACTTGCACAAATCGAAACGACCTACGAAGAACTGAATCTGCAAATGTCCGATCCGGCGATGATGTCGGATATGGAAAACTATACCAAAATTGCCAAGCATCATCGTGAACTGGAAGCCATCGTTGCCAAATATCGTGTCATGAAAAAATTCCAGAGCGACATTGATGGAGCCAGAGAATTAATTAACGATCCTTCCGTTGACGATGAAATGCGCGAATTGGCTTTGCTGGAACTATCCGAAGCCGAACAAAACATGGTCAAAGGCGAAGAGGATTTGCGCATCCTCTTATTACCCAAAGACCCGAACGATGAAAAGAACGTCATCCTTGAAATTCGCGCCGGAACTGGCGGCGATGAAGCCTGTTTGTTTGCAGCAGAAATTCTGCGAATGTACGGAAGATACGCCGAACGCCAAGGCTGGAAGCTCCAAATTTCTGAAATTTCTGAAACCGGAATGGGCGGCATTCAAAAAGCCGAAGCCATTATCGAAGGCAATTTTGTGTATTCAAAAATGAAGCACGAATCCGGTGTCCATCGCGTGCAACGTGTCCCGCAAACCGAAACGAGCGGACGCATTCACACTTCAGCGATCACCGTCGCCGTGCTTCCCGAAGCCGAAGAAGTTGACGTGAAAATTGACATGAAAGATGTACGGATTGATCTGTTCTGCGCTTCCGGGCCGGGCGGTCAGTCGGTGAATACAACCTATTCTGCTGTGCGCATGACCCACATTCCTTCCGGTCTCGTAGTCTCCATGCAGGACGAAAAATCACAGGTCAAAAATCGTGAAAAAGCGATGCGCATTCTGCGTTCACGCCTGTACGAACAGGAAGTGCAAAAGCAACACGACCTAATTTCTGCCGAACGAAAATCCCAGGTCGGCAGCGGAGACCGTTCCGAAAAAATCCGCACTTACAATTTCAAAGACAACCGCGTCTCAGATCATCGCATCGGATTGACGCTCTATCAGCTTGATACCTTTATGGAAGGTTACATTGACGAAATTGTGGATTCATTGATTTCCTACTTCCAAGCGGAGAAATTGAAGGAAGCAACTTCGCGGCAAGCGGGGGCGTAAAGTTTAGATGAAAGTTGTAGCACTCAAAATCTGCTTATTTTTTTGCTTGCTTAATTCGCCTGCTCTTTATGCTCAGGTTACTGAACAAAAATTCCCAGAACTTAACAAGCATAAGCTTCCAATTCTTTATTTACACAAAGGAGAAGAACTCCCTGGAAAACAAGCCCTGGTAAGCATAAAAATAAATCTGGATGGTAAAGTTATCTCAGCAACCATAAAAAACGAACAATGCTCAAAAACGCGATTTCATAAATTTGCTCAGGAATTACAATTTGCTAAAATAGCAGAACCTAAAGTGGTAGATGTGACGATTTCTTTGCAACCAGTGACGAAGAATGCTCGCAAAGTAGAGGCGCGAATTGATCCCTACAATTTCATTTTCAAAGTGAGGATTAAGCGTTACGATTCCCTTCCACACGAAGATTGCTTTCCACCATTCGTTAAGATTTCAATCGGTGAAATAAAAAGGAAAAACTAATGCCTACGTTACAAGAAGTGCTACAACAAGCCAAAACACTACCGCTTGCTGAGCAAGTCACACTCGCTGAATTTTTATTAGAGCAAACAAATCAGGACGCACAAAATACGGATCAAACTTCCGCACAAATAGACGAGAAAGTTTTCGAGCGTCCTGATATGGTGCGCAAGCTTGAGCGCGAATGGGTGCGCCAAAATTGGCGCAAATATTTAGGACTATGGGTAGTAGTTGAAGGATCAACTTTAATTAGTCATGGCACTGATGGTAAAGATGTTTTCATTCAGGCAAAAGCACAAGGCATCCGCGTTCCCTATATGGTTCGTGTAGAAGACCCCACATTGCCACAAATGGGAGGCTGGTAGAATGGCTTACGAGTTAAGCTTTTCCCACTTCTTCACCTACGATGCAGGACTTCCAGGCATTGAAGTAGACATTGCTTTGCAAGTTCGAGGTGAAGTTATTAGCTTCCCCGCCAAGATAGATACGGGTTCGACTTGTTGCATTTTCAAGCGAGCGCATGGCGAAACTTTAGGTCTTGATATTGAAACCGGAATTGAAATAGTTGTCAGCACAGCTACAGGATATTTTTCCGCCTTCGGGCATTTTGTGACGATGATGGTTGGAGATTTTGACTTTGACGTGATGGTATATTTTGCAAAAGATTACGCCTTCAACCGCAACGTACTTGGACGAAATGGATTTCTTAATCAAATCCAAATAGGACTGATTGATTATGAAGGAAAACTATTTCTCAGCCGCTACAATTCCTAATGCCGACCATCGCCGAAACTCTCAAAGCCGCTTCCCTTCAGCTCAAACAAGCCGAAGTCCCGAATGACATCTTAGACGCGCAAACACTGCTCGCGTTTACAATCAAGCAGGATCGTACATACCTGATTATCCATTTCAACGACCCGCTTGCAGAAGAAATTATTCCGGTCTATCAATCGTTCATCGCACGTCGGGCGAAGGGTGAGCCGTTGCAATACATCACCGGACGACAGGAATTTTTCGGACTGGAATTTGAAGTCACTCCGGCGGTCTTAATCCCTCGCCCTGAAACAGAATTGATTGTCGAAGAAACGCTGCGTCTCGCCCAAAATATTGAGCAACCTTTGATTATTGATGCGGGTACAGGTTCGGGCTGTATTGCAATCGCGTTAGCGCGTGAACTTGAAAATGCAAAAATTATTGCGACGGATATTTCAGCGGAAGCCTTAGAAATTGCACGAAGAAATGCTGCCAAACATGCAGTAGAAGGTCGGATTAATTTTATTCATTGCGACTTGCTGAGCGGCATCCCGAAAAATACCAAAGCCGATTTCATCGTTTCCAATCCGCCGTATATCGCACCCGAAGAAATCGCTACGCTGCAACGCGAAGTCCGTGACTGGGAGCCACACATTGCCCTGACAGATTTTGCAGACGGGTTGAATTTTTATCGCCGATTGTTGAGTGAAGCACCAGAATTTTTGCAGCCTCATGGTTATTTAATTTTTGAGATGGGGTATCAACAGGCAGATACAATCAAAGCTCTCATTGACCACAACTTTTGGAGAGACCCAATTACCTTGCAGGATTTGCAGGGAATTCCGCGAACAATGATTTTGCAATTGCGATCCGCGTAACACAACTAAACCGTTTCCCTATTCACCACGTCCAGCCTTATGCTATTTTGTGCAAGGATTGGAGAAAGCTATGTCAAAACCTTTATTGGATTCGTTAGAGATCAATGGCTATCGCTGTTTTGATAGCCTCAAGATCGAAAAACTTAGTCAGGTAAATCTCATTGTAGGTAAGAATAATGTTGGCAAAACTGCCTTGCTGGAGGCTATATGGATTTATGCCCAGCGAGGAACTATGACATCTTTTATTGATTTATTAGCTCAAAGAGATGAAGTGTCACTACTCCCAGTTGGCACTGAGCTACGATACTTTAAAGATAATTTAGTCTCAGGATTTGGTAATTTATTTTATAAGCGACCAGCGTTAGATATTAACAGCAGAGTTTCCTTTACCGTTAAATCAATTGGAATTCCGTTGTCTGTGAGTACTACGAGACTGGTCAACGAAGATGGACACCCTACGAATGATTTGTCCATGTTTGAAAGTATTTGGCGAGCGCGTCCTTCTGGCCTAATAGTGATTTCGCTCTTAGGTGAAGAAGATGATAAAGCACAACGAGCGGAATTTTATTCTCTCGAAGATGGTCGAAGTTTCTTGTTGGAACCTCCTCCTAAAAATATTCCAAGTGGCTTTATAAGACCCCGAGTTCTAGAGAATGACCTCCTTGCAAGATTATGGGATGAGACAGTCAAGGAAGGACTAGAAGAAAAAGCCTTACGCTTCTTGAATGTCATCGAACCAGATATAAATTTTATCAATTTTATTGGCACATCCAATGGAAACGGAACACGCTATCCCATAGCGAGCAGCGGAGGATCTTCAAAAAGGGTCGCGCTAAAAAGCTATGGCGAAGGGATGTCAAGACTTCTCGGACTTTCTCTTGCTTTGGCTCAAAGCCAAAATGGTATTTTACTAATTGACGAAATCGAAAGTGGGTTGCATTACTCCGTTTTGCCAGACATTTGGAAGCTTATATTTCACACTGCAAAAGAATTGAACGTTCAGGTGTTTGCTACAACCCACAGTAAAGATTGCCTTGAAGCTTTCGCCGCTGCATCGCACGAACATAAAGGTGATGGAATGTTCATTCGATTGCAAAGACAAGGGGAAACGATTGTAGCGAAATCAATTGAAGAAGAAAGGTTGGCGTTGGCTGTAGACCATGACGTCGAGGTGCGCTAGATATGGCGATTAAAAAGATTCTTTTGGTTGAAGGCAAGGATGATGAAAATTCCATCAAGCACATCTGGAAAGCTTACGCACTTGAAATTGCTTTTGAGATAAAAAACAAAGAAGGAATTGAAAAAGTTTTAGAGGAAACGGATTCCTCACTGGTGGATGCAAGCTCTGATCTTTGTTTGGGAATTGTGGTTGACGCCGATCAAGATTTATCTGCTCGCTGGAATCAAATCCGTCATATCCTTCAAATCGCTGGTTATCAAAATATTCCAATCTCTCCTGATGCCAACGGGACAATTATTCAGGAACAATACAAACCGACTTTTGGATTCTGGATCATGCCGGACAACGTTACTGAACGTGGAATGCTGGAGGATTTTCTGGCGTTTTTAGTGCCTGATAAAGAAACCAATAAAACCTGGCTGGCTGCTGAAAGATGCTCACAGCAAATTTTAGCGGAAGTCGAACAGGGGAAAAGATTTTCAGAAATACATCTGAGCAAAGCCAAAATTCATGCCTACCTGGCTTGGCAAGAAGAACCCGGAAAACCGTTCGGGCTGGCTCTCACCGCAAAATATCTACAGCCATTAAATCCGCACTGTAACATATTTGTCGAATGGTTAAAGCGACTATTTGTTGATGCTCCATCGCAATAAATATTTAAGCTTCGGGATATTAGCCCAAGGTTTTAGGAATCAACTTTCCTAATTTCTTGTTTGTGAAAGGTCTATGAAATCGCGCGTTATAAACGTTGATTGCAAGTGAGTGAAATCTTTATCCGACGTCAGCAGGTGAGCTTGTGAAGCATGGACAGAAGCGGCAATCCAAAGATCATTCTTCCCCATTGAATAACCAACCGATTCACTATATGCATCTATAACTGCGTAGGCGTTGAAAACTTCAGGAGTATTGATGGAAATGCGCCAGAAATATGATAGTAAAAACTCCATCTGTTCGAGCTTTGGCTTGCCCCAGTTCCATTGCAAAGCGAGAGAATGCAGCTCCCCTTCTGTCACATCGCTTATCATCGGACGTGGTGAAGTCAGGTACAAATTATATTGATGAATTAATGATTCGCCAGTGGCATCCCGGCGAATCAGGTGAACAAGAATATTCGTATCAAGGAAGTAGGTAGTCGTCACGGTTAGCTTAATTTTTCCAAGGCTTCGAGAATTTGCTCATCCGTTTCATCCCCAGGCCATTTCCCACAGATCATATCTTCCAAAGTTTTTCCTTCAAGAATTTCACGCGGGGGGCGGCTTTGTTGGAAAAGACGTGCACGTGTTGCCTCAATTTCTTCCGGTGTTCGATTCATCATTCTCGCCACAGCGCGATCAAGCGCACCGGGGTCTTCGCCCTTTCCGTCCTCGTCTGGTCTCACGATATTGAGTAGACTGATTTTCACTTTGTCCCCTTCAAATATTCCTTGTAATGGAGTCAAAGGAAAAAAACCGCCTCCTCTATAAATGACATCAAGTTGCTTACTCATAATTCTAAAGCCCTCCGATCTTCCCTGATTATAGCAGGAATTAAGGCTTCGCCGCCGCATCTTCTTTCTTCTCCGCCGCAGTCACAGGCGCATCCGGCTTAAAGATTTTTTCTTCGAGTTGGACGCCGTACGCGACTTCAACAATCGTCCGCTCTTCGACCTTGGTTCCGTTTTCGTAAACGACGGTTTTGTACGGAATCACTACCGCATTCTGAACAATTTTGAAATCCTGAAATAGCAAGCGGTATTTCGTAGGATTGCCGTCTACGCCTTTTGTTTCGTACTCCAATTGCAAAACACGTCCGGTGCGGCGACTGACTTCAAAGCGCGTTTTGGAGCCATCTACCGAAGTTAAATCAATAACATCAATTTCCAGCGAAGCCAATTTTTTAGTTTCAATGAATTCAATTTTCCCTTCGTCTTCTTTGTAGCGCAACAGGGCTTCATACCCGTGCGTATACGAAGTCCTGAACGCGCTGGTCAGTTCAGGGCTTAACTCTGCTTTTTCGCCGTTATTCGTTGCCCAGGATTTCGCCCCATCAAACCCCATCGTGAATTTTGTTTCGGGTAAGTCAAGTTCAAGAATGACCAGGTCTTCAAGGGATTTCGGCTTGCGAATAAATTTCGTCACGGTACGACCTTCGCGGATGTTGTCGCCGTTAATCAGCTTGAGATTATTTTTAATGATTCCGTTTTTCTGGATCGTGAAAATCCCCGGTCGTCCGCCATAATTTTGAATGGCGAACTCGACCAGTTTATCTACGGGCGGCGTTTTTTCAGCCGAGACAGAAAAAATCGGAAGGGCGATCACCAGCGCAAGAGCTGCCAACAGTAACTTTGAAGATTTTCGGAGGTAGTTGAGCATCGGTATTAATTTAAGACTAAGATTCATCATTGCGTTTACCTTTCTGTTGACATCAACAGGGATAAATTCTAATTTCTAAGCGATGACGACAATAGTACATTACAGCCAGTCCCGTACGCAAAGATGGTAATTACAGCGGGGTGGCGTTTCGGAATAAATCATCATTGAGCGACAGCTATCTACATCCAAACAATTTGATGCAATAATTCACCGAACCGTTGAAGAGGAGTCCCACATGAAAATTGGTATCTTAGTTGGAATGGAAAATACTTTTCCGCCAGCCTTAATCGAAAAAATTAACAGCATGCAAGCCGGAGTCACTGCCGAGTATGTCAACACCGGCGGCGTCCGCGCTGAAGACCTCAGCGAATATCGCCTCATCTTTGATCGTATCTCGCACGAAATTCCCTATTATCGCGGTCTGCTAAAACACGCTGTTCTGAATGGAACGACTGTCGTCAATAACCCGTTCTGGTGGTCGGCGGATGATAAATTTTTCAACTATTCCTTAGCACTACGATTAGGCGTAGCGACGCCGCGCACGGTGCTACTCCCACAAAAAGCCTATATCAAAGGCGTCACGAATGCCTCGCTGCGAAACCTGCAATTTCCACTGGACTGGGAAGGCATCACCGAATATGTAGGATGGCCTGCGATCCTCAAACCATTCGATGGCGGCGGCTGGAAGAACGTTTACAAAGTTCATAACATGCAAGAGTTGATGGACGCGTATAACGAAACGGATACGCTTTGCATGACGTTGCAGGAGTGCATTGACTTCACGGATTACGTCCGTTGTTATTGCGTTGGGCGCCGCGAAGTTCTCGTGATGATTTATGATCCCGAACATCGGCGTTATGTTCCGCGCGAAGAAAAAGAATTATCTACTGATCTGGAAAAGCGCATCGTCCGCGATACGCTGTTGCTTTGTGAAGCATTAGGTTACGATTTTAATACGGTCGAATTTGCTGTCCGCGACAACATTCCGTACGCGATTGATTTTATGAATCCGGCTCCTGATGCAGACATTCATTCAGTGACTAAAGTTAATTTTAACTGGGTCGTCGAAGCCGTCGCCAAAATGTTAGTGGATTTTGCCAAACAAGGAATCCCGTCAACACGCAATTTCCGCTGGACTCGATTTTTAGACAATGCTGCCATTAAAGCTTCATCAAAATAATTAGGAGCCACTATGTCACTCGGCAATAAATTTACGCTCGGTATCGAAGAGGAATTTCAGATCATTGATCCTCACACGCGGGAGTTGCGTTCGCGTGTCAACGAGATGATGGATGAAGGCCGGATGATTTTAGGCGAACAGATCAAACCTGAAATGCATCAGTCAATGGTCGAAGTCGGCACGGGCATTTGCGAAAACGTGCAGGAAGCGCGCGCCGATGTCATCAAATTGCGGCGCACAATTGCGGAATTAGCCCAGCGCAAAGGACTCGCCATCGTCGCGGCTTCGACGCATCCAATCTCACATTGGGAAGATCAAAAAATTACCGACAACGAACGCTATGAACAGCTCATCGAAGAAATGCAGCAGAATGCCCGTGCTTTGCTGATTTTCGGCATGCACGTTCATGTCGGAATTGACGATCCTGAAGCGGCGATTGCGATCATGAATGAAGTTCGTTATATGCTCCCGCATATTCTCGCGCTGTCGTGCAGCTCGCCATTCTGGATCAAACGAAACACCGGACTCAAGAGCTACCGCTCCGAAGTTTTCAAGCATTTTCCGCGCACCGGGATTCCTGATTATTTTCGTTCGTATAATGAATTCAAGCGTTACCTTGACCTGCTTATCAAAACCGGATGCATTGATGACGGCAAAAAAATCTGGTGGGACGTTCGCCCACATCCGCACTTCCCGACACTGGAATTTCGGATCTCGGATATTTGTCCGCGCGTCGACGACACCATCGCCATCGCCGCATTAATACAGGCGACGACCGCCAAACTCTACAAACTCTACAAGCAAAATCTGGGCTTCCGCATTTATCATCGTGCTTTGATTCAGGAAAATAAATGGCGTGCGGCGCGTTATGGATTGGACGGAAAATTAATTGATTTCGGCAAACAGGAAGAAGTTCCTGTCCGCGATTTGATCCGCGAATTACTGACGTTTGTTGATGATGTCGTTGATGATCTCGGCAGCCGCTCCGACATTAACCATATCTACGACATGCTCGAAAGTGGAACCAGCGCCGACCGGCAAATTAAAGTCTGGAATGAAAATGAGCACGACTTACGCGCCGTCGTTGATTTACTCGCCAAAGAAACGCTCGAAGGCGTGATGTAAATCTGGTCATAATTGACTGGATCGAAGCACTGGCTTAGTATCGTGTTGTTATTATTTTCATGAAGAGGAGTTTTATCTTATGGGCGGTTTAGGAATGGGCGAAATGTTCGTCATCATGGTGATTGCGCTAATCATTTTTGGACCGCGTAAATTACCGGAAATGGGGAAAACCCTCGGTAAAGCAATGGGACAATTTCGCCGCGCTTCAGAAGATTTTAAGCGCACCTGGGAGCAGGAAGTTGACGTTGAAAAGGCGAAAACATACCTCTCCGAGACGACGACTCCAAGCGTCAATTCCAACGAAACCTACGAATATCAACAAGATCATTCGTATGAAGACACGTATGGTTACAACGCACCTTCGGATGAGGGAGTAGATCATTCGCCAAATCACATTGAGCCTGCGCAGGAAGCCGCAGAAGCAATCAGCGAGACAGCTCCGAAACAGGGACAGTGGATTTGATTTGAAGATTTTTACTACGATAATTCGGTTAGCCTGAAATAACGTTTTCAGACTAACCGATTTTTTTATCAGGAATTATTTATGGCAGAAGAGAATGAAGAAGTAGAACCGGAAGAAGGCTTACAGATGTCGTTTCTCGATCATCTGGACGAACTCAGAAAACGATTAATCTACTCTGCGATTGGAGTTTCTCTGGCATTTTTTGTGAGCTTCGGACTGTCAGGTCAAATCTATCGCATCCTCGAAAAACCAGTCGTTCGGGAAGCTGATAAAGCACTGGATGAACAGGAAAAAAAACAGCTCAGCAATCAAGATAACCGACCGGATTTATTAAAAAACCTCAAAGAAGGCGATCAGCTTAATTACACCTACGCGCAGGAATCTGTGATGCCCGCTGGCAGGCAGTTGAATTATACGCCGCCTCAGCAACCAGCGCCTGTCGCACGTAAGTTCTGGGATTTCTTACGATCATCTGCCAGTCAGGATTCAGTTCCCACGGTCTCTAAAATTGCTGCGGGAACCACCATTCCCATCACCATCGTAAAAAAAGGCGATCAGCTCATTGCAACCCTGACCAATAACTGGATTCTCGGTAAAACAGTGATCGAAAAAGGCACTGAATTGCCGGAAGTTTTTACCCAGGCCGCACCAGGATTTTCACGCTCAAAGTTGGTTATCAATCGTGTTGGTGGTGCATTCTCGTTGTATATGCAGGTTTCGATGTATTCCGCTATTACCTTTGCGATCCCGTTCCTGCTTTTTCAAATCTGGGCTTTTGTCTCTCCGGGGCTTTATCATCACGAAAAGAAATACATCTTTCCCTTGATGACCATCGGGACACTCTTGTTTATCGCCGGAGCCTCGTTCGCCTATTTTATTGCCTTTCCTTCCGCCTGTAATTTTCTGCTGAGCTGGCAGGAAGGCTTTCAGACTTTGCTGACCGCTGACGACTATCTTGATTTGATTTTATTGATGATGCTGGGCTTTGGACTGGTTTTTCAAATCCCGACAGTAGCTTTTATCTTAGGGCGAATCGGACTAATTACGGCGAAGGGATTGCTCAAGGTATGGCGAATCGCCATTGTTGTGATTTTGATTCTCGCCGCGTTTCTGACGCCAACCCCTGATCCTGTAAATATGATGATCCTCGCAGCTCCGATGCTTGTTTTGTATTTTCTCAGCGTCGGTGTCGTGTGGGTCTTCGGAAAGAAACGGCAGACCGATGAAGAATATAATGAGAGCTGAGAGGTGATGAGTAGAAAGTGATGAGGATATTTTGCACTCATCACTTTCTACTCATTACTTTTAACTACAATTTTGATTCTGCCAAACTGCTCCATTTACTGAACTGATTGCGGCGGTAATAGGGCATTGTTTTGACGGCTTCAATGCATTGACGATAAACTTCTTTAGCCCGTTCCGTCTCGCCTTTTTTCGATAAAAGCTCGGCATAATGAAAGAGTCCTTCAGGATCGTACTGCCGTCTTTCGCAGTATTTTTTCAAGGCGGATTCCGCTTCGTCCAGCATTCCAGCCGCCAGATATGTTGCACCAATTTCCCGCCAGACTTCGCTGAGCCTGAACTTTTCATCGAAGGCTAAGACCCTGCCGAAATGATTTAAGGCTTCCTGTAAATTACCAGTTTGCCGCGCCACTACACCCAGTTGAAAATTCGCGTCAGGTTCATTGGGATCAATTTCGACGGCACGTTGGTAATGCTTGAGCGCTTCCGCCGTTTGCTTCCGTTGTTCATAAATCAAGCCAAGCTGGTAATGCGCTTCGGCGTCGTGGTCATTGATGGTGCAGGCTTCGAGCTGGCGGTGAAAGCGCTGTCGTTGCAGATGCGCGGCGCGCATTGCCGCCGCTCCGCCCAGCACCAGCGGCGCAATCCAGATGATCGTCAGGAACGGCGAAAATGTCGCTAATGAAAACATCCATGAATCAAAACGAAAAACTAAACTTGCAGCAATGACTGCAACAATTGAATGAATGACACTCGCGCCGCACACCGTCCGCAAAGCACAGACCATCAGAAATCCAAAAAATAAACTCGCTGCCGCCCATAATCCGAGCGCAAAAATATCGTGAGACGGAACCGGTTGTAAGCCAAATCCGAGCAGCGCAAAAGGCAAATGCGAAGCCGCCCATCCGAATAAGACACAAGCCAGTAACGCGCCGTAATCCCGTCGCAGCATCACCGAGATACTGACGGTTCTTTCGAGCAAGGCGATAATCATCAGCAACGCCGGAGCAAATAAAATCCCCAGCGAAGCAATAATCGCGTAGTAACTGATCGGACGAAATGAAAGAATGCTCCACGCCTTGCTGCCAAGTATCGGAAGCGGCAACTGCTTGGTGGTTTTCATATAAGGCAAAATGGATTCTATTTCGGAATCCATTTCATCCCGATCCGCCCCCGGATATTGCCTCAAAAATTCTGCCCTAATTTCGGTCTGCGACCTGGACACCGCTTCATAGCTTTCATAGATTCGGTTCGAAACGGTCAGCGCAAAAAGTACAGCAATCGCCGTCGCCAGCCCTCCGCCAAAAAACCAATTTCCACGATCCATGAGCTGGCTCATCGCGGAAATCGGACGATAAAAAAGCTGGAAGAAAAGTTTAATATTTTCTGCGATCATTAAGGTCTCTGAACTAATTGATGGAATACGTGGCGAACCGGAATATAGCATATTTCTCAAAAGAATAGACCACGGATGATGCGGATCAGGCGGATTTTCGCTGATCTGACCTGCGAGAACCCGCATCATCCGATTGATCCGTGATCTATTCGGAAATACCTCCTGATAGCAATCAATCCAAACAATTCTTTTCGACGCTCGCAAATTGTGATTTAATTCAAAATACTTGATCTCTGTTCTCAATGAGATTACCGATCCTGATAATTATTGGAGCTTGAAATGTCGAAACGTAACTTATCTTCTCTATCCAGTTTTTTATTGTCAGCAATCTTCCTGACAATAGTTTCATTCAATGTTTTCGGTACAATCAACGAACCGAAGACCTGGCAAATCGCGCCGCCTTCGCCTGTGATTTCTGATGCCGAACGTCACACTGAATTAAACAAAAGGCGACAGGAAGTGATGAGCCGGATGAACGAAAAAAGCCTGATGGTTTTGTTCAGTGCCGAGCCAAAGCTTTATACCAACGATGTCGAATATCCGTATCGTCAGGAAAATAATCTTTACTACCTGACCGGGATCAAACAGCAGGACACCAAATTAGTCCTGCTTCCCGGCGCGAAATCAATGCGCGAAATCCTGTTCATCTCTAAGCGGAATCCGCGCACTGAGACCTGGAACGGAAAAATGCTGACCATCGAAGAAGCCCGTAAAATCAGCGGCATTCAGGAAGTCTGGGAGCTGGATCAATTCAATCAATTGATGCTGTTTCTGTCGCCGCGTGCAGGCAATGCGCTGATGGGCGGACAATTTTCAAGATCGCGGACGGCTCCGAAATTCGACGAAAAATGGTTGCCCGAATTCACCACTATCCGCGAAGCCATCACTCACGACAAAAGTGAATTATTTTTACTTTTACCCGGCGGATTAAATTCGGTCGAATACAAACAGGAACAGGAATTCGCGCAGAAAATCGCGCCGATTGCTTCAGGGCTTTCCTTAAAAAGTGCGATGAGTATTTTTGCTGAACTTCGCCAGATCAAATCTCCGTATGAAGTTAAATTGATGCAACAGGCCGTAGACATCAGCATCGAAGGCTTCAACCGCGCCTTTGCTGTCGCGGCTCCCAAGATTTTTGAATACGAAGTGCAAGCCGAATTTGAGTACACCTATCGCAAGCGCAACGCCGATAGCTGGGGCTATCCGTGTATCGTTGGCGGCGGCGACAATGCCACGACTTTGCATTACGAAACCAGTCAGGATCAATTGCCCGATAACGGTTTGCTCCTGATGGATTGCGCGGCGGAATTCGATCATTACAGCGCAGACATCACGCGGACGATCCCGCTCAACGGAAAATTCTCGAAGCTCCAAGCCGACATTTATCGCATCGTCTACGACGCACAGGAAGCCGGAATCAACGCCGCACGCGCCGGAAAAACCAAAACTGATTCGCACAACGAAGCTACTAAAATTATCAAAGAAGGATTGCTCAAGCTCGGCTTGATTACGTCCAAAGATAACGACGAGTATAGAACATGGTTTATGCACGGAACTTCGCATTGGTTAGGGATGAATGTTCACGATGTTGGGACAAGCGATAAATTATCCGCCGGCATGATCTACACCGTAGAGCCGGGGATTTATGTTCGCGCCGATGCGTTGGATAACTTACCGAACACACCGGAAAATGAAAAATTCATCGCTGCCGTGAAGCCAGTATTTGAAAAATACAAAGGCATTGGCGTCCGCATCGAAGATGATGTATTAGTCACCGACGGCGAACCACGTGTGATGTCCGGCGGCTTGCCACGAAAATTGGAAGAGGTCGAAGCGTTCATCGCAACATTGAAATCTCGTGTTTTGAAAAACGGGTTGCCATAAACTGGTGCGGCAGCATCCTGCTGGCTCTTGCCCGATTTTGCCAGCAGGATGCTGGTGCACCAAAATATTAATTACCATGAAAACAACCCGCAGAAATTTCTTACAAACCACCGCCGCTTCCCTGTCAGCGGCGGCAATTACATCAGCCTTGCCGATTCAAAAAGCCGCGAAGCCGTTACGCATATTAATCCTCGGAGGCACTGGTTTTATTGGCCCGCATCAGGTTCGGTACGCTTTGGCGCGGGGACACAAATTAACGCTTTTCAATCGCGGCAAAACGAATCCGGGACTTTTCCCTGAAGTCGAACATCTCGCCGGAGATCGTCAAAAAAGTGAACTCGACGAACTGAAAAATCGTGAATGGGACGCGGTGATTGATAACCCGACGACGCTGCCCAGATGGGTACGCGAAGCCGGAGCGATTCTCAAAGACAAAACCAAACAGTACGTTTTTATTTCGACGATTTCCGTTTTTGCCGACCACTTCAAAATCGGGATGGACGAGAATACGCCTGTGGCGACGACCAACGAACCAAACGACGAAAAAGTCGGCGCGAATTACGGCGCACTCAAAGCCTTATCCGAAAAAGAAGCAGAGAAAGCCTTTCCCGGACGCGCTACGATTATTCGCCCCGGCCTGATTGTCGGCCCCGGAGACCCGACCGACCGCTTCACCTATTGGCCGATCAGAATCAATCGCGGCGGAGAAATTCTGGCTCCCGGCGATGGCACTGATCCCGTGCAATTTATTGACGCACGCGATTTAGGCGAATGGTCAATTCGGATGGTCGAACAAGGAGCGTTCGGAATTTACAACGCGACTGGCCCGAAGTCAGTATTAACGACGGCAGAAATGCTCTACGGCATCCGCGCCGTGACGACCGCCGACGTAAAATTCACGTGGGCAGATTGGAAATTCCTGCAAGCCAACAAAGTCAGCCCGTGGAGCGATATGCCCGTGTGGGTTCCGGGCAAAGAGCCATCCATGGCAGGTTTTGCCCGAATCAACTGCGCCCGCGCCATCGCACAGGGATTGACCTTTCGAGCCTTAGCGGAGACCGCTTCCGCGACGATTGAAGATTTCAGCAAACGCGAAAAAGCGAAGCTCAGTTCAGGCTTATCAGCGGAACGCGAAGCGGAGCTTTTGAAGCTTTGGCATGAGAGTAAAAAGTCCAAATGATTCAATGAATTGCCACGAGTTAAAACTCGTGGCAGGCAATTCATTCCCAAACGCTTGAGCCGAAAATTAATAAATATCAAATTCCGAATCGCTTCAGCTAAAGCAATTTGGAATTTTTTCTCAGCTATTTGGCTAAAGCCTTGGACTATTGCTTGCCTCTTCCCACGCGCTAAAGCAGCGTGGCAATTCATAACTCAAGTCCTTTGCTTTCGAATCTAAGAATAACCAACATGCAAAGAAAATCCTCTCCAAAAATCATCGGCGGCAAGCCGCTCAGAAAAAATAATTCAGATAGAGCATCAACGTATTACAATACCGCTCAGCCGATGCCTGTGATTGATCGCAAAAGACCTGGAGTAGGATTTCGCCATCTTCTCAAACAAAAAGATATTTCCCAATTCATTAGCATTTTGCCTGATTGGAATGAGCTTTCAATCGGACTTAATGCAATTGTGCTGGCTCCAGGGGATCATCAGGTTTATGGCTATCACCGCCGTGGAGTTGTGCATGTTTGTGCGTGGTATAAAGATTTTTGGCTAACCTTGAGTCCAGGCGGATATGAACAGGAACGAGAATTTCTCGAGAAAGTTGGAGTTCCAGTTGAGCAAATAGAAGATCTATTTCTTTGTAAGTTCACTGAATCTACAGCGCGTGGTCATCAACTATTGGTGACGCTCTTCTTTCTGCATGACAAAAAAAGCGAGTGACTTGAGAAGAAGGTCATCAAGTGGGTAAACTTTCGGTTGACTAAAAGGGAAAGGAAC
>JAYVZE010000195.1:0-33773 GCA_043783625.1 Blastocatellia bacterium | reverse complement strand
GGCTCATTAACACTGCCCTGCGTCGTCCTATCACCATTATCGTAGCCGTCATCGGCATCGCGCTGCTATCCGCGCTCGCGTATTCGCGGATGTCGGTAGATACATTTCCGAATCTCAATTTACCAGTAGTTTACGTCGCACAACCTTACGGCGGGATGGATCCGCAGCAAATGGAGAGCTTTCTCGTCAATTATTACGAGTACCATTTTCTGTATGTCTCCGGTGTCGAGCACGTCGAATCAAAATCTATTCAGGGTGCGGGGCTAGTCAAGATTTTCTTTCATCCCGGAACTGACATGAGCCAGGCACTCTCGCAGGTGGTGTCGTACGTCGAACGCTCCAGAGCGTTCATGCCGCCTGGAACCGTTGCGCCATTTGTGGTGCGTTACGATGCGGGCAGCGTTCCCGTCGGCTATTTAACTTTTACCAGTGAGACGCGTGATTTAGGCGAAATTTCAGACCTTGCTTTATTTCGGATTCGTCCGGTATTTTCGACTTTGCCGGGCGTTTCTGCGCCCCCGCCGTTTGGAGGAAATCAGCGTACAGTTATTGTCCGCGTTGACCCTGACAAGCTGCGTGAATACCAAATGTCAGCGGAAGAAGTCGTTAAAGCCGTCGCGTCCGGCAATACGATTTTGCCCGCCGGAAATGTGAGAATGGGCGATCTGCAACGACTCGCACCAATCAATTCCGTAGTTTCAAATCCGCAGGAATTAGCCGCCCTGCCAATCCGCACAGGCAACGGCCCGACGGTCTTTGTCCGCGATGTCGGACGCGTCGAATTAGGCTCAGATATTTTGACAGGTTACGGGCTGATTAATGAACGGCGAACGGTTTATATTCCTGTGACGAAGCGTGCCGAGGCTTCAACCTTGGATGTCGTAAATCGCGTCAAATTGGAAGTGCCGAATTTTCAGAAGCTGATTCCTGACGACATCAAAGTAGGATTTGAATTCGATCAATCGCAGTACGTCAAAAATTCAGTGCGCGGGTTAGCGTTGGAAGGTGCGCTCGGTGCAATTTTGACGGGTTTGATGGTGCTGTTATTTTTGCGCGATTTTCGCAGCGCGTTAATTGTGGTCATTACGATTCCGATTGCTTTGCTGGCAGCTCTAGTTGGATTGTGGCTCGCGGGACAAACCGTAAACATTATGACCCTTGGCGGACTCGCGCTTGCTATCGGAATTCTGGTAGACGAATCTACTGTCGCCATCGAAAATATTCATACGCACCTGTCACGCGGCGAACCCAAAGCACAGGCAGTTTTGGAAGCGACCCGCGAAACAATCACGCCGCGATTATTGGCGATGCTGTCCATTTTAGCGGTGTTCGTACCATCGTTTTTAATGGTCGGCGTGTCACGCTCTTTGTTTGTTCCGTTATCGTTGGCGGTTGGGTTTGCAATGCTGGCTTCGTATTTTTTATCAAATACGCTGGTGCCGATTTTGGCAGTTTGGTGGCTAAAGGAAAAACATTCTGAGTCTCCTGAAGAAGCTGAAAGCTTGCCGCCTAAAGTCGGGACTCTGAACAAACGGTTCCTCGAATCTTTGATGAAGTTGCGTTGGATTGTGCTGGGCTGCTACTTATTGATTGCATCGCTCACCCTTGTCTTTATTGGTCGCAAGCTTGGTACTGACATTTTTCCAAATGTTGATACAGGATCATTTTCGTTACGGCTGCGTGCGCCTTCCGGCACACGTGTCGAACGTACGGAAGTTATCGCACTCAACGTGCTAAAAACCATCCGCGAAGAAGCCAAAGGTCAGGTTGAAATTACGATTAGCTACGTCGGAACCCAGCCCGCCAGCTTTCCCGTGAATACGATTCATCAATGGACGAGCGGCCCGCACGAAGCAATTTTGCTGGTCAAATTAAAATCCGGTTCCGGCATTCATCTGAGCGAATTCAAAGAACGCCTCCGCGAAAAATTGCCCAAAATCGCACCCGGCACTTCGCTCTCATTTGAAGCAGGCGACATCGTGACACAAGTCATGAATTTTGGAGCGCCGACTCCCATCGAAGTTGCTTTGACCGGCGCAAATCTGACCGCCAATCGCGGCTTTGCCGACAAGGTTCTGGTCGAACTGAAAAAAATTCCAACGCTGCGCGATTTGCAATTTGCGCAACCGCTGGATTATCCGACCGTCAACATTAACATTGACCGCGAACGCGCCGGACAAATGGGACTCACTGTAGATCAAATCGGGCGTTCCCTCGTCGCCGCAACTTCTTCCAGCCGATTCACCCAACCAAATTACTGGCGCGATCCGGCGAGCGGCGTGGCGTATCAAGTACAGGTCGAAGTCCCGCAATCACGAATGTCCTCCATCGAAGACATCCAGGGAATTCCGGTCAATGCCAGCAAAGGTGCATCAACATTAGTCGGCGATGTCGCCAGTATTAATTTTGGTTCGATGCAAGGCGAGTATGATCGCTACAATCAAGCTCGCATGTTAACGATTACGGGAAATATTCAAGGTGCAGATTTAGGAAGTGTTTCCGCCGCCGTCAATGAAGCGATCAAACGCGCTGGTGAAATTCCGAAAGGCGTGAGCGTCAATGTTCGCGGACAGGTTCCCGCCATGCAAAGTACACTGAACAGTTTAGGGTTAGGACTGCTACTCGCGATTGTAGCAATTTTTCTGTTACTAGCCGCTTATTTTCAATCCATCCGCATCGCGCTGATTACTGTCGCCGCCGTACCTGCCGTTTTGTCAGGAGTAGCAATTGCCTTGTGGATCACCGGAACGACACTAAACGTCCAATCTTTTATGGGCGGGATTATGGCAATTGGTGTTTCGACCGCGAATGCAATTTTATTAATAACATTTGCCGAACAGTCTCGTCAGAAATCTCGGAATTCAGTAGCTGCCGCGATTGAAGCCGCCAGCACTCGCCTGCGTCCAATTCTGATGACGACTTTTGCGATGATTGCCGGAATGATTCCGATGGCGCTGGCGTTGGGCGAGGGCGGCGAACAAACTGCCCCGCTGGGTCGTGCCGTAATTGGTGGATTGATTGCTTCGACGATTGCGGTGCTATTTATTTTGCCGCTGATCTTTGCGATGTCGCAACGCAAGGTCAGTGTTAATTCAGCATCGTTGCATCCTGACGATTATTAATGAGGTGAAAATGAGTGAAAAACAAAGCCCCGTTGCACAAAAATCTTATCGCTTTGCATTACGCATGGTTAAGCTGAGTAAATTTTTGACGACCGAAAAACATGAATACATTTTAAGCAAAGAAGCGTTGATGAATGGGACTGCGATTGGTGCCCATGTCAAAGCAGCTCAGGAAGCAGATTCCAGAACTGGCTTCATCCATGAAATGGCGACTGCCTTGCAAAGAACTGTCAAAACGGAATATTGGTTAGAACTTTTGCGCGAAGCTGAGTACCTTGACGAAGCAGAATACGCTTCGATCCATCGTGACTGGCTGGAAGTAAAAAAACTATTGGTCGCTATCGTCAAATCGTCGAAAGGACAATCCTAACCACTTTCAATTCTCAACTTTCAACTCTTAAGCGGGAAAATATTTTCGCACGAAGAAGTTGAGAGTGGAAAGTTGAGAATTGAGAGTGGGTGGTTTCGTGAATTATTCAATGACTCAGAAAAAATTATTCTTACTTTTATTGGCAGTAATTTTTTTAATTTCCGCCTGCAATAAAACTCCACAAACCGCGCCAGTTACTGCAAATGCACCACAAACGCCAACGGTTAGTGTGACCAAGGTTCTCTCGCAGGAATTATCGCGGAACCTGAAACTACCTGGAGAATTGCAGCCATTTCAAGAGGTGCAATTGTCTCCAAAAATTCAGGGATTTATTTCGTGGATTGGCGTAGATCGAGGTTCTGAGGTCAAAGCCGGACAAGTTTTAGTACGATTGTCTGCGCCGGAATTTGCCGCGCAACAAGGCGAAGCAGAAGCGAAAACGAAGGTTTCAAATGCGCAAAAACTTGAAGCTGAATCGCGTGTTAATTCCATTCGTGCCCAACGCCTCGAAGCGGAAGCGAAGCTCGCGGCATCGTCTTCAACTTACAATCGGTTGAAAAATGCCGCTGCGACTCCGGGCGTGATTTCGGGGAATGAATTGGAAAATGCGCAACGCTCCGTAGAGGCAGAGCAGGCGCGTGTCCAGTTTTACAAGGAATCTGAAAAATCGTTGGCAGCGCAGGTGAACGCTCTGGCTGAAGGTGAAAAAGTGACGCGGGCTTCGGTCAAAACAGTGCAGGTCAATCAAGGGTACTTGCAAATCACCGCGCCATTCGCGGGAACTATCACCGAACGTTTCGCACATCCCGGAGCTTTAGGCGGAACGACGCAACCAATTTTACGGCTGCAACAAATTTCGCGTTTGCGATTAGTTGTTGCAGTCCCTGAAGCTGAACTTGCAGGCGTCGCCAAAGGCACGAGCGTAGAATTCACCGTGCCTGCTTTCCCCGGTGAAATATTCAAAGGCGTCATCGCACGAATTGGAAATTCAGTGGATCAAAAAACGCGGTCAATGCCGGTTGAATTGGATGTCAATAACGCCAATCGAAAATTAGCTCCCGGCATGTTTCCCCAAATTACCTGGCCTTCGCATCGCCCCCGACCATCAATGTTTGTACCGCTTTCAGCGGTCACTTCGACGACAGAAAAAACTTTTGTCATCCGTATTAAAGACGACGTAACCGAATGGGTAGATGTCAAGCGCGGGACTTCGATCAACAAAGAGGGGAAAGATTTAGTGGAGATTTTTGGCGAGTTATCAGAAGGCGATACAGTAGCAGTACGAGGTACCGATGAGCTTCGCGCCGGAACAAAAGTTATCGTCAAAGCCCCGGCTCCGGCAAAATAATTTTCTTACTCAGGCAGGATGATCCCGCGAAATTTATACTTTGTGCCTTTATGCAAATTATCAAAAGGAATAATCGCCGTGCTTTTCACGTAGAGTCCGCGCACATTCATTTCGCTAATGTGAATCCCGTCTTCCTCCACGCTCTCAACGTAGGCGACGTGACCCTTGCCATAACCGCCACGCGTCCAAACCATAATCGCACCCGGGACGGCCTCAGTGGCATCCGTCGTTACTTTTCGTCCTTCTGCTTCTGCATTCACAAACCATGCGCCGCCATCACCTGACCAGGTAATCGGAGAGCCTAAATCATCTCTCCATTTTCGCGCCACGTACCACGTACAATACCCGGCGAAGAATTTATGCTCAGGTTTATTTTTGTAGGCTGGTTCCAGTGAATTGAAATCGTCAAATTTGGCAGGAGTCGGGCGAGGTTTCGCGGCAATTTTTTCTTCCGTTTTTGGCGTCGCCACGAGTGCCTCGCGGGATTCGATTTTCCCCGTGGAAATAGCTGGCGATTGAAAGGCCGCTCCAATCGTTTTGCTCACGGTAAAATGGGCAGAATCTTCAATTAAACCAAGGGTAAAATGCGCCGGAGTTTTCGTCAAGTAACGCTCACAACAACGATATTTCCGACCAAATCCAAACACCGTCATCTGGTCATCCATCTGCCAGGATTGATCGCCCGCGTTATCGTCTTCGTGATGCGCAAAAAACAACACGCGACGAATTTTTTCATCACCAAAATAAATCCATTCCGGCGCGGGCAAATCATAGTTCCAGTCTTGTCTCACATAGGTTTTTCGTCCGGCAGAATTCACTAAAAATGCCGTCTCAAGATCAAGTTTTCCCGCCGGGGTTCCTTCATATAAAAATGAATACGGCTTCTCAGATTTCAACAAAGTCATCCGCGCATAGTCAGGGAAAATATCCCATTGCACCTGATTTCTGCCGTCCACGGTTTCCGACAAAATAGAAATTTTCAATGGCCCGCGTTGGATAATTTTACTGCTCGCATTCGTGTAGCCGGGATGCCCGAAGTCCCCTAAATTGGGGATTCCTCTCGCCTCTCCCGATGAACCATTCCCTTGATGATAGCCAATCCAATCGTTACCGTTTTGATCTGTCAGGCTGGCAAATCCCGCGCCCTGTTTGTGATAAATGTACGTTCCGGTATTCGTGGAAATTTTGTAACTGTCCTGTCCTTCATAAAAAAAATTGTCAGTCAGAATCACCTGTGCCGAAGTAATCGCGGCTCGAATTGAATTGCTCGTGTCAAAATAAATCTGATAAAAACGCGCCGCCGTCGTTCTATCTTTCAATAAAAAAGTAAGATTCCCGGCAGCGTTGTTCACCGAATCGTAAGCCTCATCACGATCAAATTGAAACGGTAATTTTGGATCAATCACACGACCGGTTTTATCCACTTCGACCACGCGAATCGAACTAGAATTAAAGGCTCCAACGGCTCCTGCGTCTTTCATTAATCTGGTAAAATTGAGGGGAAGTTCGACGGGCTTGTTGACAGCTTCGGTGAATTCAACTTTCACGGAAAAGCGAAAGGAATACACTGCGTTCCACCAATTGACTTGTGCAAACGTCGGCACTTCAAAAAGAGTCAGTAAAATCAAGGCAATTGAGGCTGGGGTAGCCCAACCGCACAGCGGGGAGTTTAGGGTTGTTCGCATCACTTATTCCAAAAATAACGAATGGGGTTAGGAGCTTCGTTCGTTTCGATTTCGTAAATGCTGAAGAGCCTGGCTCAACAATTATTTACTTCGGATTATTAACGCAGGACCTGGCAACAAAATTTCGATGCCCTGATTTTCGGTCTCTGAAGTTAATTCTAATTGATTTGCACCGCGTTTCAAAATCTTCGGATCAATTACAATCCGGCTGAAGAGGGCTTCGCCTTTTGGCTGACCTGAGATTTCAACCGGATAACCATTAATGGTGAAAGAATTTTTACCGTGTCCGGTTCCGCTGTTCCAAACCACAATATTCAATTCAGCGCGTTCAATATTGGGCGCCTCAACATCCAGATCAATGGTGCAATTTTTTTTCTGGTTGGCACTTGCCACAAAAGGCGCAGGTAAATTTCGCGGAACATAGAGCTGTACGCGCCTGCCTTTTGGCTTTTGAATTGACAGCCCGCCAATCACCGGAGTGATGAAAGTTAAATTCGGATAATCTTTAAAAGTAACAACCGCACGCATCGCCATTTCCTGCTGCTCCGGCAACATCGCAGTTTCCCAATCTACGGCAAAAGGTGCAATTTTTGACACGCCAATTGAACCGTAAGGTTCTTTCGCCTTCGTCATTCCGTGCCAGCCATAACTGATCGAATCGCCGTTTTCATCGTAGCCGTTATAAAATCCCTGATACTCAACTGAACCAATCACCGCTTCGTCGGAGCTGAGCAGTTTCAACCGGATCGCTTCAAAATTTCCGGGGACAGATTCTGCTTTGATGAGCGCATTGAATCCCATCAATCCTGCCTGTTGTAAATCTGGATGATCGCGTCTCAGCCCTAATTTCAGAGCGGCTTCGTTAACTATAAAATGCCCTCTCGAACTTTGACCGCGATCACACGCAAACTGAAAAGCATTGAATCCATTCACTAAGTCTGACGGTTGTAAATAAACGGTTGGATATTGATGGGTATAATTACGCCCGAAAGTCCCGATTTCCTGAAGCGGATAAGTATTACGCCCATTGACCGAAACGCGCTTATTCGCCGTGCCCGGATTCCCGCCCCACAATTCCAGGTAAAATTCAGCTCTGATAATTTGTCGCAAATCTTCGCTAACCGGAATCTGGATCATCCCGTTTTCACGAGCTTCCGGCAGTTGTCCATAGTTTGGATGCAACACGGTGTCAGGCGAATTCACATGGACTCTTTTATCAAGACCGGGGTTGCCAGATTCGTTGCCGCGCTGATACCAGTATGTCCGCCAGAATTGACCTTCAACCTGCTGCGCTGAGACCGTCAAAGACAAAGCGATAACGATGCCGAGTAATAGAATTAACTTTTTTATCATTTGATTTTAGACGAGCTATAAATATTTCACTCTTAACAGAGCTACCTTACAAACAGCTTATTAGTATGCCTTGAATGCGCTCCAAATTCAAAGCCTACTTTCGCCAGACTTTTCGATGAATTCTTGAACTTCAACTGGTATGACCATAGAATAGCTGCCTCGCAACAAACTGAAAAGTAATCCAAACATTTTTCGACGATAAATTATGAACTACCTGATTTTATTACTGCTGAGCGCAGTTCTGATGACAACTACAGAGAATAACGAAAAAGGTTTCGTGCCGCTTTTTGATGGCAAATCATTGAATGAATGGAAACTGGTGAATCCTCACGGCTCCGGCTACGTCGTCAAAGACCAGACAATTATTTGCCCGCTGGATGGTGGCGGAAATCTTTACACCGAAAAAGAATACGCTAATTTTGTGTTTCGTTTCGAGTTCAAAACCGAACCCGGCGGCAACAATGGAGTCGGCATTCGTGCGCCGCTGCAAGGCGATGCCGCGTATCAGGGAATGGAAATTCAAATCCTTGATGACGGTCATGAAAAATACAAAGGCAAGATCAAATCCGAACAACATCACGGCTCGGTCTACGACGTGATTCCGGCGCGCACCGGATTCTTAAAGCCTGCCGGAGAATGGAACGCCGAAGAGATCATCGCCAATGGCAGCCGCATCAAAGTCACACTGAACAGCGTCGTTATTCTGGACGCTGATTTGAATATGGTGCAGGAAGCCGCAGTTTTGAAAAAACATCCCGGCTTGAAAAATAAAACCGGACACCTTGGATTTCTGGGGCACGGATCATTAGTCGAATTCCGAAACATCAGAATCAAACAATTGTAAAGTGAGCGTCTTAGCAATATTTTCTACCGATGATTGAAGAATGCAAAGCGCTGGTAACGCAAGTCGCGCCGGAATTTTTAGCTTGCGATTTCATCACAACGATTGGCGTCGGCTATGAAATTCGCAACGGGCGACGAACGAGAAAACCTTGTTTGCAATACACATTGGTTCCTGACGGGGAGGAACCAACCGAACTTCCAGTTTCGCTGAAGACCAGCAATAACATTAAAGTAGCCGTCCAATTGTTACATCGTCCGAAACGAAAATCCTTGGTGAAAATTGATGAGAAAAACATTCAGCTTCGCCATCAAAGGCTTGCTATTATTGCTCCCGGAGCTTTGATCAGTTCACACGAAGGAAATCCCGGTACGCTCGGCGCCATCGTTTTTGATCGAACTTCAAAAATGCCGATGCTGCTGAGTTGTCACCATCTAATGAAAGAAAATGAGTCAGTGTTTCAGCCGAAAAGGGATGTTTTCGACTGGGAACATCATAATCTCTGTGGAGAAACTTCACGCAGTTATCTGGGAACACTCGGCGATGCAGCAGTAGCAAAAATTATTAATCGTGAATTCACGACTGACATTCTGGAATTAAACATTTCACCAAAACACACCGCTTCTGCTCAGCTTGGTGACCTGGTAGTAAAATCCGGTGCCAGCTCCGGCGTCACATTTGGGATCGTCACCCGCGTCGGAGTCATTGCCGATCTGCAATACCGCGCAATTACTTCGCAAAAAATTTCGTGCTTTGAAATCACCTCAAATACCCGTAAACAAAGCCGTACAACGCCTCTCTGTCTTGATGGAGATTCCGGCAGTCTGTGGATGTTAGACGGTAGCGATGTCGCAGTCGGGCTACATTTCGCCGGCGAATGCATTTCAGAATTCGGCAGCAGTTTCGCACTGGCTTGTCAGATTGATGACGTAATGGATCAGTTAGGGGTAGAATTTAGGGAGCGGGGAAATTAGGCAGGATAGAGCGCCTGAGGAAGGTCAATGTCCCGGATAAATCTTGTCCACCTTATCAAAAAGACCCTGCCAGCTTACAACTGACAAATCAGGTAAGATCATCCTCACAATTTCCGGCACATACTTAACAACTTCTACATCGTAGTGACCGAAATTTCCGTGCGAATCATTCAGGTTAATTTACTCTTCGCGTTTAAGTTCTGGCACAGCAATAGCTTAATGAATCACGTGAGTTTATGAGACTTCTGATTTTTCCTGCATAAATTGTTTGTGCGGAAAACATCATCGGGTCTTAGTTTTCGCATCAACCTCCTTTCAGTTGGAGGTAGTCTTCATCGGCTGCCTCCACTTTTTTTGCCCGCCGGGAGCGCAAGCAGGATGCCTGCATTCCAATCCTTTCAGAAAAGTGCCAGCAAATTTGCATAGCTCCAGAGATTGTACTATTCTTCTCAAGCTTTAATTTTAGTTTTTCTGTTGAGTTTTTAGTGGTCGCTTTGCTCACAGTTAACCGGTCAAATTACTTTGCTAAAATGAGTTGAATTCAACGATGAGTGCTTATTTTCCAATCCTAATTGTATTTTTCTTTGTGCTCGGATTTGCCGTCACGAACCTGATTCTGGCACACCTGCTTGGGCGTCATCACAATACTCGCGTGAAGCTAATGCCTTATGAATGTGGGATGGATCCGGTCGGTTCAGCGCACCAGCGATTTTCAGTGCGCTTTTATCTGGTCGCTATGATGTTCATCCTCTTCGACATCGAAGCGGTTTTCCTGCTTCCGTGGGCAGTTGTTTTCAGGACTTTATCGCAAACACTCTCAAAACCATTTGTTTACCTGGAAATGATGGTTTTCTTTGCAGTTTTGTTGGTCGGGTACGTTTACGTCTGGAAAAAAGGCGTCTTTGAATGGAATCGTTAATTTAGGAGCATTTTTATGAAGGGATTGGAATCAACAGTCGCTGAAGCAATGCCGGAGTTCCTGACAACCAAGTTGGACTGGCTCATCAATTGGGCGCGAAAATCCAGTTTATGGCCTGCGACATTTGGATTGGCTTGCTGTGCAATTGAAATGATGGCTGTGACCGATGCCCGCAACGACTTGGCCAGATTTGGAGCTGAAGTATTTCGCGCCAGTCCACGACAGGCCGATGTAATGATTGTCGCGGGTCGGGTTTCCATCAAAATGGCTCCCGTTTTGCGCCGCATCTACGATCAAATGTCGGAACCGAAATGGGTCATTTCAATGGGAGCCTGCGCCTCCGCTGGCGGAGTTTTCAATAACTATGCCGTCGTGCAAGGCGTAGACAAAATTGTTCCGGTTGATGTTTTTATTCCCGGCTGTCCGCCGCGTCCTGAAGGATTAATTTACGCGGTCATGAAACTTCAGGAAAAAATTGAGCGCGATACAATTCTGCGCGAACGATCTGATAAACCAAGTGTATTTTAAGTTCCCCTCCTGTTTTAGGAGGGGTGTCCGAAGGACGGGGTGGTAATTCTTTTTCAAATCACTAACCACCCGTGCCCCTCCTTTGAAAGGAGGGGAGCTTTAAGTTGCAGCTCGCTGAATTTTAATCATGTCTGAAGAAACGATAACTGCACAACCATTGCCACTGCGTGGGGCGAATCAAACTTCTAATTACGCTGACACGACGGCACTGACTGCGCGATTCGACCATTCTATTATTGAAATCATTGAATCAATCGGTGAAATCACCGTCGTTGTTAAAGCTGAAAGCATTGTTCCCTTAATGATGTTTTTACGCAGCGAACCAAACTTTGATTTCAATTTTTTAAGCGACGTTTCAGGCTTGGATTTAGGCGAATTCGCTACGCCAAGATTTGCCATCGTTTATCATCTGTATTCACTCAAGCATAATCATCGGCTCCGCCTCAAAGTTTTTCTCGACGAAGAAAATCCGCGCATTGAAACCATCTGCGGAGTCTGGCTTTCCGCCAATTGGATGGAACGCGAAATTTACGATATGTTCGGTATAGACTTCATTAATCATCCTGATTTGCGCCGCATTCTGATGCCTGCCGATTATGAAGGGCATCCGCTTCGCAAAGATTTTCCGGTCAGAGGCTATTAACCAATATTTATGATGAGCACGAAAGAGATCACCATTCCGACTGCTTCGGTTACGGCTTTGGGCAAACGCGATCCGCTGGGCGATCAGCGGATGACCTTATCGCTGGGGCCGCAACATCCTTCGACGCACGGCGTGCTACGCGTTGAAGTTGAACTCGACGGCGAAATCGTGATCGGAGCCAGACCCGACATCGGCTATCTCCATACCGGAATGGAAAAGACGATGGAAACCCAGAAATGGCAACAAGTCGTCACCATCACTTGCCGGATGGACTACCTGAATTCAATGGGTAACGATCTTGGTTATGTGTTAGCCGTTGAAAAATTGCTGGGAGTTGAAGCAACGCCACGCACGCAGGTGTTGCGCGTATTGCTGACAGAATTAAATCGCCTTGCTTCGCATTTAGTCTGGTGGGGAACGCACGCGATGGATCTGGGAGCGATGTCGCCATTCTTCTACGCGTTCGATCAGCGTGAAATGATTCTGGATTTATTTGAATGTGTTTCCGGTGCTCGTCTGCACCAAAGTTATTTCCGTATTGGCGGATTAATGGCCGACATTCCTGATAATTTTTTGCCGTTGCTGCGAAAATTCACGGATCAACTCCCGGCTTTTTTGAAGATGACGAATAAGCTGGTCACGGGCAATAGGATTTTCCAAAGCCGGACCAAAGGCATCGGAATTATTTCTGGCGAAGATGCTTTGCAATGGGGGCTATCAGGGCCATCTCTGCGTGCTTCAGGAATTGGTTGGGACGTTCGCAAATCCGAACCGTATTCGGGCTATGAAACGTACGATTTTGATGTTCCGGTTGAAAACGGCGGGGACATCTGGGCGCGTTACATCGTTCGCATGCGCGAGATGGAAGAGAGCCTGAAGATCGTCAGACAGGCAATGAATAAGCTGCCCGCCGGCCCGATTCAATCCGATCATCCAAAACTTAAATTGCCGGAGCGCGACCTGATGAAGGAACACATTGACGTGATGATTCATCATTTCCTGATAGCCTCTGAAGGCTTCACGGTTCCGATTGGAGAAGTTTATTTCCCGATTGAATCAGCGCGTGGAGAACTGGCGTATTACATCGTCAGCGACGGCAAAGAACGTCCGTGGCGGGTGCGCGCCAAAACGCCTTCCTTCCTGAATTTGCAAGGTCTCGCTAAATTGTCGGAAGGACATTTATTAGCCGATCTCATCGGCATCATCGGCAGCATTGATATTGTGCTGGGAGACATAGATCGGTAGACGGTGGTCAGTAGTCGGCAAAACAAGCTCGACCGACCACCGCACCCCGACCACCGTTCACTTTTTTATGTATAGTCCTGAAAACGAACAACGCATAGACGAATACATTTCGCATTATCCAGTCAAGCGATCTGCTATTTTGCCAGCTTTGCACATTGCACAAATAGAGCATGGCTACGTGACAGATAATGATGTGAAATATCTGGCCAAACGCCTCGACATGCGCGTCAATGAAGTCGAGGAAGTCGTCACTTTTTATTCGATGTATTCGCGCAAGCCTGTCGGTCAATACAAATTGCAGGTGTGCCGCACGATCTCTTGTAATATTTCCGGGTGCGAAAAAATCACCGAACACATCAGTGCCAAGCTTGGCATCAAAGTCAATGAGACTACGCCGGACGGCAAATTCACCTTGCAGGAAGTCGAATGCCTGGGCTACTGCGATCTGGCTCCAGTCTTGCAGGTTAATTTTGATTATCACGAGCAAATTACTACTGAGCGTACGGACGAAATTATTAACAGTCTTGCATAAAAATGCTGCCGAACAGTTATGACTAAAGTTCTTTCATCACGATTCGATCTCAAAGGCGAAGCCTGCGACATTGATGTGTACATCAAAACGGGGGGCTATCAGGCACTCACCAAAGTCATCAAAGATTTCACGCCCGATCAGGTCATTGACGAGGTCAAAAAATCAGCGTTGCGCGGACGTGGTGGTGCCGGATTTCCGACCGGCATGAAATGGAGTTTCGTTCCCAAACAATCGGCGCGTCCCAAATATGTAGTCTGCAACGCCGACGAATCCGAACCCGGCACCGGCAAAGACCGCGACCTCATGCGCTGGGATCCGCACATGTTACTCGAAGGAATGGCAATTGCGGCGTATGCTTTAAATGGCGCACCAAATAATTACATCTATATTCGCGGCGAATATTGGTACATCATTGCCATCCTTGAAAAAGCAATTGAGCAAGCCAAGGAACGCGGTTATCTCGGTAAAAATATTTTAGGCACAGATTTCGAGTGCAATATCTATGTGCATCCGGGAGCAGGCGCATACATTTGCGGAGAAGAAACAGCGTTACTTGAATCGCTCGAAGGGAAACGCGGGCATCCACGCCTGAAACCGCCCTTCCCTGCTGTTGTAGGCTTATATGGCGGCCCAACAGTCGTCAATAACGTCGAGACGCTGACTGCCGTCCCCTGGATCATTAACAACGGCGGTGAGGCCTATAAAGCGCTCGGCACAGAAAAAAGCGGCGGCACAAAATTATTCACCGTCAGTGGTCACGTCAATAAGCCCGGCAACTACGAAGTTCCGATGGGTTATCCGATGCGCGACCTGATCAACAATGAATGTGGTGGAATCAGAACTGGTCATCAACTGAAAGGCGTGATTCCCGGCGGTTCGAGCATGCCGATTTTTACTCCTGACGAAGTCGAAAAGGCGACGATGGATTATGAATCCATTGCGTCACTAGGCTCCATGCTTGGCTCTGGCGGTGTAATTGTATTAGACGAAACGGTAGATATGTTTGAGATGTGCATGAACACAATTCACTTTTACAAACACGAATCGTGCGGATGGTGTACGCCGTGCCGCGAAGGTACGCGCTGGTTGTATAAAGTCTGTGAGCGGATGAAACGCTACGAAGGACTGCCCGGTGATATAGATTTATTGGATGATTTAGCCGGAAAGATTTTAGGCAAAAGTTTTTGTGCTCTCGGTGATGCAGCGGCGATGCCTGTGCAAGGTATGATTAAGAAATTCAGACCGGATTTTGAAAGACGAATTAAGAATACTTTGGTACAAATTACGGCTGCGGATTAATGAAAATGCGTTAGGAATAAGTTGCAATGATTACCACAGCAGATTTGAAAAAAATTGCGCAGGGACGATTAAAAGATGCCAAGGTTTTATTAGCTGCGGATAGATACGATGGAGCAATTTATCTCAGCGGATATGTAGTCGAAGTTGCATTGAAGTACAGAATTTGTGAAACGCTCAAATGGTCAGGTTTCCCTCAAAGTAATAATGAATTTAAGTCGTATCAAAGTTTTAAAACGCATGATTTAGAAGTACTTTTAAAACTCTCAGGCGTTGAGCAGGAGATAAAGGCAGCTAACTTTGCGGAGTGGTCTGCGGTGACAAGCTGGAATCCAGAAACCAGGTACAATCCTATCGGTCAATCTAGTCAACCAGAGGCAGAGTTAATGATCGAAGCAGTAACTACACTGTTGGAGGCACTATGAACGACTTTATTGAGAGATTTAAAGAAATTGAGCGGGGAATTTCTCTGGAAAAAGGTGAAGTAAATCTCTTTGCTCTATTCTTGCGTGAAGATGCTTTGGATCAGTGGGATATACTAATCGCTTCAGCTTGGGCAGAAAAAGACAAAAAAGCAACTCTGGCTTACTTGGCAAGTATAATTCAAAAAAAGTTTACGCCTTCTGAGCTGGTTCAGCTTTCACGTATTGTCATTATTGATACGAATAACCCAGCATTGCCTGCAATTAATCAGGCAATCCAAATAAACCACGGCTCGGTGGAAATCCAAAATAGTAATTTTTTCGGATTGGAAATCAAACACGCACACATCATTACGTCACAATCACTCATTGCCAACGAATTACTTCCTGCGGCTTGAAAAACGATCTCGAAAGCTGCGCTCAGAAATATGGAATTAGTCAAAATCAACATCAACGGACAAGAAGTCGAAGCACCGAAAGGCGAGTTGCTGATCGAGGCTGCCGAGATGGCGGGCATTTACTTACCGCGCTTCTGTCATTTTCGCGGCTTGACCGCGCAGGCTTCGTGCCGCATGTGCGTCGTGCGCGTAGACAATCCAAAAATTCCCAAGCTGCAAACGGCCTGTACAATGCCCGTCAGCGATGGAATGATTGTCACCACTGATTCCGAGGAAATCGAAACCGTCCGCAAATCAATGATCGAGTTCCTGCTCTCAAATCATCCCGTTGATTGTCCGGTCTGTGATCGCGCGGGAGAGTGTGAACTTCAGGATCAAACATTTGGCTTCGGCGAAGACGCCACGCGCTCACTTTACAAAGACAAAGAAGTCGAAGAAGAACGTCAGATTTCAGATTTTATTTACAACGACCCGCAGCGTTGCGTGACCTGCAAACGCTGTACTCGCGTCTGCGAAGAGTGGATGGATGAATTCGCCATCACCACGATTAATCGCGGAGCGCACACATACATCGGTTCGCACACAGGCAAAGTTGAATGCTCCGATTGCGGCAACTGCGTAGATGTTTGTCCGACTGGAACACTGCTCCATGTGCCGTACAAATACATCGCCCGTCCGTGGGACTTGAAGCAGACGCCAACGATTTGCAATATGTGTTCGGACGGCTGTTCGATGCTCGCCGGAACGCGCAGCGATAAAATTGTTCGTACCGTAGCACGCGACGGGCGCGGCAGAAGTGCCGGAGGAATTAATCCTGATTTTCTATGTTCCCTCGGACGCTACACGATTGATACAGTGCATCACGCCGACCGCATTGAACGCCCGATGATTCGTCGCGGCGAGCATTTAATTCCGGCGACGTGGGATGAAGCGTTCAACTACATTGCAGCAAAATTTAATGAGATCAAAACGCAACACGGCAGCGATTCCATCGGGGTTATCAGCGCAGGTCGCCTGTTGAATGAAGATCAATTTGCCTTGAAGAAATTTGCGACAGAAGTTTTAGAAACGAAAAATGCTGAATTCTTTCACGACGATGATGAAGTGGATTTTGCTTCGTTTTTCAAACACGGCGCACCGACAATTGCGACGCAAAAGCACATTCAAAGTGCCGAAACAATTTTGCTGATTGGCTCTGATCCGAACGAAGAAAATCCGCTCACCGCGTTTTCCATTCGTTGGGCGGTACGGCGGCGTTCAGCGCGTTTATTAATCGTCAATTCAGTTGCCAGCCGCCTTGAGCGTCAGGCAGAAAAAACTGTCCGCGTCCGCAGAGGCAGTGAAAATTCCATCATTGCGGCGTTACTGGACGAAAACATGATTGGCGAAGCATCAGAGGTAATGGGTGCGCCTGCCGATGAACTCCGTGCCATTCGTCAAGTCCTCGTTGAATCCGAAAAAGTAATCGTCATTTTTGGAGACGAAATTCGCGGCGCAGCTCTCGAAGCAATGCCGCTGTTTGAGGAAGTTCTGGCAACTCCGGGCGCGGCACTTGCCGCCGAAGTCCGCCAAGCTTATCTCACCGCGCAGCAACGCCTTGCACAATCTACGCAATCCACCGCCAAACCTGCACTTAACGATAATCCGTACTCGAATATCACGCCACAACCGACACTCGAAATCGGTGACGAAAAGATTTTCAGTGAGACAAAATTCGCTTATCTGCCGTTGGGTCGTTACTCGAATTCAATGGGAGCATTTTTGCTGGGAATGGACACGGCACTTTCCGACGGAATGCTTTCACAAGCAATGTTGATCGGCACGGGACAAAACATTAAAGCTCTGTACTTAGTCGGCGAAGATGTCGTCACGAAAGCTGATGATCCGAAAGGAATGTCGCATCTGCTTTCACGGCTTGATTTTCTCGTCGTGCAGGATATGTTCATGACGGAAGCGGCAAAAAAAGCCCACGTCGTGCTGCCTGCAACCAGTTTCGCTGAATCACAGGGAACGCAAATCAATAACGGAGCGCAAGCGCAATTAGTCCGTCGTGCGATTCCGCCGATTGGACAAGCACGTCCTGATTGGATGATTGTTAATTCAATCGCCAAAGTAATGGGTCACGACTTCGGATTTCAAGGCAACGTCAAAAATGCCTTCAAAGCGATGGCGGAGCAAAACCCGATTTTCGGAGCGGCTTCGCATAACGCATTAGCCAATGAAGGTGCGATTGCGTTGACGTTGCCAACTCTCGACTTATCAACCATAAATCGTGATGAATTGATGAAACGGATGACCTCGGAAATGTCTCAGGTCAACCAGGAAGTTCCCGTTGATTATGCTGAGCTTGAAGAAAAAGCGGGTTCTCGATTGAGAAAACGCTACCCTGCTATCACAAAATATTCAGAGACGTTACCAACGAACGGCAAGAGTGTGTATACGCCAGAAGGCCTACACGCGATGTTCCAAGCGACATAAAATGGTCAGGGACGGGTGAGGTGATGATAGACCACGACGGATTATTCAAGAAATTACTGCGGATATTTTTCCTGGAATTTGTCGAAGTATTTTTGCCGGATGTGGCGCAATACCTGGATAAGACTTCGCTGGAATTTTTAGATAAAGAGGTTTTTCCCGAACTTGATGTTGAATTTTCACGGGAAGCAGATTTAGTAGTAAAAGCCCGAATTCGCGGCAAGGAATCGTTCTTTCTCATTCACGTAGAAAATCAGGCGGCACGACGCCCGCGCTTTACTCGGCGCATGTTTTTTTATACGGCTTGGCTGGATAAAACTTTCGACCTTCCGGTTTATCCCGTAGCGTTATTGACCTACGATAAACCACGCAGCCCGGAGCCGGATCATTACGAAATAGAATTCCCGGATTTTGCAGTCTTACAATTTAAATTTCGGACGATTCAATTGAATCGCTTAAATTGGCGCGACTATCTGCGACAGCAAAATCCAGTCGCTACGGCACTGATGTCGAAGATGAATATCGCTTTTGAAGATCGGGTGAAAGTTAAAGTTGAAATGTTGCGCCTGTTCTCGACTATGAAGTTGAATCGGGAGAAAATGACTTTAGTGGCGCGACTGATGAATAGCTACCTAAGATTAACCAGTGAAGAGCAACGAAAAGTCAGAGCCAATATCAAGCAATTTGAACCCAAGCGAAAGAAGGTTGTTATGGAATACATGAATATCTGGGAAAAAGATGGTTTTGATAAAGGAATCAAGCAAGGCTTGCGCCAAGGTGTACAGCAAGGGATGCAACAAGGTGTTGCTGATACTGTGCTGCATTTATTGAAGATCAGAATCGGAGCGATTGGATTAAGAACCCAATCACAAATCAAGAAATTATCCGCTCCAAAATTACGAGATTTGTCTGTGGCTTTATTGAATTTTTCGACGAGGACAGACCTGACTACCTGGCTTAAAAACAACGCCTAAGCTGCGAGCAAATCTATTTTATTTTATGCCCATTGATCAGCAATCAATTCAAGTTTTCATCGGATTCTTACTCAAAATTGCGGTTGTGTTTGTCATCGCTCTGTTGTCGCCGGTTTCGATGAATTATGTCGAGCGTCGCCTGCTGGCTTTGATGCAAATGCGTTTAGGCCCGAATCGTACCGGCCCATTTGGCATCCTACAATCGCTCGCCGACGGAATTAAATTTGCCTTCAAAGAAGACATCATTCCGATGGCGGCGAACAAGTGGTTGTATGTCTTCGCGCCAGTCGTAGCAGTCGTCCCGGCTTTCATGGCAACTATCGTTTATCCGCTTGGCCCGAAAGATGTCCCACTTCCCTTTGCTTCGACGATCAACTCCGTGGTGAATTCGCTGACGGGGTTACAACTCAATCTGAGCAAAGTTGATTTGCATGTGACCAGCTTCAACGTCGGCCTTCTGTATGTTCTGGCGCTCACGAGTTTAGGGGTTTATGCGATTGCGATGGCGGGCTGGTCTTCAAATTCTAAATTCAGTTTGCTGGGCGGGCTTCGTTCATCGGCGCAAATGGTGAGCTATGAATTGAGTTTAACCTTGTCACTGGTCGGAGTCTTAATTCAAGCCGGGACAGCCGATTTATACAAAATCGTCGAGTCGCAACAAGGTGCCTATTTCGGCTTTATTCCGAAGTGGTATGTCTTCGTTTTTCAGCCGCTGGGATTTTTAATTTATCTCATCAGCGCAATTGCTGAAACGAATCGGACGCCGTTCGATTTACCCGAAGCGGAAACGGAACTGGTCGGCGGGTTCCACACGGAATACAGCAGCTCGCTAAAATTTGCGATGTTGTTTATGGCGGAATACGTGAACATGCTCACGGTTTCGGTGCTGGCAACGACGATGTTTTTAGGCGGCTGGAGCGGCCCGTTTGTCGGAGATTTTCCCTTGCTGGCTCCGGTCTATTTCCTTGCCAAAGTTTGCATTTTCATGTTCTTGTATATTTGGTTACGAGGCACCTTGCCACGGTTACGCTACGATCAATTAATGAATTTTGGCTGGAAGTTTTTGCTGCCCGCCGCCCTGCTGAATATTTTTATTTCGGCAACGATTGCGCTGCTGGCTTATTAAATTTATGTTTGAGCTACCGATTCAACAATTAATTTTCCTGTTTCTGGCATCTGTCGCGGTTTTTTCGGCCTTCAATGTCATCCTGCAACGAAATCCAATTTATTCGGCGCTCGGACTCATCGGCGTGATGTGTTCATTGGCTGGCACATTTTTATTATTGTCAGCGCAATTCGTCGCAGTGATGCAAGTCAGCGTCTACGCTGGAGCTATTATGGTGCTCTTCGTTTTCGTGATTATGTTGCTCAATGTCCGCCGCGAAGAATCACGATTGGACAAAGGTAAGTATTTAAAAATTGTGGCGCCCCTACTTTTCCTCGCTTTGCTCGCTGAAGTTTTCTATGTGGCCAAAGCTGTTCCCGATACTCCCGCTTCAGCGATTGCGGCTGATGGCACTCATCCGTTTGGAACCATTGAATCTATCGGTGAAGCAATGTTTTCAAGTTATTTGTTTCCCTTTGAAGCAACTTCAGTGTTGATTTTGATGGCGATGGTCGGAGCTTTGTTTTTAGCGAAAAAGCGTACGACACAAGAAACCGAAACGCTTGGACAAATGATTATAGATGCTACTCCGAGAATTTCAGCACCTGATTCTTCAAACGCAGAAAGAGAAGAGCAGGCAAGAAAAATTGCAGCCTGATTAAACTAGAATTTTATGGTTCCACTTTCCTGGTATCTCGCATTAAGTGCCGTCTTATTTACGATAGGTGTTGCCGGATTTCTGTTGCAACGCAACATTATTTCTTTGTTTATGTGTATCGAACTGATGCTCAACTCAGTGAACCTGACACTCGTTGCCTTCTCGCGTTTTTTGAATCAAAACACGGGACAGCTTTTCGTCTTTATCGTAATGGCAATCGCTGCCGCCGAAGCTGCCGTAGGGTTAGCTATCATGATTTCCGTCTTCCGTAATCGAGAGACGCTAAGCATTGACGAGGAAAATTTACTCAAACTGTAAGCGGTTGTCCGCTCACCGTCTACCGACCACTGATTTATTATGCTTAAATGGATCACATTCGCGCCGCTCATCGGAGCCATTCTCTGTGGTTTTTTTGGAAAAAAACTCGGCGAAAAGTTCGTCAGTATTGTTGGCTGCGCTTCGGTTGGAGTTTCAACTGTCCTCGCTTTTCTGGCTTTCTTTACCCAATTGTTACCCAAAGCCCCAGATGCTGATGGAGTGCGCCGCGTCACTGACTTCTTTTTCACCTGGGTTGAAGTGGGAAATTTCCGCTCCGACTTTGCGTATTTACTTGATCCACTTTCAGGTATTTTCCTCCTCTTCATCACTGGCGTCGGTTTGTTGATTCATATTTATTCAGTTGGGTACATGCACGGAGATGTCGGATTCTATCGCTTCTTCGCATACCTGAATTTGTTCATGTTCATGATGCTGACGCTGGTGCTCGGTGACAATTTGCTGGTGCTGTTTGTCGGCTGGGAAGGCGTCGGGCTTTGTTCTTATTTGCTGATTGGTTATTACATCGAACGTCAGGAAGCAGGCGACGCCGCGAAAAAAGCTTTTATCGTTAATCGTATCGGTGATTTTGGATACTCGATTGGTGTGATGGTAGCGTTCACACTTTTTGCGAGCATCAGTTTCGTAGACAAAACCGTCGGTGACAAAGTCATCCCAAGTTTGCTCACCCAAGCTGCCGAAAAACCGATTGAAGGAGTTGGCGTGTGGGGTGCGATGACAGCGATTGCCTTGTTGTTGTTTGTGGGCGCCTGCGGCAAGAGCGCACAGGTTCCGCTGTTTGTGTGGTTGCCGGACGCGATGGCAGGCCCCACGCCGGTATCAGCCTTGATCCACGCCGCAACAATGGTTACAGCCGGCCTATATTTGACAGCACGGTGCAGCATGATTTTCACGCATTCGCAAACCGCTATGCTGATTGTCGCAGTCGTCGGCGCATTCACGGCAATGTTCGCTGCAACAATTGGAATTGCCCAGAATGACATCAAAAAAGTGCTGGCATATTCGACCGTGTCGCAGCTCGGCTACATGTTTTTAGCCTGTGGCGTCGGCGCGTTCACCGCAGGAATTTTTCACGTGATGACGCACGCCTTTTTCAAAGCGTTGCTCTTTCTGGGCGCAGGTTCCGTCATTCACGGCATGCACGAAGAACAGGATTTACGGCACATGGGCGGGCTGAAAAAATATATGCCCATCACGTTTTTCACAATGGTTGCCGGATGGCTGGCAATTAGTGGATTTCCGTTGCTGTCAGGTTTTTTCAGCAAAGATGAAATTTTGTGGCAAATCTGGTCAAGCAATAGTTTGCCGACAGGCTTAGCTAAAACTTTGTGGGTGCTGGCGGTCGCCACGGCGTTGCTGACAGCCATTTACATGACACGGTTGATGGTTCTTGCCTTCTGGGGCAAAGAGCGCTTTAACACAGGTCACGACGACGGTCACGGTACGCACGCTAACGGTCATCCGGTAGTCCATCCGCACGAATCTCCAGCCGTGATGTGGATTCCGTTAGTAGTTCTGGCGGTGCTCTCGGTCGTCGGTGGATATATTGGCGTTCCTGCCGCTTTGGGTGGCTCAAATCATTTCGAGCATTTTCTGGAGCCGGTCTTAGCCAAAGCTGCACCCGCAATTGAAGTTGCACATGGAGTGGTAACGACTGCCACAGAACACGCCATCGAAGCAGCGCCCCACGATTTTTCGACCGAGCGTCTGTTCACTATAATTTCTGTCATTGTAGCGCTTGCAGGCATCGGCTTAGGCTGGGCGATGTTCACGACGCAGCCTTTACGTCGGATGCCCAAACTACTCGAAAACAAATATTATGTAGATGAAATTTATGACACTGCCATCGTAAATCCCGTGATGGGAGCTGCACGCAATGTGTTGTGGCGAATTCTTGATGTCAAAATTATTGATGGCACGGTGAATGGAATTGCGCGCGCATTTGGCGAAACAGGCGGTGCGATGCGGTTCTTACAAACGGGTCTCGCCCGCAGCTATGCCGCAATTATGTTGATTGGCGCGATTGTTTTGATTTTGTATTTCACACTAAGATAGCTGTTAGCTGCTCAATGGATGGGCTAATTGCTAAACGCTAATCACTTCGCTCTTAAACTCAATGCAAGTTTATTTACTAACAATTATCCTTTTTTTGCCGCTCATCGGTGCTGTTGCCATGTGGCTTCATAGCTACTTCTGGTTGCATCGCCTTCCGATTGAACAACTCCGCGATCAATATCGCTGGATTGCGTTGTCGTTTTCAGTTGTGACGTTTTTGCTCTCATTATTGCTGATCTTGTATTTTCAGCCGCAACTATCCGGTCCACAAATTGAAATCAATGCGCCCTGGATTGAAAGTCTGGGCGCACATTATCATCTGGGTGTAGATGGCATCAGCTTATGGCTCGTCTTGCTGACAACATTTTTAATGCCGATCAGTATGCTCGTAACATGGGTTGTACCGCACAATGTACGGGCTTATTTGACGACGTTGTTGTTACTTGAAACGGGGATCGTCGGCGTCTTTGTGGCACAGGACATGCTCCTGTTTTATTTATTCTTTGAGCTGACGATTATTCCAGCGGGATTCCTGATTGGTGTCTGGGGCGCAGAGCGTGAGCGGCGCGTTCCGGCGGCAGTGAAATTTTTCACCTTTACCATTGTCGGCAGCCTGTTCATGCTGGTTGGCATTATCGGTGTTTATTATTATGTCGGCGCTGGCACTTTCGATTTGATTGAAATTACGCGCACACTGTCGCAAGCACGCGCGGCAGGCAAGCACCTCTTTCCTCCCAATTTGGAATTCTGGTTATGGCTCGCATTCGCCCTTGGATTTATGGTCAAAGTTCCGCTTTGGCCGCTCCATGCGTGGTTGCCGGATGCGTACGTGCAAGCCCCAACTTCCGGCTCCATTATGATGTCGGGCGTAATGGCGAAAATGGGTGCGTATGGCTTAATACGGTTTAATTTGCCGCTGTTCCCGGAAGTTTCAACCAAAGTCGCGCCGTATGTCATGGCGCTTGCCGTCATCGGCACAATTTACGGTGCGCTGATTGCCACAGTGCAAAACGATCTCAAGCGGTTAGTTGCCTATTCTTCCCTCAGTCATCTGGGGTTGGTCGTACTAGGAATTTTTGCGGCGACAGAATTATCGTTGCAAGGCTCGCTCTATCAAATGCTCAATCACGGGCTTTCAACCGGTGCGATGTTCGTTTGTGTCGCGTTAATCTCACAGCGTCGGCAAACGCGCGAGATGTCAGAATTCGGCGGCGTAGCAGCGCAAATGCCGGGTTACTCGACAGCTTTCATGATCGTAGCATTTAGTAGTCTGGGCTTGCCGTTACTGAGCGGTTTTATTGGTGAAATTTTGATTTTGATCGGGACGTTTACTTCGGCTGTTCCGTTCGCAAAAGTCTTCGCCGTACTTGGCACGACGGGTGTTGTGCTGTCCGCCGTTTATATTTTGCGCAAGATGCAAATCGTCTTGTTTGGTGCAATTACAAAAGAAGAAAATAAACAGTTGCATGATTTGACGCGCCGCGAGCGGGTCGCGCTTATTCCAATGGTGGTGATGGCGGTGGTCATGGGAATTACTCCGATGATCTTCATCAGAGCGACGAAAGCTTCCATCAATCAGGTGCGGGAAGCTGTCGCGTCACGCCTCAGATAAGTGGCCGGGAATTGCTCACGCAAGGCTGGCATTAATTGCCCCTTGCGAATAAACAACCAGCTTGTTGGGGCCACCTTTACTGCCCCCGTTTTCCAGCGACAGAGATCGCACAGGCAGAAAATCCACCTTGTGTTGCTCCTTGCCGCCGTGCTGCTAAAACGCTCTTTGACAGTTAAATATCAACCGCCTGCACGAGCAGAAAGCGGTCAATGTGGTCACGATCAAAGTAATCGTGGGATCCTCACAGTTTCTTACTTTTAAGAAAGGATTCACGGAATATGAGTTCATCAATCGTCACCATCACGGTTTTCTTTCCAATTGTTGGCGCAGTATTACTGCTGTTGTATAGCATTTTCATGATTAAACGTGGTGTCCCTCGTGAACAGCTCCGCGATCATTATCGCTGGTTTACGCTGGGTATTACTGTCGTTACCTTTGTCTTGTCGCTAGGACTTCTCATTGGCTTTGACAAATCAATCGCAGAACCACAACTGATTACGAAAATCAGTTGGATTCGAGAATTAGGCGTGTCCTACCACGTCGGCATAGATGGCATTAGTTTGTGGCTGGTATTGCTCACTACATTTTTGATGCCGGGCGCAGTCATGGCAAGTTGGCCAGTGAAATTGCGCGTTCACGAATACATGATTTTCATGCTGATTCTGGAAAGCGGCATGATCGGTGTCTTCGTTTCATTCGATTTATTCCTGTTCTATTTGTTCTGGGAAATCGTGCTGATTCCGATGTATTTTTTGATCGGGATTTTCGGTGGCGAAAATCGGATTTACTCCGCCGTCAAATTCGTCATTTACACCGTCGTCGGCAGCTTGTTGATGTTAGTCGCCATCATCGCGCTGTATTATTTGAATGGCAGTACGACTTTTGATTATATCGAAATCATGCACAACATCACGACCGGAAAATTACTTATTCCGACGAACGTGCAATGGTGGTTGTGGGGAGCCTTTGCGCTGGCGTTCTTTATTAAAGTGCCGCTCTGGCCATTTCATACGTGGTTGCCCGACGCGCACACCGATGCGCCAACGGCAGGCTCGGTCATTCTGGCCGGCATTTTACTGAAGATGGGCACATACGGCTTGATGCGATTTAATTTGCCACTGTTCCCGGATATTTCGTACAAAGCTGCGCCCTGGGTCATGTTGCTCTCGGTCATCGGCATTATTTATGGCGCCCTGGTCGCTATGGTGCAACCGGATTTGAAAAAACTGGTGGCGTACTCTTCGGTCAGTCACATGGGATTTATCACGCTCGGCATCTTTGCTTTCACGGATAAATCCCTGCAAGGCGCACTCTACCAAATGCTGAATCACGGCATTTCGACGGGCGCATTATTCTTGTGTGTAGGCTTGCTGTATGACCGTCGCCACACGCGTGAAATTTCGGAATTCGGTGGCATAGCAAGCGTGATGCCGCGTTATTCCACGATGTTTTTGATTACGGTGATGTCAAGTTTGGGCTTGCCATTATTAAATGGATTCATCGGCGAATTTTTGATTTTGCTCGGCACCTTTTCTTCAACCGTGCCTTACGCCAAAACCTTTTCTGTGATTGGCGGGATCGGCGTTGTGCTGTCGGCGGTGTATTTGCTGTGGATGGTTCAGCGCGTGCTTTTTGGTAAGGTGACACATCACGAAAACGAAGAATTACCGCATCTGGATCTTCGTGAACGGCTTTCGTTATTGCCTCCGGTGGCAATGGCACTGATTATGGGAATTATGCCCATGCTGTTTCTCAGAGCGAGCGAGCGATCCGTCGAAACAGTCAGAGCGATTGTGGAAGCGAGTCAATCTTCGCGGGCCGCAAAATGATGTTTTGAAATGTAAAGTGAGGGATGTCTGGAATGCAAATTTTTGTGCGCCAGACATCCCGCACAGGGATACTTTTTCCAAGTAAAAATAATAAATGCAACTCAGTGAATTAAAAATTGATTACTTCTCGATTTTGCCTGAAATCATTACTTCCGTAGCGGGCATAGTCGTGATGATGGTTGACGCCTTCGCTAAAAAAGAAATGCGCCGCGCCGGGCCAATCCTGTCGCTACTGGCACTTTGTCTGGCCTTAGTCGCCATCATCCTGCTGTGGCAAGGTCCGTCCTCTACTTCATTCTCCGGCATGGTCGTGACAGATCACCTGCGCCTGTATTTCTCGCTCGTCATCATTCTTTGCGGCATTTTAACAACGCTGTTGGCGTCGCAATTTCTGGACGAGGAAGCGCTGCCGCCCGGTGAATTTTATGCGCTGATGCTGTTCGCTACGGCAGGCATGTTGATGATGTCCTGTGCGGGCGATTTAGTAACAGTATTTTTAGGTCTGGAAACTTCATCCATCGCCACGTATGTGATGGCCGGTTATCGTCGGACAGATTTGCGCTCAAACGAATCTTCGCTGAAATATTTTCTCCTCGGATCATTTTCAGCCGCATTTTTATTGTACGGGATGGCACTCACTTATGGAGCAACCGCCACCACCAACATCGAAGGCATCCGTCAGGCGATTGTCACTGGTCATGTTTTATTGCCACAAATGTTGATGGTGGGTGCGGCAATGATGCTGGTCGGTTTCGGCTTCAAAATCGCTACTGCCCCGTTTCATTTGTGGACGCCGGACGTTTATGAAGGCGCTCCCACACTGGTGACGGCGATTTTAGCGACAGGGCCAAAAGTCGCGGTGTTCGCCGCTTTCCTGCGGGTGTTTGCTGATGGTTTCGGCACGCCAAATGCCCCCGAATTTGGGATCCAACTGCATCAAACCTGGGTGAATGCCCTGGCAATTATGGCGGCACTGGGGATGACTTTCGGCAATATTGTGGCGCTGGCCCAAAGCAACATGAAACGTTTGCTGGCGTATTCTTCTATCGCCCATGGCGGCTACACTCTGATTGGCTTTTTGACGAATGATTATGCGCCCGTCGGATTTTATATGCTGACCTATGCGTTGATGAGTATTGGCGCGTTTGCGATTGTGCAAATGTTGGCGCGCGCAGGCGATGCGAAGACTGAAATCAGTGATTACGCCGGCATTGGTTTTGACATTCCCAATCTAAGTTTTCCGTTGGCAATTTTCATGCTTGGGATGGCCGGCATTCCGCCCACAGCGGGTTTTATGGGTAAGTTTTACGTGTTCCAGTCAGCGTGGAAAAGTGTGCCGCAACTGCGCTGGTTAATCATCGTCGCCATCGTCAACAGCATCATCTCGGTGTACTATTATTTGTATCCCATTGTCGTCATGTTCTTCCGTCCCTCGAATAATGATTTCATCAAACCGCGAATTAACGCGATGGCGCAGACGGCTTTGATTCTGACTTTGGTGGGGACACTTTATTTAGGACTCTTTCCCGAACGCGCCTTAAAAATCCTCAATCAAAAACCAGCGCGAATTCAACAGGTTGCCGCACAGAAGTGATCGCGGGGGTCGGCAGAAGTTCTCGAAACTGCCGATCATCCATCACCGCCCGCTGCCCACTTGAGTTTCACTGCTTTTCTGTTAAGCTGGTATTTCCCGTTTCACCGACTCCCTGCAACAATTTATGTCCGCTATGTCTGAAATAATTTCTCTTGCCGATCATCAAGCAGCGCAGCCTCAGGCAGTCAAGGCGGATGCAATTGCGGCGGAAGTCGAACGCCTCATGGGTGAGCAGCAAATTGCCATTCTCTATCGGGAAAATATTCTCACGATCAGAACGCGTAGGTTTGAACTGAAGGCTCCGAATAACACCTCACACGTTGAAATTCTGCACACCTTACTGGGCATCGAATTAAAAATCGGGAAGAAACGATTGCTGTGTCCTGATCTGGCGACAGCTCGATATTTAGCTGTTTTTGCCCGCCTGGGGATTGACCTCATCGCTGTGCCTTACGACATCACGCAGATTTCCCGGCTGGCCGATGAATTGGAATCAGCATGGTTTCGGATGCTGACTTTGGCTGAACATTTGACGAGTGGACGCAGTGCACGATTACGCGGTTTGGTACGCTCTTATTTGATTTCTAATCAGCGAAGCGAAATTAATAATCTTGGCGCCGGCAGTGAACGCCCTGTTTTCATTCAGAATACCAAACAACGGGGATATAAATTTTAAGCATTTTCTTTATTTCGTCTCCTCAGGTTAAGATTTCATTTGTCACCAAACGTTTCAACAGCTATGATGCGACTTGAACAATTGGTCTATAAATAACTCATTTTGTCGAGGTTAGGATGTTATCCATTAGTCGTCGAATTTATTGGCTATTAACCTTAGTGATTACACTAACTTTGGCTGCTTGTACGGGAACCACTCAGCGTTCAGTGGTGAAAGACTCCGAACCCGTGAAACAGGCCTCACCTATACCGGCCATTCAATTAACTGATCTTGACGTGCCGATGATAGACGAGGCTGGACTCGTGACCAATGCCAAACTTTCCAGCCTGACTGGAACTGGAAACGTCGTCGTGATTGACCTCTGGGCAACCTGGTGTGGTCCCTGCCGCCAATCAATTCCTGACCTGGTGAAGGTTCAGAACGAATACAAATCCAAAGGCGTGAAAGTGATCGGATTGACAACGGAAGAACCTGCGCAATCGAAAGATGCGGTCAGGGATTTCGTAAAGCAAAACAACATGAGTTATCAGGTTGGTTTTGCGACCCGCGAATTAGCGAGGGCGATCAGGGCTTCAAACTCAATTCCACAATGCTATGTTTTTGGCAAAGATGGAAAATTGATCAAAAAGCTGGTGGGATTTAACCCGGCTTCGACTCCGGCAATGTTACGTGATTCGATCAATAAAGCCCTGGAAATGTAATCTGAGCATGATCTCAAAAGCAGCTCTTTTAATTGTACTCATATTGATGTTCGGGACTGGTGATTTCGTTCCGGCACAAGAACCGAATTTATCTGACTTGATGGATTTTGAAATTCAATCCATTGGCAAGTCCGATAAATTGAAGACCGTCAAGTTATCAAAATTGATTGGCAAACAGAAAGTGGTGGTGATTGATCTGTGGGCTACGTGGTGCGGCCCTTGTCGTCAATCAATTCCTGAATTAGTTTCCTTGCAAACTGAATACAAAGACAAAGGCGTCGAAATCATTGGGCTTTCCATTGAAACGCCTGACCAGCTTGGAGCTGTCTTGCGAATGCGGTCAAGTTTCAAAATTAATTATCAGTTAGGATTTACGACGGCCTCATTATTTCGTGCAATGGATAACAAGGTAGTCGTTCCCCAAACTTTTATCTTCGGACGCGATGGAGTCCTCATCAGACACATTCGCGGATGGAGTCAGACGTTAGTCCCGAAAGTCATGCGTGAAAGTATAGAAATTGCCCTCAATCAAAAACAATAGTAGCCATAACTACCACTACGAAAAAGAACAACTCACTATGATGATTTGTGAACAATGTGAAACCGAGCTGCCGGGAGCAACTGTGATTTGCAAAACCTGCGGACACAATAATGCTCTAAAAAAAATGGACAACTGGCGCGAAAAACGTGATCGCTACCTAGAATCAATCAATGCCCCGATTGCCGCCGCCGCTGTCGCCTCCTCTCGCTCCAACGCGGGTGACGCGGGTAATTTAATTCGTTTCCCTAAATCGCCGATGAATGCCAGAGTCAATGACCGGAAGCCTGAAACCATCGAGCCAAAGCCGGAGTGGAAAGAAAAGTTGAATGCGCGTTTACGTCAAATACGTGAGCAAAAAGCCGCAGAAGTAGAGCCTCCCAGAATATCACCTATCATGCACGAACCTAATCGCCAGCCAATTGTTGAAGCGGCGCTTCGTCGTATCAATAAGGCCAACTATCTGGCAATCGTGCCTGACCCGGCTGAAGTCAGCACCGTGGGCGCGGTCGCACTGGCGACGGAAATCGCTGCGCACAACCTCGTTGCGCCAGAAACATTGATGCACCGTGCACCAATGATGCCGCGTGTGCCAATGGTCGTAGAACCGAATTATCTTCCCGCTACAGATTTGTACGAAGAAGACCTCCTGGAAACTGAATCATTGGTCTTTGAACAGGAATCCGACGAACTGGAGTTGCTTCCTGATGAAGAGCAATTTATCAACAATGAACCCACGATCCTGGAGGCTGCCTCTTTAAAAGCACGGATTGCGGCGGCGGTGATTGACGCCGAAATTGTCGCCTTTTCCTTCCTGCCAATCATAGCTGTTTATGCCTTTTTAGGGGGCAGTTCCAGCTCTGTTTCGCTCACCGGTTTACTCGCGCTCACAACGATTCTGGTCGCTGTTTATTTCTTTGTGACCTACGCGCTCGCCGGAAGAACCATCGGAATGGCAATCCTCAAATTACATCTGGCCAGCCTGAAACCGGCGGCTGAACAACCTCCGTCTGATTGTACGTCCACCGTTTCATTTACCTTTCAACAAGCGGCGGCGAGGGCTGTGGGTGGAACACTTTCACTCCTGCTTTTTCCTGTGAATGTAATCTGCATCACGCGCAATTTTGACCGCTTGAGCATCTCTGATTATCTCTCAGGAACGCAGATCGTTAAAATCAGAAATTAATTTTTGAAAGAAGAATTCATGCGTTATTCACGTCGAAATTTCATCCGTACCGGAGCTTCTGGATTAACCGCGCTCGCGCTCTCCCGACAACAGGAATTACTGGCGTACGCCGCTGGCAAAGGCGTGAAGTTTAAACTCTCCGCTCCTGATTGGAGCTTGCAGCAGGAAGGCAAACTTGGCGCCGTTGCCATTTCTAAACAGATTGGATTTAGTGGCGTTCAAATCAGTCTCGGACACGCCCCTAAAGGCGAAACAATTTCCAGGCTTCCACTGAGCGATCCCGCTTTACAAAAAAAATATTTAGACGAAGCGAAAAAGCTAAAATGCAAAATTACTTCGCTTTGCTTAGAAATTATGCATGTCAACGGATTAAAATCCGACCCGCTCGGAGAAAAATGGTTAGCCGAATCAATCCCCGTGGCGAAAGCACTGGGCGTTAAAGTGATCCTCGTTCCCTTCTTCGGAAAATGGGCGATCAAAGAAAAAGCCGAACAGGATCGCGTCGCCGATATTATGCGCAACGTTGCGCCACAGGCTGAAAAACTTGGCGTCATTTTAGGACTTGAAGACACGATTTCAGCGCGTGAAAACGTAGCGATTATGGATCGCAGTAAGTCTTCCGCCGTGATGACGTACTACGATGTCGGCAATTCGTCGAAGGAAGGTTACGATGTCGTCGAAGAAATTCGCTGGCTGGGAAAAAGTCGCATCTGCGAAATGCACTTGAAAGAAACGCCGTGGGAAAAATTCCTCGGCGAAGGCAAAATTATTAATTTCCCCAAAGTGATTGATGTCTTAGCCGACATTGGTTTTGACCAATGGGCGCAACTGGAGACTTCGTGCCCGACCAAAAATATCTCAGCAGATTTTATTAAAAACAAAAAATTCATTGATGATTTGATCGTCAAAAGAACAAAATCCGGCTCGGCGTCGTTGTAATCGCTAAACTAGAGCAAATTGTGAATCAGTGTACGGCAGGCTGTTAGCCTGCCGTTGATAACCCGCAGAAAGTCCGCAGCGGCAGGCTAACAGCCTGCCATACATTCAAGCCAATTCTGCTCTATCTCCACGGACGCCAGTGCCGTGAAACGATTGTTCGCTGCATTCGCTATTGACTTCCCCGCTTGCCAGTGGCGGCGTTACGATAGAGCCTGATAACTATCCCTGTGTTGCCAACCCCTTCTTTCGCGCAAGGGCTGACGCTTCCTTTCTTTTCCTCCGCTATGCTAAACTGAACTCCAATCAGAGGTACGTTATGAGTGCGCGACAAAAAGACATCCTCAGAAATATTGAATATCCTGAATCGGATGGGAATCCAATGGCAGAAACCGATAAGCATCGCAAGTTAATGAATGCCTTAATTGAAACATTAGAGGCGCATTTTATTGAGGAGCCGGAAGTTTATGTCTCTGGAAATCTGATGTGTTACTACGTGGAAGGCGATCCTACTAAAAGTGTTTCGCCTGATGTTTTCGTTGTGCGCGGAGTCATCAAACAAGCGCGACGCACTTATAAATTCTGGGAGGAAAAAATCCCGAATATCGTGATCGAAGTTTCCTCACGAAAAACCAAAAATGAAGATTTACAATGGAAAAAACAACTTTATTCCTGGCTTGGAGTACAAGAATATTTCATCTTTGACCCAGAGTATAAATTAATTCCTCCGCTCCGTGCCTTTCGCTTACATGGCAAAGAATTGATCGAAGAAGTAGTCAGCAATAACTGCGTCGTGAGCGATGAGTTGGGATTGGAACTGGTCAATGACGGAACCACACTGCGGCTTTTTAATTCCCAAACCGGAGAATTTTTACGCACTCCTTCAGAAGAAACTGTTGCCCGCCAGAAAGCTGAAAACCGGGCTGACCGTCTCGCCGCCAAATTGCGCGAACTTGGCCTTGATCCCGATAATCTGTAATGACTGGAGCGCAAGCGTCTCGCTTGCCGCGAGCGCGTGCCACGCCGCTCGTTGACGTGGCGAGGAGGGCGTGTCCATCACAGCAAGCTTCCAGCGCGAAGTGGTTTCCTCGCTCCGCTGGCAAACGGCAAGCAGGATGCTTGCGCTCCCAGCCCGTCATCGCTGTGATAGAACAACCGCAACGTACCACGATTCCAGCTCCATTCATCACCGCCGTTGGTGCCTAATCGGAGGATTTGTGTTCGTTTTTTCTTGTGGGCGTATCCAAATCATGGATGTCGTTAGGGGAGATATTTTCATAAACTCTGTAAACGAGCGGAGATGCTTTTAGTAGCCTAACTGCTTCACAATACTGTGTACACTTTTTTCAGGAAGCAGCGTCAACAGAATCAACAACTTGGCTTTTTGACAATGAATTAAATCAAAGTAAGCTCATGCGGTTA
>JAYVZE010000194.1:0-12275 GCA_043783625.1 Blastocatellia bacterium | reverse complement strand
CGCCTTGCGTGGAGCCAGCGCACCTGTTGCGATTTGCGCTCGGAGTTCTTCCCCTTCCAACAATTCCATCACGAGGTACGGATTTCCTTCGTGCGAACCAAAGTCATACACCGTCAAAATATTTGGATGATTGAGTGCAGAGGTCGCGTGTGCTTCCTGCTCAAAACGTTGTAAGCGGTCAACATCCTGCGCGAATTCGGCGGGCAATAATTTGATCGCAACTTCGCGGTTCAGGCGAGAATCACGGGCGCGATACACTTCGCCCATTCCTCCCGCGCCAAGCGGCGCGAGGATTTCGTAGTGATCGAATTTCGTATTTGGGGCAATCGGCATACAGGGATGATGTTAACTGGTAATTTGTAATCGGTATCCGGTGTCAGTAGCCCACGCGTCAGCAAGGGCTGCCTCAAGTACGCGCTCGTTGAGGTCGGTGGGCGAGTTGCCAAGGCAGCCCTTGCTGACGCGCGGGCTACTGACAGTCGCATACACATTTGAAATCGTTATTGCTCTTGTACTGTCCCGCTGTCAGGATAATTCCTGAGCGTTGATTCCTTCTTCGTGAAAAACACGGAGCATTTGTTCGATGTGCTCGTGTCCTTTTGCCTCCAACACCAAATCAATTTCTACCCCACCAACTTCTAATTTGGCAAAGGCACGATTATGGGCGACTTCAAGGATATTTCCGCCTGTCTCAGCAACAACTTGACAAATTTTCGCTAGTTCGCCGGGACGATCACGAACTACGGCGCGGATTCGTACCAAACGTCCATCTTTGGCTAGACCGCGCTCAATAATTTTCGATAACAAGATCGGATCAATGTTTCCACCACAGACAAGAATCGCTACATTTTTTCCTTCCAGACCTTTAATTTTTTGAAAGAGGACAGCCGCCAAAGATGCCGCGCCCGCGCCTTCAACGACAGTTTTTTCAATTTCCAACAGCTTCAAAATCGCGCTGGCAATTTCTTCTTCGCTAACGGTGACGACTTCATCAATGTGTTTCTGAATAATTTCGAGTGTTCGGATGCCTGCGCGCTTCACTGCCAGACCATCCGCAATCGTTGGTTCCCCGGTAATCGTTGTGGGTTCCCCTGTTTGCAGAGCTGCCTGCATTGAAGCCACATGATCCGGCTCAACTCCGATGATGCGAATATCAGGCTGAGACGCTTTCATCGCAATCGCAATCCCGCTGATTAATCCGCCGCCGCCAATGGGTACGACTACCGCATCGAATTTAATTTCTTCTTCAAGCAATTCCAGCCCGGCAGTTCCCTGTCCGGCGATGATTGCATCATCATCAAAGGCATGAACAAAGGTGTAGCCTTTTTGTTCTGACAGCTCACGCGCCAATGCCAGGGCTTCATCGTAACTTGTGCCCTGCAAAATGACTTCTCCGCCGAGATCACGTGTGTTGGAAACCTTAATCAGCGGCGTCTGCTTCGGCATCACAATAATAGATTTGATGCCGAGCCGCGTAGCATGGTGCGCGACTCCTTGTGCGTGATTTCCGGCACTGGCGGCAACGACTCCCGCTTGTTTTTCGGCTTCAGTGAGTTGTAGCAATTTATTCAATGCTCCACGTTCTTTAAAGCTACCGGTCATTTGCAAATTTTCAAGTTTGAAGTAGGTATTGCAACCGCAGAGTTTGCTGAGAGTCAATGAAAGCGGGCAGGGCGTGTGATAAATTGCGCGACCTAATCGTTCTCGCGCAGCTTGAATATCCTGAAGAGTGATCATTTTTGATATTTGAAAATTGCACCATTGGAGCCAACTAACCAGCCACAATCTGGCGCAATAAAAAAGAAGCGTGAAAAGTTGGAGCGCGATTTGATAATCACTTTTTCCCAATGCGCTCCGGCATCAATTGTATGTAAAAGGACGCCGCGATCACCCGCGACCCAACCTTCGCTGCGGCTGGAAAAATAAACCGTATTCAAATTTTCTTCCGTTCCAGACGTTTGAACTTGCCAACGATTTCCACCATTCGTAGTTGTAATAATTGCACCGCTGGAGCCTACCGCCCAACCGCGCTTGGAGTCAATGAAATGAACTCCGCGCAGCGTTTTTGTAATCCCTGTTTGTTGTTCATTCCAGTTTTTCCCACCATCAACTGTGCGCAGAATGACTCCGCCTCCGCCAACCGTCCAAGCATTACTTTCATCCAACGCGGCGATGTCAAAATACAGTTTATTGATGGGTAAAACCTGACGTTGCCACGTCCGTCCGGCATTGCGAGTCACGAGCATCAATCCCGCTTCGCCACAAGCCCACGCCGTCCGATCATCTACAAAAACCAAGCGAACAATTCCGAGTCCATTGTATCGCTTCGCATCATCAGCTTTCAGCTCGTCATCATACAAACTTACATCTTCCCATTCTTTGCCTTTGTCCGAAGTCGAAAGCAGAAAAGATCGGCCTTTCGGTAAATCAGGGCGATTGAAAATGCTGTATTCGCCGAGGATAAATCCACGGTCAGGGTCTACAAAAGAAATGTCGCGGAGAATTTCACGAGTGATGACAGATTGTTTTTTCCAATCCACGCCGCCATTTTCTGTCGTCAGCATTAAACCGTTGCTGCCGACGACGTAGCCAACTTCGCGGGTAACAAAAGATACACCGTAAAGTCGCGTCAGAATTCCGCTGTTCTGTGAGACCCAGGTCTGGGCAGAAATTTCAAAAATGAAACAGGCAAAAAGGATGATGAATAAAATGCCGCGCTGAAAAAACATTAAGTTCCGTTTGTTGCTCAAGCTGAAAAAGTGTTAGGGGAAACACCGTAAATAAAGGGGCAACCAAGAATTCAAATTCTCACTTGCCCCATCTTTTCAAATATTCTCACTGATCGCTAACGCCGGAAAATCAGCGGTAAGGTAGTAGCAGAAGAAACTAATCCTATCCACCTCTGGAAAGTTTTAAAGCGATTACCCGGCACAAAAATCACGTCGCCCGGTGCAATCGCTTCGTCTAACCCTTTGCCTTTTTCCAGCTCTCGATAGTTGACTGGAATTTGTGTAGAAGTTCCATTGGGAAGTGCGCGCGAAATGACAACCTTCGCCTTATCTCCGGTCGGAAGAATCCCACCAGCATTAATCAGAGCTTCACGGATGGTCATCCGTCGTGTCATTTCGTAAATAGCAGGTCTGGCAACATCTCCATCTATCAAAAATTTCATGCTATGTGACTGGATTAATTGCACTGTCACTTTCGGATCAATGATGTATTCATTCAGCTTTTCAGAAATTTCTTTTTGGACATCTTCAACGCCACGTCCGCGCACATTGATCTGACCAATCAATTTGTAATTGACCTTGCCATCAGGAGGAACCATTAAACTCGGAATCGAATATTGCGGCAGGTTAAAAACTTCAACGCTAATTACGTCTTCCGGACCAAGGCGATATTCCTCAAAATAATTTTTCAGATACTGTAAAGTCGCTGCCTGATCTTCAGTCTCGCGTTGTAGCCGCAGTTGCTGACGTTGCTCTTCGGTATAGACATCTTTTTTCTGCGGCGTAGTCTCTTTTTGCATTTCTTCTTTAGCAGGTTCAGCAGGCTTAGGAACATTCCCGCTTTGCGCCCAAGCAGGCAGAGCCATCAACAACAATGCGGTTCCTAAAAAGAAGTTCCGGTAAATTACTGATTTCATAGCAGAGTCTCCCAAAATACTATTTATTATCTGCCCCGACCAAATAACATGATCTTCGCGGTTTGTACCATGATCCACAGATCGAAAAACAACGAAGCATTTTTGATATAGTACAAATCGTACTGAAGTTTTTGCAGCGCATCCTCAACCGATGCACCATAATCGTATTTCACCTGTGCCCATCCGGTGACGCCCGGTTCGACCAGATGACGCTGTGAATAAAATGGAATCAGTTCCGTTAACTGCTCCACAAAAACCGGACGCTCAGGACGCGGCCCGACAAAGCTCATTTCTCCACGCAAGACATTTATCAGTTGCGGTAGCTCATCAATTCTGACCTTACGGATAAACGCTCCGAAGCGCGTCGTTCGCGTATCATTCAAGGCTGCCCAGACGGGGCCGTTCTTTTCTGCATCCTGTCGCATTGAGCGAAATTTGATGATGGTAAATGGCTCGCCATTTTTTCCGACCCGTTCCTGTTTATAAAAAACCGGCCCCGGAGATTCCCACTTAATAATGATTGCAGTAATCAAACCAATGGGAAAACTCAAAATGATCCCGACAATCGCCAGAACAAAATTTAAGAGGCGGTGCGCGGCTCTCGAAAAGCTGCTCCGTTTACCTCCTCCTGAAAAAATAATCCAACTGGGGCGCAGCATCTCCACGCTGATTTTGCCCATAATTCTTTCATAGAGTGAAGTGCCTTCTTCGATGACAGCACGTCCCTGTAAGCGAAGCTGAAGTAGTTGCTCAACTGGTAAATGTCCTCGCCGATCTGAGAGCGCGACCACGACACGATCTACTTTTTCGCGGCGGACAATTTCAGTTAACTCATTCACCACTCCAATAACAGTCGGGTTAACGATACTTTGTCCAACTAATGAGGGGTCTTCGCTGACAAAGCCGACGATCCGATAGCCGAAATTTCGGTTCGCAATAATGGCCTTGGCTAATTCGACGGCTGAAGCATCAGTCCCGACGATTAAGATTCGTTCACCAACATTCGGGTGACTGAAAAACCAATGGCTCACGATCCGCCACGCTATCATCAGGATCAGAGTGACCACAATAGTTCGCGTGGGGACATATTCTAAACTCTCCATTCCCTCTAAATTCGGGCGGAAGGCCGGAATAATAAGAAAGAAAATCGCGAGAACAAAGCACGATGTCGCCATTGCCATAATAATGCGGCGGCACATTTCTCGCAGCGAATGAAAGATTTCTATATCGTATAAATCGAACAGGTAAAAAGTCGTCTGGCAAACAACCGCAGTCAGGATAATTTTATGAAATCCTTTCTGGACACTCAGTAATTCCCAGAAATTATCGGAATATCGGTTGAAGAGACTCAGCAAGACGGCAATAATAATTATGCCGCCCTCGGTCAGGACTAATAATGATGTTCTGCGCCAAATATCTCTTCGTACCATCTCTGTTTTAGTGCGAAGACCGGATTGAACCTGCTGTCTGCTACTGAAAAAGCTTCGACGATAACTTAGTTAATCTTAGGTTAACTTTATTAGTGTGACTCGGACCCGGTACAAAAATTTCATCCGGCCAGCACCTTCATTGTTAATCTGAACTGACCAACAATAAAAAATCGCCCTATTCTTATGATTTTTTCTCTTCTGCTGCTGTTTCGCTCTTCTTTTTAAAGCGTTCTGCTAACTGTCCCAAACCAATTTTTTCCAGAAACGACGGTTGCTCTTTTTTGACATAACCATTATAGCCATACCCGTAATAACCGTAGTAGCCAACCTCTGACATCTGATCTACACCATTGAGAACAACACCGAGGACGCGACTTCCCGGCAAAGCTTCAATGGCGCGCTCAACTGTATTGTGTCCTGCCATTCCCGCACGAACTATCACCATCACAGCATCCGCGTGATTCGCCAGCAACCGTGCATCGGCAAAAGCAACTACCGGTGGGGCATCAATTAAGATGAAGTCGAAGTACTTTCGCAGTTCTTCAATTGTTTCTCCGACACGCTCTTTGGAAAGTAATTCTGCCGGCTGTGCTTCTTCACGACTCGAAGATAGAATGTAAAGTGTTGAGTCCGCGACCCGGACAATCGCCGGAAGTGCTTCACTGATTTCACTAATGACTTCGCCAAACCCTAATTCAAAATCCAACCCCAGATATGGGCTGACACTAGGACGACGCAGGTCTCCGTCTATCACCAGAACACGTTTTTCTCTGGATTGAGCAATCGCCCAGGCCAGATTTAGCACCGTTGAAGTTTTGCCTTCTCCGGCCACAGCACTTGTCGCCAGAATCACTTGCGTCAACTGCTTTTCTGCTGCATGAAAAACCTGTGTCCGTAATGTTCGATACTGCTCGCAGCCATCTGATTGCGGATCGGTAAATAAAACTAATCGTGTATGTAAGCGAGATTCATCCAGACAAACTGTCGTGGGTACTGATGGCTCGACGGTTAATGGGGCAGAATAAACCCCTGTTTTTGCAGTGGAAGCCTTGCTGCCGTTGCCAGGAATAATGCCTTCCTGACGGATTCTGGTGACTGTCGGCATAATTGAACTGCCTCGACTAAAGTCACTAAATTCATCAGATGTTCTGGATAATTCCTCTTCGCTGAAAAAGGTCATTGAAGTACCTTCATTCGAGCGTGGCCCAATCGGAGAACCAATCCGATCCGGCATCTCGAAAGTTGGAATTGCAGCATCACTGACAATTTCCGGCGAGCTGACTTTCGCCACTAATGGATCAGGATAAATTTCTTCGTTATCTTGCTGGCGCTGTAGCGCTTCTAAAACACGTCCCATGAAAAACCTTTTCGTTGAGGGGGGCAGTAGCTTATTTTAGGATCGTTTCTCCGACTCCGTTTTCACGACTCCAAAATCTTGTGACTTAATGCTTCCTTCAGTTCCATTGGAACTTTTACCAACTTCACTCTGCGCGGTGTTACTGGAAATTGGATGCGAGCGACTCCCTCGCATCTTTGGTTCTGAAACACGAGAAGTCGGACGACCAGAATTAGGATTATTCCAATCCTGCGATGCCTCATCTTTGACGATGGATCGGATAGGAACCCCTGCAAACAAAGCCTCATGTTCATCAGCCTCAATTGAAGGGCGGATTAAATCAAGCTCTTCAACCACTTCGGCAACAATTTGTTGATTGATCTGCTTGGCTCCTACCGCAAAGCCGTTCAGTAAAGAATTGTCGCAGATATTGTTAATGAGACGCGGTACTCCTTCTGAAGCACGGTAAATAAGTGCGACGGCGTCCTGAGAAAATAAATCAAGACGCGCCGCACCAGCCGTTTTCAGACGAGCACGAATGTAGACCGAAACCTCGTCCGCTCGCAGCGGCTTAATCTCACAACGCAAGCTAATGCGCTGCTTGAGCTGTCGCAACGAGGGATCGTTGAGGACCTGTCGTAATTCAGGTTGACCGGCCAGAATAATTTGTAATTGCTTTTCGGTGTAAGTCTCGAAATTTAATAACAACCGAACTTCTTCCAGCAACTCATTGCTCAACCCTTGCGCTTCATCCACGATCAGAACGCTTCGTAAGCCACGTGCATGGCGAGTCATTAATAACCGTCCCAACTTCATCAGCAAATCCGATTTAGAAGCATATTGCGTAATGCCAAAACTGGTGGCGATGTAGTGATAAAACTCCGACACCGTCAGTCCTGGATTGAAAATGTAACAGGTCAAAACACTGCGATCCAGACGTGCCAACATGGCACGCAGCATCGTCGTTTTTCCCGTCCCAACCTCACCCGTAGCAGCAATCAAACCTTTGCCGTGTTGAATGCCATAATGCAAATTTGCCATGACTTCACGATGACTGGCAGTGAAGTAAAGAAAGCGTGGATCAGGAGTCAAACTGAAGGGGATATCACGCAATCCATAAAATTCTTTATACATAAATTCGTTCTCTCACTAAGGGGACTCAAAAACATTCCAAACTGAAACTTTTAATAAACTCCAGCGAAGATATTCAGCACCCGCGACCGCTGTAAGACGGTCACCAGAACTGGAATCGCTACCAAAATTAATAAAATGACTCCGGCAACCTGAACCAGACGTAACATGGCACGCTGACGACGTTCGTTGTCTGTCACGATTTGCGGAATCGTAACGAGTAAAGGCAAATGCATGTAATGCTCGACATCACGCGCATCCTGAATGGTAAACAAAGATCGCGCTTCCATCGCCAAGGCAATTGCCAGACCTGAGGCTATTCCCAAAAGCAGCGAAAGCCCGTACAGAATTGATCGTTGTGGGGCAAAAGGTCTTTCTGGAGTATTCGCAGCGTCTTGTAATTTGAACGTATTGCCGCCTAACTCTTTAGCAATATCAGTGCTGATCTTCGCATTGTCACGCTGAGAAAGCAGTGCTTCATAATTTTTCTGAATGGTCAGATAGTCGCGCTCAATTTTCTGGACGGTTGCCTGTAAAGCAGGGACTCCCTGCAATCTTGCGTTTAGAGAAGAAATTTGCGATTGAATCTGACTTATTTCATTCTGCTTCATCGCGTATTCACGCCGTCCCCCTTCAATCCGAATATCCCATTCCTTGAGAGCAGGATTATCTTTGAGTTGAGCTAGTTGTTCTGCCCGAATTGAGTCATTTTCTTTTTGGGCAGAATCCTTGGCATCCTGAAGTTGCTTTTCGACCGCCTCAATTTGACCACTCAATTCTTGAATTTCAGGATGCTTATCTTTAAAAATTTTCCGCTTTGTACTTAATGCAGCTTTCAGATCAGCCAATCTTACCATCAAGGGACCTTCAGTAGGGTTGCCTGAAAAGCGTGGTGGTAGATTTAAAGAGGCAGTACTTGGGTTCTTGTAACTATTCCTCATCGTCTCCATCGTACTAATATTATTAGCTAAAGAATCCGCTGAAGAACGCAAAGATTGCATTTGCAAGGTCAGAGAATTAATTTGACCAATAATAGTCTTATCGTTTCCTTCAAAGACTTCAGGATGGTCGCGTTGAAGTGCCGCTCTTTCAGCTTCGATTGCTTCTAGCTGTTTTTTTCGTTCTGCTAATTGGTTATCCAACTGTTCCATCAGGCGATTGATTTCATAGACTGTTGTTTGCTCATGGGTATCAATAAACCTTCTGGTTAGTTCGGCAGTAACATCTCGAACCAACGTGGGGTCTTGTCCTCTGAATTCAATAGTAAAGGCGTTAGCTCCGCCACCTGTACTTCGTGTATTAAGATCAATATGCTTGCGCATTTCATCCAAAATAGTTTCTTCCGCCACATTGGTCAGTTTGTACTCACGGTAAAGTCCGAAATTTTCAATAATTTCTTTCAAACTCGTGCGACTTGTCACCAGATTCTTAATCGTTCCCAAGCGCGAGGTAATGTCCACCTGCGGAGCTTGTGAGGCGCTATTCACCTTAGATTGCTCAACCAGAACCAGGGCTTCTGATTTGTAAACATCAGGAAGGCTCTTGATTACATACATTAATGTTGAAGTCACGATAATTGCGGGGACGATGATGTAGAACTTACGCTTCCACAACATCCGCACATATTCGGCTGGGGTTCGTACTCGAAAATTAGCCATTACGTCTCTCCTTAAAACTCAACAAATACCTTATCGCTTGCTACGGCACTAACATTTTACTTGCCGCTGAATTATGTAGTTCAGGTTGAATTCAGCTAAGCTTCCAAAACACCTTGATAAAATACCGACCTTCTGTTGCGAAGGTCTTGCCGACTAATGATGTATCCGTGTCTCACCGACTTATGAAAGCCGCGAAACGGACAGATCAAGGCGTAGCAGGAAAGCACCTACTAAGTTGGGTTGGGCAGGACACCTTGACTTCACGTCACGGCGGGGGGGAGCCGAAGGTTACTCTTTTTTGAACCGACTGTAGTAAAACTGAAAATGCCTCTACAGTCGCTCAAGCAACATCTGTAGAGGCAGATTGAAACTGATCTTTCAAGCCACAAGTCTCCACAGACCTTTCGGACACTATCTTATAATGACTCGCGCTTAATTGAAATCAGATTATCTGAATTCATGAGGAAGTAGTCAACCCATTTATTACCAATATTTAGTATTTTCATGTGCCGACGAATCAATGTCTGGCAATTTTTCTGGTTTTTCATCAAAACTTAGACTCAATCTGCTTTTTAGCTCATTATTTGAGCCGATTCAACTCGGCTGTTACAGCTTCAGCATCCTGATATTTACTGCCACCTACACTCAATGCTTTTTGATAATTTTGAACGGCACTACTACGATCTCCTTTATCCTGATATGCCTGCCCCAAATGCCGATAAAATGACGGATCATTGGGGCGCATCTGAATTGCCTTCTGGAGCTGCGGGATCGCCAGATTATGAATTTTTTTCTTCGTTAGAACGTAACCAAGCGTGTCGTAATAACTGGCAATCGTAGGGGAAATTTCAATGGCCTTGCGGGCATGCTCGGCGGCTTTGTCCAAATTTCCTTTGCCCTTGTCAGCAATCAGCCAAGCTAAATTGTTGAGAGCGATTGAGGCCACAGCGGTACGGTTGTCATATCCAACGGCCTTCTCATAATTTTTTACAGCTTCGTCATAACGACCTTTTTCTTCATCTACCATGGCAATCAATAACAAAGCCTGGGCCATTTGCCGGGGGTTATCGGGGCGACGCGTCACCAATTGCTGCAATTCATTGACCGCCTGATCTGCTTGGTTTTGGCTCTTGTAAAGGGCAAATTTTTCAAAATAAGCGTTCGCATAGCTCGGATCAGCCTGTAGGATTTGACGCAACGCGGCATCTGTATTGGCAGCGTCACCCTGGGCAGAATAGACCCGGACTTTTTGATCCAACAAAAGTGCCTTTTTACTTGGATGCGAAGCGATCAAGGCATCCAATTTCTGCACGGCTGAAGCAAAATCCTTTTGTGCCAGCAAAACAGTGACAGCTTTTGTGACGGATTGTTCCAGCACGGGAGACATCCCCAAAACCTGATCGGCGGCCTGGCGCGCTTTCGTTAGATCATTCTTGACTAAATAGACTCCTGCCAAATTTCCTTGCGATTCAGGATTACGTGGATCAGCCTGTACAGCTCGCTCAAAATCGCCCTGTGCTCCTGCCAGATCACGATTGGTAATCTTAGCCAATCCTCTTAAGGTATAACCTTTCCCTTCAAGATCAGGTAAAACTTCGGGTTCCACTCCTGAGCTTTGCAAAGCTGCCGCATTCGCTTTCAAGTAATTGACCATTTCAATGACTTTCTCAGCCGCCTTTATCGCTTCCCCGGTGTCTGGTTTTTCCTGACTCAATGAAATATTTCCTCGCATTAGAATACCAGCCGGACTCGTCGGATAATATTTCAGCAACTCGTTATTAGCAGCGCGGGCTTTTTCTATATCACCGTCCTGCAACCGAGCCTGCGTCATTGAATACAACCCCATCATATTGCGCGGGTCTTGCTTGAGAGCCTGTTCAAGATCGGTGAAAGCATCTCGCAGTTTCCCATTCAATGAATTAATTTTTCCTCGCACCAATAACAACTCTGTATCCTGCTTGCTTTGCCTCAGCCCCGCTTCAATCTGTAGAAGCGCAGCAGTACGATCATCTTTTTGCAGATAAAGATTGGCGATTTGAACGTAGGCGTGCAGATATTTTGGACTTTGCTTTAATAGTTCCTGATATTCGTTAATGGCCTGATCAATTTTACCATCTCGTGCGTGTAGATCAATAATTTGCGCACGACTGGCATTTTTGTCGCCACTGACTTCCGCCAGACGGGCCAGATATTTTTCCGCTTCCGTAAAATTTTTGCGGGACTCATAGAAACGTGAAATTGAAGCTAAAGCATTACGGTCTTTGGGGTCAGAGTCTATTGCTTTTTTAAGCTGAGCCTCGGTTTCATCAAACCGCTGAATTCCATAAAGGAAATCCGCATAGGCGATATACCCCAGCGTAAATTTGGGATCTATTTGCAGTGCCTGCTGATAAATCCGCTCGGCTTCTGTATTAAATTTTGACTTGTCGGTTTCTCGTTTGGCGTGTTCCTGAAAAAATTTGGCGTAGCTTAAATAGCTTTCAGGCCGCTTTGGATTCAGCTCAATCGCTTTTTTCAAATCCTGCTCTGCTTCATTCCATTTTTGCTGGCTGGTGTAAACGCCAGCCAGCAGAATATGAGCTTCAATATGATTCGGATCAGCCGCTAAAGCTTGACGAGCATAGCCTTCCGCTTTCGTCACACTACTGGCATCACGCACGAATTGAAGATAGATGTTTCCAAGCCTTACTTTCGCTTCGATATTGTTAGGGTCAAGTTGAGTAACAACGTCATAAGCTTCAAATGCCTCTTGAAAATTATTGGTTCCAGCATCCGATTCGGCCAATCCAAAAAGTGCTTCAACATTCTTCTTATCCAACGCTAACGCATTGCGATATTCAAGTTTCGCTTCGGCGTATTTCTTTTCTTCTAAATATTTTTTTCCTTTTTCGAGATAACGCTTCTTCGCTTTGATAGGGTCTTCCTTACAAGCCACACCAAAGCAGCAAGCAAAACAAAGCACCAGAATGATGAAATGACAAAGACGGCGATCCGTGAGGGAGTAATTAAACATGAGAAAAATTTATCTTTCTTAATTTATTATCAAGCAGGCAAGCAGTACTACTTCAGATTTG
>JAYVZE010000193.1:0-12853 GCA_043783625.1 Blastocatellia bacterium | reverse complement strand
CGTTCAGAGTTCACGCCTTCAGCGTGCCCAACGCCGCGCTTCGCTGGCGTTGGGAACACGCTGAAGCGTGAACTCTGAACGATCACTCTTTCGCACTCGGTAATTCAATCACAAAACGTGCGCCGTGGGGGAAATTATCTTCGACGCGAATGCGACCGTCATGTTCGGAAATTATGTGGCTGACAATGGCCAGACCTAATCCTGTTCCGCGTTTGCGCGTCGAAAAGTACGGCGAAAAAATTCGTTCCCGATTCGTGGGAGCAATGCCCGGCCCGGTATCTGCGATAATTATTTCAACAGCATCCTGCTCAAAGACCTCGCGTGTCGTGATTGATAATTGCTTTTCATCCAATGGAAACGGGCTTTCTGTAATGGCGTGCATCGCGTTGTCAATCAGATTCACGAAAGCGCGTTTGATTTGTTCGCGGTCAATCATGACGGGAGGCAATTCCGGCGCGAGCTTGCTTTCCAGTTTGATGCCGTCCAATCGTTCTTCGTAAAGCTTGAGCGTATCGGCAACGATTTCGTTAATGTCGTTCAGCTTTGGATTCGCCGCAGGCAACCTCGCAAAACTGGAAAATTCATCTACCATTCTTTGCAGCGTATCCACCTCTGCCCCGATCAACGAAGTGCATTCCTTCACCAGTTTGGCAGAGCGTTCGTCAAGTATCGGAAATGGCGCAGGTAAATTTGCTTGCGTTGTGCTGTGATTACCATTGCCATTGTTACTGTTGATTCCCAGCAGATTTTTCGCCATGCGCTCGGCTGATAATCGAATCGGAGTTAAGGGGTTTTTTATTTCATGCGCCATGCGCCGTGCGACTTCACTCCACGCAGAGCGGCGTTGCGCTTCGATCATGTCGGACAAATCTTCAATCACGATTACCGTTCCGTGCGAATGTCCCTGGGCATTCGGGAGTGCCGTGACCGTGACCGCCGCGTCCAATTTGACGTTGTTGGCTAATTTAAAATGGACTTCACGGGAAACTGAGCGTCCACGCAAGGCGCGACGATTCATTCGCCTTAATTCTTCAAGCTGTTCTTCAGGCAGAAGTGTCGCCAGCTCCGCACCGCTTTCCGGCAAATTGTGCATCGTTTGTTCGAGACGCAATAAGCGAATCGCTGCCGGATTAATTGTCGTCACATGATTATTTTCATCCAATGAAATCACGCCTGCCGATAAATTTTGTAAGACGGCTTCAATGTAGCGGCGGCGTTCGTGTAGAGCCGCTGAGGATTCTTCCACCTGCGTGCGATTTTCCTGAAGTTCGGCTGCCATTTCGTTAAATGATCGCGCCAGTGCCGCCAGTTCATCGTCGCCGACAATGACGGCGCGTCCGGTTAAATCTCCGGCTTTGATGCGTTCGGTCGCTTCGGCTAATTGCTTGACGGGTTCAGCAATGCTCCGCGCCACTTTGATCGCCATCCACGTTGCAATGAACAATGCAAACAAGGTGAGTAAGACAAGAATTCCCTGGGCATTACTGCGCAGGATTGAGCGACGTTTATGCAGGTCATCGTAGGTGGCTTCGTATAATTTATTTTGCTCGGAGGTTTCAATCACGAGACGCGCCAGCTTGGGATCCATTTTTTGAGTAATGACAATCAATCGGTTGGTGTTGTCCTGTAATTTTGCCGCCGCCACCAAATACAATTGATCACTGCCTTGCATAATATTTGCGGACGCCGTTTCTCCGCGTCTGGCGCGTTCACGGACGATGTTTTGTGCTTCAACGATCAGGCTCTCAAGGCGATTTGCTTCAGGGACAGCCTCGCGCATCAGCAATGAGCCGACATTGTTATAAAGCTCAATCGCGGACAGATTTTGATTGCTCAGTTCACTGGATAAAATCTCTGCCGGATCATCTTCGCTTTCGGCTAAACGGGTCAGTGTGATGGCTGTCCGCCGTAACTCGTCCTGCTCATTTTTAATGTAACTGTCCTGAATCTGCCGGGAATTTTCTGCCATCTTCCGGGCGGGCAGGCTGAACCATTTGTCTACGCTGCGATTGATAATCAGCACCGTCGAAAAAAACATGAAAATAACAGGAAGCAAAGAGAGAGCAATAGAAAAAATCACGAGGCGCGTCGTGAAGCGCGACCCTAATTTCATTTGTTGCGTTTCGCGCCGGAGCTTCAAAATATTCCGCGCCAGCACCATCAGCAGAATGATGAAAGCCAGAACGTTCAGCGTCGAAAGCGCAAATAAAATCAGCGTACTGCTGGCGGAACCGGGCGCGAACCATTGTTCAGTATTGAAGGCTTGCAACACTAATAAGGAGGCCGAAAGCAAGAGCGTCGCTACCGCTAACACGATAACACGAGTGCGGCGTGCGTTAGTGCGAAGCGGCTTGATTGGATCAGGTGAATTCATCATTATTCATACCGGGCGAATGCCAGACGAAATCTTAATACAGATCGTGAATGTGAGCGAGCGGTGGCAGAGTTCCTGACATATCAGTAGACGTTTGCTATGCTCATCAAATATGAATAATTTTTTTGTTAATCCAACCAACAACCAACTTCGCGGCATTTGGCGAGCCTTTATTTTATTAGCAATTTCGCCCTTAACACTAAATTTTATGATGCAGGCTTTGATGTCGGTGTCAGCGGAAGGCGAAGCACAGGCGAGCGGGATGAATGTTGGATTGGGGTCAATTATTCAATACGCTGTGCTGTGCGGATGGGTGATACTGGCTTCGTGGGGTTGTCTGAAATTATTTGAGCAACTCCGCCTTGGTTCGCTGGGATTTGGTTTTTTTCGCGGCTGCGGCAAGGAAATCCTGTTTGGACTTGGCATCGCAGCTTTGATGCTTGTTGCGACAGTTGTCTTACAAATGATCGGAGGGGGAACCCGCATCATTCTGAATCCGCTGTTCTGGAAAACAGTTGATGGAACACGAAGCTGGGATTTTATTGGTTCGGGAATGATCTTGCGCGAAGCTCTCATGACATTTATTTTTTTCAGCTTAGCTGCCGCCTTTGAAGAATTAATGTTTCGCGGTTATCCGTTCCAAACGATTTTGCGTGATGCGATTCCTCCGGTCATTCCGATTTTGGTGCTCTCAATATTTTTTGGTGCGTTACACTGGGGGAACCCTGACAGCACAATTTTTTCGACTGCGAACACTATTCTAGCGGGAGTCTGGCTATCGGTAGCATATTTGAAAACACGAAGCCTGTGGTTTCCGACGGCTTTGCATGTTGGGTGGAACTGGACGATGGGAATGATTTTCGGACTTCCTGTCAGCGGCCTGAAATTGCCGCGTTATCCAGTCCTGATAAGCACGAGCGAGGCTCCGAAATGGTTGACTGGTGAGGGCTATGGTTCAGAAGGCGGGGTCGCTGCGATGTTGATTTTATTGGTTGCAACGATCCTGATCTGGAAATCGAAGAGCTTGAGCGTAGCTCCCGGAATGCAGAAAATGTTAGATGTTAAGGACACGAAATCAGCAGAAAATATTTCGCTGGGATTGGCGGAATAATGCTATGATTTATTTTTAAATAGTCGGGTCAATGCCTCAGCCCAAAAAATCAAATAAGCTCTCTAAAAATATCTAACATGAACTCTACGTCACCAGCCATGCAAAAGCAGTTTTATAAAATCGCTCACACTTCAGAGCTATCGAACGGGAAAAGTAAAGCCTACAAAATGGCTGACAAAGTGATTGCGCTTTTCAATGTGGATGGCAATTTTTATGCGATAGACGATGGTTGCCCGCATCGTGGCGCTTCGTTAGCCGAAAGTATTTCTAAAAACGGAAAAGTGTATTGTAGTTGGCATTTATTTGATTTTGATTTGAAGACAGGCGAATGTGGAGCTGTCCCTGATTTTCCTGTGCAAACCTACGAATTGAAAATCGAAGGCAATGAGATTTTCGTCCTGTTTTAATGAACCTGACAACCTACGATAAAATTTTATTTGTGGTGGCGGCGGCATTTAATATTAGTGCTGCCGCCACTTTGATTTTCTCTCCTGCCACGATTCTTGCCCGCTTAAAAATTACCGATCCAAGCGCGAAATTATTAGCGCGTTCGATGGCTTCTAGTGTGCTGGCGTGGGGGATTGCGTACGCTTGTATTTTGATTGATCCAGTTCAGTTTCGGGAATTTGTAGTGCTTGGGATTTTCTCGAAAACTATTTTTTTTCTAGGTTATGCAGTTGCATTTTTTCGTAAGGAAATTGATCTAAAAGCATTTTTTCCAGCCATCATTGATTTGATTTTAGCGATGCTTTTTGCTGAGTATTGGGTGCGGACGAAATAATTAATGCAGAAGCCCGCACGGAGTAAGGGCGCCAGTACATCATGTAAACGTCTGAATAATTCCTGAGAAATGTACTGGCGCCCTTACTCCGTGCGGGCTTCTGCATTTGTCTTACAGCATCAACTGCCCGCCATTTACTTCAATCGTTTCGCCGCACACATAATTCGCCGCGTCTGAAGCCAGAAAGACGATTACCTTCGCGGTTTCTTCAGGCGTTCCCAACCGTCCCATTGGAATTCCCGCGATGAAATTTTTGATCATTTCTGCGGTAGAAAATACTTCGTGAAACGGAGTGTCAATCACGCCCGGAGCGACACTGTTCACGCGAATTCCGTACGGTGCTAATTCTTTCGCCAGGCCTTTCGTCAGCGTAATCAATCCGCCTTTGGCACTTGAGTAAAGCATCGCGCCGGGACCTCCGCCGTTGCGTCCGGCAATCGAAGTCAGGTTGATGATCGAACCGGATTTACGTTCGATCATCGAAGCCGCAACCGCTTGCGTACAAAATAAAACGCTCTTCAAATTCAGATTCATCACATCGTCCCAACGCTCTTCGGTGATTTCCATCAGCTTCATTCGCTCGACCAATGATCCGGCGTTGTTGACGAGAATATCTATCGCGCCCAACTCAGTCGTAGTGCGTTCGACCATCATTTTGATGTCAGCAGATTTGGTCACGTCAGCTTGAATTGTGATGGCTTTGCCGCCTGCTGCGGTGATTGCTTCACAGGCTTTGTTTGCGCCGTCAGCGTTGCTTTTGTAGTTAATGGCAACACTTGCGCCCTGCTCTGCCAATAGAAGGGCGGCGGCGTATCCAATGCCGGAACTGGCTCCGGTGACGAGAGCGACTTTGTTAGAGAGATCAATAAAATTTTTCATGCGAGTTCCTTGTTTTGAATGCAGAAGCTCGCACGTGAGTCGAGGGCGTAACTTCGAATATTGTAAAAACGCCCTTACTGCGTGCGGGCTTCTGCATTATGATTTGATACAGAAGCAACACTGTAATTGTTGGGCTGTTAAAATTCAATTCGTCACGAGAGGAAATTTATGAACGTCGTTTGTGTGCAGATTGATTCGGTTTGGGAAAATAAGCCTGCGAATCACGAGAAAGTTGCGCGGTTGCTGGACGCCGCCAAACCGCCGAAAGATTCGCTGATTGTCATCGCCGAAATGTTTGCAACGGGCTTCAGCATGAACGCTGCAAAAATCACCGACAGCGGAAATCATGAAACGTATAATTTTCTTTCACAGCTCGCAAAAACGTACAGTGCGAATGTGATGGGTGGACTTGTGACTACCGATGCGAGCGGCAAAGGGCGCAATGAATGTGTAGTGTTTTCGCCGGATGGAAGCGAGCTGGCGCGGTATTGCAAACTCCATCCGTTCACGCTCGGCGGAGAACTAGCTAATTTCGTCAAAGGTGAAAAAGTTGTGACGTTTGATTTGCAGGGCTTCACGGTTGCGCCGTTTATTTGTTACGACTTGAGGTTTCCCGAAGCTTTTCGGATGGCGGCGCAGCGCGGCGCAAATTTAATCACCGTAATTGCCAGTTGGCCGGCGCGAAGACATCAACATTGGGTGAAATTATTGCAGGCACGAGCCATTGAAAATCAGGCGTATGTAATTGGAGTCAATCGCTGTGGTCTTGATCCTGAAAAGATAGAACACGACGGACAAAGCATGATTCTCGCTCCGAGCGGAGAAATTGTGGCGCAGGCGGATAATTCCGAAGGAACCATCAGTGCGGAAATTCAGGTGGAAGAAGTTTTGGCGTATCGGGGGAAGTTGCCGTTTTTGCGAGATTTGCGGACGGAGTTTTTTGGTAAATAGTTAGGTCTTTTCCCATAAATTACTATTTATGACAGAGCACCTCAGGCAGCCGTGCAAATAAAAATAAGCTAACGACTGGATAACGTCGAGAGGCTGTACGACGAAGATACTTTTGATTGAAAAGTAAATATTTTCCAGCATCAGTAATCCGAAAAAAAGTGACCACGCGCCGTTCCAAATCGGGCGGTCTCGCCGAAACCAAATAAATTCTTTTTGCCCAGGATAGGAGCGCAATGCCAACCATAAAAGCAATAACGCAAAGGGTAAAAAATAAAGCCATCCTATTTGAAACGCATGGATTGGAATGGCAATAGTATCAGCGTTAGTCGGAAACCTACCTTGATGTAAAGCGGTGCGATAGAAAAACTCTTCTACGAATGGTGCGGTGAAGATAAGAGTTAATCCAAGTATTCCAACAGTCCATTTGTTTACTGGAGTTTTAAGGCTGAACTCAGACATAATAATTTCATGTAACTTTCTTAATCACATCTCTCAACTCAGATTCGCGGAAAGGTTTTTCGAGAAAGGCGTCGCAAATTTCTTTGACTAAGCGGGTGTTTTCGCTTTTGTATTGACCGGACATCGCGACGATTTTGATGTGGGAGAAATGTTGTTTGATTTGGCGGGCAGCTTCGACACCGTCCATCACAGGCATATCTAAATCGAGAATGACAATATCAGGACTTTCAGACTCGGCTAAGCGCACGGCTTCGAGGCCGTTGTCAGCCTGAATCACGCGGTGCTCGTCCTCAAGTGTTTGAGTCAGCATGCGGCGTACGCCTTCGATGTCGTCAGCTATTAAAATCTTAGCCACTTCAATTCTCGTCCGGGTGGTTCACCCTCAGAAGTACTCAGTTGCCTGTGATCGGAAATTCGATCTGAATGAATGTCAATTACTGCGATCCCGTGGAAAAGCTGGGCTACCAGTGATGAATAAACAATGATTGCTTGCTGGTAGTAATTACTTCCTGTCTTTGCTGTTACTAAAATGCTGCGTATGAACAGTCTGGACAGGTTGTGAGCATTTAGGCGGAATTTATGAAGAATTATGGGGACGAATCCCGCCGGAATATTGACACTGCGGATTATAACGAATTCCTGACTAATTGCCAGTGTTGATTGTTAACCGCCGTGAAAACTTGACATGACATGTTTGATAGCGGAAAATTAGCAACATTACGAATTGGCTTGGTGATCGGACAGGAGTAATCATTATTCGGCAAGCGGATTGTCAAGCCCCATACCAGTGAGCATTCATATTCATTCCCTTGCTTAAATCAGTCACTGCGGAAAAAGGTTCTTTCCTGCTGATCCAGACACCCAAATCAGCAGACATTTTCTGGACGTGAGAGTATGAGAAAAGCGGTCAGTTACTTCGTTACAAGTTGTCTTGTTAGTGCGTGTTTATTGCTGCCAGCTACAACCGGTTCAGTCGCTGGTTCGGCGGAAGCGGCGGTTGCGATGGCGTTGATTTCGGGGACTGTCAATGACGATTCAGGAAAGCCATTAGCCGGAGCCGTAGTTGCATTATTCACGGCGCAGCCCGGACAAACCATCGGCGGCAGTTTGCTAAGGAATTTGACGACTGATAGTTCGGGAAAATTCCAGACCAACGTGGCGCCGGGAATGTATCGCGTGCGAGCCGTGGCGGATGGGTTTCGCCCGACGTTCACTTTGCTGACGCTGGATGCCGCGAACAAAATTACCCATAATTTTTCACTTCGTCGCACCGGAACGTTGATTGAAAAGCGGGGTGACAAAGGCGATTACCGCTGGATTGGTCGCAGCGTCCCGCGCAGCATCCTGCATTATGAAGAGGAAAGCCTGGAAAATTCAGTGGTGCAGTATGTTGCGCCCAAGCCAAAATCAGAATTTCACGGCATCGCGCAATTGACTTCCAGTCAGGCTGGAGATGCGAATTTTTTTGGTGCGAATTTTGCTCTCTCCAGTTCCTTCGGAGAAAACATTGAGGTCGCTTTGATTGGACAAGTCGGTCGGGGCGAAGCCGCTCCGCAAAGCATCAGAGCGATTGCTTCGATGCGTCCGAAAGCCAATCATCAGATCACAACTTCTGTCGGCTTTGGTCAAACTGTTTTGCGCGAAGGAAAACAAAATCGTACGCTGGATCAATTTTCTTTTGCTGCCGTAGATCAATGGCAAGTGGCGGATCCGTTGGTGCTGATTCTAGGTTTTGATTACTCTTCCTTTGGAAATTTCGGCAAAGGCAAAGACAGCGTTTTACCGCGTGTCGGAGTGCAATTCACTCCCAATTCACGGACGCATTTAAATGCTTCGTTCACGCCCGGAGCCAGTGATTTCAATCAATCGAGTGAAGGTTTCGATTCAGAAAATATTCATACGCGCTTTGAAATGCAGTCGCGGGAAATTGCGCTGAACAGCAGAAACGAAGCGATGATGGATCGCAGCCGACGCCTGGAAGCTGGCATTGAGCGAATCTTAGGCGAAGATGGAAATTCTTCACTCGCGGTTGCTGCCTTCTATGATGTGATTTCCAATCACGGGGTTGGCATCCTTTCTCTGCCGTTGGAAGCTTCGCCCGAAGCACAAAATGCGTTTCAGGAAGTGGCGCGCAATGTGGTTGCGATGAATGGTGGAGCGCGTGGAATGCGCGTGATGTATGCGAAGCGCATCAATGATTATGTGACTGCTTCTGCCGGATACAGTTTCGGGAGGGGTGAGCGGATGAACGAAATCCCATCGGGTGAACCGTTCACTCCGGCGAATTTATTTTCGAATAGCAATTTTCAAGTTGCCTCAGCCAAGCTTGATCTCGACCTGACGCATCGGACAGGAACTCGTATTTCGACAGTTGTCCGACTTTCTCCTTCTGCCGTCATTTTTGCCATAGACCCGTTTGCTGGAAAAATGGGGGTTTATGATCCGAATCTCAGTATTTATGTCGCACAGGCTTTGCCGAATTTCGGCTTGCCTATCAAGTGTCAGGCGTTGATTGATGTACGCAATTTGCTCAATCAAATGAATGGTGTTGAAGGTGAAAATATTCAACTGGTAGCTGCTCGTTCACAGCGCAGCGTACGGGGTGCAATTTCATTCCGATGGTAACTCTTCCAAATTCTCGGACACTGCTTCAGAAAAATGAAAATTTACTAATAAATGGACGGCACCTATCTACTCGTAAACTGTTGAAAATACGGGAAAATAAGAATTTTTTTTGAAATAGATGGACTGGAATAAAAGTTGCTCCGTAAATGACGATTTAGTCTGACCAGTTGGTAGATCAGGTGATGTGGCAGGAGATTTATAAATAGTGGGAATGGCGAATTCACAACCAGGCACGATTCAATTCTCAACGCGGACATTGCTGATGTTATTTGCAGCAGTGGTGGCGTTGACTGCCGGGCTGTTTAATTTGCGTGACCGGATTGTCCAGAAGCCGGTTCCGACAGATGGTGTGAATTGGCGTGATGACGCGACTCGCGGTGTGATTGCTGACACGGTAGAACCCGGCAGTCCGGCGGCGATAGCAGGTATTTATCCCGGCGATATTCTGGTTGGCGTCAACGCGACCGGAGCCGCCGATGCTGACCCCGAAGAAATTACCGAAGCCCGCTACGTGCAGCTCCTCCTCGATCAGGTCAAAGATACTGTCAACGATGAACATCCGCTTAGTTATTACATCGTCCGCAAAAATGATTCCGGTGATTTCACCATCAAGGAGGGCATTGCCGACATCAAGGCTCTGCAATCGCGTCCGACGAACTTAACACGCGGGATTTATTTAGCGTTGATTGGCTTGATTTATCTTGGCATCGGAATTTACGTTTTGTTATTGCAGGGGCGTGCGCCGTACGTTAGACATTTTTTTGTGATTTGCTTGCTGGCATTTATGGCGCATTTCTACAGCCCGACCGAAGAGCTGCGTGCGTCGTTCGATAAATTTGTTGATCTGACTGACATCTTTGCTTTGATTTTATTGGGGCCAACCTTTGTCCACTTCGCGGCAATTTATCCGAAAAGAACACATTTGTTTCAAGAGCGGCGATGGGCTGCGACTTTACTTTATGTACCAAGCGTCTGGTTGATTCTGGTGGAGCTTTGGTTGCATTTCGAGAAGGTGCGAAATTTAGTTCCGCACAGCACCGTCTCATTAACGAATTTGAAATCGTTTTTGGAACGCGGCGAAGCCATGATTTTTGCGGCTTCGATGTTGGTGAGTTGCTGGTTGCTGGTACGCACTTTTCGCGCCGCACGCTCCACCACAATTCGTCAGCAACTGAAATGGGTTTTGTGGGGCTTAGGAATCGCCGCCGTTTCATTTACGGCATTTTATGTTCCTTCGCTGATTACTCATTCAACTTCGACCGTATTATTTCAAGCACTGGCAATCGCGCCACTCATCCTGATTCCAATTACGCTGGGCTATTCAATTGTCCGTTATCGGTTGATGGACGTTGATGTCGTGATGCGGCGTTCTGCCGCTTATCTGGTCGCCTACATTGCGATTGCTTTGCTGTTTGGTTCCGTCGCGGCAGGAATTTATGAATTTCTTCGTCCGCAGCTTGAACCGGAAGCGACGTGGTTAATTGCCGTTATTCTGATGTCGGTCATCGCCATGCTTTTCACTCCGGTGAAGAACTGGATGCAGGAACGCGTGGATCGTATGTTCTACGGCGAGAAATACGATTACCGCATGACGTTGCAGGATTTCGGGCGGACGCTTTCTTCGACGACGGAGTTGGATGTCTTGCTTGACAGCTTAACGCAGCGTTTGAAAGCGGTATTATCCGTGCAGCGCTTGGGAGTTTTTGTTGAGGATCGAACCTCAGCGACAGGTTTTTCGCTGGAGCGTGCAGAAGGTGTAGACCGTGAAAATCATTTGCCGCCTGATGTGATTGAACGCATCAGAGTGGATGGAAACACTGAAATCATTCGCGCTGGCGAACTGGAACCCGATAGCGAGGAAAGCGAAGAGATTACCCGCCGCAGGCTCTATTATTACGTTCCCTGCGCGGCTCGTTCCAGAGTCGTTGCCGTCATTGCGTTGGGACGCACGATGGATGGCGCGTTACTTTCTTCTGAAGATTTAGATTTGCTGCGGGCGATTTCAGGTTATGTCGCCGTCGCCATTGAAAATGCATTGCTCTTGGAAGAACGGGATCGTCGTGCCGATGAATTGGCGCAATTGAAAGAATTCAACGAAAACATTATTGAATCCATCAATGTCGGAATGATGACGATTAACCTGCAAGGTCGTATCACGAATTGGAATGGCGCATTGGAAACTCTCTACGGCTTGCCCCGCGTTGAAGCCATCGGCAAGCGCATCCCAGAAGTGTTTCCGCCGGGCATTGTGAATGCGTTGAAAAAGATGACGGAAAATAACGGGTCGAATGCACCCATTACCGTTTACAAATTCCGGTCTCAGGCGATGGACGGAAGAGAGTTAACGCTGAATATTTCACTGGCTCCCTTGCATAATAAAGCAGGCGCGGTGGAAGGAACATTGTTCGCCATCGAAGACGTGACAGCGCGGATTGACCTTGAGCAACAGTTGCAGCAATCAGAAAAACTCTCTTCCATTGGATTGCTGGCGGCGGGTGTCGCACACGAAGTGAATACACCGCTGACGGGGATTTCTTCTTATGCGCAGATGCTGTTGCAGCAAATTCCTGATACTGATCCGCGCCATCAATTGCTCCAAAAAATTCATCGGCAAACCTCCAGAGCTTCATCCATCGTCAATAATTTGCTGAATTTTTCGCGGGTCAGCGATGCAAGACTGACCGCCGTAGATTTGCCGCGTGTGATGGATGACACGTTGCAATTGCTTGATTTGCAACTTCGCAATACAAGCATTGAAGTCGTACGGCGTTATTCGCACGGGTTGGCGGCAGCGTTTGGAAATGCGCCGAAGTTGCAACAGGTTTTTATGAATCTGATCCTCAATGCGCGTGACGCCATGCCGCACGGAGGAGCGTTGGAAATTTTTATCGAAGCTGACGAACGTACTGTCGTTATTACCTTCCGTGATAATGGCAGCGGAATCTCGCCGGAACATTTAAGCAAAATCTACGACCCGTTTTTCACGACGAAACAAATCGGGCAGGGAACGGGATTAGGTTTGGCGGTGAGTTTTGGCATCATTCAGGATCACGGCGGACATATTCACGTCGAGAGTCAGCCAGGCAAAGGCACAGCTTTTCATATCTCAATTCCTTTGGCTTCCACGCGGCAGCAGTTGGCGGCAGCGGATTAAAAGCTTGTCACATGTGGGGTGGGTTCTTTACCCGCCAATGTAAGTCTTCGTAAATAAGGGCGGGTAAAGAACCCGCCCCACAATTCCCGGAAAAACGCATCTTCCGATACAGCTACATTTTTCAAACTGTGCAGAGCTGCTAAACTGTGCCTGCATTACCAATCCAATTCGGAGGCTTCTCTTTTAATGGCAATAATGACCGGAACTTATCTCGGTGCTTATGAACTTCTGGCACCGCTTGGTGCAGGTGGAATGGGCGAAGTCTATCGCGCCCGTGACACACGCCTGAACCGCGAAGTTGCCATCAAATTACTGCCCGCCGAATTCGCGCAGGATGCAGATCGCTTGCAACGCTTTGAGCAGGAAGCGCATGCAACTTCAGCCTTGAATCATCCGAACATTTTGACGGTGTATGACTTCGGTTCGCACGAAGGAAATCCGTACCTCGTGATGGAATTGTTGGAAGGGGAAGAACTCCGAGCGCAAATCGCAACAGGTGCGCTGGCTCCACGCAAGGCG
>JAYVZE010000192.1:0-28276 GCA_043783625.1 Blastocatellia bacterium | reverse complement strand
AATTGAAGGGACGCCGACGGTTCTGAACACGTGGGAGAGTTTCTATGATTGGGCGCACGGACGTTACCACATGCTTGAGGACGGTTACGACCTTTGGATAGGTGACGACTACCCATCAGAAATTAAGAGAACTGCTATAAAGTGTCCTAGATGTAAGCTATTAAATTCTGACACTGCGCAACGGTGTGCTTGCGGGTTTGATTTTGTCAGCGGTACGATAGAGAAATCGCACTTCAAACAAGAGATACCAAAAGAAATCAAAACGTATCTGAAATTTATTGTTGGTCTCAATGTATTGGTGGCATTAGAGTCCTTAGTCGTTGGTGATCCAGTACAACTTATTGCAGTGGTAATTTGGTCTGTGATTATTTATTGGTTATATTCAAAACTTGTGCAGAAGAAAAACTGGGCTAGGATAACACTTGTTATTTTGACATTCCCTATTGGTTTGTACCTTTTTTTCTCACAAGAGATTAAGTTATATTTTCTCCAACGAGAAAGCTAATAAGCTATTCTGACTTTGAAGTTTTGATAACTAAACAAATTAAATTCAAAGCTTTGTCTCTTTGGACACCATCGGCAACTGACCACAAGTGAGGTGCAAGGCGATGGCGTCTGATCGGCGCGAACGAGTTCCGTGCCTATCACCAGACACTCAGCCCACTGGTCATCGGCTACATGGTCATTCCGATGCTTATCACCACCATATTGACAATGCTTCTCCTGTGGTTTAGGCCAGCTCCTCTCCCACGGTGGGCAATCTGGCTTTCGGTCGTGCTTCAACTTATGATCTGGGTTTCTACTGCCGCCATTCAATTGCCGATTCAAGTACAACTGAGCAGGGATGGTTTGTTACTGTCGCTAATTGAGCGGCTCATCTTCACCAACTGGTGGTTACGCAAAGTGCCACAAATTATCAATGCTTTCCTTTTCTTATGGATGATGTCTTTATTGCTGCGGGTGAATTCCCAACGCAGTGCCGAAGCATAACAAATCGTTGAACTAACTTGTACTTTGCCTCGACGTTGGCTGTCATCGCCGCGCCCGGTCAACTCTGACGTTGCAACCTCAGCCCGTCTAACGGTTAACTTAATGCCACTCTGAGGCGGCAGAACTGCGAATTACCACATTCTGACCATTGCCGGAAAAAATGCTCTGGCGAATCCTTTGACATGCGCTCTGGAGCGTTCAATGTTTTCGCGGGAATTATTCACCGTACCGAGAGCTTTTTTGAGCAATCCCGTCAGTGACCAATACGCGATTTTCATGGCGTAGACATCGCCTTTGTAAATGTGTTTGGCGAGATAGGCGACTTCGCCTTTGCCGTAGTTGAATTCCAATCCGCACGCCTGTTCGTGGCTGACGCGGTCATGGTTATGATAGACCGTCGCACTTGGCGCGTAGCGCAATTTGTATCCGGTGCGCATCGCGCGATACAGAAATTCTACATCCTCACCGCCGCTGAAAAAACTGCCTGCACCTAAGCGCACATCGAAGTTCCCAACCTCATCAAAAACCTCCCGGCGAAAAGCTAAATTCGCTCCAATGACAGTGGCGCAGGCGTCAGGCGCGACGTGTGTTTGCGGGATTTCTGACGTGACGATGGACACAGGTTGCAGCTTCTGAGAAGCCAGCAAAACCCGTCCGCCAAAAAGATGTAAATCAGGATCGTTGATGAATTCCCGGCGAATTTGTTCCAGCCAGATTGACTCCGGCAGGATGTCGTCATCGGTGAAGACAATGACTTCTCCGGTGGCTTCTTCCAGTCCGCGATTGCGGGCATACGAAAGCCCCGGTTGCGATTCATAGCAATACTTGAGATTGCCGTAATGCCGATCCGGTAACGTCGCCAGAAATTCAGCGACTAATTGTTTCGTCGTATCGGTGGAGCCATTATCTACGACGATTACTTCGTAGCTGATATTTTGATTTGGGGTTTGATCAAACACCGCTTCCAGTGTTTCGCGCAATGAGGCAGCACGATTGCGTGTACAAATAATCACGCTAAAACGCATAGCAATCTCCAGTGGGGGAAGAAAGAATATGATAAAACTGTTCGTGATTGTTTTATGCGTTGGCTGTTACGGATTTATTGGAAAGCGGCAATAAAAGCGTTTCTGAAATGGTGGGCGGAGATAAGTGGGTGGTCGGTGATCCGGGGTCGGTGGTCGGTTTTGTAGTGGACGGTCATGATTATAACGCGAAGCTGTCTTTAACCGACCACTGACCACCCCGACCACCTTTTCACAAATGCTGTGAAAGCAAGGTCAGAAACGTTCCAACGTCAGTCACAACGCCGACGGTTTGCGCGGAGCCGCGATCTGAAAGCTTGGTCACGACGGCGGGGTTGATGTCGACACAAACCATTTTCACCCACGAAGGCGTCATGTTTCCGACGCCAATGGAATGCAGCATCGTCGAAAGACAAATTACCATTTTGGCGTCAACCAGTTGTTCGGTATAGCGTTCCTGCGCCTTCAGCAAATCCATTTCTGTATCGGGCAGCGGTCCGTCGTCACGGATCGAACCTGCCAAAACAAACGGCACATTGTTCGTGACTAATTCATACATTACGCCGTGTTTGAGGAATCCGGCTTCGACTGCGCCTTTGATGGAGCCGTAGCGGTTAATCGCGTTGATGGCTCGCATGTGATTTTTGTGACCTTCTTCAACGGGCGAGCCGTGTTCTAAATCTACGCCTAACGAAGTTCCATACAGCGCATGCTCAATGTCGTGAACGGCAATGGCATTTCCAGACAGCAGAGAATCAACGTAGCCTTTGCGAATGATTTCGCTGAAGGCGTTGACGCCTCCGGTGTGAACGACTACGGGGCCGGCGACGAAGACGATGCGCCCTTCTTTACTGGCTTTGATACGTTTCATCATTTCCGCAATGCGAATGACGGAAGTTTCGGCGCGGCGTTCCGAAGAAATATCGTTTGCCATAAACGCGAAGCCGTGGCGGTCGCGCTCTTTGAATTCGGGTTGAATTTTAATGCCGTGAACGCCGCAAACGATTAATTCGTTTTTTTGTACATCGCGCAGTTTGCGGCATTCGGCAGAATTTCTTTCGGGAGCAATGACAATGACGCCATCCATTCTTTGCTTCGCAACTTCCAGCCACTGATCGCCGTAGCGCACAAAGGTTCGGTGATTTGTCGTGGAATAAAAATCATCGGGAACGACCCGATCCGCTTCCGCAGGTTTTAAGGTGGCGTTGGCAATTTCATCAGGGTAGCAACCCAGCTCAACTAATTCTTCCAGCGTCTTTTCCAGCCTGTCCTGTGAATCGGCATTGACCTGCATTTTCAAACGCGAAATGTCATCGTTCGTACGTCCTAGATAAAAATCCAGAACTTCGTATGAAGCTCCGCATTCAATGATACGATCCATGATCTTGGAGAGAATTTGTGAATCTACTAAGTGACCTTCGGTTTCGATGATTTCAGAAAACATAAGAAATAGGTTTCAGGTGTTAGGTGTCGGGTATCAGGTTTTGCGAGAAAAGAAAAATGGTCAGTGGGCGATTGAAGATTTTCCAATTGACCACTGACCATTGATTACTGGCAAGCAGGTGAATTACCAGCGATTGCCGCGATCTTCACCGCTGCGTCCGCCGCCACCGCCGCCGCGTCCACCACCGCCGCCGCCGCGTCCACCACCACCGCCACCACGTCCGCCACCGCCGCCGCCGAATCCACCGCCACCACCACGTCCGCCGCCACCGCCGCCGAAGCGTCCACCGCCACCACCGCCGCCGCCGCTGCGAGCTTCTTTCGGACGTGCTTCGTTCACGACGAGAGCGCGACCATCCATTTCGAAGCCGTTGAATTGATCAATCGAAGCCGTCGCCACTTCAGCAGATTCAACTTCGACGAAGCCAAATCCACGCGAGCGACCTGTTTCACGATCCGTGACGATTGAAGCCGAATCCACTTGACCGGCTTGCGAAAATAAATCTACCAGGTCCTGATCCGAGACGGTGAAGGGTAAGTTCCCAACGTATAATTTAACTGACATGGAATTTTCCTTACGAGTACTGAGGTACTCTCAAATCGAAGCAAGAAATTGCAGTGCGGGAACGGTCCCCCAACTAACATCATCGGCGATCAGTCACGAAGCTTGCGATTGAAACTGAACGGCTCCGGGTAATTGAAACAAACCTGCTCTCACGATACCGACTGCGTAGGTCCAGATCGAACGTAGCGCATCACCGTTGATGCTAGAGAGTAGGCGGTGCGCAAAGCCACAACTTTGACTGCACCTGAAAAAGATCGAACGGGCAGATGTTACAGCCAAGTTCTTGAATCGTCAATTATAGAGTTGTAAGATCAGCTCCCCTTTCCAATGAGGTATTGCCATGCAAAAACTATGGAAGACAGTCGGAATCACTTTTTTATTTCTGTTCGCAGTAACTGAAACAGTTCTGGCGCAGGAAAAGGATAAAGAAGAAATACTAAAAATTGATACTTCGTTAGTGACGATCCCGGTGATTGTCAGCGACCGGAATGATGTTTATTTGCCTGATCTGAAGCAGGCAGATTTTCAGATTTATGAAGACGGGAAATTGCAGGAAATTTCTTTCTTTGCTCCGGTTAAAGAGCCTTTCAAGGTGGTTTTAATGATTGATACCAGCGGCAGCACACAGGGAAAAATTCGCGACATTCAAAATGCGGCTTCGATCTTTGTCAATCAGCTTCAACCTGCCGACAAAGTAAAAATAATTTCTTTCGATGATGAGGTGCGCGACTGGGGAAATTTTACGAATAGTCGAACGGAGCTGAAAAAAATTATCAACGACTTGCAGCCGGGCAAGGGAACGAAACTTTATGATGCGATGCGCCTCGCGTTACAAAATCTTGCGCACGTGCAGGGGCGCAAAGCCATCGTGATTTTTACCGACGGCGTAGACTATAAAAGTTACGATTCGCGCTACGATGAAAATATGCGGATGCTCGAAGAATCCGGCGTCATCGTGTATCCGATTCGTTACGACACGAGATTTGAGACGGAAGAAATGGTACGTCGCCAACAGGAACAGGGCGGCGCGGTAGTGCTGAGCGACATCATAAAATCCATCCCGACAGGCGCATCAACTCCCACGACAGTTCCGGGCGATACGAAGGTTCCGACGATCAAACGCAGCGGAGGAATTTTAGATAAAGTCATGACCAATCCTCCAGTTATTCGGCGTGACCGGGATCGCTATCCAGACAATCGCAATCCCGATAATCGTTACCCGCAGGACAATCGTTTTCCTGACGCTTCAGGTCGCGCCGATACTCGTTTGCCAGACGGCGGTTCTTCGCCGCGTCGAAGTTCGGATGGCGGGATTGGCGCAATGCTGGATAATCTTTACAAGACGGCGGATCAGTATTTGAATGATTTGGCGCTTCGTTCGGGCGGGAAGTTGCATCGCGCCGATACGTTGACGAACCTGCCGGAGGCCTTTGCGAATATTGCCAACGAACTTCGCAATCAATACTCGTTGGGATACTATCCAACCAATCAGATGCGGACTGGAAAATTTAGAAAAGTGCAGGTGAAAGTTGCGCGTCCGGGAGCAGTTGTGAGGGCGCGACCGGGCTACCGTGAGCCGCGCAGTTGAATGGGTTCACGCAAAGACGCTAGGACGCAAAGAGATTATAAGAAATCCTCATTGCTGATTTTGCCTAAAATTCTTCTTTGCGTCTTAGCGTCTTTGCGTGAGATAAATTCTTATGGAAATTGAAAATGAAGATTCACTGAAAACCTGTCGTTGCGGGTATCACAAACATCATCCGCGCATCGTCCCGCGTTGTCGTTATAGTGCTTTTGGAATGCTCAGAATGCTGATGGGCGTGACGGCGTATCCCGAAGAAGTCTATTACCAGTGCGAAAAATGCGAAGAAATTATTGATCGCACGACAGATATTGAAGTGAGAAGATTACACGTCTAATGAAAACTACTCTTGATTTTGCGAGAAGCATTGGCGCAGTGATTGGCGGATATTTAGTGATGATGGCGGCAGGCGTCATCCCCCAATTTATTGCGAGAAAAATATTTAAGCCTTCACCGGAAGCCGACGTTTCGGCGTATCTGGTCACGATGATTATTACGAATAGCCTCACGGGATTTCTCGGTGGCTACATCGCAGCAGTCATCGCCGGAGCGTATCGCCTCGCGCACGCAGCAGTGCTGGCAGGAATTGTTGGCGTCATTTCAATTGTCATTACTTTAGTGATGCCGCGCGTCTTTCCGCAAGCTCCATCGTTGCCCAATTGGTATTCGTGGAGCGTGGGAATTTTTGTGCCGCTTGGGATTTTAATTGGGGGATGGATGCGAAGCCGGAAGTCGTTACCGTCGTGAGAATTCTTGTACGACATGGAATGGTATTATGATTGATCTTAAAGATCGCCTTGCACCAGAACATGTTTCTTTTAGTAGAAACATAAGTGAGCAGTCTAATTTATGTGGGCATCTTCATTACGACCGGATGGTTATTTAAAATGAACAAGTTACTTTGCGCTTCATTACTTATATTGTTGATATGTGGCAGTACGTTTAGGGGTATTGCTCAGTCTACCTTGCATCAGAAAGTTCAAAATAAATGGCTTGATACAGAAGGGCTATATTATCTCGACGCCAAACAAAACCATCAGGACATTTGGGCATTTGTTATCACACTTCACGGGCAAGCTATTCCCCCCAAAGAAAATGATCCTTCCGCTCCGACTAAACCAGGGTTCTATATTGGCACTCAGTATTATCGGTTTATAAAATACTCGGTAACACGAAAATTGGTTTCTTTCGAGACGGTGAAAATAGATGGTCGGTCATTTCGTTTTCGTGGCACGGTGCGCCGTGGGGCAGTTTGCGAAATCGAAAATATTCCCGAACTTCGAGGACGGTTAATTGAAATAAACGACTCCTCCCGAAAACAAAAAAATGTCCGTTTTGGTCATGCGGTTGTTTGTTAACATTAAAGTCATGTTTAATATTTACTCCATCGGAACGCACGCCCAGACCTATTATAGATCGGCAATATAGCTAGGTTAAATGGAATGAAAAAGGAATACGATTTTAGTAAAGGAAAACGAGGCGCAATCGTGACGCCTGCGACAGGAAAGACACGCATTACGATCAGATTAGATGATGACATTCTGGCGTGGTTTCGTGAGACTGTGCAAGGGGCTGGCGGGGGGAACTACCAGACATTGATAAATGATGCCTTGCGAGAATACCTTCAGGAAAAGAAAGAACCGTTTGAGAAAGTGGTGCGGCGGGTTGTCCGTGAAGAATTAAAACGTGCGGCGTGAGTGCTACCTTACCAAGACCGAACGGATTTGGGTATTACCCGGTGAACGAGTTGTTGGGCGATTCTCGCATCCTCAAAATGGTGGTAGACTGAGAAAGCAAGGAGGTTAGGTTTATGCAACATCGTACAGAAACAAAAGTTGAGCCGAATGGGACAATCATCCTTCGTGGTCTCCCCTTTCCTGCGGGTGGCAAAGTTATGGTTGTTATCACAACGCAGGTCGCAAAGGATTCCCAAACATCGAGCTATTCCTTACGGGGGCTGAAAGTGGAATATAGGAATCCGTTTGAACCCGTGGTGGAAAATGATTGGGGTGTTTTAGCGTGATTGTGCTTGATACTCATGTCTGGATTTGGTGGGTGCATAATGATCCGCTTTTGCCGCCAGATGTTGCACAAATTGTGGCGACACATGAGGCTACCGGTTTGGGGATCAGTGCCATTTCCTGCTGGGAGATCGCCAAATTGGTTGAGTACAATCGTCTCCAATTACCTTTATCTATCAATGATTGGATGACACAAGCTTTATCTTATCCAGGGATCGTGTTACTGGAACTCAGCCCCGAAATTGCGATTGAATCAACCCAATTGCCGCAACCGTTTCATAAAGACCCGGCAGATCAAATAATTGTAGCAACAGCGCGGATCCATAATGTGCCACTTGTAACCTGCGATCACAAAATTCGCGCTTATCCACACGTACAACTCTTGCCTTAATCACTCAATTCTCAATGAAAACAATAAAAATCATCCTGAAATATTTGCTCTGCGCCTTCATGGTTTTTGGCGGCGTGATGCATTTTCGGAATCCTGATTTTTATTTGAAGATGATGCCGCCGTATTTGCCGTGACCTGTGCATACGTTGTTGGGCGACACCGCAAAGTTGGAACATTCCAATTCTTCAATAGCGTGATAAAATACGAGCGGAGATTAAGTGTATGACACCAATGGAAGTTTTAAATGAGATACGAAAAATGCCGCTGATGGAAAAGCGTAAAGTTTTCCTGGCGTTGCATGAGCAGTTGGATCAAGCCGAACAAACCGACTTAAATACGAAGGAGAAGATGTTTCTCAACGGTTTGCGACAAAAAGGGTTGGTCACTGAAATTCCGCTTCGCTTGCCCCATGACGAATTTCGCCAGAATTTTAAGCGCATTGTAGTGAGTGGCGAACCACTTTCCGAAACGATCATCAAGGAGCGCGGTTAGTGGCAGGCTTTTTCTTTGACAGTAGCGCAATCGTTAAGCGGTATGTCAATGAAATCGGCTCAGATTTCGTTGATAATCTGACTGACTTGAAAAGTGGCAATGTTATTTTGCTGGCTCGAATCACACGGGTTGAAGTCGTGGCGGCAATTACGGATTTGAATACGGCGGCGCAAGCCGAAGGATTAAATATCGAAAATCCAAACAACTATCCGTAAAAATAACGCACCGCCCAACCTGGCGTTACACTTCCAAAGCCGCTTTAACCAAATTCGTTAACTTCGCCAGATCGTAAGGTTTTTGCAGCACTTCACTGACGCCCAGCGCGAGGGCTTTTTGCTTGACGGATTCGCTGTCACCGGCAAACAGAAACACTATCACGGATGGGTTGATGGCTTTGAGCAATTCGCATAACGCGATGCCTTCGCCGTCACCGAGTTTGTTATCAAGAATGACGACGCGGTAATTTTTATGTTTGAATTTGTGTAAGGCGTCATGAAAACTATGCGCAAGATCAACTGGAATTTTATCGAAAATCATAAATTCCAGAATCACGCTACTGGTCATAGCGTCATCTTCGACCACCAACACCTCTGACGTATCCTTCTTCATTTTCTCTTACCGAAAGGGCTGCTATCGTTGATCCCAAATAAATTTTTAGCTGGACCTGATAGTTTTACTACCTAAGTTTACGTGCTACTAAAAAATGCGGGGAATTTTAAAATTTTGAAGCTTTACAGCTTCGGGCGAACAAAATCATCGTAGAGGATGAAAACATTATTCAACTCTCACTCATAAAAGTCAATTCCAGCTTTTGTCGGTCGCAGCAAAATGGTAAAAAGTTCTTATGAGGACTAATCTTTATCGTTGGCTCGCCTGTTTCATGATTGGGAGTTTATTGTTCAATGCCTCAGTCGCGTACGCGCAAACTGCGGCAGCCACGCAAAAAACTTCACTCGAAACACAAATCAATTCAATTCTTGACCAAAGCAAATTCGCTCCGGCGCAGTGGGGCGTCCGAATTATCACGCCTGACAATCGTGTCGTCTACGAACGCAACGCTGATAAGTTGTTCATGCCCGCTTCCAACATGAAGCTGTATACGACTGCTGCAACGTTGGATGCTTTCGGGCCGGAACGAACGTTTCGGACTTCGGTTTATGCGACGGTCAAACCTGATGGAAATACGGTGAAAGGCGATGTGATTTTATATGGACGCGGCGACCCCAATCTTTCGGCGCGATTTGAATTGAACAGTGAAGGGAAGCCAAATCCGATTGATAATTATCTGGCGGCTGACAAGATTCCCGCGATTGAAAAACTCGCCGATCAGATGCAAGCACGTGGCATTAAAACCATCAATGGAGATGTCATCGGAGACGATAGTTATTTTGCGACGGACGCTTTTGGAGCCGGATGGGAATGGGATGATTTGATGTTTTATTACGGCGCACCGATTAGTGCTTTGACCGTGAATGATAATGTCGTCACGTTCACCGTACGTCCGGCGATGAAAGCAGGCGCTCCGCCGATGGTGCAGATGCAACCGCAGAATTCTTACGTCCGAATTATCAATAACGCTACAACGGGAAACGGCAAAGACGGGAAAACTCATCTTGGCGCGAATCGGAATTTGAGCGCGAACGAAGTCGAATTTTTCGGGAATATCCCCAGCGGCGCGAAGGACTTTACCGTAGATATTTCCGTGCACGATCCGGCAGCTTTGGCGGCGAATTTATTGAAAGAAGCCTTGCAAAGACGCGGCATTAAAATCAAGGGAACCGTGAAGCGAATGACTGCGCTCAATCGTATCTCGCAGCCGTTTGATTTGACGAAACTTCATCAAATTGCTTTTGTTGAATCACAGCCGATGTCGGTGCTGCTGAAAGTCATTAACAAGCCGAGTCAGAATTTGCACACGGAGATGATGCTGCGACAACTTGGCGAGAAAGATGTGCCGCGTGAATTAGATGATTACGGCAGACCTAAAACTTCAGACTCACGCGGGATTGAAGCGTTGCGACAATTCCTCATCAAAGCTGGCGTTGATGTGACTTCATTAAGTTTGCGCGATGGTTCAGGGTTGGCGCGACAGAATTTAATTTCTCCGCGTTCGACTTCGCAGTTGTTGCTGTATATGTCGAAGCATCCGCAGTTTTCCGTCTATCGGGATTCGCTGCCCGTGGCCGGAGACGGGACGCTCAGCCGACGCATGAAAGGGACTGCGGCAGAAGGAAAAGTGCAGGCGAAAACCGGCAGTCTGTCGTACGTTCGCGCCTTGTCCGGGTATGTCACGACGAAGAAAAATCAGACCTTGATTTTTAGTTTTTACGGGAATAATTATACGGGTGCAGGTGGCGATGTGACGGGAGTTTTTGATCAGCTTTGCGTGTTGTTAGCGGAACAAGAAGGCGAGTTTTAAATCGAAGGTGAACCCAACTATGGCAATTAAACGACCAGTGATCGGGCTTGCGCTTGGCGGCGGAGTCGTTAGAGGAATGGCGCATATCGGGGTGCTGCGCGAATTTGAAAAAAATAACATTCCCATTGATTTAATTGCTGGAACCAGTGCTGGAGCCTTTGCTGGAGCCAGCTACGCCGCCGGGCTTTCACCTGACCAAATCGAAGCGGCAGCTCTGAAACTTCGCTGGACTGATCTGGGAAAAATGACGGTCTCGCGGCTGGGAATTTTTAACAGCGAACGGATGGAGACGTATTTGAAAAATCTTTTGCCCGTCTCAAAATTTGAGCAAACCAGAATGCCGCTCGGTATCGTCGCGACAGACTTACAAGCTGGAAAAATGGTCGTCTTCACCGAAGGAGATATTCCTTTAGCTGTCCGTGCCAGTTGCGCCATTCCTTGTTATTTTTTGCCCGTCACGGTGAACGGGAGAATGATGGTAGATGGTGGCTTAGTCGGACATTTGCCTGGAGCCGTAGCGCGTGGCATGGGCGCGGATATTGTGATTGCCGTAGATGTGAATTCGCAGGGCATTCCGATTCCACCTCCGACAAATGTCTTTTCGATCATGTCGCAATCGCTCTCAATTATGGGGCGGAGTTCGGTTGAATATTTGTACCAGGACGCCGACCTCGTAATTCATCCCCGCGTCGGAGATTTCGCTCCTGACGATATGGGAAATATCGCTGCGCTAATTAAAACCGGAGAAGAGGCGGCACGGCGTACAATGCCTGCCATTCGGAAATTATTAGCCAGAGAAAAACCGGGATTTTTCAAGCGAATCTTTGCCAAAGAACCAGACGGGCGGCGCGTGAAAATGCTTGATCGGAGGTAGGAAATAGACCACGGATGTTACGGATCAGGCGGGTCTTCGCTGATCTGAAAATTCAGACCCGCGTAAACCCGTAACATCCGTGGTCTATTCTTGATGATGCTCCAATCCAATACCATTCAAATTCCAGTCAATAAAATCAATGCTGATGGAGCTTCATCAGTGGCGCCGGATTTTCTGGCGATTGAAGAGCCATTGGAAATTCGTCTGGAATATTCAGTCGAAAACCAGCGCATTACCCAAAGCATTTCGATCACGATGCGGACTCCGGGTCAGGACTTTGATCTCGCGTTGGGATTTCTTTTCACCGAAGGAATTATTCAGCATCCCGAACAAATAGAAGGCATCGAACATTGCGATGCGCAAAACAATGTCGTTAAAATATCCCTGCAAACAGGGCTTGCGGTTGATGTTGCCCGCTTGCAACGAAATTTTTATACCAGTTCCAGTTGCGGCGTCTGCGGCAAAACTTCCATCGAAGCGTTACAGATGAATGCGTGTCCGATGCTGCCCAAAATAGAAAATTTTGTTGAGGCGAAAATCATTCACTCGTTACCGGAAAAGCTTCGCGCAGCGCAGTCCGTTTTTGATTCTACCGGAGGCTTGCACGCTGCCGGATTGTTTGATGTCGCCGGAAATTTAATGGCTTTGCACGAAGATGTCGGGCGTCACAACGCCGTAGATAAAGTGATCGGCGCACAATTTCAAAATAAATTCATCCCGCTCCACGATAAAATTTTACTGGTGAGCGGACGCGCCAGTTTTGAATTAGTGCAAAAATCTTTGATGGCTGGCATCCCTGTTTTAGCGGCGGTTGGTGCGCCTTCGAGTTTAGCAGTAGAGCTGGCGAATAATTTTGGGATGACTTTGATTGGCTTTGTCCGCGATCAAAGGTTTAATATTTATTCTCACGCAGAACGAATTCTATCGCCTATTTCTTCAGCCGGGGATCATATTCAAAAGGCAGAGTGCTGATAATTTTGACAAGCTGAAATTCGGCGTGAGCAGGATTAAGCAGGTAATTCACTTCGCTTGGAATAATCGCGGAAGGCGTTTCTAAGATGGCACAAAGATTTTTTTTGAGCCACGCTGTTCCAAGGACTTTTAATGATTCAGGCGCGGATGAGTTTTGCCAATCTTTCGGAAGTTTTTTCAGGTTAATATTTTCGCGTGAGAGTTGCTCAGGAATTTCGATTTCAACCGCGACCAGATTTTTGGGTAAGATTAACGGACTTGGCAAGTGAACAAAAGTTTCGAGTGCCGCCAGTGCCAGACTTGATGAAGTGTAGACCACCGCCCAACCAGGAAAATTCCATCGTCCACCTAACAATTTTGCCCCTTCGCCACTTAACGATTGCTGGGCGTATTGCTGCTTGGAAATTCGCCAGACGCGCATTAACTGTAGACTCCCCACGCCAGCCGGAGCAGCGTTTGCTCGACCTGCCGTGCGCCTTCATCGGTATCCAGCAGGCTTAGTGGTATCACACCACCCAACGCGGGAATATTTCCGAGTAACCAGCTTTGCGCATTCTGACGGTCTTCAAAAACTTCTTCCGCCAATGCCAGGACTCGCGCCAGCCGATAAATTTTTTCTGATTCAGAAGCCGTGAGCCGAGCTGAAGAACTCCGCCGCCGATGAATCGTCCGCGGATTGATATTCACATACTGTGCGACTTGCTCTAGTTTTAATCCGAGCCGATGCGTTAGTTTTTCGATGCTGCGAAACGAAAATCCTAATCGGATAAGCGGGATAAAATCTGAAGTATTGGAGACTTTACCTCCAATAACTCTTGTTCCACCTAGTAATTCGACAATGTTTGCTACTTCCATCTTGATGGCCTCTCGCTACCAGTACACTAAAAAAACATGATCTCTTCCGGTTTCTGCAAATGTCAAGTAATTAATGACAATTGTCAAAAAGGCAGAAGTTACTTTGCATATTCGTGATGAATATCTGATGATAGTAAGCAGATATTAGCTCAACAAAAGAGGAGAAGAATTATGAATACAACGAGACGCGAATTTCTCACGACTTCATCCGCAGCAGTGCTGGCGGCTTCCACTGCGAACGGCTCAACACCACAACTACCAGCCTCAAAATCGCGCCCGAACCGCATCGGCGTTTCGACCTATTCATTCTGGCAATTCACGCGCCAGGAAATGCGCAGCATTGAGAATTGCATTGATCTGGCGGCGGAAATGGGCTTCGACGGTGTCGAGATTTTGCATCGTCAAATGGAGCGTGAAGATGACGCATATTTACAGCTCCTCAAAAAGCGAGCCTTCGCAAACGGGCTTGATTTAATGGGCTTCTCGACGCATCAGGGATTTTTGCGACCTGATCCGGCGTTTCGTGAAAAGAACGTCAACGACACGAATCATCAAATTGAACTCGCCTATAAAATGGGCATCCCGACGATGCGCGTGAACACCGGAACGTGGGGAACGAGCAAGGATTTTACCGACCTCATGAACCATCGCGGAATGGAACCGCCGATTGCCGGACACACCGATGAAGAGGGTTTCAAATGGGCAATTGAGAGTCTGACGAAATGCCTGAAAAAAGCCGAAGAATGTGGCGTTGTACTGGGACTGGAAAATCATTGGGGGCTGGGTCGGACGCCCGAAGGATTGAATCGGATTGTCAATGAAATCAATTCTCCGTGGTTGCAGATCACAGCGGATACCGGAAATTTTCTCGAAGACCCGTACGAGAAACTCGACAAAATCGCCCCGAAAACTGTCTTAATTCAAACCAAATTTTATTACGGCGGTGGCACGTGGTATACACTGGATTTAGATTACACGCGTATCGCTTCGATTTTCAAAAAGCACAATTATCGCGGCTACGTTTCGCTGGAATTTGAAGGCAAGGAAGACCCGAAAATTGCGGTGCCGAAAAGCCTCGCAATACTGAGAAAGGCATTTGGCCTATAGAGTTTTTAGAGTCCATTGAGTCTCTTTGCAACGAAGACTCGAAAGACTTTAAGGACTCTACAGACTTTTATGAAACGACCTCTTGATGAAGAATTTCAGATGCCGAGTTTTCGGCTTGATAATCGCGTCGCTCTCGTGACTGGCGGGAGTCGTGGACTCGGCTTGGGAATGGCGCTCGCGTTGGCGCATGCAGGCGCAGATATTGCTATTGCTTCGCGGACGCAATCCGATCTTGAAACAGCCGCCGCCTTGATTCGTGCTACCGGACGACAGGCATTGACGATTCAAACGGACATCGGCGATGTGACGCAGATTCCAGGCATCGTCGAACAGGTGATAGCAAAATTCGGACGGCTCGATATTTTAGTGAATGCTGCCGGAATCAATATTCGTCAACCTTTCGATGAATTCACGCCGGAGGATTGGGATAAACTCATCAACATAAATCTCAAGAGCGCATTTTTTCTGTCGCAAGCGGCAGCACGTGTGATGCGGACGCAAGGTGGCGGAAAAATTATCAATGTCGGCTCCATTTCGTTTGATTTAATTATTCCAAATATTGCTTTGTACGCCGTCAGCAAAAATGGCTTGCGGGGATTAACGCGCGCCCTCGCCGTGGAATATGCCAAAGATAATATTACCGCTAATGCTATTGCGCCCGGACGCTTTTGGACGACGATGACGGACGCCGTTTTTTCTGACCCTGAGCGATATGAAAGTGCGGTTTCGGTATTGCCGATGAAGCGTCCCGGACTTCCAGCAGATTTGGCAGGAGCGACGTTGTTACTGGCTTCCGATGCCGGAGCGTACATCACCGGACAAACGATTTTTATTGATGGCGGTTGGAGCGTGAATGGCGGTGTGAAGGCGTAATAAAATTAATGGTGATTTAATGTTCGATGGTGTGCTGAGGTTAATGAGAGAATGTGTAGTTGATGGAAAATTGATTTTTCCATTTTATTCGTTAGCAGCTCTGGATCAGGATTTACTGAATCGAGATGATGTCCGTCATTGCATTCTGTCCGGTGAAATAGTGGAAAGGCAGTGGGATCGAAATTATAATGAATACAAATATGTCATTGCTGGAAGTGTAGAAGATGGACGTGAAATCGAAGTTGTGGCCAAATTACGGCAGATCGGCGATACTGTAATCATTACAGTTTATTGTGTGTATTAAAATTATGAGTGTTGACACTGTTACAAAAATTATTCGCAAGCGCGGAGTTAGAAATGTTCCGCAATTTGAGTGTGCCTACTGCAAAGAAGTTGCTGCGCGGGAAGTGATTTTGCCCCAAGTTTATGGCAGTGGTGATGACCTGATTGTGATTGAAAAAGTACCTTCGATGTTATGCGATAGTTGCGGGCAGTGCTACGTCAACGACGCTACAATGAAAAAAGTGGATGAAGTTTTGCGTGATCCCGACAAGCATACCAAAAATAAATTTATCAGAGTTGCTACTTGCGAATAACCCTCAATGACAGCCGATCTTCGCTCCATCGCTAATAATATTTTCCTGCAAACGCTCGCCGCTATCGAAGTCGGAGCCGTTGTTCGCAAGGCTTTGCACTGCAATAAAAATAAATTGTCGGTCGTCAACCGTAAATATGATCTGAATGAATTTTCGCGTGTAATCGTGTTGGCGATTGGCAAAGCGGCGGAGCCGATGGCGCGTGCGGCGGCACAAATTTTAGGCGAAAAAATCACTGATGGAATGGTTGCCACCAGTGCTTTGATTGATGAACCGCTGAATGATTTTCAAGTCTTCATCGGCGGTCATCCAATCCCGAATCAAAGCAGTCTTGAGGCTGCCGAAGTCGCTTTGAAATTGCTGCGCGAAGCGAATGATGAAAAAACGCTGGTGCTTTTTTTGATTTCCGGTGGCGGTTCCGCTGTTTTTGAAAAGCCGATGGCGGAGGAAATTTCGCTCGCAGATTTGCAGACGATCAATCGCATCCTCGTTGGTTGCGGAGCCGTCATCGGTGAAATGAATGTCGTCCGTAAAACTCTTTCAGCCGTTAAGGGCGGACGCTTAGCCGCCGCCGCAAATCGTGCGACCCAAATTTCTTTGTATATTTCCGACGTGAATCATGATGATCTGGCGACGATTTCTTCAGGGCTGACATTGCCGGGGAATTTCACGCTGGAAGACTTTGACCGCATCATTGAAAAATTTGATTTGCTGAAGAAATTCCCCGCGCATATTTCGGACATCGTACAGAGTATCGCCTTCAGGCGATTGCTGCAAAAATCGCCTCAAGGCGATACTCTGTACGCTTGTCATCATCTCTTACTCGACAATCGTGAAGCTCTGAAAATTGCGAAAAAAATTGCGGAAGACGACTACGATTGCATCGTCGAAATTGCAGAAGACTTAGTTGAAGGCGAAGTCGAAGAAATGGCCATCCTTCACCTCAACAGGCTAAACACATTACGTGAAAAGCATCCTGATAAAATTGTTTGCCTGTTGTCGGGCGGGGAAGTGATTTGTCCGGTACGTGGTAGCGGGCAAGGCGGACGCAATCAGGAATTCGTCTTACGCGCCGCGCTGAAAATCAAACCTCACGAATCTATCGCAGTTCTGAGCGCAGGCACAGACGGCATTGACGGGCATAGTCCGGCGGCTGGTGCGGTAGCCGATGCGACGACTTTGCCGCGAGCTGCTGCGCTTGAATTGATCCCTGAAGATTATTTGCAGCGCAGCGATTCCTTCAATTTTTTCCATCAGATGGGAGATGCAATCCTGATTGGCGCAACTGGAAATAATGTTCGTGATCTGCGAATTTTGTTAACAGAATAGACCGCTGATGACGCGGATCGTGCGGATTTTCGCGGGTCTGATCCGCGTATACCCGCTAAATCCGAATGATCTGCGGTCTATTACTTCTAAAAAAGGGCGCAGTACAATGCTGCGCCCATCATCATTTCTCCTGCTTGAAAATGTCCGATCAATTCTTCGGACAAACTTTTATCGAATCTTCACCGTGAAGCCGACCTCGCCGGTGTGGTTGGGCGAAGTCTGGCTCAGCGTACCTGCGCTCACCCGCCAGCGAACGGCTTTGACGTTGCGGTCATAACCTGTATCTGCGCTACCGCCTGCACTGACCGGAGCATACGTCCAGGTCGCTGCCGCAGGTGTAGCGGCGACGAAATCATTGGAAAATTCGGCAATCATGGTTAATCCTGTTGTTCCCAGCGTCATTGTTGCCGACCCTAATTTAAAATCAGTATCATTCGGGATCGGATCAAAAATGACAATGTTCTGCGCGGCTGCATTCCCGGTATTGGTGAAGACGATCTTGTAAGTTAAATCCGTTCCTGGTTGCTGATCGCCAGTTGGCGTAACTGATTTGACGAGAGTCATGACCGGGACTCCGGTGACGGTCAGGCTGGTTGGATCAAGTGTGAGTGTCAACGTCTGTACCGCGCTCCCCGTCGGTATAGTTACGCCTGAAGGCAGACCCGGTGTGACGTTATCTGCGTTATCGGTGAAGACACCCGTCGGGAGTAAATTGCCGCCTGTGCCTTTCGCTTGATTGAGCAAGGCTCCCGCGAATCCAGCGTTGACTGTGACGGGAATATCAATCTGAATCAGGTCTCCGGCTTTGAATGTAGTTGTCGCAGAAAGGAGGTCTGAAACAGCTCCGGCAGCGGCTCCGGTATAGGTGGCACTCTTCGTTGCAGTTGTCGCTCCGGTAATCGTGATCGTTTGATTACCAGCTCCAGTAATGCTTACTCCAGCAGGCAGGGCATCGCTGATCTGGAAAGTTGTCACGTCAATCGTTCCAGTATTTTTGTACCAGACCGACCAGATTAACGTGTCACCGGGATCAGCTTTGGTATTGCTGTTGACATCGGTTGCGAGCTTGACAGATTTGAATGCCAGCACGGTTGGAGTAGCAGCAATGGTGACCGTGGTGGGATCAACGGTCGCGGCGATGGTCTGAGCGACGGAACCTGCGGGGACGGTCAAATTATAAGGTGCTGCCGTGACTGTGGAAGGCAAATCCGCCGTCGTACTGGCATTGTCGGTAAGGACACCCGCAGCAAGCAGTTCGGTACCAGTACCTTTCGCCTGGTTGGATAAAGTCCCAGTAACCGAAGCACCAACAGTGACTGGGATCGTAACAGTGATGCCCCCTCCGACTTTAAGAGTGGCAGAGGCGGCGAGCAGATCGCTGACCGCTCCGGTGGCGGCCCCGGTATAGGAGGAATTTTTTGTAGCAGCAGTTCCAGTACCCGCGACGGTGACAGTTTGTGCGCCAGCGGCAGCCGTTAAGCCAGCGGGGAGAGCATCGTTGATTTGGAAATTGGAAATATTGACGATGCCAGTGTTGGCATAATTAATGGTGTAGGTCAGCGTGTCACCAGGCGTGATAGAACCGCTGCCATCGGCGTCCGTGGTGAGCTTGACAGACTTATAAGCAACGACAGAATTATAATTCAAGATAAAGTTCGAGCTGAATTCAGAGGTGCTAAAAGCTGTATCGGTAGTGGTCGCCGTAATTGCGTCTCCAGCTAATAAGCCGCTCACTGTCAATGTCGTATCAAATAAACCATTGGCGTCAGCAGTGATGGTTCCCAAATACGTTCGACCTTCGCCGTGAGGTTTGCTTTGCGCGTCGGTGAGCATGACTTCGCCATCATTATTCGCCGGAGTGTTATCTGCCTTGAAAATTTCAATAGCTACGTTCGCAAAAAGAGGGTTCCCTGTGGCTCCGTTGTTTCCGACAAAACCTTTGATCGTTAGTGTCGAACCGGAAAGCGAAGCCGTTGTCAGAATTGGGTAATCAATTCCAGCGTTACCGTAACCGGAAGCGGAAGTTGCCCCATCGTTACCATTGACGGTTCCAGTGATAATAGCTTGATTGGCTGCGCCGGGATCCGTTCCGCCTTTTAAATCAATTGCCAGTCCGCCATTAGCATAGGTGGAATTTTGCGTAATTTTGACACCCGTCATCGTCGTAGCAACCCAAACGCCTGCGCCAATATTGCCGTTGATAATGTTGCGTCTAATCGTGTCATTTCCGCCGGTACCTGTGAAGATGGCGATGCCAGCGGTTTCGGTCGGAGACGGAAAACTTCCCGAAGTCGTGATGGTATTATTTTCCACCAGATTCAAGCTGTTTGCACCGTTGTTAAATATACTGACACCATTGGCGGCACTGCCAGTTATCAGGTTTTCTTTGACGAACGAATTGATCGTGCCGCTTTCAATTGCGACACCATCGCGGGTAGTGTATCCGCCATTGTCGCGCACTTCGTTGTTTTGAACGGTGAGGCTGGTATTCACTCCTTGCACCAAAACTCCGGTACCGGTCAAATAGCCGATCAGGTTATTGCGAACAATCGCTCCAGAACTGCTTCTGATAGAAATTCCCTGCCCATAGTTTGTGGCTGTCGCTCTGCCGACGGCTCCGGCAAGGCTAAAACTATTGGCTGGCGTGCCTATAATATTTTCCTCAAACAATGTATTTGAAACGCTCGCGGCAGCACCAACCAGGATTTGCTCATCTGTCGCGTTGCCGGCTACCTGACCAAAACCCCAGATAGAAATTCCGCGAATGGTCGTGTTATTACCGCGAATATCTATCCCTATTCTGACACTTGCCCCGCCATCAGTAATTTCCACTTCAGGGCGATTTACTGTCGAAAGTGGCACAGAACCTACCCCGACAATTCCGCCAACTCCGAAAGTTCCCGCATTCGTGTTACCAACATTTGCGGTTTGTGTTTTACCATCAATGACGGTATCGGAGTCAGTAATTTGCAAGGTAGTCGCGATGTTAATAACAGCAACTCCGCTGCCGTTGAGCTGATTGGTTAGTCCACTTCGCAAGCCCGGATGTGCGGCTCCATCAGGAATCATAAAAATCGAAGTTTCAGTTCCTGATGTTTGTCCCACCTGTGCTAAAGAGGCGTTGTTAGTTAAAGCGTTACTATTTAGAATAAACTGTCGTAAGCTGCCTTGTCCGCTATTGTTCGTGTTGACAATCGTGTCGAAGTTAAATCCGAAATCTATCCCCGTAATATTGCTTGAACCAACTGTCACAGGGGTGATGGATTGCGGTGTATTTGTTGCTGTTGACAACGAAGCTAAAGTCGCATTGGTCGTGTTCGCGCCAGCATCCACGAGGCTCGGTGTTTCTCCCCCGACACGAACGGTGTCGGCGGTTCCGGTGTTACCGGTTAAGCCGTTGGTACGGAAAGTTTGCACGGCGAATTGCGTACAGGCAGGGAGCGCGATGCCATCAGCGGAAGGCGTACAGCCTCCAGTGCGGGAAGAAGTGACATAGGCATCCACGACGCGGACAGTGTAATTTCCAGAGGCTAGTCCACTGAAGGTGTAATCACCTGTAGCGTTGGTGAAAGTAAAGCCGACGAAAGCTCCAGCAGAATTATAAAGCTCCACACGAACACCAGGCCGCGCAGCCCCGGGAGCAGAAACGAAATCACGACCCACGCCACCGCCGTAGTTAATGTCTTCAAATACCTTGCCTCCCAGACTGAGAGTGGGTGCGACGACTGTAACAGTGGTGGGATCAACTGCCGCCGTAATCGTCTGTGTCACAGAACTGCCCGGAACAGTTAAATTGTAAGGCGCGGCAGTGACAGTCGCAGGTAAATCCGCCGTCGCTCCGGCGTTGTCAGTGGAAACAGCCGTCGTGATGCCCGTTCCCGAAGCGGAAGCCTGATTGCTTAAACTTCCCGTAAATCCGGCATTGACGGTGACTGGAATGGAGACCGTGATCGTTCCTTGCCTGGTGAGAGTTGCGCCGGAAGCGAGAACTATACTGGTAGCAAGTGCGGCTCCAGTGTAGGTCGCGTCTTTCGTGGCAGCCGTGCCTGTGCCGGAGACAGTAACTGTTTGTGCGCCAGCGGCAGAAATGGTTAAGCCCGTTGGCAATTGATCGGCAATTTGGAAGGAGGGGACATCAATGGTTCCGGTGTTGGCGTACTGCACGGTGTAAGTCAGCGTATCGCCTGCTGTTATCGTGCCGCTGCTATCGGCATCGGTCGTTAGTTTGACGGATTTATAGCCTGCGACGACTGGCTCGGTGACGGTCACGGTCGTGGGATCAATTGTTCCTCCCACACCTGGATCATCCGTTAAAAGAGGTGTTCCACTGTTGAAATTGATTGTGCCTTGATTTGAAACCGTGGTTGGTGGTGAAACTGAATTAACTGTCACTCGGAAAACTACCGTAGCGACATTGTTCACTCCCGCGTCTGAACCAATGACTCCCGCATTCATTCCGACACCGTGAATTTCTGCGGCGGTGACATACGGCATTGCTCCGCTGACATCGGCAACTGCTCCGCCATTGAGTTTGGCTGAACTTGCCACATAGGTTGAACCCGTGGGAATCGCATCCGTCAAAGTGGTCAGAGTTGATGGCACATTTCCGCTATTAGTGGTCGTAATCGTATATTCCAAAGTATCGCCTGGTGAAATTGTTGCGCCACCACTTCCCGCAACTTTGGCAACTGTTTTGCTGGAAGCTAAAATTGGGGTGGGGAATGAGCAAGTGGCTAAATCGGATGCGGCAATACCTGTTCCACCAATTAAAGTGGTGACTCCCGTATTGACATTGATTTTATAGAGATTCTGGTTGGCTGAATTTTCTCCGTATAAAGTTCCTGCTCCGTCAAAGGCTAACCCGTTAACCGTAAATGGTATGACCGCAATCTGAGTGCCAAATCTGGTTGTCAGATTAAGCGTATAGAGTCCGGTTGCAGTTGTAAAAAAGAGAACTCCGTTGGCATCAAAGGCCATATCTCCGGAGCCTATTCCTACTGGAGGAACATCATAGGTGACGATGCCACTACTAATGATTGCTCCCGTCGCGGGATTGATTTCAAAAAATGTGGCAGGGGTCCCACCGTCAGCCCCAAACAAACGACCGGTTGGACTAAATGCCATTCGCACCATTGCACTAGTCACTCCACCAATCGGGCTACCGATGGCTGTATTCGTGCCGGTGGTGGCATTCCAAACATATAACTGTGCGGCACCAACGGCGTTGTAGTAATAGATATTGCCTGTGCCAGGTTCGAGAGCTATCCCATTAGTGTAGGCTGTCAGGACTCCAACTTGAGTTACGGCAGCAGTGGAAGTATTGATGGTGTAAATCGCCGCCACACCAGTGCGGGAAGTGAACATGGTGCCACAAGAAAAAGTCGGCAAAACAACCGTGGTTGGGTCACTTGACGAATCATTGGCGACATTGGTTTCTCCACCACCTGAAACTGTGGCTGAGTTGGTAATACTATTTGTTCCAACTGGTGTTGATGCGCCAACATTAACTGTAAAATTAAAGGTACTTGAACCAGATGCCGCAATCGCTGTTGAACTGGTGCAGGTGATCGTTTGTGGACTTGTGGCGTTTGAATTACAAGTCCAGTCGGCAGCATTAGTCCCGCCCGGAGTGACTGCGCCAACTGCTCCGCCATTAACGGTTAAGCCTGTTGGTAAAGTATCCGAAACCGTAATTGTTCCGGAACTTGCACCTGTTCCAATATTATTGACTGAGAATGAATAAGTGCCAGTTGAACCAATTGTGAAATTGCCTGTGTGTGATTTCGCAAGCGTCAGATCAGGTGGGATTGTCGGAGTGATGGACGGAGCGAGAGCGCAACCCGCCGGAGTGCCGGTAGCAGTACAAGTGCTGGGAGCAACAGGTGTGCCACCCGCCGGGTCAACCGCAGCTTTGTTAATTCCTGCCACGGCTCCCGCCGCCGTCTGTGGCGTGACGTTGAGCGTGAACGCCGCCGAGCCTCCCCCCGCAATGCCTGCCGCCGTCGTGATCGTGCAAACTAAATCCAGACCAGCGGCAACGGTTCCTGAAGAAGTACAACTGGCTCCGGTCGCTCCAGTTCCCGCCGCCGCGCTGTTGTACGCGAAATTCGGAGGCAGTTTGTCATTGACGACTATCGAAGTTCCAGACGTCGGACGATTGGCAGCATTGCTGACGGTCAAGGTGTAGTTGCCAGCAATACCAGTCGTGAAGCTGGCAGGATTGGCTTTGGTGAGACTGAGACCGGGTTGCGCAATGCCGAAGTTGACGCCGGTTAAGTTCACCCCGGAAGCGACGGTAATGGCAGTGTTGCCGTCTACGGTTCCGTCACCAGCGGCGGCAGTGCCTTCGCCGCGCGAGAACCAGGTGGCAGGAAGGGAGATCGCGGGAGCGGCAGCGCCTTGTGTTCCGGCAGTGGTGCTGAGACGCAGGGTGTAGCTGCCTTCGCCGATGCCGGTGAAGGAATAGGTTCCATCAGCAGCGACGGCGGTACTGGCGACGACGTTGCCAGCAGAATCCACAAGGATGGCGTTGACGCCTCCGGCATTTGTGCCCGTGCCGTTGATGATACTATCGGATAAGCCGTTGGTATCGTTGAAAACTGTCCCGCTCACCGTCACTGGCTTCTGGATTGAGGCTCCAACGAGTATGGTGTCTCCACCGATACTTCCAACAAAAGCAGAACTCGCGCCAGGTGGTAGATAACCTGCGGCTATTGCCCATTTCGGTTCCCAGCCGGCATCAGGAGTTTGCACGGTTCCGGCACTATTGACGACAATCCCGCCATCGCCTCTGACATACATTTTCAGGGTAATGGAAGTGATATTCGTACCCGTGGCCAGAACGCTGCCGCTGGCTGCAGTTCGAGTGATGCCATTTTGTGCTGCTCCTGCCGAGTTAGCTCCCAATCTGGTAGCAGAATTGGTAATGGAAGTAGAGGTAACATTTAAGACAGAATTGCCATTGAGTTTACTTAACGTCACATTGGAACCAACCAAATCAAATTCTGTAGAGAACCCCAGATCATAGTTTTTTGTGATGCCACTGCCGTTAAAACTGATTCCAGAAGTTCCCCCCATGCCAGTGAGTTGTAAAACCGGATTGGAGACAGGGCGATTAAATGAGATCGTGATGTCGCCATAATAAACTCTGGCATTGAGTGCCTGAAGGTTAGTGTTGGCGGCGTTAATTAATGCATCTGTAATTAAATTAAGGCTAATGGCTCTGTTCGTTGCGACATCAATCGTAGTGCCAGCGGTGCAGGAATTACAAGCGGTATACATGGCATTGGTTGAAGCGCTGATGCCATTCATCAGTGAGTAAAGCGCAAATCCTCCTATCGGTGAGTCAGCCGCAGCATTCCCACTGCCGCCAAAATTAATGGCAGAATTAGCTGCTAAGCCCTGAACAGTTCCCGCCCCGAATTGCTGATTGGAAAGCGTATAAGTGACAGTCGTCGTTGGGGTGTATGCGATAGACGCATTTTCAAAAAGAGTGACTGCCTGCGCGGTAGTTGAGGGTCCGTTTCCAGCCGGGCCGGTGGCTCCCATTTCCAGCGAAGTGCCCGCTTGAAACATCGTCATCGCCGGAAAAATCTTAAAGGGAGTAGTAAAGTTTTTCAGGTCAGGTGCAGGCAGCGGTGCTTCGGAATTAGCATTACTATTAGTGGTGCGGTTCGCGGCAATCTTGGGTTCGCCTGTACTTTGCGTCATCCATTCATCAATGCTAATCGCTTTTTCTGCCATTGGCTTGGCAACTTCCGCTGCTTTTGTTTCGATAGTCTTTGGCAGCCATGAGCGGAGCTTAGCGACGCCTCGCTGCGCAGTTGCTTCACCACCACGCACGAAAGGAGCGGCATGTACGAGCATGGGCTGCGCGAGCATGAGCAGAATGAGGACGCGGCTCACAGTCGCGGCGAGAGATTCGCGGCGCGGCGTAAGCAGATTCCTGGCAAAGAAAGTGACGGAAGGATTCAGAATGTGTTTCATCTTTAATAACCTGAATGCTGGTAAGCAGTCGGGCTGAATTAGCCGACACCATTTCAATATCTAAAGTGCTGTAGAATCAAGACTTTGACACGGAAAATGGCAGAGCTTATTTCAGCCTGGCTACTTAGCAGCAACTCTATCTGGTACGAGTAGCGGACACTGTACTCATAGCTATCGCCCTGCACCTTTCGATTGAGATAAAGGGAAGGTGCAACACGATTACAATTTTTTCTAAAAAACTGATTGAAAAGTAAACTCCGTGAGGAGTGGAATGTTGATAGCTAGTCGTTAAGCAAGTATTGCTAACTCTGACTATAAACACCCCGCTCTCTGGAGCGAAGTTCATTAATACCTTTATAAACAGCTTCTAACTAAAATTTTTCAAGTGGAGGTTTCTGGCTGTACTCCGGCTGAGAAATTACTAGATGCATTTCTTCTACGAATTCATACGAAAAACTAAATTACCGGGTTGAACGTTGATCGGGTCAACATTTGAGGCAGCAGGATATTAGCAAAAAAAAATGAGAAGTCAATTTGAATTTTATTAATGAAAAAAGAATCAAAAAGAAGAGCTTTGCCGATGTGCCAGCATCTTGCTGGCACAGGTTCATAAAGAAATGCTGCCAGCAGGATGCTGGCACACCGGTAATTGAAATTGGATTAGCAAACCGCCTGCTGTCGCATTACTCGCTTTCACTGTGCCGTGGTGCAAGCGAATGGCGCGGTCGGTAATGGACAGCCCCAGCCCTACGCCACCGGAATAACGGTCGCGCGAATTGTCTACCCGGTAAAACGGTTGGAAAAGCTGAGCCAATGCTTCATCGGGAACCCCCGGTCCGTGATCGCGCACCGTCAGCAAAATTGGGAATTGCGATTCATCATTTGGTCGGGATAAGGAAATTTCTACCGCCGTTGCTTCTGCTGTGTAACGAATGGCATTGCGCACCACATTTTCAATTGCACTGCTGAGTAATCGCTCATCGCCTGTCATTACGCACTCTTGCGAATGCACGATTGCGACGGAGCGGTTTTTACTCTTCGCTTCAAAATTAGCATCCGCCGCAATTTCTGCAATTAATTCCGCTAAATTTATCGGTTCGGATTTAACACGGCTTTCACCGCTTTCGAGTTCCGTCAGGCGTAATAATTGTTCGATGAGTTCGTTCAATCGCTCGGCTTCGCGTTCGATGCGGTCGTGTGCGGTAGCGGCTACATCACCCGCACGACGACGCGCCACACCCAGCGCTAAATTCAAACGCGCCAGCGGCGAACGTAATTCGTGTGAAATATCGCCGAGCAATCTATGTTGCCCGTTGATGAGTGATTCAATGCGCTCCGCCATTTGATCGAAATCGTGACTAAGCTGCACAATTTCATCGCCGTGCGCATCCTTTGCATTACCAACGCGGGCGGATAAATCACCGCTCGCAAATTTGCGTGTGGCTTCGCGCAACTTCACAATTGGTGCAGTCAAATAACGCGCCAGCACATAACAACCAACGCCTGCCAACAAAATAATAATCAAAATTTGGAGCGCGAAACCAAGCGGTGAAGAGATGATGAGTCCTTCTGGTGGCAGCGGACGTTCAGTAGCGAAAAAATATTTTTGTCCTGTCGCCGAAGTAATTGGCACGGCAAAAAATTCTATATTGCCGCGCCGCATTTGCGCGGTTTGGTAATTATTACGAACAATAAAGGCTCTAATATCATCCGGTACAGTGTGACCCGTTAAATCATTGCCTTGCAGGTCAAAGAAAAATGACGCGCGTTTAGCAATTTGCGCATGTTTATTCAAATACTGTTCTAAGGCGGATTTTCCTGCACGTTCGTAAATATCCGCTGCTTCCATACCGAAGACTAAGTGAATCTCACCGGGACGCCACGCTGGTGACGGAGTACGAAATAAGCCGCTAATCAATGCCAGCCCCAGCACGATAAGTACAAGTGCGCCCCAAAACCAAAACAAAATTTTTAGAAAAAGGCTTCGCATTTTTTAGCGGAAATCAGGCAGCGGATTTGGCGTAAATGTAACCGACACCGCGCACCGATTTGATGCGCTCGACGTGATTAATTTCTACGTCTAGTTTTTTGCGGAGGTTGCTGATGTGGGTGTCAATACTGCGATCCAGCGGATTAAATTCGCGCCCCAAAACCTGTCGGCTTAATTCTTCGCGGGAAATTACATTGCCAGCGGAACTTAATAAAACCACCAATAAATCAAATTCCGCTGAAGTTACATCAATTTTTTCGCCGCCGCGTTTGATAATTCGAGTGTTGTGATCCAGTTCGACATCGCCAACAACAATGCGGTTCGTGAGGTTTTCAGTATTGACAGGCAACGTGCGGCGCAAAATTGCGCGAATGCGGGCGACGAGTTCGCGCGGGTTGAAAGGCTTCGGCAAATAATCGTCCGCACCTAATTCCAAGCCGACAATGCGATCAATATCGCTACCTCGCGCCGTGAGCATCAAAACTGGCAAACGCGAAGTTGTGCGCAGTTGTCGCAATACATCAAATCCGCTTAGCCCCGGCATCATTACGTCTAAAATCGCTAACGCATGTTCGCCTGAAAGCGCACGTTGCAAGCCTTGCTCCGGTTGCGTGACTGCTTCGACGGCGAAACCATCAGGAGCTAAATATTCTGCCGCTAAATCGCATAATTCCGCGTCGTCATCAATAATCAATATTCTTTCCACACTCGCTTGCTCCTGTTGTCATTGCAGCCTTGCCGATGATTAAAATTTAACATAGGTTGCTCA
>JAYVZE010000191.1:0-6847 GCA_043783625.1 Blastocatellia bacterium | reverse complement strand
TCGCGCTGCTGAACCCCACGTTCCAGCCAGGCAAAGGCTTCGTCCTTTTCGCCCAACCCGTTATAAATCAGCGCGAGGTGGTACGGCGGGACGAACCGCGCGGTTGATCGTTGCAGCAATTCGTTTAGCATGGCACGCGCCTCTTCGCGCCTTCCCAATTTCGCCAAAGCGTAACCGCCGAAGGCAACTGAAATAGTTTGCGCGGCTGAAAGTTCTCGCGCCTTATGCGCTTCAGCAATAGCTTCTGCATACATTCCTTTTTCGATATAAGCACTCGCAGCAATTACATGAGGCATCCAGAAATTCGGTGCCAGCTCAAAGGTCTTTTGCAGGTAGGCTAAGGCTTCATCGGTTCGTCCGGCGTGCATCAGAAACTGCCCTTCAAGCGCGTTGCCAAACGGAAACAGCGGGTCGAGGTCGCGGGCAAGTTTTACCTCAGCGAGCGCTTCCGCATGCCGCCCTGTATTGGAAAGTAAATGCGCATAAAACATGTGCGCATCCGAGCTATTCGGGTTAAGTTCCAAGGCTCGTTTGTCTTGATTTTCGGCAGCAGCCCAATCCCAGTCGCCCCAAAATATCGTGCTACCGAGAGCGGCATGACCTTCCGAAAGAGCATCGTCAAGCTCGATTGCCTTGTTTGCTGCCGCTTTCGATTTTGCCAGAAACTCGGTCGGCGGCATCTCGCTGCCGAGCACCAGCGAACGATAGGCATCCGCGATTCCGGCAAAGGCAAGCGCATAGTTTGGATCAATGGCAATTGCCTGTTGGAAGTAGGAAATCCCCGTTTGAACTTCGGGCGGCGTTAATTTGTAAATGTGAAAACGTCCCCGGAGATAAAGCTGATAAGCCTCGGCGTTTTCTGTGTATTTCTTACTGAGTTGCTGTTGTTCGGAATTGGATAATTGCACGCGCAGGTTTTGGGCGACGGCTTGCGCGATTTCGTTTTGCGTGGCGAGGATGTCGGCAGAAGTTTTGACATATTGATTCCCCCAGAGTTGCGAATCGTCGCCCGCATCAATCAAGCGCACATTGATGATGAGTTTGTCGCCCAGTTGTTTGATGTCACCCGTGACCAAAGCCTCCACGCCCAGTTGTGCTGCGATATTGCGCGTATTGCTCTGATTGCTCTTAAACCGAAACGCAGAATTCCGCGACATCACTTTCAACCCTGCAAGCTGCGACAGATTGTTGATGATGCTTTCGGTGATGCCGTCCGACAGATATTCCGCGTTCGCGTCCTGACTGGCATTGACGAACGGCAACACCGCCAGCGACTTTTTGCTGCGCAACGATGATTTTCTATCCCACAAAAAATACGCGCCAAGGCTGATCGCGCTCACGAGCAGAGCCAGCAACACCACTACGGCAAGCGATCTGTGCCGCTTGCCTGCGTCAAGCTCAGTCGTGGCGAGAGGCAGTACCGACGTTGCGTTGTGCGTGTCCGTGTTGGAGAGTTGTTTCTCGGCATCAACGTTTTGCGCGGGTGTTTGTTCAAGTTGCTTTTTCACCTGCTGCAAATCATCCAACAACTCTTGCGCCGTTTGGTAACGCTCCGCGCGGTCTTTGCGCAACGCTCGCCCAATGATGCGTTCCAAGGCGGGCGGCGTGGCGGGCGCACTGGCGGTCAATAACGGCGGGTCATCGCGCAAGGTTGCCGCAATCGTTTCGCTGGTCGTCGCTCCCACAAAGGGCGCGTGTCCGGCAATCATTTCGTACAGCATGACGCCCAAACTGAAAATGTCGGTTCGTGCATCCACCCTCTCGCCGCGCGCCTGTTCGGGAGACATATAACGCGGCGTGCCCATCACAATGCCCGCTTCGGTGAGGCTGGCGTATGTTGGTGCTTGCGGGTCTATCACAGGCGCAGTCTGTTCTATCAATTTGGCGAGTCCGAAATCCAAAATCTTCACGTAGCCATCTTTGCGCACCATCACATTTTCGGGCTTGATGTCGCGGTGAATAATGCCCGCTTCATGCGCCGCCGCCAGCGCTTCGGTCATCTGCGTGGTAATCCTCAGCGCTTCTGTCAACGGAAGTTGTTTGTGGGGTGCGCTCGTCATGCGCTGACGCAAGGTTTCGCCCGCGACATACTCTGTCACGATGTAGCGCGTGTCTTCCATTTCGCCGATCTCATGGATCGTGAGGATGTTCGGATGGTTCAGCGCTGAGGCAGCACGCGCTTCCTGAGCAAAGCGACGTACGCGCTCCGCGTCTGTGGTAAAGCGAGCGGGCAGTAATTTGATGGCTACTTTGCGTTGTAATCGCGTGTCCAGCGCCAAATGCACTTCTCCCATCCCGCCTTTGCCGAGCGGGGACAAGATTTTGTAGATACCGATTTGTTGTCCGGTTAGCAGGCTTTGCCTCTCCTGCAAGACGTCACTGTCGAGATGTTTGGCTGCGGCGACCAGGGCTTGATTTTCCAAAAAGCTATCGGTGAGGTTCTCGTATTGCAAGAGGGCTTCGACCTCGCGGCGCAACGCCTCATCCTCCGCGCAAGCTTCCTTAATAAAGGCCGCACGTGCAGCAGGGGCGTGGCTGAGGGCTTGATGAAATAACGCTTCGATGCGGTGTAAGTGATTATCGCTCACGGGGTGGCCCTTCGGTTAGGTAGCGACGGAGCCAGGTTTTGGCGAACCGCCAGTCACGGCGTACGGTTTCTTCCGAAATGCTTAACACTTCGGCAATTTCCTTTTCTGTGAGTCCGGCAAAAAAGCGCATCTCGACGACTCGTCCTTTACGTTGATCCAAAGCTGAGAGGGCACTTAATGCTTCATCTAATATCACAAAGTCTTCCCCCAGCCCGGGACTAACGATGAGTGCTTCTTCCAGTGACACCTGTTGCGCGCCGCCACCGCGTTTCTGGTAGCCGCGTTCACGGGCGAAATCCACCAGAATACGCCGCATCAACTGCGCGGCAATACCCAAAAATTGCGCCCGATTTTTCCATTGCACTGCCTGCGCGTCAATCAAGCGAACGTAGGCTTCATTGATAAGCGCTGTGGCCTGTAATGTGTGACCGACGCGTTCCTGTCGCATATAGCGGCGCGCCATCCGATGCAATTCGTCATACACCAGCGGCATTAACTGGTCGAGCGCTCCCGATTTTCCTTCATTCCAAGCTAAAAGGAGTTGAGTAACTTCATGTATTTCAGAGTTCGGCATAGTTGGTTGCTCCCTCTTCGACTGGTCCAGAGTATATACCTGCTCAGTGTATTTGTTGAGGTAACCAATTGCATTTAATTACAACCGTATTGAAATTTAAATCTCCTTAAGATGTTGTCTTGCCATTTGCAAGTGTTTATGCTAAGCCTGACAAAAATATGAGTTGAGCATATGCAGTAGGCAAGTTACTTAGAATAGTGTTTTGTTTCCTTAGTTTCAGGTGATTGCGGCTAAAACGATTTGCCTTCCCCTTAAAATTTTATCTGCTGGGGTAGTTCGAGCTACCTGCATCTAGCTATCATCGTCACTTCGTGGCTGACAAGAATTTTCCAAATGGCGTTGTAGTATTCTCCAATTGTATTGACTTTAGTATGATTGAGCTGAAATTTAGAAAATTAACAAACCAAAATAAACTATGGCATCCCCGAAAAAACCCGATTTGATCGAATCCCTTTCAACCAAGGAAAAAAAGCGCGAGTATACCGCTTATATCTTTGACAAAATTTACCATCGCTATGATTTCATTACCGTTTTCTTGTCCTACGGGATGGATCAGGGATGGAAGCGAACGCTGATTAAAATGATGAATTTAAACGGTCATGAAAAAGTTCTTGATTTGGCGTGCGGAACCGGCGACATCACTTTTGCAGAAGGCGAGAAATTGACTTCAGGGCGTGCGATTGGTCTGGACATTACGCACGGAATGCTGGCCATCGCCGAGCAAAAACGACAAGCTACAAAGAAAGAGAATGTCAGTTTTACCCGCGCCGACATTATGCAAATGCCGTATCCCGATGCTTCGTTTGAGTATGTGACGGGCGGATATGCGCTGCGGAACGTGCCTGATCTCAAGGGTGGAATTGATGAAATTTACCGCGTCTTGAAACCCGGTGGAAAATTCTTTTCATTGGATTTTGGACATCCGCAGAACAAACTTTACGGCTGGGGTTATTTGCAATATTTAATCGTAGTCGGCTCTCTCACAGGGATCGTGCTGCATGGCGATGCTGACACGTATCGTTATATTCCCGAAACGCTGAAACGGTATCCCGGACAAGATGGCGTGCGGGACATGATGACGAAAGCCGGGTTCACCGATTGCGGCTACCTGCAATTTATGGGCGGAATCATGGCCATCAACTACGGCACGAAGAAGTAGGGAAAGTGCTGAGGAAAAGTGCTGAGTGCTGAGGAGAGAAGTCCTGAGAACTCAGCACTCATAACTTAGCACTCAGCACTTTCTCCTCAGCACTAACAATCTTTTATGAATAATCTTGTGATCTCAAATTTAAAACATCATCCCGGTCGCACGGCTGCCAGTGTGATTGGTGTCGCGGTCGGTGTTGTTCTCGTCGTTCTCACCGTCGGAATGGTGCGTGGAATGATGCGGGATCGCGGCGAGCGCGATGCCAATATCGGGGCGGAAATCATGCTCAGCGAACAGGGGAAAAACGGACTTTCTCCGACTTCTAATGCGCCGACGATGCCAGCCGATTTAGTCAATGATCTCAAGGGTATTGAAGGCATTGCCGCTGTCACGGGGACAGCGCAAAACCTTGAACTGAAAGGCGATGCCGGACTCGGAATTCGCGGGATTGACGGCATTGATTTCGTTTCATATTCGACGGTCAGCCAAATCAAAATTGTCAGCGGTGAGCCGCTGCCAGCCAGCGGCGATGTTGCTATTGTAGATGAAAATCAGGGAGCCAAAAAAGGTAGCGGAGTAGGCGGAACGATTGAAACGATGGATCGCAAATTTAAGATCGTCGGCATTTTTTCGCCTGAAGCCGGAGCGCGGATCAAGATTCCGATTGCCGTCATGCAGGAGGGCTTGAACGCCAAAGATAAAATTTCAATGATTCTCGTCAAATGCAAAAATCCTGAAGAGCAGGAAGCGGTCGCCAAACGTATTGATGAAAAGCTGCCAGGGAAATTCCGTGTCATCTTCACACGGGATTTGCCCGAACTCTTCGCGTCAGGATTTTCAGCCATCAATGTTTTTCTGAAATTAGTCGCCGTGTTATCTGCCGTCATCAGCCTGTTAGTAATTTTGCTGACGATGTACACGACCGTCACCGAACGGACGCGACAGATCGGCATCATGAAATCTTTGGGCGCATCAAAGGCTTCGATTGCGTGGGTGTTTGAAAAAGAAGCGTTGCTGATTAGCGGACTTGGCGTGGTCGTCGGATTACTCTTTTCATTCGTCGCACGTGCCTTTTTAGAAAGTCGCGGAATGAAATTTGAGATGGAACCAAAATACATTATCGCGGCGGTTGTTGCGGGATTGCTGAGCGGATTGATAGGTGCGTTATATCCTGCGCTGAGAGCGGCGAGTTTGGATCCGGTGGATGCGTTGAGTTATGAATGAAAGCATAAGTTTTGAGGTATTTTGAAAAGTTCAGAGTTCAAACTTTAGTTTGCCAAACGCCGCGCTGCGCAGGCGTTGGCACGCTGAAGCGTGAACTCTGAACGGAAGCCAAACTCCTACCAAATTTTTTCTTACCTGCTTACATTCTATTCCTACAAGAATTTCTTAATGTGATTAATATTCTGTTCCGTAGCGCGATCATAATCAGAGGCACTTAGAAATCCTGATCCGTGTTCCTGAATGAATTTTGTATTCGCATCCGAAGAATCAATGTCAGCTTCTTTTTTTTCTTTCGCTAAACCAATCGGAGTCCGGTCTAACGGAATCACAAATTCAGCCGTGAGCCGTCCTTTGTACTTGATGGATTTCAACGCGCCAACGATTTCTCCCCAATCAAAATTGCCCCGTCCGGCAGGTAAGCGATTGTTATCGGCGCAGTGAAAATCCAGCAGATTTTTCCCCGTGTTTTTGATTGCGGCGATGGGATCAACTTCTTCGATGTTGATGTGGAAGGCGTCAAGGACTACGCGGCAGTCGTTGCCAATTTCTTTGGCGAGGCGCAACGCCTGATCGTGACGATTGATGAAATATGTTTCAAAGCGATTGAGCGGTTCAATACCGCAGGTGATTTTATTTTTATTGGCGAAGTCGGTGACTTCTTTCAGACCTTCTACCGCCCATTTCCATTCTTCTTCGGGCGATGCCATCGGTTTCACTTTGCCAACCGTCGAAGGCACGATGCAGAACATTTTGCCTTCGAGTTTTTTGATCATTTTGAGGCAATCTTTCATGTACTGAATCGTGCCGAGGCGCACATATTTATCAGCATGAATCAGGTCACGTCCTTCAAACATCATCGTCACGCCGCCCCAACATTCCAGCTTATATTTATCAAGTAATTTTCGGACGTGGTTGTTCGTATATTTTTCTGGATCGCCGAGGATTTCAATCCCGTCGTAGCCGTACCGATGCAGGCGGTCGAGTGTCGTTTCAATGGGTTCGGGGCGCATCCAATTATGCATGGAAAATTTCATGTTAGGGTTCCTTGATTGGAGCGCAAGCATCCTGCTTGCCACAGTGGGCGGGTGCCTCGCTGTTTTCTTGCGAGGGAAATTCTGACATTGGTAATGATTCCCTTCGTGCGCCTCAGCGGTTTTGCTTCGCTCACCGCAGGCAAGCGAGACGCTTGCGCTCCAGTCGTTTTTTATTTAGCAGGTTCTTTCTTACCTTTGTTCTTTTTCAGTTCCGCATAAGAATCAAACATCGTACCGGGAATTGTCAACGATAACGTCACATCTGAATCCACCGTCCCAA
>JAYVZE010000190.1:0-106192 GCA_043783625.1 Blastocatellia bacterium | reverse complement strand
ATGCCGTTCAAAGCGCAAACTGCGACGGGCGTAGAATGGTCATTCTGGCTGCGTCGCATCGCGCCGTGGACAACCATCATCGCTTCTGTTTTGGCGCTGTTATTGTGCTTCAGGCTTTGGCGCAACGCGCGATGGTGGAGCCGCATTGCGATGCCGCTCCTGCTCGCGCCCTTGATCGCCGTAACGTGGTTTGCGCGTCAGAATCATTTCGAGTGGATGTTCAATCCGCTACCCAATGCCGCGTACGCCAAAGCGAGCGAGGCAAATTTCGTCAATGACAATGACATGGTTTTAGCGGTCGAAATCAACGGCGAAGCGGTGGCTTATCCCGTGCGGCAAATGGCCTATCATCACGTCGTCAACGATGTCGTCGGAGGCAAGCCGATCACGGCGACTTACTGAACGCTCTGTCACACCGGTCTGGTGTGGGAATCCGAAATTGAAAATAAAAAACTGACGTTTCACCTTTCAGGAATTAATAACCAGAATTTCATTATGCGCGATGACGAAACTGGTTCGTGGTGGCAACAGGTCACGGGCGAAGCGATTCATGGCACGCTCAAAGGTAAAAAACTCAACGCCGTTTTCAATGATGAAATTTCTTTTGTCGTCTGGAAGCATGAACATCCAAACGGGCGTGTGTTGCGTCCTGATGAGCGTGTTGCTAAAAATTATGAAGCCGCGAATTGGGAAGAGGAATACGCCAAATTACCCGTCGTAACTCCGAAAAATCCGCAGGATATTTTTTCGCCACGCACCTTGATGGCAGGCATTACGCTGAATAATAAATCCAAAGCGTATCCGGTCGAGGATTTGCAAAAGCAACGATTGATTCTTGATAGCATCGGCACGACGCCAATTTTTCTGGTGATTGGTGATGACAAAAAATCGGTGCGTGTTTTTGAGCGAATGGTTGACGGACGCCAGTTGGAATTCTTAGTCAAAACTGATGGAGAGCAATTGCAGATGGTGGATGCCGAGACCGCTACCGTGTGGGATTTCAGCGGTAAGGGCGTGAGCGGTGCATTGGCAGGGAAGCAATTGAAACCAGTCCCCGTGCTGAAAGATTACTGGTTCGATTGGAAGACTTATCATCCTGATTCGCTGGTGTATACCCTGGGCGCGCGTGATCTATTGTATGGAGTGCTGCGGCTCGACGCAGCTTTGCGTTCGTTGCTGTAAACTCTCATCTTAACCTTAAATCTCCACCAGCGAAATAAAAGCTGCGTCGAGCCGCAGCACTCCAGATAAGGGATATTTCTATGACGTGGATTCGCACAATTCCGATAGATGAGGCCGATGAGAAAATGCGGCTGGCGATGGAAGCGCAACGCGCACTTTATCCGCCGGAATACGGCGCAGGGAATTCACCTGGCGGGGACAGTGTTGTTGCTTCACATTCACTGATTCCTGATGCGCTGTATCATATTTTTGCCGGATACGGTGCGATGTTGTCGCCTGATTTGCCGCTCCGCCGCGATCAGCACGAGATGATTGCGACGATGGTTTCATTACAGAACCGCTGTTTTTACTGAACGGAATCGCACGCAGAGTTTCTGCGTCTGGTGACACTGGACGAAAAATTGATTGCCGCATTGCGTGACGATTACACGAATGCTCCGCTCAGTGAACAAGATCGTGTGATGCTGGATTACGTCATCCAATTAACTAAAGATGCGACGCGCCTGACGCCGGACGATCACCGTAAATTGCAGGCTGTCGGTTTTGATGAACAGGGAATTTTGCAAATTACCCTGATTGCTTCATGGTTTAATTATATCAATCGGGTAGCTGATGCGCTGGGTGTCGGGCGCGGAAAAAAAGAGGATTGGAATTCATAAACGGGTGCGCCTGCATTTTGCTGGCACATTATTTCACTGCCAGTTTCTCAAAGATTTGCGCGGTTTGTCGTGACCATCCGCCAATGACTTTTTCGACGTTACCTTTTTCATCCAGCAAAATCGAAAGTGGGACAGCCGGGTCTTCGACGGCGTAAATTTGCCGCCCGCCAGCTTCGCCAATCACTCCGACAGGATAGGAAACTTTCCGCTTCGTCAAAAAATCATTGACCAGTTGAAAACCTTTTTTGCCGCCTTCGTCAGTATCAATGCTCAAGCCGATGAGGTTGATTTTATTGGCTTTGAGGTTTGGATAGAGCTTGTCGAGTTCGGGCATTTCCTTCAAACATGGAATGCACCACGTCGCCCACAAGTTGATGAGCGTCTTGTTGCCTTTGGTCAGCATCGAAGTCAGCGGAGCTTTCGTTCCGTCCAATTTATCAACCATTAGCGCAGGCAAGGGCTGCCCTTTTTTCAACTTCAATGTTGCAAATAAGCGATCTTCTTTTGAGAGTGGATCAGGCAAATTCACTTTGTTTTCTTTGATGAGAACAAATTTTTCCTGACCTTCAGTGATGGCGATGGAAGCATTCGCAGCGACATTTCCGAAGGTTTGTTTTTTACCGTTCGGCCACGTGACTTCCATGGATTTTACGGTCGTATCTTTGCCGAGTCCGAACAATAATCGTGGATCACTTTGCGAAACGAATCCTGATCCACCGGCTTTAATTTTTGTTTCCGTACCTACGGAAGTTTTCAGGCGGACGACGGTTCCAAAAGCGTCTTTGCCGCTGCTGGTTCCATTCAACGTGATCCGTAGAAAATTATTTGCACTGCCCACATTGTTGCGGAAGAGCAGGTGCGATTGACCTTGAATCGTCGTCGAAAAAACATCCAAATCGCCGTCGTTATCGAAGTCGGCGAAGACTCCGGCGCGTCCGTCGGTGATGGAATCCATTCCACTCAAGCCGGAGACATCCAGATATTTCACTTGTCCTTTATCATTTTTGCCGAGGCTTAAAAATACGGGATCACGTTCGTATCCGCTGAATGAAAACCCTTTGCCCATTAATGAATTTTGATCTTCGCGTAAGACGCCTTTGTCTTTCTTACCTTCACCATTGTCGTGCGTCACAACTTGACGCCAGAACTGGCTTCAGGTGTCCGCCATAGATTTGCCGGAAATAAATCCGTTCGGTGTGTAAAGGTCTTCCCAACCATCATTATCGAAGTCAATAAAGCCGCCGCCCCACGCCCATTGTCCTGATAATCCTCCGACATCGGCGGTCACGTCTTTGTAAAATCCGTTACCTAAATTTTCAAATAAATCATTTCCTGCCGCCAATTTTTTCAGGACGTTATTGCCGGAATTTTGAGTCGGAAACAAGCGATTTAAAATGCGATTTCCCGCCGTCGAAGACATATTCGTCGCGTGCAAATCCAGCAAGCCATCGTTGTTATAATCGCCAAACATCGCACCCATTCCGTTGCCCGGATCAAGGACGCCGCGCTCTTTGGCTTCGTCTTCAAAATGGTCGCCTTTATTGATGTAAAGAGCTTTTTCGCCGAAGTCGTTGGCGACAAATAAATCCTGTTTATTATCTCCGTTCACATCGCCGAAAATTGCGGCGTAGCTCCAACGGCGATCAGCAATGCCCCATTTTTTGGCATCCTCTTTGAACTTCCCATTACCATGATTAATGAAGAGCAAATTCGGCGTGCCGTTCATCGCACGGAACCACGAATCCGGCATGATTGCGCCGTATTGGTTATAAGACGAAACATAAATATCCGGCAGCCCGTCACCGTTGATGTCAGCCGCCGTCGCCGAAAATCCGTAGGCTTCAGAAGCGATGCCGACGCCCGCTTCCAGCGAGACATCGCGGAATTCAAGTTTGCCATCCTGCTTCGAGCGATTTTCAAAAAGAATCTGTTTGCCGACCGTAGCGATGAAAATATCTACATCGCCATCGTTGTCGAAATCCAACGCTAACGGGCCTGCGCCGCTCGCTAAATATTGCAATCCGGCTGATTCGGAAGCATCGTTGAATTTTCCTTTTCCGTCGTTTAAGTAAAGATAATTTCGATCTGAAGCTGTGACGAATAAATCCATCCAGCCATCGTTGTTGAAATCGGCAGAGGCTGCGCCGTGCCAGATAAACCCGGTATTGCCGGGTTCGCCATACGCGGGAATTTTTGCACCGAGTCCGGCTGATTCAGCGACTTCGGAAAATAATTCTGTCGTCGCGGACAAACTGTTGATCGGGTTAATTGAAAATTCTGTGATGAGCCAATGCCCGTCTTCTTTGCTCAAACTATTTTTGATACCGCAGATTTCCTGGCTGTCTTTGCTCAGTGTGAAAATTGTATCCGCCGTGACGCGTACCCAGGTGCGTTGCCCTTGGGCGTTGCGTCCGATGATGAAAAAGTACACCAGAGATTTTGCGGTGCGTCCCGTTTCATCGAAGTTTGAGGCGCGTAATTTAAATCGTACATCTTCGATTTCAGAGAAGTTGGATAAGAAAGCTTCCCACTGTTTGGCGAGGCCGGCACGATTCGTCGCGACCAATGTTTTCGGCTCAAATTTCCAACCGAATTTCTGAATCCATTTCACTTCAGGCTGCGCCGGAGTGGTTTCAGAAGGGAGTGCCGTGACCTTCGCGCCTTCGTCAAAATACTCAGAAATCTTTTTGGTGTTTCCATCGCGCACCGCCATCGCCAATTCTAAAATTCCATTAGCAATGTCTTCAGAACGGTCTTCGAGGTCTTCGAGTTTATTACGATCTTCGTAAGGTTTCGGAGCCGGAGGAGCTTGCGTGATTGGTTGTTGCGTCTGCGCAAAAATTGGAGCAAGCGATAACGCGAGAGTTATCAGTGCCGGAATTATTTGCTTGCGGGGTTTATTTACAAGATACATCTATTCTACCTGCGAAACTAAGAATGCAGAAACCCGCACGCAGTAAGGGTGCCTTCACATTAAGACCGCGCCCTTACTGCGTGCGGGCTTCTGCATTCGGATTAAAAATTATACTGAAAGATCAAATTTACACGATTATCAATCCCGGAACTCAAGCCTTTATAATCTGTTTTCCAGCGCAGAAAATCAAATCCGAAAGTGAAGTTCGAACCCGGCGTAATGCGCGTTCCGAAATACCCGGAGCGGTTGCGCGTTCTGGCATTGGCTGATAAATCAACATCTATCGGATCATCATCCGTCAATCCGGTATGGAATGAATAGAAACTGTTCGCCGTTAATTTTAATTCTGACCATCCGCCGCGCGAGCGAATTTCGCGTCCGGTGGCGAGGTTGACGGCTTGATTAATGCCGCCGCGAAAATCTGTCAGATGGCTGCCGCGCCAATTTTCTCCGCGCAGATCAATTTTTTTTGTGAGCGGTAAGACGTAATCGAACGCGACTAATTTTGGATTAAAATCGGTGCGTCCGGCAACTGGGCGAATCGTTTTTTCCCAGCCATAAAGTCCACCAAAACCAATGGTCATCGGCTTATCCTTGACCCACAAGGATTGTGCGTAGGCGATGCGACCTTCGATGTTTGGAAGCTTCGAAGTTTCTCCATCACGAAATCCATCATTGTCGAGGTCTTCGGCATCAGCGGTTCCAGTAGCTCCGATGCCGCCTTGTAAAAATAAATTTCCGGTTCCAACTTTTTGTTTCCACTCCGTCTTAATGACGGGGTGGCGATCTCCCACATTTCCCGCATAAAACATATCGGCGTGTTGATTCGGAATCGGCAACAACGGAGAAAGAATTTGCCAGTCCTGTCCAATGACGACGGAGGCATGTTCCCAGTTGAGCTTGATCCAGGCAAAGCGGATGCGAGCATTTTGACGTGAGTCAGTCCCACCCGTACCAAAAAAATCCATCTCGTAACGCCCGGATAATTTCGCCTCACCAAGCTTAGTCAAACGCGGCCCCGTGAAATCAATTCCAAGTCGCGTGAACTTGGAATAGAGAGACAAATTTCCAGCTCCCGCCTTATTGCCGTTGGCATCAGGCGAGAGGATGAATTGGGGCGTCTGCGGATTATTCGGACGTTGACTGTCCCCCGCAACATCAAGTCGCAAGAAGCCGTAGAGCTTGATTTTACTGCCTCCGGCGGTGATTTCATTCCACTTCACCGTTTCAGGAGCTTTCGCCGTTTCAACTTTTGGTGCGACTGCCTGCTGCGCAACTGGTTCGGATTTGTTGACGGCATTGATGATTGTTGGAGCTGCCGCTACTTCGCTTTTTTCAAGCTTGGCATTGATGATTTGCAGCAGCCTGAGCATTTCAGAATTTTGCTTTTCCAGAATTGCCACGCGTTGTTTGAGTGCTTCAACTTCGGTTTGTGCGATGGGTGTTTCAGGCGAAGTTTTGTCCTGAGCCTTGAGCGGTTCAGTCAATAATGCTGCCAGAAAAAAAATAGTAGTTAACCTTATCAATAAATGCTTTTTCATGTGGAGCCACGATTCTTAGCCAGGGATTGCCAATCCATCCCTGAAATTTTCAAGTAATAAAAAATAGATGTTTTGAGTGAAACGAAGATTAGATTATGAAAATGTTAAGTTGATGTAAAGTCCGGGTTAAGCGAGGGGTTTTATTCACCCGTCAGTGTGGACAGGTGAAAGAGTATCTTTGGGTTTTCGGTTTTGGTTTTTTGTCTGTTCGCAATAATTATGGTATGAAAATTGTTTTCATTTAAAGAAGAAATTCAATAGGAATAATATGATGAATGACGCACCTGTAATCCCGGCTTTAACGCCACCCCGAAGAATCCTGCTCGGCCCCGGCCCTTCGCCAGTTGATGACCGCGTTTTACGTGCCATGGCTGCGCCGCTGGTCGGACATCTTGACCCGATCTTCATTCGTACGATGGATGAAATTCAGACGATGCTGCGCTATGCGTTCGAGACAAACAATCGCCTGACGATCCCTGTTTCCGGTACTGGCAGCGCGGGGATGGAAGGCACTGTTGCCAATTTATTGGAACCCGGCGAAGAAATTGTGTTGTGCATTAACGGGTATTTCGGCGAACGCATGCACGAAATGGTATCGCGCCTCGGAGCCAAACCAATCCGCGTCGAATGCGAATGGGGCGGCCCCGTAGACATCGAAAAAACCAGAGAAGCCTGGCGCAGTTCTAACGCGCAGGTTTTATTTGTCGTGCAGGCGGAAACTTCTACGGGTGTCTTGCAAGACCTCACGCCGTTTTATGAAATCGTCAAGGAACGCGATGGGTATTTGATCGTAGACGCTGTGACGAGCCTCGGTGCGCACTCCGTCGGCATTGATCGCAATCACGTAGACGCGTGTTATTCCGGGACGCAAAAAGCGTTGTCGTGTCCGCCGGGATTGTCTCCCGTGACGTTCAGTGATCGTGCGATTGCAAAAATCAAAGCCCGAAAAACGAAAGTCAGCAGTTGGTATTTAGACACTTCGTTGCTCACTGCGTATTGGGACAGCCCCGCTGGAACACCGCGCACCTATCACCATACCGCGCCGATCACGATGAATTACGCCTTGCACGAAGGTCTGCGCATTGTTGCCGAAGAAGGTTTGGAAGGGCGCGCCAAACGCCACGAAAAAAATCATCAAGCCTTAGTCGCAGGTGTCGAAGCGATGGGCTTAGGGATGCACGTCGCTCCCGAATATCGCCTGTGGACGCTCAACGCCGTCAGCGTCCCCGAAGGCGTAGACGATGCCAAAGTTCGTGCACGTTTGCTCAATGAATTCGACATCGAAGTCGGCGGCGGACTCGGCGCACTTAAAGGAAAAATTCTCCGCGTTGGATTGATGGGTTCCGGCAGCACGGAAAATAATGTGCTGTTGTTATTGGCTGCGTTGGAAAAATGTTTGAAGGCGGAAGGCTTCACGCCGAAAGATTCGGGAGTGAGTGCGGCGGCGGATTTTTACGCTAGATGATGATGCGTGTACTGTTTCACGCTGTCAATGCCACAAGCCTACAGAAAAACTGGCTACCGATAGCTCAACCCCATTTTATTTCTCCCTGAAAATTGATTCAAGGTTGATATATTTATGAATATTCCCAAGTAAAAAGCCATTAAAATGAATATTACGCCCGTAGCCTTCCTTGTGACTGATTTCGCCCGAAATGAGAAATCTTGTAACAGGTCTTGACAAGCTGTGTACCAGATGTGCTAGATTGCGCCCCGTCACAAAGCAACAATTCGTAGCCGATTAGCCAGTTTGTGACGCGTTCATTTTAAATCACATCAGAGTATTCACGACAGGATTTTAGAACGGGAGTCCTTGATGGTTTCGTCAGAACGAACGAAAGCTTCGACAAAGTTGCTTGTGCTTAACGTGCAACGTGCAACGTGCAACGTGCAACGTGCAACGTGCAACGTGCAACGTGCAACGTGCAACGTCTTGCGCGGATAGGCAATTTTCATTCCGTAAATCCCGTTTTCCCAAAGAAAATTCAATTCCATCGCAGAAGGTTTTTCTGGTCAGGCTCACTGCGCCTGCCTTCATTTGTATTCATAAATTCAGGAGCTTGCTATGCCTTTTTCATTGCGTAAATTAACCAAATTACAAATCGTAGCCGTGTGTCTGGTGATTGTCAGTGCACTCACAGCCTTGGGAATCAATCGTCGCTTGTCTGCTATAAAAACAAATGCTGCGACAATTTCAAAACCTGTGGCGGCTCCGTCTGCCGCGCAAGCCGCCAGAAAAGCAGTTCCATTGGGCAAAGGCTACATTGATCGCCGTGGAGCGTGGCCGCAGTTGTATTCGGCACTTGATGCGTATGGAGATCGCTTGGAAAAGCCGGGCAAAGAACGCCTGACTGCGACGGGTACTATCAGCAATGCTGACACGACCGCCAATGAAAAAGTTCCCGTGCGACTGGTGTTTGAATTTCCTGACAAGTTACGCATTGAAAAGCAAAAGGCAGGTAAAACCGAGACCACGATTTTTGATGGTAAGACAAAAGTGAAACTCGGAGATGCCCTGAATCAGGCAGAAGAAAAGGAACTCGAATCACTCGTCTTTGATTCCGTAGACCATTTTATGGCGGCACATCTGACCGGAAAACCATTACGATTTTTAGGGGATCGTTTCCGGCTTGATGATGGGACAAATCCAAAATACACAGGATCGTATTACGACATTTACCAAATCACGGAAGCGCAATTCGATGCGAATTATGTGAAGAAAGAGACGTTACAGGAAAAGCTCTATTTCTTTAACTCTGACACGCATAAGCTAGAACGCATCACCTATCAAATTGCGGACAAAAAAGACAAAGTTGAGGTGCTGGTGGAATTGTCAGGTTGGCAAAAGCTGGACGGGCAAGTCCTGCCAACCAGCCTCACGCGTTACGAAAACGGGAAGCCAACGATTACCTTGACCATTAGCTCATTGGCGTTAAGTACCCGTGCGAATGATGAGACCTTTTCCACCACCAAAAAATAATCAGCCATACGATTCATCCTCGGAGAGTTTATGAACAACTTACACACCTTTTCTTTGCGTCATTTTTTTATCAAAAGAGCCTTATTTAGTAGCTTGATCGCTTGGTTATTACTGAGCGGGATTACCTGTCTGGCACAGCCGCAACGCGGAACCTATCCGTCAGGTTCGTACGCAATTTCCAATATTGAATCCATTAATCCTGTCAATGGAAATTTGATGTTCAATCTGCCGCTGGGTGCATTACCAGCCGGACGCAAAGGAATGGGCGCAGGTGTAGGGCTTCATTACAACAGCAAATTGTTTGATTCTTTCGTCGGTGAGGCTTGTTATTATGATGAGTCAACCTATCAGTATGTGTGCGAGTCCGTCGAGCAATTAGTATCTTCACCGGAAGGCGGGTGGCGATTAGGTTTTCAATATAAATTACAGCAGAAGTGGAATCCAAATTTTGCTTGTGACGGTGCCTATAAAATGGTCATGAGCTTCCCTGATGGCAGCACGCATGAATTCATGCCGTATGGCTACTCTGTCCCCAATAATGGCGGTTACTATTCGATTAGCGCGGATGGTTATGGATTTGACTCCGCTTGTCACTGGGCTTTGATTAACTCAGGAACAATGACGTACTTCAGCACCGATGGCACTTATCTGAAGCTCGAAGTGCAACATGATACGAATGATGGCTGGGAAAATAATCCCTGGACACTTTCGTTACCAGATGGTGGAAAAGTGAAATTTAATGAACCCGGAGCGAATGGGTTACGCATTTATGATTCCAATCAGAATTTTATTGAAGTCCAGAAGCTGATCGTCAATAACTTGCCAGTTGATAAAGTTGTGGATCAGTTTAATCGCTCAATTACTATTGAATATGGGACTTCGACAGGCACACAGGTTAAAGTTCCCGGAGCCAACGGACAGACACTAACGTGGACGATTACCGGAGTCTCGATTCTCACCGGAGGGTATTGGGACCTATTTGCCTATTTCTCAAATGGTTCAAACGGAGGATATTATGAATTATACCTTCCCGGTATAACTGGCATTAACCAAATCATCCCTCCGGCGCAATCCGGTGGTTATGCCTATACGTTCGATTACAATTATCCTTCCGCCGGGCAAGGATTTGGTGAAGTCAAATCTGTAACTCTGCCGTCTGCGGATCAGAATAAAGCGAAGGTCAATTACACTTACGCGAATGGTGGCTACGGTCAACATATTTGGAATATACTTGAAAACAAAGTCACTCAAAAGACGCAGAAATATCTCAATCAATACGACAATCCGACGACCTTTGATAACCCTGCGAATTACATTACGGACACTTGGACGTATGCCTATCCTGATCCGTGGACAGGCGGAGTCAGTACGATTACCTCACCCGATGGAAGCGTTGTCACCGAATGGTCTTATGGGAAGCTCAGTGACTGGAAAACAGGAATAGTCTACAAAAGCGAGCGTCCTGACGGAACTGTCATTGAGCGCATTTCACAACCCAACACGCCGCAGTCGCCTAATTTGGTCGGAGACTTTAATGTTTATACCAAAACAGAATTCGCTTCCATCAAAGATGCTTCAGGCACTTTGGTCAAGACAGTGATTACGGATTACAACTATGACAAAAATGGAAATTTAACCCAGCGAGCCGACTACGATTATGTAGACTATGCTGATGTGCCGCGTGATGCGTCAGGTAAGCCGATAGCGATTCCTTACGGAGCCGTGCCTGCAAAAGTCATCGTTAACACTTACAGCAATCCAACACCGGACGCTTCCAATAAAACAACTCCCACAACAAATGCTTACAATAGACCTGGTTCGCCTGATCGTCGTATCTCTGTTGCGTCTAATGAAATACGTTCAGGGTTCAGCCCCAACACTGCATTAACACGAACAGAATTCACCTATGACGATGCCCTGACTACAGGCAATGCGACAGTGGTTAAAGCCTGGGATTCTGTCAAGCAAAGTACTGTACCAACTTCACTGACAGCAGCAAACTCATCCTGTGTGCTAACTGATTTTGACCCTTATGGCAATGTCACAATGGTGACTGACGCACGAAATGTACAGACAAAATTTGATTATGACCCTGTTTTAGCAGGTAATTCATCCACTGCCAATTTATATCCGACTAAAATCAGGAAGGCTTACGGAACGCCTATACAGTTAAGCTCTAGTTTGACATATGAATTCCAGACTGGACTTACATTAACCACAACTGACGATGATAACCAGACCACCGATAAGACGAGTTATGATGATTTAGGAAGACCTGTCTTATTGCAGGAGGCATATTCCAGTGCGTCGAATACTGCGCAACGGGAAACAGCATCCCAATATTTTGATGCAAGCCGAACTGTAATTTCACGTGCTGATTTAGCAACAGTTCGCGACGGGAAAATGGTTTCTATCTTACACCATGATCAACTAGGGAGAGTGCGATTAGCGCGTACACTGGAAAATTCAGTAACTCAAGGCGCGACGGACGAAACTGTTGGAGTTAAAGTCCAAACCCGATATGCCACAACCAGCACGAATACCTACAAAGTAATTTCCAATCCGTATCGCGCCGCAAATTCAACCGCTGCCAGCAGCGAGTATACGATGGGCTGGGTACGGGAAACTGTTGATCGCAGCGGTAGAGCCGTTGAATCACAAACATTTGATGGCTCAGGTTTGCCTGCACCGTGGGGAGCGAATACCAACTCCATGGGCATTTCGACTGTTGCCTATGACGCGAACTACACCACGACGACTGACCCCGCTGGGAAGATCAAGCGAACCAGAGTAAACGGATTAGGTCAACTTGATCGCACGGATGAACCGGATAGCTCTAACAGTCTGGGAACAATTGCCAGTCCGGTACAATCTACGTCCTACACGTATGATGCTTTGAGTCGCATGACGCTGGTGACTCAAGGAGTACAGACTCGTAGCTTTGTGTATAGCAGCCTTTCGCGGCTAATCTCTCAGACAAATCCAGAGAAAGCTGGAGCAGACACGTTTGAATATGATGACGGCGGAAATATTACCAAGCATACCGATGCGCGAGGATGGTTCACTACCTCAACCTATGACGCACTAGGTCGGGTTACAACCGTTGATTATTCAAACACTACCGTCAACCCTGACATTAAGAAATTCTATGACAATCCGGCGGCTGAAAAATATGGCAAGGGGCGGTACTGGTACGACTATACTGGAGGCGATGAAACGACCGGACAAACAGTCGAGTACTCTGCCGTAGACGGGTACGACATTTTAGGAAGACCGTTATCCGCAACGCAAAAATTCAAAACCAGCGGGACGTGGAGCAATCCATTTACCACCTCACATCTTTATGATTTATCGGGCAACGTCAAAGAAAAAACGCTGCCCTCATTGCACAAGATTACTTACAGCTTTGATGCTATCGGTCGGCTGAGCCAGATGGTTGGCAATCTTGATGGGGTGCAACGCACCTACTCTACCGGAATTACTTACAACGCTTCCGGTAATATGATCCGCGAGCAATTCGGGACGCAAACACCGCTCTATCACAATCGCCATTACAATAATCTCGGTCAACTCTACGACGTGCGTCTCGGCACGAATGGCGGCGATGAATGGTCATGGAATCGTGGCGCGTTACGCATTTTTTATGGGGCGAACAGCGCGGTTGGAAATGGTGGTACGCTCAACAATGGGAATGTGTATCGAGAAGACCATTTTATTCCATTGAATGATGCTGTTACCTCGTGGTTTATGCCAGTTGAGTATTATGGCTACGATGAATTGAATCGTGTGACCGGGCTTTGGGAACAAACCTATACCAGCACCGGAGCTAATAACTACAGTACTCTCAATCAGACCTATACCTATGATCGCTATGGCAATCGCACGGTGAGCGGAAGTAGTAATGTCCCTGTCAGTCCCGCCTTTAAATTCGTCGCCGCCTCCAATCGTCAGAAAGCTTCCACTGACACAGATACCGATGCCGCGACGGATAAAATGCGTTATGACGCAGTTGGAAATCTGACGAAAGATAAGCTGACGCAAACGACCAGCTCAGGGGCAAAAACATACGACATCAACAATCAGATGCTAACTGCGGTCAGTCCGAATGGAACGCTCAATTCCTATTCGTATGACGCTGCCGGGCATCGTGTGCGACGTTCGATCAACAACGGAACCAGCAATTGGTGGCAGGTCTACGGGATTGGCGGCGAACTTGTCGCCGAATACGCAGCAGGCTCGGCGACTAATTTGCCGAACAAAGAGTATGGCTATCGCTTGGGCGAGCTTCTAGTGGTTGGTGATGTTGGAGCGGGTTGCGTCACCCGTTGGATGGTGACAGATCAGGTGAATACGCCGCGCATTCTGGCTGATTCTACGGGAAGTTTAGCTGGAATCAGTCGTCACGATTACCTGCCCTTTGGTGAAGAATTAACGGCGGGTTATGGCGGACGCACGACCGCGCAAGGATTCACAGGTGATTGCGTCCGCGATAAATTCGCTAACTATGAACGTGACGTAGAAACAGGCTTAGATTTTGCCGAAGCGCGGTATCACGGCTCTGTGTATGGACGCTTCACTTCTGTAGACCCAGCAATGGGAAGTGCTCATTTATCTATGCCGCAATCGTGGAATCGCTACTCCTATGTGATGAATAGCCCTTTATCTCTGACTGATCCAACAGGTGAGTACTGGGTTGGTAAAAACGTCGCAAATGGATCGCTTTGGTATCATGTAAAGGGGTCGCCAGCTAAAGCTTCCGATGCTCCAAAACATGAAAGAGAGCGGTTCGAGTCGGAAGGATGGACGCTTTACGATGACAATACTTTGATTCAATTTTCGGCTGTAGGGGGAACAGGTGAAGAAAAACAACTTAGGAACACTATTGTAAGACTGGGTTCAGATGGCATAAAACATGTTGTGAGACCTCTAGGGAAAGGGGACCGAATTGCACTTGGGCTGTTGGGAGCATATGGTATATCTGCGGTTTTGGCAGTTGGTACAGTTGAAATTACTGGAATCACGATAGTTGAAATGGCACTTATACAAGCCCAGATATACGGACTCGGCACAGGAGCTACCTCGCCACCTCTAGGAGGAGCTGTTTTACATACTGAGGAGGAACGACCAGATTTAAAACCAATACATGCTCTCGATCCAAAAAAACTAGAGAGTATTCGTCAAATGAGTACCGAGGATATCATTAGGTCTTTAGCCCCAGGTCAGGACGAGAGTTTAAGGACAAGACCAGATGGCAATATCCTTCAAGGACATCATCGCATCGAAATACTTAAAGAAAGAGGTGTAAACGTTAATAATCTACCTCGAGAAGTAATCCCGAAGATCACGTTTAAAGAGCCTAAGGTTAGACCAAGAGGAAGGTAAATTCATGGAGAAAGAAGAATTCATATTAATAGTCTCGGATCTCTCAATTGAGAATAAATCTAAATTATTTTGTCGACTAGCTTACGATCTTACAATTTTTGCACGGGAGTCTTTTTCCAAAATTAACGAAATAGAAGAACTGAACAAGGCAAAAGCTTATAACGAGATACTTCACATTTTGCTTAATAAATTATCTCGCTTGTTGTCACAGGATACTGGTGGGTATACAGATAGTGCACTTATTGAAATAATTTGGTCAAAAGCTATAACTGGAGATTTTGAAAGCGACGTTGCATGGGCATTTCGCCGTGGAGTTCAGGTAATTAAGAATATTTAAGTTGCGCAGAATTTATAATTTTATGGAAATTGATATCGAAGTAAATCGAGTCTCCTCTCGTGAAGAGTTTGTTGGATTTGTCCGCTCTCTCCTTACAGATTTATTTAATAACAAGCATGAATGGGAAAATGATAATCTGGCGGACTATCTTGAAGCCCTCAGTGCGTGGGTTGAAGATATGGATGGTTATTATAGTAACCAAAATATGAGTTTCCCTGAAAACATTAACTGGAATATTATGGCACGAATATTTCATGCGGCTAAATATTATGAGTAACCGAGGGTGTCAGAAAATTTGTGTAAGTGAATTTTAGTTAGTTAAGCGATCCTCAAAGAGGGTCGCCAGTTGATTGAGAGCGCGACCCCAATCCTGAGGGCATCGTCCATTTTTTCTGGATGGCAAGGCTAAATAAAGTAATTTGTAAGCCGCTTCCTCGCTTGGGAAAGCGGTTTGATTTTTGCTGATTGTTTGCAGTGACACAATCGCATTCATCGTGTAAACGGCTTTTCTGATCTCCGCCGCAAACATCGGACAAGTCCCCTCCCCATACGCCCGCCAGTTTTTGACGATGGTCGGATATTTTGATTCTCCTTTCCTACAGAATTAAGCGGAACGACAGTCAAAGTTCGTGACAGCGCGGGAGTCGAACGCTTAGCACCCTTATTTTATGCGGGCGCGGGGCAGGTGAATTATCAGATTCCAGCAGGAACAGCCGCAGGATTTGCGACGATAATTATCACGAATTCCAACGGCGAAATTTCTACGGGAGCGGTGAACGTGACGAATTTACAACCTGGGATTTTTTCCGCGACTTCAGACGGAGCAGGTGCGGCGGCGGCGACATTACTATTCATCAAAAACGGAGTACGCACAGGCGGCGTAGTCGCTCCGTGTACGGCGCAGGGCTGCACTGCGATTCCGCTTGACGTGACTGCCTACGATGAAACTTTTCTGGAGCTGTACGGCACGGGAATTCGTGCCAACAGCGGATTAAGCAATGTGACGGCGACCATCGGAGGAGCGACTGTGCCGGTGCTGTACGCCGGAGCGCATTGCTGCTTCGTCGGCGTAGATCAAATTAATTTATCACTGCCGAAAAGCCTGGCGGGGAAAGGGTTGGTGGATGTCGTGCTAACGGTTGATGGTAAAGTTGGGAATGCAGTGAAGATTAATGTGAAATAGCTGTTTTCGGCGTGGATTTTACAGCCATCAAAAGTTAATGCAGAATAACTACCTTCGAGGCACATCATTAAATCGAAGCACTTTTTGCATGATCCGATTTTTCTCCAAATCAATAATTCTCCAACTTCTGATTCTATCAGGACTATTTTTAAGTTTTGGCAGCAATGAAAGCTTCGCGCAAAAAAAACGTCCGAAAATGACCCCGATTCCTACGAAAGATTTTGTTGGCAGATTGCTGCTGATTCCGTTAGACGTCCGTTTTGCTTCGACGAAGTTGCCGCGCACGTTTGCCCGCATTGCTGATTTCGATGTGGTGTATCCGCCGCGTGAAGTTTTTCAGACGGAGAATTCATCGGCTTTGATGGAATGGGTGAAGTCGCAAAATGTAGCGCAGCTCAACGGGGTTATCATCGGATTCACGGCGGGGCAGGAAGCACAGCGAATTGAAATTGTAACCTGGTTACGGCAGCAAAAAAACGAGCTGCCGATCTACGGATTTGCCAATAAAAGTACGGATGTGCTCAGCAAAATTGTCTTTGATGATTTGATGATTGATGAATCACAGAAAGATTGGGCGAAGCTGTTGGTTGCCAGATTTCTCAATCGCACGTATCAGCGTCCTCCGAAAATTGTCGCCAGATTTTCGGGTGAAACTACCAAGACAATCAAGGCTTCTCTGGTGAAGCAGGCTGACTCCGCAGGAGTGAATTTTATCGCTTCGGGCAAAGCAGATATTTTTTTATACGTGTTGACCGAAGGAACTGATGATGCCCAGTTTACGAATCTCATAGATGCGCTGACGCGCACTGTAGCCGCCGGATATTATGTTGCAGTCGTTGACCTCAGCGGCAATCCTGATCGGTTAATGGTGCAATTGCGGGAGCGAAAACTGCTGGATTTATTGAATGCTTATGCGGCTTCAACTTCACCTGAGAAAGCTTTTGGAAATGTGCTGACGCAAATTTCTGCGCGGCTGATTTCTGCGAAAGTGCTGCGCTTGCAAATGAGTGTCGATCAGCTTCAACGTGCAGAACGGGCGCAGATTGAAATGATGTTGATGCGTTATTTTGAGGATTGGGGCTACACCGCGATGGTGAAACCGAAGCTGGAAATTTACACCCAAGACCCAAATATTACAGCGGAAATGGCTGAGGAATTTTTGAAAAATAATTTGCAAATAATTGCGAATCAATTATTCGACCAGCAGTTTCGACGCAATATTCATAGTGTTTTGCTGCCCTCGGGCAAGCGTGCGCCGTTCATCGTTTCACTTTTGCAACGACTGAGTGTGCATTTAACGGCGCCTCCGAATACCAATGAAATTGAGATCGAAGCAGGCATTCATTTAATACAAATGGAAGTCGTAGAAATGCCAGCGATTACAAAATAAAGGTAGGATAGGCGTCCCTGTCTTCCGAAAATCGGGAACAGGCGGGACGCCTATCCTACCTGGGAGAAAAATAATTCATGTCCTTAATGCTAAAAGAAATTGCCGAGCAGCCCGTCGCCCTCGAACGCACCATCAAACGCGAAGCTGCGAAGGTCAAACGCTTCGCCGCAGCAATCAAAAAACGGGGTATTCGCTTCATCGCTATTGCGGCACGTGGCAGCTCCGATAACGCCAGTTCGTTCGGACGATATTTACTCGAAATCACGACGGGAATCCCGGTTTCATTGGCTGCGCCTGCGGTGCATACACTTTATAACGCGAAGCTTGATCTGCGCGATACGCTGTATATCGGCGTCTCGCAATCCGGCGAAGGCGTAGACATTAACCTCACGCTCGAAAATGCCAAACGTTGCGGCGCGATGACGTTGGGAATCACGAACGAAGCGAATTCTTCGCTGACGAAAATCGCCGACGAAACATTTTTGATTCACGCGGGAAAAGAAAAAAGCCTCGCGGCGACGAAGACCTACACCGGACAACAATTGATGTTTCATTTGCTTGCGGAAGCCTTAGCCGGAAAAAGAAAAGGTCACGAAATCGAACGCCTGCCGGAACTCGCCGCCGCTTCGTTGACGTTGAAATCTGAAATCCAAGCGATGGTCGAACGCTACGTGTTTATGGATCACTGCGTAGTCATCGGGCGCGGCTTGAATTACGGCAACGCGTACGAATTTGCGATTAAATTAATGGAAACCTGTTACGTGATTGCGGAGCGTTTTTCCGGCGCGGATTTTCTGCACGGCCCGATAGCGATGATCGAACGCGGATTCCCCGTAATGGTCTTTGCCCCGCCGGGAGCTACGTTTGCAGGCACAGTAGAATTAATGGGAAGGCTGCAAGGATTGAACGCCGAGACGTTAATTATTTCCAGCGAAGCATCAGCGTTGAAGCTGGGTACAAGATCGCTAAAAATCCCCCAAAAAATGGGCGAAATGCTTTCTCCGATTCCGTACATTATTCCCGCACAACTTTTTGCGGCGATGCTTTCTGAAGCGAAGGGATTGAATCCTGATGTGTCGCGGTCGTTGTCGAAGGTGACGAAAACTGTTTAGAGCGTCTAACAAAAAGAGAGTTATAAGAAACGAAAGGCGATCAGACTACAAGCGAGCGAGACAAACGCTTCGTGGATATCGGCGCGGCGTTCGTATCTGATGCGTAAGCGACGAAACTGATGCAACCAGGCAATCGTCCGTTCGACATCCCAACGGATGCAGTCCCAAACCACTACCATGTGGCGTGTTGCGCTTGGCGAGTACAGGCGTGATGCCTTGTGTGCGCAACCAAACGCGGTGCGCTTGTGCGTCATAACCCCGGTCTGCACCCGGTCGGGACGCCAGCGCGGGCGTCCGCGTCGTCCCAGCACCAGTGGGATGGCGTTCACCAGCGGCTGCAAGTGCGTGGTTGGGGCCAGTTTGGGCCCCCCAAAAACAGCCCGCACGGACGAGATCTCCACCAGTGCGCGCGACCAATCCAGTTTCTGTTCGGCGTGCAAGAGCGAGAGTAAGGTTTGGTGCAGAAGTGCCCAGACTGCCAGTCGCGCAAGCGTCGCCAGCACGTCATGCCCGAACCACAACCCAGTTCGCGCGGCAGGTCTTCCCACGCTGTACCCGTTTTGAGAATGAACAAAATGCCCGTTAAGGCTTTACGATCATCAATGGGCTTGCGCCCGGGATACCGTTTGCGGCGCGGCTTGGCAGGCGGCAGCAACGGTTGGATAATTTCCCATAATTCATCGGTTACAACTGGTTTTGCCATCAGAGGAATCCTTTCTCGCAGGGCTGGATTCCTTTTTATCAGCAAACTTTCACGATTTCATTATTCTTTTTGTTAGACGCTCTTAGGGATTCTATCTGGTTAATCCACTATCTACCTGAGCCTGCAATCGCTTCGCTTGTGCGAGTAGAAAATCTTTGCTCTCGCAGCCTTCCGCCTGATCTTCGACGATAAAGGGGTGGTGATAGGTGATTAAGATTTTGCCAGGTCGCGGGAAGTTATGCTGAGGACTGAAGACTTCAAAACCACCGGAAATTGTCACCGGAATAATTGGTACTTTCGTTTCAATTGCTAATTTAATGACACCGGGTTTGAAGGTCATTACTTCTCCCGTTCTGGTTCTTCCACCTTCAGGGAAAATCATCACGGAACCGCCGTTTGACAGGTGCTGCGCGGCAGTTTTCATCGCGGTACGGTCGCCTTTTTCGAGTTTGACGGGGAAGGCTCCGAGGCTGCGAATAAAGCCTCCCAGTACGGGCATATTGGCGAATTTATCCCACGTCATATAACGCAGCGGGTAGCCGAACGGAATCGAAACCCAGAAGGGATCAAAAAAACTTTGGTGATTCGGCGCGACAATGTACGGCCCTTTTTTCGGCACGTTTTCAAAGCCTGAAAACTCCACGCGAAAATAAGTGCTGCTGATGAAGATTATTCCTTGCCGCGCACAGCGGAAATAAAGAGTAGCGTGATTGGGATCAGGGTTCATGAGTAAAGCCTACGCGCTCTTAAATTGTTGCTTGAAGATTTTCAGTTCTGCTGCCTGCGGATGCTGTTTGTAAAGCGGATCAAGCGGATAACATCCCGAAACTAATCCATTACGCGGAGCCGTCGTGCAATCGCTAAAAGTCCGGCACAGCCGTTTGGTTTGCAATGGTCTGCCATGCAAAACATCGTCTGGCATATCGTGATATGAAAGCACGATTCGTCCCATTCCGACAAAATCAACTTTATCGGTTCGCACGTAGTATTGACCGACATTCGCCAGCCATTCCTGCAAATAACTGTAGCCGGTTCCAACGATGAGAAGTTCAGGAAAACGCGCTTTCAGTTGTGCTGTATAGTTCAGCAAACGCGCGACGCCAATGAGCGGGTCTTCGGGCGGCAGATAGCCATCAGACGGCGGGAAAATCGCGGGACGTTGAATATGCGGAATGTAGTAGGGGCTGCCTGCCGAAACGCAAACTAATCGAATATCCAAATCCTGCAAAATTTGTAGAAATTCAAACGTTTCGGTGAGGTCAACTTCCAGCGGATTATTTTTGTTCACGCCGAAACCGTAGTTGTAAATTCCATCAAAATCTTCAGGTTCTCCGCGTTGATCGGCATCCTTGCGGAAGGGAATTAAATCGAACGCACTGAGGCGAACTCCGATGTGTAACCCCGGCGCGTCACGACGGATTCCGTTCACCAGTTCGCGCAAGAATCGGGTGCGATTTTCGAGGCTGCCGCCGTATTTTCCTTCACGGGTATGCGAGCTCAAGAATTCATGTCCGAGGTAGCCGTGACAATGCTTGAGGTCTACGAATTCGTAACCCGCCTGCTGCGCACGAACGGCGGCTTTCACAAAATCCCCAATTAAATCGTCAATTTCTCCGTTGGTTAACAAAGCTTTTTCCGGCTCGACATGAAATTTTTTATCAAGGATTGGATGACGATACAGCGTACGTGATTCAAGCGTTTTTCCGTTCGGACGCGAGAATCTTCCGCTGTGCGTTAATTGCAATCCAAGCAAAAGATCATCGGTTTTTCCGCAGCGATTTTGATGGGCATCAAGCAGCGTAGTTCGTAAGGATTCAAGCGCCGAAGCGGTCGTGTCACTGGAAATTAATTGGTTTGGATTGGCACGTCCATCGTGTCGTACGGCAACCGCTTCGCCGCCCCAGATCAACTTGGCTCCACTGTCGCCAAAGTTGTGCCAGCGACGAATCGTCAGATCAGAAGGGAAGCCGTCAGGCGTTCCGTCCCAGCCTTCCATCGGCAAAATACTGAAACGATTTCCGATGGTTTTGCCGTGTACGGTGTAGCTTTGTCCGAGCGGAGAACCGGAACCGGATTGCAATTCACGATCAAATGGCAATTCGATTCCGAGTGAGTCCAGGTAAGCCTGAAAATTGTCAGCAGTTTTTAATGAGGCGATTCGTTTGAAATTATAATCTTTAGTCATAAGTCAGCGGGTGGCGGGATGTCCAAGCTCCCCTCCTGTTTTAGGAGGGGTGTCCGAAGGACGGGGTGGTAAAAATCTGCAAATCCTGCCCCCCCCCCAACCCCTCCTAAGACAGGAGGGGAGCTTTTGCATTACCGGAGTTCGATCATGTTTCCGTCGGGATCGCGCAGGAATAATTGAGTCGCTCCGCCGCGTCCTGAGCCGCGTTCAAAAACAAAATTCATCGCGGTCAGTTCTTGTGCCGCGACTTCTACGTCAGGAACCTGAATCGCAATGTGACGATCAAATTTCGGATCGCCGGATTGATTGTTGGGAAGAGTTTCAGTTCCTAACAGGTGAAGCTGATGTCCGTTGCGTAAATCGTACCAGCGACCTGGAAATCCAAAATCGGGACGCTCCAGGTTTTGTAGTCCAAGAATGTTTTCGTAAAAGTCGGCAGCACGGTCAACGTCAGTGACCAAAAATCCGGCATGGTGAAAGGCGGTGAATGTAATAGGCATGGTGAAATCCTTACGCGAAAAGTAAAAATGCAAAAGAGCAATTTAATGGCTTCGCGCAAATTTCTCAATGGGCAGCACAGAATATTCAGGGAATGTTGGGAGCAGGAAGGATGTTGACAGGGCAACCGCCATCGCCGTTTCTACGACTTCATTTGAACCTGTCGTAACAGGTGGGTAGCCTATGTTTTGTGGCTTTATAGTCTCGTCTTTGACGAGCAGGATTGCCGACAAATTAGATACAGTTGGCCCCCGACAAATGAATTAGGTTCAAAAATTAATGTCGAAGATCTCGTACGCAGCAGAAGCCCCGCAACGTCGTGCATCTTAGACCACGACGGGTTTGTGGTCAAGCCTGCAAATGTGGCTTTTTTCTTGCAATTTATTCACTTGACCACTCTCAGACCATCCGATATGCTATCCCACTTTTGCTACAATCATTTAACTTATTTTGAGCTTCGTAATTTTTTGCAAAGCTCCTGGTTCGAGGAGAGAACTTTTCTAATGGCAAGTATACAAGCAACTCAAATCCGTAAAGGTATCGTGATTTTATATAACGGAACACCACATCGGATTTTAGAATTCCATCATCATACCCCGGGCAACCTTCGTGCGATGGTGCAAACCAGAATGCGCAACTTGAAAACCGGATCAACTACCGAACATCGTTTTCGCTCGACTGAATCGGTCGAACGCGCCATCTTTGAAGAGCTGGAAATGACGTACCTGTACGGTGATGCCGACGGATTTCATTTCATGAACATGGAATCTTATGAGCAAGTTGCTCTCAGCGAGGAAACGCTGGGCGATAAGATGGGATATATTTTGCCCGAAACCGTCATTAAAGTTGAGTTTTTTGAAGGCAATCCGATTGGCATTACCTTGCCGACTACCGTGGATTTAAAAGTGATTGAGACTGAACCGGAAATCAAAAGTGCGACCGTCAGCAACGTTGGTAAACAGGCGAAACTTGAAACCGGGATCATGGTGCAAGTTCCGGGCTTTATCAAAGAAGGCGAAAAAGTTCGCGTTGATACCACGGAAGGCAAATACATGGAACGAGCGAAATGAGGTATTAGCGGTTAGCTGTTAGCCTTTAGCCAATCATTTCTGGCTAACAGCTAACAGCTAACTGCTAATCGCTAACTATGTATTTTATTTACAGCATCTTTCTCAGTTTCGCCTTCCTCGCTTTAATGCCTTATTTTCTTTATCAGGTATTTTCCAATCAAAAATATTTTAGTAATTTTTCAGAACGACTTGGCAAGTTGCCGGAAAGTTTTTGGGATGCTTCGCGCCCGACGATTTGGATCCACGCGGTTTCAGTTGGAGAAACAATTGCGGCACAAACTTTAGTCAAATCGTTGCAGGAAAAATTTCCGGCGCATCGTTTCGTCTTTTCGACTACGACGGCAACCGGACAAGCGGTGGCGCGGTCACGCATCAGTGAAGCGGATGCGTTTTGTTATTTCCCGTTTGATTGGAAGTTTTCGATTAGAAAATCTCTGCGAAGCATTCACCCGTCTGTCGTGATTTTAATGGAATCCGAGCTGTGGCCGAATTTTCTGCACGAATGCAAAAAGCAAAAAATTCCGGTCATCGTGGCCAATGGCAGAGTCTCTGATCGTTCGTTTAGACGTTCAATGAAATTCGCTTTCTGGTTCCGGCGCATGACCGCGAATGTGACGTATTTTTTGATGCAGAGCGAAGCTGATGCCGCGCGAATTTTGGCACTTGGCGCGAAGCCTGAAACTGTTATCGTGACCGGAAATATCAAGTACGACATCGGAGGTAGGATAGGCGTCCCGCCTGTCCTCTCTTCGCTTGCCGCAGAATTAGCTTTGCAAGCAAACCCGTTAATTATCGCCGGAAGTACGATGGACGGCGAAGAAGAGATCATTCTCGCCGCATATTTAGAATTAAAGAAAAAAACTGGACTCGAAAACACCCGGTTAATGATTGCGCCGCGTCATCCCGAACGATTTGAAGCTGTCGCAAAATTGCTTGATTCGGCGCATTTGAAATTCGTTCGCCGTTCAGTTTTGGCTCATCAGGTTGAGACCGTCGGGAACCAGAATTTCACGCAACTCATCAATGATTCAATCCAAAATTCTGACGTGATTTTGCTGGATTCAATCGGCGAATTAGCTTCACTCTATCGCTTCGCTGCCGTAGTTTTTATCGGTGGAAGCTTAGTCCCCAAAGGCGGACACAACATCCTCGAACCCGCCTTTGACGGGCGTCCTGTGATTGTCGGGCCATACATGGAAAATTTCTGCGAGATTACCGAAGAATTCAAACGCCGTGAAGCCGTGCTGCAATTGCAAGGCACAACCGACAGCGAATTAACAATTGCTTTACGCGAAGCGATGATTGAATTATTAATCAATCCAACGCAGTCCGAGATGTTAGGTGAAAAAGCCCGCGAAGCCGTTAACGCCAATCGCGGAGCTACTACAAAAACTGTAGATATAATTGCCAGTTTGATTTGATGTGCAACAAAATTTCCTGACCCAACTTGCCCATTTTTTTTACGCGCTCGGTGTCTCTCTCCGTCTTGTCCTTTATCGCGCCAACCTCTTCAAAACATATCAGCTCAACGCGCCCGTTATCAGCGTCGGAAATATTACTTTCGGCGGAACGGGGAAGACGCCTTGTGCCGCGTACATTGCGAATTATTTATGCAGCGAAGGATTAAAGGTTGCGATTTTGAGCCGAGGCTACAAACGTGAAAGCAAAGGTCGCGTTGAGGTTTCAAATGGCAACGAAATTTTATGTCATCCAAATATTTCCGGCGATGAGCCGTACCTGTTAGCGCAGCAATGTCCCGGTGTCAGAGTCGTCGTTCAGGCAGATCGGTACGCGGCGGGGAAGTGGTTGGAATCCCAGACAAAAATTGATGTTTTTGTCCTGGATGATGGTTATCAGCATATTCGTTTAAAGCGCGATTTGAATTTGCTGCTGCTTGACGCGACGACGGATTTAGACCTGGTGTTGAATTTCCGCGAACCGTTGGAGGCGATGGACAGGGCGGATGCTGTGATTATCACTCGCGCCTCGCAGTTGGCAGCTCGTGAGGATTTTCGGCGCAACATCGAAAAATATTGTCAGCCGAATGTCCCGATATTTTTCGCTGACCATCGAATTACGGGCTTTCGCTCCATCACGGAAATAGGAAGGAATATCCCGGGTTCAAGTTTGAATTTTTTCCCGGTCGCCGCCCTTTCCGGGCTGGGAAATCCTCAACGTTTTGCACTTGATTTGAAAAATTTAGGACTGAATATCGTGCAGCATTTTGTCTTCGGAGATCATCACCGCTACACGCAAAACGATTTGGAGAATATTTTTCGGCAAGCAAAAGCGGTCGGAGCCGAAGCCATTATCACGACCGAAAAAGATGCCGCGAATATTGATCTAAATTTTATTCAGGAATGTAAGCTCCCGGTTTATACCGCTCAACTCGCGTTTGATTGTACTGAAGATCAGGAGCTGAAGCGGCTGCTGCTGCAAACTATTCGTAGTGCGGGCTGGCAGCCCGCAAGCTAAACTTTCGTTTGCAAAAAAATGCAGAAGCCCGCACGCAGTAAGGGTGCCGCTTCGAGACACGGGTCTGCTTATTCGCTCAGTGTAAATGTACTGACGCCCTTACTGCGTGCGGGCTTCTGCATACCTTATATCTGGAATACTCTGCGCTAAATTTGCCGGATGGTTTAGAATGGTATGGTTCTTGATTATCGCCGTTCAGTCTATTAATTTAATAACTTCAAAGTTGAGAGGAGTTGTATGAATATGCCGTTACGTGAAGCGCAATTAACCGGCGAAGCCCAATTAGAAAGATACCCGATTACGACCGATGTTTATCATCAGATGATTAAGCAGGGCATTTTAACCAGCAATGATAAAATTGAATTACTCGAAGGAGACTTGATAAAGATGAGCGCAGTTGGCCCCCGACACGCAGCTTGTGTTGATCGTTTGAGCGAAATTTTAAGAACAGAATTCGGTAAATCAATCACCCTCAGACATCAAAATCCTGTTGAGCTGAGCAATTTTTCAGAACCCGAGCCTGACATTGCCATTCTCAGACGACGGGAAGATTTTTACGCGCACGCGCACCCTGCTCCTGACGATGTTTTGTTATTAATTGAAATTTCAGAATCCACTTTGAAAAAGGATCGGGGCATCAAATTATCTTCCTACGCGAAAGCCGGGATTGTCGAATATTGGATCGTGAATTTACAAGACGACGTCATCGAAGTTTATACGAATCCGTCAGGCAACTCATATCATACTGCGCGAATTGTTCATCGTCATGAAAATCTTTCCCCTGTTTTACTCTCTTCAGTTATTTTGGAAGCGGATGAAGTGTTGGGCTAATGTCGTAGCCGTATTGCGGGCGGCTCGCCTGCAATTAACGGGCGAGCCGCCCGTTGTACGGCTAACCTTATTGTGAGTCTATGCAAAATTATCTTGATGATTTTCTGAAGCATCTCAAGTACGAGCGCAATTTATCCGAGCATACGCTGCGCAATTACGAGAGCGATATGGTGCAATTTTATGATTACATCGCACCGCTGGATAAGAATGACGAACGCCGTGACGTACCCATTCGCAGCATTGATAATTTGACGATCCGCGAATACATGGCGACGCTCTACGAAAAGAAAAAAAAGAAAAGTTCCATCCATCGCAAAGTCGCTACGCTGCGCACGTTCTTTCGTTTTCTTTGCCGTGAAGAAATTCTTGAAAATAATCCGGCGATGCTGGTTTCCAGCCCTCGCGTAGACCGCAAGCTCCCGAATCATCTTTCCATCGAACAAATGGTGCGCTTTATTGAAACGCCTGAAACCGAAACGGTACTCGGCAAGCGTGACCGCGCCATCCTCGAATTGCTCTACGCCAGCGGCTTGCGCGTCTCAGAATTAGTCGGCTTAAATCTGCTGGATATTGATTTCACTCATCAGACATTGCGCGTGAAAGGCAAAGGTCGAAAAGAGCGGATGGTTCCGTTCGGGAATCACGCGAAAGCCGCTCTGGAAATTTATCTCGGAGTGCGCGGCGAATTGTTGATTGAAGCTGATCCTGATGACCGCGATCCGCTGGCAGTCTTCATGAATTATCAAGGCACGCGCATTACGACGCGCTCCGTCGGGCGAATGCTTGATAAATACTGCAAGGAATGCACCGACCTTCCGCACGTCAGTCCGCACGCGCTGCGGCATTCATTTGCCACACACCTGCTGGATGCCGGAGCTGACCTGCGCACGATTCAGGAATTGCTGGGACACGTCAGGCTTTCGACAACGCAGCAATATACGCACGTTTCAACGGATAGATTGATGGAAGTTTATGATAAGGCGCACCCGAAGGCATAGGAGCTGTTTGGCAGCGATTGACGAATGGAGAGGAAGGTCGGGAGGGATGAATAGTAGGTAGATAGTTGGCATGATTCCAGCCGCAAACTATGAACTCTGAACCGTGAACTGCGAACTGTTTTTGGTATTGACCAAGCCCCGAAACTGCCATAAAGTCGGCGCGACTCGTTCCTGACTTTTCAGACTAGCTCTTAGGGGTTCATTATACTAAGCCGTACTTCCACAAAATTTCTGCCCCTCATTTTCTGACAGCTTACATTTTCATCCCCGTCTTACCTGCTTCATACAAGCGGCGATCCATCATCCTTCGTTTAATTTCCATCGGCAGCGTCATCACCCGCGAATGCGGGACGATGCAGAGGTGTTCGCAGACTTCCCATAAATCATCTTCTGAAGTCATCCAGTTGCTCCGATCAAATCGTTTCAGATTCAGCGGCCTGGTTGAAAAAGCTCGTAGCGTCTTTTCACCTTTCAAATTGTAATAGTGCTCAAAATAGCTCATCGCCAATTCGCGGATCGTGCGATAGACAGGTTCACGAAAACGCAATCCGGCGTAATTGGATTTCGCAATCGCTCCCCAGTGATTGTCCTGTTTGAAAACTGCCAGCAGGTGGTCATCATCGCGGACGGCTTCAAGGTCGAGGATTAATGGTTCGTGACCGTGAATTCGCAAAGCCGCCGCTGCGAAAAAAGCTCCTTCGGCGCAATGCCCGAGACGATCTCGTAACACGCGGCGCGGACTCCGGCAGGTAGCTCCATCCGGTTCTTTGTTGTACGCAATTTCTTCGTCGAGGAAGAGTTGAATTTTTTCCGGCGATTTTAATTTTTTGAGGGCGGCGAGTTCCTGTTTTGAAAATTCCAAAATTTGCTCCTGACTATTTGTATCCAATTTACAAAACCCTTACTGTATCCAATTGCAATTGTTTTTCAAAGCTTGCAACCGAATGACGCAAAGCTTCGTCTAAACTATCGCAGGTTGCAAAATATTTGTTCATAACTGGAGGGTTAAAAATGAAGAAAGTATTAATTACCTTAGGATTAGCGGCGAGTTTAGCCGTCTCTGCCTTCGCGCAGGGCGACGCCAAGGCGCAGGAAATCCTGAAAAAAGCGAAAGCCGCGATTGGCAAAGAAGATAAAATCAAAGCGATGCAAAACGTTGTCGCAGAAGCTACTTTCAAACGATCAATGGGACAGCAGAATGTTGAAGGTACGGTTGAATTAGTGATGGCTGGTGGCGATAAAGTTTTTCAATCGCAATCCATGTCAATGTTCGGTAATGAAATCACCCAGATTCAGGTTCTCAATGTTGATAAAACCTGGGTGGATACCATCAGTGGCATGGGTGGAGGTCCTGGCGGCGGTCGTGGAATGGGTGGCGGTGGTGGTCAAGGATTCCTTGATGCAGCTACTCAGGAAAAAAATCGTCGCAATGGTTTGGCACGCGTGCTGCTTGGATTTTTCCTGACAGCTCCCGGCGTAGATTTCACTTACGGCGGTGAAGCCAAAGCTCCAGACGGAACGGTGGCGGACATTTTGCTCGCCAAAGCGACTGACGGTCCGGTTGCAAAACTTTATGTGGATCGTGGAACCAATCAGGTTTTAATGCTCAGCTATAAAGACAAGGATATGCGGGCGATGTTTCGTGGCGGCCCCGGCGGCGGTCAACGTCCTCCCGGACAACCCGGTCAGGCGGCTGGACAACCTGGCGGACAACCCGGTCAAGGCGGTGGACAAAATAATGCGCAACGTCAGCGCGAAGAATTGGAAAAACTTCCACCTGAAGAGCGCACCAAACGCGAAGCCGAAATCAAGGCTCGTCAGGACGCTCAAATGATTGAGCGAAAAGCCGCCTACGATAAAGCTCCAGAGGTTGATTACATCTGGAATTTTGGTGATTATAAATCTGAAGGTGGATTGAATCTTCCGCACAGCCTCACCAAATCAATCGGCGGCGAACCGAATGAAGAATGGACGATCACGAAATATAAATTTAACGATAAGAAAGTGACGCCCGAAAAATTCGAGAAAAAAGGTAAGTAAAAATATCAGCTTTGCATGGGATCAAGGGCCGCTGAGAAGTTAATTCTCGGCGGCTTTTTTATGTGAGCTTGCAAATAAATTCAATCAACGATAAATCATGTTCACGGAGAAAAAACTATGAACTCAATCAAAGGCCCGGCAATTTTTTTAGCACAATTTCTGCGCGATGAAGCGCCATATAATTCACTTGAAAATATCGCGGCGTGGGCGGCGAGCCTCGGATTTAAAGGCTTGCAACTTCCTTCGTGGGACAAGCGCGTTTTCGATCTCGATCTGGCTGCCGAATCACAAAGTTACTGCGATGACATTCGCGCTTTGCTCGATAAGCACGGACTCGTTGTCACCGAAATAAATTCTGCCTTGCAAGGGCAAACGCTGGCGATGCATCCAGCGTACAAGGAATTATTTTCGGGCTTTTATCCGGCGAATTTGAGCGACAATGAACGGGTCGAATGGTGTACGTCGCAGCTCATTAAATCCGTCAAAGCCTCCGTAAAATTAGGCACGACAGCGATTCCGACTTTATCGGGCGGCTTCGCGTGGCATTTATTTTATCCGTGGCCGCAGCGTCCGGCAGGCATTATCGAAGAAGCTTTTACGGAGATGGCAAAACGCTGGCTGCCTGCGCTGGATGCGGCGCGAGACAGTGGCTTGAGCTTTTGTTATGAACTCCATCCGGGATCGGATTTGTTTGATGGTGCAACGTTTGAAATGTTTCTGGATTACACGAAAAATCACCCCGCTGCCTGCCTTAATTACGACCCCAGCCATTTCGTTTTGCAGCAATTGGATTATTTACAATTCATTGAACTCTACGGCGACCGCATCAAAGCCTTCCACGTCAAAGATGCGGAGTTTAATCCGACGGGACGGCAAGGCGTTTACAGCGGCTACGCTTCGTGGGCGGATCGGGCGGGACGTTTTCGTTCGCTCGGCGACGGGCAAGTAGATTTCAAGCGCGTCTTCACTTTGCTGACCGAAGCAGGCTATCGCAGTTGGGCAGTGATGGAATGGGAATGCGCGGTGAAAAGCCCGGAACAAGGCGCACGCGAAGGCGCACCATTTATCGCCTCCCATCTGATCGAAGCGACAGAGCAGGCGTTTGATGATTTTGTTGGAGGCGAATCGGATGCCGGGCGGAACAAGAAATTATTAGGATTGGAGTAGCCATGACCAGCGATGAAATGATCGAAAAATTCAAAGAGCTTCGTCAAAAAAATATTACCGGAGTTGACATTTCAATTGCGCCATTAATGCGAGACCATCCTGAACAATTGGATGATTTTATCAATAAATTTGTAGCGATGCAGATTGAAGAATTAGAGTTGGAGGAAGGAGAATCTCGTGATGAAATCCGCGAAACTTTGACAGCTTCGGAGCTTTCCAGTTTATTGGAAACTGCGCATTTATTACGCTCGCCAAAAAACGCGGAACGGTTGCTCAAAGCATTGCACCGCGCCCAGGCAAAAACTGCCAAGCCAAAGCCACTTGAAAAACTCCGTAAAGAATTAGGGCTGGATGAAACCGTCTAAACCCAAAACAAAAATTGTTCGAGAAACTGTTTTTCATCCCGAATTTATTGAAGATTTACGGCACTGGATCGAAACAGAACGCAAAATTGCGCTTCGTGCTTTGGATTTGGTGGAAGCAATTCTCCGCGATCCATTCGATGGGATTGGAAAGCCAGAACCGTTGAAGTATCTGGCTCCAAATACGTGGTCGCGGCGACTTACGCAGGAACATCGGTTAGTGTATCTTGTCAGGGCTGACCGGATAGATTTTTTGCAAGCGCGTTATCACTATTGATGATTTCGCCAACTTTTCCAGGCTAGAATCAGCCCTGTATTGTTTGCAATATTTGCGCATGGTGAAATAATCAGTCAGGATAGTTGTCAGAAAGTGAGGAAATTTATGGCACAAGCATTAGCAGATTTGGCAGAGGTAATACCCGATGTGCATGTGATGATTACGGAGGATGATGAACCTGTGGATAATTTGCCTTCTGAGAAACAGCAACGGTTATTAACCGAGCCGTTGTATAGCTCCTGGTCTGGTCCCGGTGCTGAGCGAACATTTTTAGCGGCTGCCAATGTGGGCGTATTTTATTTGGCACGCCGTCCGGCGGTTGTCCCGGACATGTTCCTCAGCCTTGATGTCGAAGTCCCGGAAGATTGGTGGGAAAAAGAACATCGTTCTTATTTTCTGTGGGAATTTGGTAAGCCACCCGATTTAGCCATTGAAATTGTCTCGAACACTGTTGGTGACGAAGATGGTGAAAAACGTAAGAAATATGCGCGAATGGGGGTTCGTTACTATGTCATCTACGATCCGCTTTGTCAGATCATGTCTGAAACACTGACGATTTATCGTTTACATGATTTTGAGTACGAAAAACAAAGCAGTGGACAATTTCCAGCACTTAAATTAGGACTGACTTTGTGGGAAGGAAAGTACGAAGGAAAGCAAACCGAGTGGCTGCGCTGGGTAGATGAGAATGACGAATTGATTCTCACCGGACGCGAACGCGCCGAACAGGAACGCCAACACGCACTCCAGGAGCGCGAACGCGCCGAACGAGCGGAAGGATTGTTAGTGCAGGAACGGCAGGAGATTGTGCGCTTAAAAGCAATGCTTCAAAGCATGGGAAAAGACCCGGATATTGAATAGCCTCTACCTAACTATCACTCCGAGATGGGGCAAATCTTGCAGCGAAGCAAGGAGCCATCCAACTGTCGTTGACGGATATTCTTGCCATGAGACTTCGACGAAATATTTGCATCCTGCTATTGATTGCTATCGTAATGAGCAATTCATGTCAGTCTCGTAAGACGGAGTCTGATTGTTTTCCGGGTAATTCTCAGCAAATTGGCAGCTTTCCGATAACAGCTTCAAAAAACTTTCCTGTTTCATCAATGAAGGGGTATAGCGAAATTGATTCACTGGATCAAGGACTTTCAAAATTCCTTGAAGTGTTACAAGAGCCTACGATCATAAAAATTTCTGAACATGAGGACGAAGTATATCGTTTTCTTTGGTTGCGCAGTTTTGATAACCCGATCAGCTTGAGAATGCAAAAATCCTTAGCCGAATTCACTTTAATTATCAAGCAAAGCGATGGTAAGGGCGGTTATGATCCGGGAAAATTAAATGCAAGCTGGACAAAAAAATTATCAGTATGGCAATGGATGAAATTCAAATCTTTACTGGAAAGTGAATGCTTTTGGACAATGGATTATACTGCTCATGAGTTGGCAATTATAGATGGTGCTTGGTGGCAACTGGAAGGGAAGAGAGAAAATCGCTACCACATTGTGCGCAAAGCGTCACCGACAAAAGGGAAGTTCTACGAGGCTTGTTTGTATTTGTTGGAGCTGTCTGAATTATCGATTAACGAAAAAGATATTTACTAACACCTAGCCACGGGCGGCTCGCCCGTGGCTTGCGGGCGAGCCACCCGCAGTACGAAATGATTATGCATCCGCAATCTTCACCAACTGCTTACCCGTATTTTTCCCGTTCAGCATTTCAATAAAAGCGCGTGGCGTATTCTCGATTCCTTCGGCGAATTCTTCGCGGTATTTGATTTTACCCGCCTTGATCCATTCTGCCATTTGCTGCATTCCTTCGGCGTAGCGATCTGCAAATTGAAAGACTAAAAATCCTTCAGCTCTCGCCTGTTTCATGAGCAGCATTCCTAACAAGCGCGGTCCCGTTTCAGGTTTTTCTAAATTGTACTGTGAGATTTGACCGCAGATGGAAACTCTGGCTTTGGTGTTGAGATTCAGCAGCACAGCGTCCGTGATTGCGCCGCCAACATTATCGAAATACGCATCAATTCCGTTTGGGCAAAGCTCGCGCATTTTGGCGACATAATCCGTCGTCGTCTTGTAATTGAACGCCGCATCGAAGCCTAATTCATTGACGAGCCAATCAACTTTTTCATCTGTTCCGGCAACGCCAACGACACGGCAGCCTTTGATTTTGGCGATTTGTCCGACGAGGGAACCGACTGCGCCAGCCGCACCGGAGACGACTACGGTTTCGCCGGGTTGCGGATTGCAGATGGCGAGAAGTCCGAAATACGCCGTCATGCCGGGCATTCCGAGGACTCCGACAGCGGTAGAAACCGGAGCGAGGCTGGCATCAATTTTATTGACTCCGCCACCGTTAGAAATCGCGTGTGATTGCCAGCCGAAATTTCCAGAAACGAAATCTCCAGCATGGAAATTTGGGTGATTGGATTCGATGATTTCTCCGACTGCGCCGCCGACCATGACTTCGCCAATGTTGACGGGGTGCGCGTAGGATTTCGCATCATTCATCCGTCCGCGCATGTACGGGTCTACGGAAAGAAAATGGTTTTTGACGAGGAATTCTCCCTCTTTCGGCGACGGGATCGGCGTTTCGACGATGGAAAAATCTGATTCTTTAGGAAAGCCAACGGGTCTGGCGGCGAGAGTGATTTGTTTGTTCATATTTTTCTCAAAAAATGTCCAACAAACTTTAGTTTGTTGAGGTTTCGCAATAGGTACACAGTTGCCGAAAGTGTCAACAAACTGAAGTTTGTTGGACGGCAGCGGTGCTAGATTACTTTTAAGTTTCTAAATTCTTCAATCTCTTTTTCTTCAAAGCCAAGCTTGAGCAAGACCTCATCGGTATGCTCTCCCAGCAACGGCGCACGATGCCTGACTTCTCCCGGAGTAGCAGATAAGCGCACCGGAGTTTCAGGAATGGGGACAGGATTCGGACTGCCCGGATAATCCATAAATTTAATGAGATTCCGATGTGCTACCTGTGGATCGTTCAGGGCTTGTTCCAGGCTATTTACCGCGCCGCACGGGATGCGAGCTTTTTCCAGCAACGCAATCGCTTCGGCATTTGTGAATTGGCAGCACCACGCATTCATTGCTTCAGTGATGAATTGATAATTATCCCCGCGTGCTAAATCATCATTGAATCGCGGGTCTTCAATGAAGTCTTCGCGCCCGACCAATTTTGCCCAGGCATTGAACATCGCCGCGCCGACGGTGGGAACCATAATCCATCCGTCTTTCGTTTGATAACAATCAGCCGGAGCCGCATGATACGCCGCGTTGCCCTGCTGTTCACGAACAATTCCGGTCACGGATCGTTCGGAAATTAAACCCTGCATCATCATCATTCCGGTCGCGAGTAAGGAACCTTCGACGAGTTGCCCTTGTCCCGTTCGTTCGCGTTCATAGAGCGCAATCATCGTCCCGAATGCCGCGTGCAAGGCTGTTCCGTAATCTTCAAACGGAGCGGCACTGCGGACGGGAACATCAGGGAATCCGGTCAGGCTCATCGCGCCTGACATTGCCTGCACAACAGAATCAAATCCGACGCGATTCGCGTACGGACCGGTTGAACCGAACGCCGAAATCATCGTCAAAATAATGTCCGGTTTGATGTCCTTGAGGGCTTCGTAATGCAGGTTCAGTTTTTTGAGTACATTGAGCGGAAGGTTAGCAATGATGACATCGGAAGTAGCGATGAGGCGGTGTTTGATTTCACTGCTGAGCGGATGCGCCGGGTCAAGTGTGATGCCTTTTTTGTTGCGATTTAAGCCTACAAATAAAGCTCCATCGCCGTTGTTGGAAATTGGAATGATGGTGCGATCTTCGCCACCTTCGCGGCGTTCAATGCGGATGACTTCGGCTCCCATATCGGCCAGCAGCATCGCGCAATACGGGCCCGCGATGTAGCGTCCAAAATCCAGAACCCGAATTCCTGCTAAAGCTTTAGTCATTGAAAATCTTCCCGGAAGTGATACGGTTGACGAATTGAAATCCAGACGTGATAGTAGTCAAAGAACGCAAAAAATCAAAATCGTTGAATTCAACTTATCTGAAAAATATGAAGCAACTTGCAATTATCATCCTTATTTTTAGTGCTGTCGTTTCTACCGCACAGGCGCAATGGACAAAACAGACAATTAATACCGATGCGGCTTTTCGCGGGCTTTCCGCCGTCAACGACAAGATTTGCTGGGTCAGCGGAACGAAAGGAATGGTCGGTCGCACGATTGATGGCGGGAAAAACTGGGAAGCTCTCGAAGTGCCCGATGCTGTTAAGTTAGACTTCCGCGACATCGAAGCGTTCAGCGCAAATGTCGCCTATATTCTCAGCATCGGTGATGGCGAAAATTCGCGGATTTATAAAACTACAGATGGCGGAAAAAACTGGAAGCTGCAATTCCAAAACAAAAATCCAAAAGCCTTTTTTGATGCGTTTGCTTTTTGGGATGAGCAGCATGGGATTGCGATGAGCGATTCAGTAGACGGCAAATTTGTGCTGATTTCTACTGACAACGGTGGAGCTTCATGGAACGAACTCAAACCTGAAAAAATTCCAGCCGCCAAACCAAACGAAGGCGGATTTGCGGCGAGTGGAACCTGCATTATTACTAAAAGGAAAAGTGATGTATGGATGGTGACTGGCAAAGCCCGCGTGCTTCATTCATCAGATCGCGGAAAGAATTGGGATGTGACTGAAGCTCCAATTTTAACGGGAATTGATTCCGCCGGAATTTTCTCGATTGACTTCAAAGACAATAAAAATGGCATCATCGTCGGCGGCGACTACCGCGAACCGAAGCAACCCGGAAAGACTGTTGCTGTCACTTCTGATGGCGGAAAGACGTGGATTCCGATTGAAAATCAACTGCCGTTTCGGTCAGGAGTTTTATACGCGAAAAACTCGATTATTGCAGTTGGGACTTCCGGCTCGAATCTTTCCATTGATGGTGGGAAGAGCTGGCAGCAACTAAACAGTGAAAATTATAACGTTGTCAGTGTCGCTAAAACAGGAGCGGTGTGGGCAGCGGGGCCGAAAGGGCTGATTTCGAGATTGATAAAATAAAAGAAATAGCTCGTTCGGAGTACAAGCTTCAGCTTGGTTTTACTTTTCATCACTGTAAAACCAAGCTAAAGCTTGTACTCCATGCAGTAAAACCAAGCTGAAGCTTGTACTCTGAACGCTTGGTCTCAGTTCCAATTTTTAGGAGAAAAAATGTCACAACGGTTATCTGCAATATTATTTTTCTTTGTCTTTTTGACTCTTGCACACGCACAATTGCCGTCACAAGTCATGCGCCCGATTCCTCCACTTGGTGTTGAAATTCCTGCGGCTGATCGCACAGAACTAGAGTCCGGCATAGCCGCTCTTGGCAAAGAAATTGATGCGCTAAAAATTGAATTAAAAGACAAACCGAAATTATTGGAGCTGTTGCCCGATGTCCAAATATTTTTCAATGCCGTGCATTATGCGTTGAAATACAACGAAATTTTAAACCTCAAGGAAATTCCAATAGCGCAGACGCAGCTCAGGAAGGGAATCGAAAGAGCCAAAGAATTACGCGCCGGAAAGCCTTCGTGGACGAATCAAACAGGCTTGGTGGTGCGCGGCTACGTCTCGAAAATTGATGGCTCGGTGCAGCCGTACGGCTTAGTTATACCTCCGACATTTCAGCCGAATCTTCCGTTTCAGTACCGCCTTGACATCTGGTATCGCGGACGCAGTGAGACCATGACGGAAATTAATTTTCTGAATGATCGTCAAAAAAATGCCGGACAATTTACGCCGCCGAATACGTTCGTACTTCATCCGTACGGACGGTATTGCAACGCGAATAAATTCGCGGGTGAAGTGGATACTTTTGAAGCTCTGGAAAATATTCGCCAACATTACCAGATAGATGAGAACAGAATTTCTGTTCGTGGATTTTCGATGGGCGGTGCGGCTACGTGGCATTTTGCAGCGCATCACGCAGGACTGTGGGCAGCGGCGGCTCCGGGCGCGGGCTTTGTCGAAGCACCGGAATATTTGAATTTAAAGGTGAATGATATTCCGTGGTATGAACAAAAATTGTGGCGGTTGACTGAGGCGGCAGGCTATGCCGGAAATTTTTTCAATCTTCCGGTAGTCGCCTACAGCGGAGAAATTGATAAGCAAAAACAAGCGGCGGATGTGATGGCGCGGGAGATGAAAAAAGAAGGCATCGAACTAACGCATATCATCGGGCCGAAAACGGAGCATAAATATCATCCCGATTCAATTCCCGAAATCAACAAACGTATTGATTCTATTGTATCAAAAGGTCGTAACCCCGTACCGATGCACGTGAAATTTACGACGTATACCTTGCGCTATAACAAAATGTTTTGGGTGACGGTGGATGGGTTGGAACAGCATTGGGAGAAGGCGATAGTTGATGCTGAAATTAAAGATGCAACGACTGTGAATGTGTCAACAAAAAATGTTTCGGCGTTTACGTTAGAAATGACTTCGGGGTTGTGTCCATTGAATTCAGCTTCAAAGCCAACTGTAATAATTGATGGTCAAAAAATTGAGAGTGAAACTGTAAACTCAGATCGCTCGTGGATTACTCAATTTAGAAAGACGAAAGCAAATTGGTCTATTGTGCCCTTTAATCAAGGCATAGCTGGCTCGTATCTTGGAGAACCCGAACGTATTCAGTTGCCAACAAACGAGAAGCTTACTCAGTCCTCAGTTTTGATTTCTCCTTGGTTTGCGCAAAATTCACAAAAAAGAAATCGCTTACAAGGTCCAATTGACGACGCATTCATGGAACGCTTCATCTTCGTTCGACCTACAGGCAAGGCCTCCAGCGAAGCAATCGCCGCGTGGGTTGACACAGCATTAAATCGCGCCATCCAACAATGGCGAGCGCAATTTCGAGGTGAAGCGATTGTCAAAAATGATGATGAAATCACGGCGGAAGATATTGCCAACAGCAATTTAATTTTATGGGGAGATGCTTCGAGTAATAAGATTCTTGTAAAAATTGCTGATAAATTACCGATCAAATGGAACGCAAATAATATTCAAGTTGGTAAACAAAATTATTCTTCTTCGCAGCACATTCCAATTTTAATTTATCCAAATCCGCTCAATCCCAATCGCTACATCGTCCTCAATTCCGGTTTCACCTTCCGCGAAGCTGACATCTTGTCTAACGCCAAACAAACATCAAAATTGCCGGATTGGGCGATTATTGACATCACGACTCCGCCGACTGTTTATAAGGTTGGCAAAGTTGTGAATGCCGGGTTTTTCGGCGAACGCTGGGAGCTGAAATAATTGGTGCGCAAGCATCTTGCTTGCTGTTTGCGAGCGCAGCGATGCAAACATCGTGGCGAGCTAATAAACTAAAGTAAAAGTGAACATCTCGCCACGTCAGCGAGCGGCGTTTCACGCGCTCGCGGTGCAAGCAAGATGCTTGCGCTCCAATCGTGTTTGCGCTCCAATGCCTGAATTGAGGATTGATGATAAAAAGAATTTTATTCTGGAGCCTTCTGCCGCTTGGCATTCCGCAAGGGCTTATTCTCAAGCGAACGGCTCCTCGCTTCGGTGCGGCAACTGGTGACACTTTTGGTTTGGTCGGAAAAGGGAAAAGAATTTCTCTGGTTGGAATTGGTGATTCGATTGTTGCCGGAGTTGGCGCAGGACGTGCCGACAATGCGCTGGCTGGCGCGACGGCAAAACATTTGGCGCGAATTTTGGAGGCGGAAATTTCGTGGCAAACAGTCGGGAAAATTGGCGCGACTTCTTTCAGTGTTTTGAAGGAGATGGTTCCGCTTCTCAGCAAAAATCAAGTTGATGTTTTTGTCGTTTCTGTTGGTGTCAATGACGTGACTTCGCTCAGCCGTACGGGGCGTTGGGCTGCTCACTTAACAAATTTATTCATGAGCCTGCGTGCGCATTCTCCACGAGCTACGATTGTCATGGTAGGTGTTCCGCCGTTCGGACGATTTCCATTGCTGCCGAAAATTTTGCAGCTTGCTTTCGGGATGCGCGGCGAAACTTTCGATGTCGTGGCGCGTCAGATTATTCAGCGGATGAACGGCGTGATTCACGTCCCGTTAGCTTTCAATCCGCAGCCGGAAAAGTTTTCTGCCGACGGGTATCATCCAAATGCGGATAGTTATTCCGAAATTGGTTTGGCTATTGCCGAAGCCATCACGGTTTATCAGGCTCTGCGCTAAACTCTTACACCTCAAAGTCCATGATTGAAAATCCCGCCTGTAAAGAGTATCCTATCGGTTTACTATTCTCGCTCCAAAGCTGACTGTGTGAATTTGTTTTATGCCTAATTTTATTCGTAATTTTTCAATCATCGCCCACATTGACCACGGGAAAACTACTCTGTCGGATCGGTTGCTCGAAGCTACGGGTGCGCTCGAATCCCGTGAAATGTCGGAACAGGTTTTGGACGCGATGGATCTCGAACGTGAACGCGGCATTACCATCAAAGCCCACGCCGTACGCTTGAATTACAAAGCGAAAGATGGTCAGGACTACGTTTTAAATTTGATTGATACGCCCGGTCACGTAGATTTTTCGTATGAAGTTTCGCGTTCGCTTTCCGCTTGTGAAGGCGCATTGCTGGTCGTAGACGCTTCGCAGGGAGTTGAAGCGCAAACCCTCGCCAATACCTATTTGGCGATTGATAACAATCTCGAAATTATTCCTGTCATTAACAAAATTGATTTGCCCGGTGCGGAACCTGAACGCGTGATGGAGCAAATCGAATCGCTCGTCGGACTGAATACGCATAACGCAGTGCTGGCTTCCGCGAAAAATGGAATCGGTATTGATGACATTCTCGAGGCCATTGTGCGCGATGTTCCTGAACCGGCAGGAATGCCTGACTATCCACTGAAAGCGTTGATCTTTGATTCGTGGTTTGATTCCTATCGCGGCGTCATCGTGATGGTGCGAATGATTGACGGTGAACTGAAGCGCGGGATGCGCATTCGTTTGTGGGAACAGGGAACCGAACACAACATAGATGACATCGGAGTACTAACGCCTAAGCCGCGTCCGATTGATAAATTAGTCGCTGGCGAAGTCGGATTTTTTGTGGCGAATATTAAAACCGTCGCGGATGTCAGCATTGGCGATACCGTGACAGAAGCTTCGCGTCCGACGGCGGAGCCGTTTCCAGGCTTTCAGGAAATTAAGCCGATGGTGTTTGCGGGACTCTATCCAACCGATTCTCACGCGTATGAAGAATTACGCGATGCACTCGCCAAGCTTCGCTTGAATGATTCGTCGTTTTTTTATGAACCGGAAGTTTCGCTCGCGCTCGGCTTTGGGTTTCGCTGCGGATTTTTAGGGTTGTTGCACATGGAAATTGTGCAGGAACGGTTGGAGCGTGAATTTAATATTGAGCTGATTACCACGGCTCCCAGCGTTCGTTACCGCGTGACGACGACGAAAGGCGAGGTCATCGAAATTGACAATCCCTCGAAATTGCCTGATCCCGGCTCTATTTCAAAAATTGAAGAGCCGATCATCAAAGCGATGATTATGACGAGTGAAGAATTCGTCGGAAATATTCTGACGTTGCTGGATGAAAAACGCGGCATCCAAAAAGGCTTTGAGTATATTACGCCGACGCGTTTGTTGTTGACGTACAACGTCCCGCTCAACGAAATCGTCATGGATTTTTATGATCGCTTGAAGTCCATTTCGAAAGGCTATGCCTCGCTCGATTATCATTTGGAAGGATACAGTGAAGCGAGTTTAGTGAAGCTGGATGTGCTCGTCGCGGGCGAATCCGTAGACGCTTTGTCCTTGATCGTCCACAAAGATTTTGCCTACGCGAAAGGTCGTGCGTTAGTCGAAAAAATGCGCACGTTGATCCCGCGACAGATGTTTGAAGTGCCTATTCAAGCGGCTATCGGCAATCACGTGATTGCGCGTGAAACCATCAAAGCGATGGGGAAAAATGTGCTGGCAAAATGTTACGGCGGAGACATTTCGCGGAAACGAAAATTGTTGGAGAAGCAAAAAGAAGGCAAGAAGAGAATGAAGCGCGTTGGTAAAGTTGAAATCCCGCAGGAAGCATTTTTGGCGGTACTGAAAGTGTGAGAATGTGAAAGTAGGAAGTAGACGGAAGACAGTAGACGGTAGTTCTACATCAATAGCTGAGGTGATGCCTGCTCGCATAAGCAAAAAATTCATAGGCTTACTGCAACCTTGTTTTCGCCTACCGCCTACTGTCTTCCGTCTACTCTGATTCCTTATGTTCTCATCCCGTTTCAAATGGACGCTGGAAACTAATCAGCTCACGAAATTAATTGAACAAAAAAAGCGTGCATGCGTTCCGCTGATTGATCTGACAGAAACGAATCCCACTAACGCCGGATTTACTCTTGCTCTGCCATTTGAAGTCAATCACGAATCCCTGATTTACAAAGCTGATCCGCGTGGACTTCCGCGTACCCGCGAAGCTGTTGCGCAGTACTATCTTGAGGCTCGCACGCAGCAAATTTCTCCTGCACAAATTTTTCTCACCGCCTCCACCAGCGAAGCCTATTCGTGGCTGTTCAAATTGCTCTGCGACCAAAATGACGAAGTCCTGATTCCGCAACCGAGCTATCCTTTGTTTGAATTTTTAGCGATGATGGAAGGCGTAGAAATGAAGCCGTATCAATTGGATTACGCGCATTCTTATGGTTGGAAATTAGATTTTGAAAGCCTCGAAGATTCCATTACCCCGAAGACGCGAGCCGTCGTTGTCGTCAATCCAAATAATCCTACGGGGTCGTATTTGAAAGTGGATGAGTGGAAAAAATTGCAATCAATCTGCGCAGCGAGAGACATTGCGATCATGGCTGATGAAGTATTTTTTGATTATTCATTGCAAAATAATCAGCCGCCAAATTTGAATTTCGCTGAAGCTCCGGCACTGACATTTGTGATGAACGGATTGTCGAAAATGTTGGCACTGCCGCAGATGAAATTAGGCTGGATTGCGGTCTTTGGCGCGAACCATTTACAAACAGAAGCACAGGCAAAATTAGAGTTGATTGCGGATACATATCTTTCGGTGAATACGCCCGTCCAGGTTGCAGCTCCGGCGTGGTTGGCGTCACGAACAGCAATTCAGGAGCCGATCAAATTACGGGTTGAAGAAAATTTACAGTACTTGCAGGAAACGTTTTCTGAATCGAATTGCCGGGTTTTACAAGCTGAAGGCGGATGGTGCGCCGTCATTGAAATTCCAAGAATTGAATCCGAAGAAGAAATTATTCTGAAGCTTCTGGAAACTCAAAATGTTTTGGTTCATCCGGGGTATTTTTTTGATTTTGAGAGCGAAGGATTTTTGGTGGTGAGTTTAATTGTGAAGCCAGAAGCATTTCGTGAAGGTGTAATTATAATGCGAGATTATTTTGCAAAATAATAAAGCGACGATTGATGCACGACTGGAGCGCGAGCGTCTCGCTTGCCCCGCGAGCGCGTGAAACGCCGCTCGCGTACTCGTAGCGAGAAGGTCGCGTGATTGACAGCTAACTCGCTCGCCACTGCGTTTGCGTCGCTCCGCTGGCAAACGGCAAGCGAGACGCTTGCGTTCCAGTCAGAGATGGCATTGCTCCTTGGTACAAATCTTTACCTTATCTTGCGTTAGATTTTTCTCTGCTTCGTTGCTCGACGACGCCGTTAATTTCTCCGCCAACCAGAATCGCCATACTTGTAAAATACAACCATAACATCAGCACAATCACGCTTCCCAGTGAGCCGTAGGTCAGTGTGTAATTGGAAATTCTAACCACGTAATATTTAAATAAAAACGAAATCAGCAGCCACGTCACGAGGGCAAAAATTGCGCCTGGCGTGAACCATTTCCACTTCCGTTTCAGGTTCGGAGCAATGAAATAAATCGTTTCCAATCCAAACCAGACCGAGACAATCAGAAACGGAAAATGCAGCAATGAAAAAAATGAACGAAGCCCCTGACTGAATTTGAAATAATTGGCGAGCCGCGTCCCCGTTGAATCACTGATAAAGATTAATCCGAGCGAGCAGATGACAAACATCGAAATCCCGAACGTCAGCGAAAGCGCGAGAATTCTTTCGCGCCACCACGGTCGTGTCGCTTTGACTCCGTAGGCAACATTCAAGGAATTATTCAACGCATGAATCCCTGAAGAAGCCGCCCAGATGGTCGCTGCCAAACCAAAACTTAATAATCCGCCGCGCGGCTTGGAAGTGATTTCTTTGACGGTTGTCCTGAGTAATACGGTTGCCGCTGGAGGGAGAACTTCTGACAAATAATCAATTAAACTTTCCAATGAATGCGGGACGGGCAAGTAGCCAACCAGTGCCGTCAAAAAAATCAGCATCGGAAAAAGCGCAAACAAAAAATAATACGCAAGCTGCGCTGAATGCCCAAACACATCGTCTTTAAAGCATTCATCCCACACTTCGACGATGACGGTTTTATATTTTCTGGGCGGAGTTGGAATCGTGTTAGCCATGCGGACTATATTCAAACAGAAAAAAAGGCGAGAGCCAATGACTCTCGCCTTTTTTCTGAATCAGGTTGCAGAAGCCCGCACGCAGTAAGGGCGCCTACTTCGTGCGGGCTTCTGCATTACTCGTTAGAACGTATATCGTAACCCCAAAATAATGCGGCGTTTGCCTCCGTCCGTTCCCCATTGATTGAGGAAGTTAGCGGAGTTCACGCGCCCTTCGGGAATCCCGAAATTACGTGTATTGGTGGCATTGAACATATCTGCACGGAACTGCAATTGATTGCCTTCACTAACGCGGATATGCTTCAAAAGTCCGAACCCGACATCGCCGATGCCGTCAGCCCGCAAAATGTTACGTCCGGCATTGCCTGTTCGTTGCGCGGCAGTAATCGTCGTGAACAGTGAACGCCCTCCTGCCGCCAACAAATCAATAACATTCATTGAAGAAACATCAATGGTTGTGTTCAGGTTTGGTCGAATCGCGTTACCGACTAATCCGTCAATCCCACTCAACGCACCAGCCGGATCAGAACCATTCAACGGTGTGAACGGCGCACCGCTTTGCAAGGTGAAGAACGAATTAATCTGCCAGCCACCGATGACGCGTCCGAGTGCGCCTTTTTGCTCACGCATAATTGGCAATTCGTACACGACGTTTCCGGTGAAACGATGCGGGCGATCATACGCGGAACGTCCACGATCATTGCGGATATTGAATGAGTCCTGCGAAACGGCGACTTCACCGCTAGAAGGATTGAAGACTTCTGAAGCCGTATCAATAAACGAACTCCAGGTGTAATGAACGCCCGCCGTGAAGCCTTTGCTCAAGCGTTTGTCCATACTCACTTGCAGCGAGTGATACGTTGATGAAGCAGAGTTGGCACGAAGGCGAATGACGCCACGGGTCGGGTCTACGCGACAGTTATCCGTCGCGGTTGGTGAACATCCGATTTTACGTGGATTTCCGTCCAACGTTTGGAACAGAGCAGTTCCACGCGTGCCGACATATCCAGCTTTGATCGAGAGGTCTTTGCTCAATTCACGCGACAGCTCAAGGCTGAATTGATCGTAGTTCGGAGCTTTGAAATCGCTGCCGACAATCGTTCGCGTGAATTGATTCGGGTCGCCTGAAATCGTGGCTGCCGCCAGTCTGGTGTACGCACTGCTGACACCGTTTGTGTTATCTGCTTGCGTCGTTCCCGGCAGGGTAATCGCTCCCACAAAAGGGAACGCGCTGGCAACGTTCAAATTTAAATTGATAAAAGATGAATCGTTGGTGCGGGCATATCCACCGCGCAGAACTGTTTTATCCTGACCTGAAAGGAATCCAAGTCCATTAATTTTCCAGTTGAATCCGATGCGTGGTTGCAGGTTATTTCTGTCACTCTTCGGAACGGGCGTGAATTTATATGCCGGATTCCCACCTGCTGCCGCAAGGATTTTGTCGTTGAAAGGAACCAGATTGGCAACCGAGTTATTCGGCAATTCGTAACGTAATCCATACGTGATGGAAAACCTCGGGCGAATTTTCCATTCGTCCTGGGCGAAGAAATAAAGATCGCTGAATTTGTAATACTGCAATTCCGAACCACCTGGCAACGCTTTGTTAATGGTGGCGGTATCGGCTACGTCATTGACGTAACGTTGCAAAGTTGAATAGGCCAGACGCCCGCGAATCGTTGGCAGGAAGAAGCTTTTCACATCGCGTCGTTGAATGTCCGCGCCGAACTTCATCGAATGATTTCCGTTGGAATAAGAAATCGTGTCTTGCAATTGATACGTGTTGTTGTAACGGAATTGCGGGAGGTTGACCGCCAAGCCAATCGCGGTACGGCTGGCTGCGGCATTGAATCCGGTCAAGCCGAGTTCGGAAATTTCGATGGAAGGAATTTCCTGCGAAGTGGCATCCGAAGCAGTGGTGACTGATCCGAATCGTTGATAGGACAAGCGGACTTCGTTGACCAGTCGTTGCGAGATTACACTATTCAAATTCAAGAGGAGTGATTGTGTCCGCGCAGGCGATTTGGTCGTTAGTCCAAACGGGGTCGCTTGACCGGAACCACTGGTGACGCTGCTGTCATACAAATAACGAGCGTGGAAGCGATTATTTTCATTCAACTGATGATCCACGCGCGTTGACCATTGCCAATCGTCGTACTTGAACGAAGTTGAACCTGTCAGTGAGCCTAACGGAACTGTATAGGTTTGCGTCCCAATGGTGAAGACTGCATTTTTATTGATCGGGGTTTGCGCTGCCGGAAGGAATTTGAGCAACGCTGCAACCTGTGGGCGGGTACCTGCGGCGGCCTGTAAAATCTGTCGTCCGGCTTCGGTTGGCGCACCATTCAGGGTGGAACCGGAACCGAGCTGGCGATCCGTCCATTTTTGTACGGAAGCAAAAAACCAGGTGCGATCTTTGCCGTTGTAAATTGATTTTCCGCCCTCACCGAAACGCGGCAAAATCAACGGTCCGCCGAATGATCCACCGATTTGATTTTCAAGGCGGAAGGGTGAACCTTTTAATACTTCTCTTGTCGCGGCTGGATTGCAATATCCGCCCGGCTTACCGGCTTTGTCCGTATTCGAGCAGGAATTTTGATGGTTGTCATTGTGAAACCAGAATGCCGAACCGTGATATTGATTGGTTCCGGCTTTGGTTACGACGCTGACAACTGAACCGGAATTGCGCCCGTATTCCGGCGCAAACTGATTCGTAATCAAACGTAACTCCTGTACTAAGTCAGGATTATTAAGCGCTTGTTGCCCACCAGAAACGCTGGGATCATTGCTGTCCTGCCCGTCAATGATGAAATTGTTAGAACGAACGCGTCCACCGTTAGAAGAAAAATTTACTCCGGCGGCAAAGCCAGTTTGTCCGCTGCCAAGCTGGCTGACACCGGGAGCCGAAAGCACTACGTTGAAAACATTTCGATTCGTAGAAATCGGAAGTTCTGACAGTCGTTTTTCATCGAAGCGCGTGCTCACTTCGGAATTTGTCGTATTCAAAATCGAAGCGTTTTCCGAAATCGTGATGACTTCGTTCACAGTGGAAACTTTCAATGTGACATCAATCACGGCGTCCTGATTAACCAGCAATGTGATGCCAGAGCGAATGAGTTTGGCAAATCCTGAAGCCTCAACAGTCAGCTCATAGCTGCCAATGCTGAGGTTAGGGAAGCGGAAACGCCCTTCGCCGTCACTGGTGATCGTACGGGAAGTATTCGTGGCAATTTCACGCGCCTTGACGGTCGCGTTGGGGATGACTTTTTGTTGTTCATCCATCACCTGACCGGAAATATTTGCAGTTGTGGACTGCGCAAAACTGCTGAGTGCTGAGCAAGTTACCAGCAACAAAGCAAAGAAAATAGAATAGAATTTTTTATTCATAGATCCTCCAAAGATAATTTCGCTGAAATGAGGATACTCACGATGCAAATTTCGCACCACTAATGTCGAAAAACTCACAAGTATTGAGAAAAATGAACTTAGTTACGTTGTAATTGATATTTGCGGCGGAAAAATTTCAAGAAGGCGGAATTTTATCCAAATAATTGAATAAAATATGATTTCCTAAAACATTAAAACTCTGAGTACAGGCTTCAACCTGACGATTTGGCAGGCTGAAGCCTGTAACATCGAATAAATTATGCCGAGAACGACTGCTCTTTATATTGCAATTGATACAATTTGAAATAGACGCCACGTTGTTGCAGTAATTCCTGATGTGAACCTTTTTCGCGGATTTCGCCTTTATGCAGCACGATGATTTGATTGACGCGCTGAATCGTCGAGAGCCGATGCGCAATAATAATCGAAGTCCGGTTGCTCATTACGCGCTCAATCGCCTGCTGAATTAATTGCTCTGTTTCGGTGTCAATGCTGGAAGTCGCTTCGTCTAAAATCAAAATTCTTGGATCAAATGCTAACGCTCGCGCAAAAGAAATTAATTGTTTTTGCCCCACGCTGAAGCCTGCGCCGCGCTCTTTCACGGTGGTCGCGTACTGCTCAGGCAAGCGTTCGATGAAGCCGGAAGCTTGCACTTCATGCGCTGCCCAGGTGACGCGGGTCTCGTTGATTTCCTGCTTGCCGAGGCGGATGTTACTGGCTACGTCGCCGGAAAAAAGGAAGACATCCTGTAGGACGACGGCGAAGTTTTCGCGGAGCTTTTTCAAATCCCAATCACGAATGTTGACGCCATCCAGAAAAATTTCTCCGCGCTGAATATCGTAAAAACGCATCAGCAAATTGGTGATCGTAGTCTTGCCTGATCCGGTGGCTCCGACGAAGGCTAATGACTCACCGGATTCGGCGACGAAGGAAACATCTTTCAAAATCCAATCTTCATCTTTGTAGGCGAACCAGACATGGCGGAATTCGATTTTACCCTGATGAACATTGGTCGAAATTGGTGTCGAAGTTTTTTCAGGCGAAGTGATTCCGTCTGGTGTATCGAGCAATTTGAAAACTCTTTCGGAGGCGATCACGGCTGATTGAAGAATATTATATTTGTCGCTAATGTCCTGAATCGGCATCCATAATTTTTGTGTGTATTGCACAAACGCGACCAGCGTTCCCAGGGTGATGGCGTGTTGAATGACCTGCCCGCCGCCGTACCAAATCAGCATCGCAATGCCTGCGGATGAGATTAAACTGACGAGCGGATAAAACACCGCGAAGTAAAAAATTGTATCTAAATTTGCCTGCAAATGCGCGCGATTAATTTCATCGAATTGCTGCATCGCTTTCTCTTCACGGTTGAAAAGTTGGACGGTTTGCGCTCCTGAAAGATGCTCCTGGGTGAAGGCATTGAGCCGCGCAATTTTGGAACGTACCGCACGAAATCCAACCCGTGCGCCCTTCTGAAACCACGCTGTCACAAGAATCAACAGCGGCACGACGGTCAATGAAATCAAGGCTAATCGCCAGTTAAAATAAAACATCATCCATAATGCACCGAAGATTAAAACGATGTCGCCGAGGACTTCAATTAATCCAGCGGTGAATAATTCATTCAACGAATCTACGTCGTTGGTGAGGCGCGTAATCAACCTGCCGACCGGATTTGTATCGTAGTAACTAACCTGAATCGTCTGAAATTTCTGAAAGATTTGCGAGCGCAAATCGCGCATCACATTTTGTCCGATGAAGTTCAGCAAAATGTCCTGCAAGATCGAAAGCCCGAACGTAGCAATCATCGTCCCGATGAAATACAAGCCCATCAGCCGGATGCCCGCGAAAGCTGTCTCCGTCGGGATTTTGTTTGCGAACGCAGGCTGAATGTATTTATCAATCGCAATCTGCGTCAGCCACGGCCCGACCTGGCGAACGAGATTTGCAACGATGGTTAAGCCGAGCGCAAGGAAGACGAATCCGCGATACGGCGTCAGATATTTAATTAATCGTTTCGTTGCGCCTGCGCTGTAAACTTTGCCGAGTTGTTCTTCTTCGTGGTGTGTTTGGGACATGGAGAATTATTCAATACAAATTATTAATCGAAATTTAGAGGAGATTAACCTTGACAGTGGATGCATTCCTGGCCGCTACGTTGACAGTCCCTTGATCGAAAGTTACGAATTCGGCGGCTCCACTACGCGCCAGTTCTTCAGTTAAGGCAAGATAAAAACTATCCGTAGTATGTAGGCAGCTATAGCCACTTCGAATTTCTTCTGCACGTATCAGTAAAGCGGCATCCCCGTTCGGTGGAGGCAAGATTACAGTCATGAAATCTACCAAATCTTCGACAGCTTTTTGGTAAGTATTGGTATCAATAATGCCGTTCTGAACTTTCTTGCAAAGCACAAACAGTACTTCAGAGGAAATTACACTTGGAGCATAGACCGCCCAGTTTTTATTCGTGTAGTTGGTGAGTTCGGCTCTGGCGGTAGCTTCGGTTGGCTCTTTGGAACAAATGGCAATTAAAATATTGGCATCAATGACAACTGCCCCGGCAGGATTATTCGGTTGACTCATATCCCCACATTTCCCCGCCTCGTGCGGTTCTAATCATCTTGAGAGTTTCGTTGGTAGAGCCACTGACGGGTATGTTTTTCATCCTCTCAGCACTTCTTTGCAGCACTGCCTGCATTGCTTCATTGTATGGTAAAGGATTGCCGTTTTCTCCTTCGGTGAGAGGTTTCAAAAGCGCGTCCAGAGTCAACCCCATTGTTTTTGCTTTCTCTTTCAGTTTGCTAAGGATCGCAGCGGTATTCTGGTCAACTTCAATGGTCGTCATGTGCATAGTCTTTACCTCTCTGGTTAGGATACCGTGAGTGCGTCGTGCTGAGCAAATAGAATCCGAGCTAAGACTCGCCCTTACCCCATGCGGGCTTGGGTGAACACATCACTTTTTTTCTTTAGAAGCAACTATTTAACTTTATACCCGACAGCTTAGAGGGATAAAAATGGCTTGATTTCGTGCAATTTTGCAGATAGTTACCGGGGTAAAAATATAATATTTTACAAGCCTGCATTTTTAAGCCCAATAAACCAAGCGGGTTACCTCGCTATTATTGTTTCGGAAAAGTGATGCGTTTGCCCTATTGAACTAATTGACAGGGATAAAATTGAAGGCTAAAGTGAGCTAATCCGAGAAAATTTCACAAAAATCGAATTTTGATTACTAGGAAGCCTCTATCATGTTAATTGAATTTAGCGTCGGGAATTATCGTTCATTTAAGGAAACTGTCACCTTCAGTATGGTGGCGGCTAAGCTCAAGGCGAAAGATTCGAAATTGGATGAACAAAATATTTTCAATGCAGAAGGCGAATTGAATTTATTAAAAAGTGCAGCAATTTATGGTGCGAACGCAAGTGGGAAAAGTAATTTCATTTCTGCTTTCTCGTTTGTGAAGAGCTTTATTCTGAGTTCAGCGAAAGAAATGCAGGCGGAAGAATTGATTGATGTTGAGCCTTTCAGATTAGATACAGAATCAGAAGTAAAGCCTTCTTTTTTTGAGCTTGTATTATTGTTAGAAGGAAGAAAATATCGCTACGGATTTGAAGTAAATTCTCAGCGGGTCATTTCCGAATGGCTTTTCTACTCGGCGACAAGTAAGGAAACGAAACTATTCACTCGTGATTCAGGTCGTATAATCCTTTCTCAAGGATTTAGGGACGGAAAGGGGATTGTAGAAAAGACACGAGATAATGCATTGTTCCTTTCAGTACTTGCCCAATTCAATAGTAGTGTTGCACTGATTATTTTGAGGTTTATCAGCCGGATGGGTATCGTTTCTGGTCTTCACGAAATAGGAATACGAAAAATTACATTTAGTGGATTGCAAGAAGACGAAAACAAACTAGAGATAGTTGGGTTGATAAAAAAGCTCGACCTCGGGATTGATGACATTGAGATTGAAAAAGTGAAAAAGACTCAGGGGATTAGTCAAATTTTTTTCCGAACATTGCACAAGAAATACGACTCAAACGGTCACGCAACTTCTACTGAAATGTTTGACCTCGATAAGCACGAGTCTGAGGGGACAAAAAAACTTTTTTCGTTGGCTGGGACTTTGTTGACCATTCTCAAGTCGGGAAGAACTCTAGTGGTAGATGAACTTGACGCCAGACTGCATCCACTTATTACGTGTGCGATTATCCGGCTCTTTAATTCTAATGAAACCAATCCAAACAATGCACAGTTAATTTTTACTACTCACGATACGAATTTGCTAAGTAATACGATTTTTCGTCGCGATCAAATTTGGTTTGCTGAGAAGAATAAACAGGGAGCTACATCGTTGTATTCTCTGGCGGAATTCAAGGTGCGAAATGACGCTTCTTTTGAGAAAGATTATATTCAAGGCAGGTACGGTGCGATTCCATTTATTGGCGACTTCAGCAAGTTGATGGGGAAAAGTAATGGGTAAGAAACGCGCTCCGTGGGAACGATCAAGCAATCGTCATCAGCGAAAAGTTGATACAAGAAATATCCGCGAAAGGTTTCTAATTGTCTGCGAAGGCGCGAAGACGGAGCCGAATTATTTCAAAAGTTTTCGCGTTAATCGAACAATTTTTGAGGTTGATATTCAGGGCTTTGGCTATAACACGCTGAGCCTGGTTGAGAAGGCGATTGAGTTGAAAGCTGGCGAAAATTACGATCAGGTTTGGTGTGTCTTTGACCGCGATTCTTTTCCAGCAGGAATTTTCAATGCCGCTTTTGAAAAAGCTAGGCACGAAGGAATCAAGATCGCGTATTCAAATGAAGTCTTTGAATTGTGGTATCTGTTGCATTTTCAGTTTTACGATTCAGTGATTAAGCGCAAAGAATATTGGAAGATGTTGTCGAAGGAATTAGGTCATAAATACGAGAAAAATAGTGAAATCATTTATGACGAATTATTAAGCCGACAAGTTGATGCAATTCGTAATGCCAAGCGGCTTTATGCGAGTTATTCTCCTTGCAATCCTGAACGTGACAATCCTTCTACTACTGTTTTTGAGTTAGTTGAAGCTCTGAGTAAATTCGTTGTTTAGAAGTTATTTATTAATCTTCCCGCGACAAGTTTTCGCTCCGCACTGACAGCCATACGCGTCATCGTGATAGGACAACTCATAATCTAACGTCAGCTCATCTCCCGCCTGAATATCACGAATGGCATAAAAGAAAATTCGCTCATCTTTGATTTTTATATCGCCGTTCGGAGCGCAACTGTGATTGACGTACTGCGTGCCGTTGCCGCCGACATTCCCGTCAATCGCCCAGTACTGATTAATCGCGCAGATGTGGATTCGCGTAGCTCCGGTGAGGCGGCGTTTGATTTCGCGGCGGGAGATTTTTTCGCCTTCGTATTCAGCAATTTTATTTCCGCGTTTGAAGGCTTTCGTAGCAAAACATCCCAGCCCGTCAATGTTGGAAGGCTTGACTTCGATGCCGGGAACGCTCGCAGGTACTTTTATTGTGGCGTCAGATGCGTTAATTTTGTTGCTCATATCGTAAACGCCAAGACTAACATAAGAGGGAATCCGAAATGAAACGCCGAGACTTTGTTATCACGATTGGAGCCGGACTTGCTGCTGCTTCAAGTTTGAAAGCTCAACCGAAATCGCCGGGATTAATGAAACCGAAAGTGCTTTCGTCAGGGGCGACGATTGGATTAATCACACCTGCGACTCCGGTGACGAATCCTGATACGCTGGCGAACGCGTATCGTGCGCTGAAATATTTTGGCTTCAAAGTTAAAGTTGGGAAAAATGTGGCGAAGCGAACGGGCTATTTTGGTTCTCCGGTCGAAGGGCGCGTTGAGGATTTACACGCGGCATTTCGTGATTCTGAAGTGGATGCGGTCTTCGCCATGCGCGGTGGATATGGTGCGCAGCATCTGCTCGACAAAATTGATTATGATTTGATCCGTAAAAACCCGAAAGTGTTTTTGGGTTATAGCGATATTACGGCGTTGCATCTGGCATTCAATAAACATGCGGGTTTGGTGACGTTTCACGGGCCAAACAGTTTGTCGGAATTCACGCCTTATACGCAAAATCATTTCAAGCGTGCGATGTTCGACGCGCAGCCGCTCGGCGAATTATCGAATCCACCGGAGACAAATCTGATTCGTCCGTCGCATCCGACGCGAACCATTGTTTCGGGCAAGGTGACGGCTCCGATTATTGGCGGAAACCTGACCTTGATTTCGACGTTGATGGGAACTCCATACGAGATTGATTGTCGTGGGAAAATCCTGCTGATTGAAGATATTGGTGAAGAGCCGTATCGAATGGATCGGATGCTGATGCAACTTCATCTCGCGGGGAAATTTAAAGATGCGGTCGGAATCGTGGTTGGCGAATGCGTAGATTGCAAGCCGAGTGATTATAAGCCTTCAATTGGATCAAATTTTTCATTGGGTGAAGTGCTGGATGCGATTTTAGGCAAATTGACTATTCCGGTTTTTTATGGATTGACTTTCGGTCACACTGACGATCAATTGACTTTGCCGATGGGAGTGATGGCGGAAATGGATGCTGACCGTCACATTTTAGCCATCAAAGAGTCAGGATTTCGAGCTTGAATTATTTAGGCAGCTCTTTATAATCATCACACCCTACTGCTATCCTGCGAACAAATTATGAAATTCATGACAAAGAATCATCTCTTTATAGCAATCATTTTTTTATCATTTTTCAGTGTCTCAATTCTGGCTCAAGGCGGAGACGGATTGAAGGGTGAATATTATACAAACATTAGTCTGAGCGGGACGCCGCTGATTCGCTACGATAAAAATATTGACTTCGATTTTGCTTTTGCTTCGCCGTTGACGGGGATTGATATTGATAATTTTTCAATTCGCTGGACGGGCAAAGTCCAGGCTCCGGTGACGGGAACCTATACTTTTTCTTCCTACAGCGATGATGGAATTCGGGTTTGGGTTAATGGCGTAAAATTGATAGACAACTGGACAGGTCACGCCGGAGTTTACGATGACGGGATTGGCATCAACCTTGTTGCCGGACAAAAGTATGATATTAAAATTGAGTACTATGAAGGCTATGGATACGGACAAATGCAGATGTATTGGGCATATCCCGGAACAACTCGTTCCGTGATTCCTCAAGCCAATTTATTTTCCGGGCTGGTGGTCAATATTCCTACCAAAATTTCTGGTAACGGGACAGGGTTGCGGGCGGAATATTTTCAGGATGTTGATTTGTATGGAACGCCAATTCTGACGCGCAATGAAGCGCAAATTGAAAATGATTACGGGTTGGGGAGTCCGGCTCCGGGAATTTGGACGGATTGGTTTTCGATCCGCTGGACCGGCGAACTTCTGGCTCCCATTACCGGAAACATTACGTTTACTTCGCTGAGCGATGATGGCTTTCAGTTGTTTGTGAATGACAAACCAGTGATTTCAAATTGGTCATATCATGCTCTGACAACCAATAATAGCGATCCTTTCCCGGTGATTGCAGGTCAGCGATATTCCATTCGCGTCGAATATTTTGAAGGTAACTACGAGGCGACCGCCAAGTTGCATTGGAGCTTCCCCGGTCAGGCGGATCAGGCGATCCCGGCACAATATTTATTTCCTGCGACTGCGGGATATACGGCACCAACTGAACCGCAACTAGCCTTGACGCCTGAAAATCAGGATGCTTCGCGCTTCCTGATGCAGGCGACTTACGGCCCGACACTCAGCGAAATTTCCTATCTCAGATCGAAAGGATATGACGCCTGGCTGACGGAGCAATTCAACTTACCACAATCTTCACACGAGCAATATATGAGCAGGCTTCGTGACGAAGGACGGCGCATTTATGGCGAACAATTCAACGAAGCATTTTGGACGTACGCCGTCACGGGACGCGATCAGTTACGTCAGCGCATGGCGTTTTCGTTATCGCAGATTTTTGTGATTTCGCAACTGGGTGGCAGCCTTGATGACAAGCCGTTCGGTTTAGCAAATTACTACGATATGCTGGGGCGGAATGCGTTCGGGAATTATCGTCAATTGCTGGAAGACGTGACGTTGCATCCGGCAATGGGCAAATATCTTGATATGCTCGCCAATGAGAAAGAGGATGTCGCGCTGAATCGAACTCCCAATGAAAATTATGCGCGTGAAATTTTGCAATTATTTTCAATCGGACTTTACCAGCTAAATATCGACGGGTCGTTAAAATTAGATGCTGGCGGCAAAGCGATTCCTACTTACGATAACGAAGAAGTCAAAGGCTTCGCGCGAGTTTTTACGGGTTGGAACTGGGGCGGAAACTCAACGCGGACAGATGCGAATTGGTCATTTCCTCCGAAGCAGTTTGACTTCGCACAACCGATGCAATCGTGGACGACGAGGCATTCAACCGGTGATAAATTGTTACTGAACGGTGCGCTTGCTGCGAGCGGTCAGACACCTGAGAAAGATTTGAAAGATGCGCTTGATAATATTTTCAATCATCCCAACGTTGGCGTTTTTATTGGCAAACAATTAATTCAACGTCTCGTTACCAGCAATCCTTCACCGCAGTATATTGCCCGCGTAGCGACTGTTTTTAACGACAACGGGTCCGGCGTTCGTGGTGACATGAAAGCTGTGACGCGAGCCATTCTCCTTGATCCTGAAGCCCGGATGGATTCGCGTGCCGGTTATGGTCTTGACCGCGTTCGCACCAGTCGTGGGAATTCTAATCGTCAATCAAATCGCTCTACGGCGCAGCCTGAGCGGACGCCGGGTGTTGAGGCACAGGTCGAAGCTGATCCTGGCGTTGCCGCTTCAGTGATAAATGGAAAATTGCGCGAACCCGTACTGCGATATGCGCATCTGTTGCGGGCGTTTGATGCGCGTTCAATCGGCGGTCGCTATCGTTTGCAATACATTGATTCGCAGGAATGGGGAACCGGACAAAGCCCGCTGAAGTCGTCGAGTGTCTTCAATTTTTTTGAGCCGGATTATTCCCTGCCAGGTGCTATCGCCACTGCCGGAGCACTTTCACCTGAATTCAAATTAGCCAATGAAACCAGTATCATCGGGAATACCAATTTTACCCGCGATACGATTTATGGCGGCATGATGACGTGGACAGGTTATCCCGTGACGATCAATTATTCCCGCTACATGGGATGGATTAATGATCCCGGCAAGATGGTGGATCAGCTTAATCTGGTGATGATGGGCGGAGCGATGACAGGCGATATGAAAGCCTCAGTTGTTCGTGGCGTGAATGGAGTTTGGGAGGGCAATCCAGGTGAGAAATTGCGAGCGGCAATTTTTCTGGTAGCGACTTCCAAGGAATACGTGATTCAAAAATAATTTTATGAAAAACAATCGTCGAGCTTTTATTCATCAATCAATTTGTGCCGCGATGGGTGCCGGAGCCATGGCTTCATCTTATGGAGACTTCGCCCGTGTCGCGGCGGCGGTTCCTCCGGCGGACGATTATAAAGCACTGGTTTGCTTGTTTTTATACGGGGGTAATGATGGCGACAATTGCATTATCCCGCGCTCGCAGGCTGAGTATAATAATTATTATTCCAGCCGCACAACGATTGCGATTGCGCAAAACCAACTGCTGCCGATTACGCCCAAAACCAGTGACGGACGGGAGTACGCTTTCAATCCAAATTTGAGTGAGCTGCAAGCACTTTTTACGTCAGGAAAATTAGCTGTTCTGGCGAATGTCGGTCCGTTAGTTGAAGTGACGACGCGAACGAATTATCAAACCAAGCGAGCCAAGCTTCCGCGCTCATTATTTTCGCACAGTGACCAGCAGGTGATTTGGTCGAATATTCGCCCTGAAGATTTGGCTTCGGGGACAGGCTGGGGCGGACGGGTCGCAGATTTGATGAATTCGCTGAATACCAATCCGCAGATTTCGATGTCGGTTTCGACGGCAGGCGCAAATACCTTTCAGGCGTCCAATACGATTGCGCAGTATCAGGTTTCTCCGAAGCAGGGAAGCATCGGATTGAATGGAATTGATGTGATTGGCGGGGGCGATTCCGTTTCGCGGGCGTATCGTGAAATGCTGGAGCAGGAGCATAAAGGTTTATTTGAGACTGAATATAATCGGGTGATGAAGCGGGCAATTTCAGCCGATCAAATCGTCAAAGCTTCACTGGCGAATGTGAATTTAACGACGCAAATCCCCGCCGGATATTTAGGGAATCAATTGAAAATGATCGCTCGCTTAATCGCGGGGCGAAGTTCATTCGGATTGAAACGGCAAATCTTTTTCTGTTCACTCGGCGGCTTTGATACGCACGGTGATGAGATCACTGAACATCCTCCCTTATTGCGTGAAATGAGTTCGACGTTAGGAGCTTTTTACAATGCACTGACAGAATTAGGAGTTGCTTCAAATGTGACGACGTTTACGGCTTCAGATTTTGGGCGGACGTTTCGTGCGAACGGCAAAGGCTCCGATCACGGTTGGGGCAGCCATCACTTCATTCTTGGAGATGCCGTCAAAGGCGGAGACATCTACGGCAAATTCCCGAATCAGACCATCAACGGCCCGGATGATACGGAATTAGGACGCTGGATTCCGACGACTTCGTGCGACCAGTATGCGGCGACACTGGCGTCATGGTTCGGGGTTTCGGCGGGAGATTTGACGACGGTGTTTCCTCATCTGGGGCGGTTTGATACGGCGAATTTAGGCTTTATGATGTAAGGAATCGTCATGAAATGGCAGAACTATTTTTCCGGCTTGGTGCTTATCTTGCTGATGTTCGGAAGCAGTGATGCGACAACACAAAATAATACAATTCCTCTGTCAGAGCGCGTCTTAATCGTCTTCAACGCCAACGTCCCCGAATCGCTCGAAGTCGCCAATTATTATTTATCCAAACGCGGAATTCCCGCTGCGAATAAATGTGCGATTACTCCGACGCATGGCGATGCGATAGATTTCTACGACTACGAAATAAACGTCCGTAAGCCGATCCAGTCTTGCTTGAACGCTTTGGGCAAAGATCGAATTTTGTACGTCGTCTTCGCTTACCAAACTCCTTACAAAATTGTCAATGTTCCCGCCGGATCAGTGCTTGACATCAGAGCCGTAGATCAATTCGTTGCTGACATCTGGAATGAAAATATTCTCGATATTTTTGAGATTACCAATCATTCTTACTTCGCCCAAATCCAAAGTCAGGGAAATATTTATCCGCCGTTTATTTCGTTCGCCGATTACCGGAATCAATCCGGCGCAGCGCGTATTTATTCCGTCTGGCGATTGGATGCCGCAACCATTGATTTAGCGAAAGGGTTAGTTGATAAAGCAATGCAAGCCGAAGCGAATGGATTAAACGGACAAGGCTGTTTTGATCGCAGGCTTGGGGCAATTGGTACGCTGGAAGATTGGAGTTTAAGCGCAGGGAATTGGGATTTATTGCGTGCGGCAGATTTCGCCAGAAAAATCGGAATGGCCGTGACCGAAGATGAACAAGAAGCGGAATTTGGCATCGCTCCTGCTCCGTTGCGATGTGAAAATGTAGCTCTCTATTCCGGTTGGTATTCCTACAACAATTACAACGACGCGTTTAGTTGGGCGACTGGCGCAATAGGATTTCATCTCGACAGTGCTTCGGCACTTGATCCGCGCGGTGGTGCAAACTGGACTGCAAACGCTTTAAAGAAGGGAATTACGATCACTAGCGGTGCGATCAACGAACCGTATTTAGAAGGCTTGCCGCATCCTGATGGCGTGTTCAGAAATTTATTTGAAGGTGCAAATGTTGGCGATGCTTTTTTGCGCAACACTGCCTTTTTACAATGGATGATAATTAACGTGGGTGATCCGCTGTATCGTCCTTTTCCCGGAGGTCGTACACCCTTTGAGCCATCCAACAATTTGAATTTGGATTCGACATTTCTGGTTGGTGGCACGGCTGGCAGAGGAATATTCACGTTATCTATTTCTGCTCCGATAGGCGGTACGGAGGTGGGGCTGACGAGTTCACGCCCTGAATACGCCACTGTCCCCGGTTCTGTACGAATTCCAGCCGGAGCTAAAAGCATAGAATTTTCAATTACTACGAAGGCCGCAACGAGCTATCAACCTGCCATCATTTCCGCTACGGCAAATCTTGGAACTGTTGCCAATACGTTGACAGTCGCGCCGTTGCTATCAGCGGTTAATTTTAGCCCGCCAATTGTTACGGCTGATACTTTGAAGACGGGAACAATTTATCTGAATGACTTTGCACCAGTCGGCGGCGTTATGATTACGCTGGCGAGCGACAATCCATCTATCGTTTCTGTACCGTCAACGGTTTTCATTGAAGCAGGTCAGTTCAAGGCAACGTTTATGGCTTTCACTGGCGCAGTTGTAACTGATACATCAGCAACAATCACTGCTTCGTACAGTGGGGCGATGGAGATGACGAGTCTGATAGTGACGCCAATCAAACGGCGCATCGTAATCAGCAGAGGAATTAGCAGATAAGTGGTAACCGAGCCGCGACATTTTCGTTTTCTAGTGGTTACCCAGTACAAAACAAAATACAAGGAAATATAAACGCAAAACGAGCTGCATAAAAATGAACCTTCAATTTGATAGATATTTAGCAAATAATTACACCAGTAATTCTCAAATTGCGAGGGTGCTTACTGAAAATTGGGTAAAGCATAATAGTTATTGTCCAAATTGCGGGTGTTCAGAATTATCTGAATTTGAAAATAATAAACCTGTTGCGGATTTCTATTGTGGTGATTGTTTAGAAGAATTCGAACTAAAAAGTAAAGGTGGAAATAAAGTAGGTGATAAAATTGTAGACGGGGCTTATTCTAAGATGATAGAAAGAATTAATTCAGCAAACAATCCAAACTTCTTTTTTCTGAATTACAGCAAAAAAAGTTTGTCTGTCAATAATTTTCTTATAATCCAAAAACACTTTTTTGTTCCCGATATTGTCGAAAAAAGAAAACCATTAAGCGATACAGCAAGAAGGGCAGGTTGGCTAGGTTGTAATATCGAAATATCAAAAATTCCAGAAAGCGGACGGATTTTTTTAATAAAAAATTCTGAAATTATTTCACGAGAAAAAGTTCAAGAAAAATGGTTAAGCACAATATTTTTGAAATTTAAAAATATAGATTCGAGAGGGTGGATTATAGATAGTATGAATTGTATCGATAAAATAAAAAATGACACTTTTTCTCTTAGAGAAGTCTATGCCTTTGAAAATCAATTAAAGCTAAAATATCCCAATAATAATCATATTAAAGATAAAATAAGGCAGCAACTGCAATTTTTACGGGATAAAGGTTTAATTGAGTTTTCGGGAAAAGGTAGTTATCGGAAAATATAATAAGTAGTTACTGTAAATAAGATTGTAGCGCCGTGCGGGAGTTAGAACTGCTCTACGAAAAGTGAAGTAAATCACAGCGCGTGTGAATTTTCCTATAACTACCTAATGCACGGCTGTAGTATCTTATTTTGGCCTACGAGATTTCTTTGCATTTTTGTTCCTGTGCGACGATTTAAGTACGAGCCTCATTTCTTATAAACTACGCCACCCTTCATCACGAATTTCACCTTCTCCATTTCCGTAATATCTTTCAGCGGATCGCCGTCAACGGCAACGATGTCGGCGAATTTTCCGGCGGAAATTGAACCAACTTTTTCGCTCCACCCAAGCAGGTCGGCTGAATTTACAGTCGCAGCTTTGATGGCTTCCATTGGAGTCAATCCCCACTTCACCATGTGAAAAAATTGCTTGCCATTCCAGCCGTGCGGATAGACGCCAGAGTCTGTGCCATAGGCGATTTTGACTCCGGCTTTGACGGCTTTTTGAAAGCTTTGCCGTTGTGTGAGACCGACTTTACGTTCTTTTTCAAGAATCTTTTCGGGATAACCCATCTTGGCATATTCAGCCAAAATGTAATCGTCGTTGTAAATATCGGCGACGAGGTAAGTGCCGTGTTCTTTCATCAATTTGATGGCTTCGTCGTCGAGGAACGAACCGTGTTCGATGGAGGCGACACCCGCAATCGTAGCGCGTTTGATGCCGTCAGTTCCGTGCGCGTGAGCGCAAACTTTTTTGCCCCACATCGCAGCTTCTTCGACCATCACTTTCATTTCTTCCAATGAATATTGCGGAGCGCCGACAGATTCTTCTTCGGATAAAACTCCGGCGGTGGCAATCATTTTAATCACGTCCGCGCCATTCTTAATTTGAAAGCGCACCATTTTGCGAATTTCATCTGCGCCATCGGCAATGCCGGAAAAATGTGCAAATTTGAGGTAAGGCGAAAAGCCGCTCAGATCGCCGTGTCCGCCCGTCGCGCCGATTGACAGCGTCGCGCATTGCATTCGCGGGCCGATGACATCGCCGCGATTAATGGCATCGCGCAAAGCAATGTCAATGAATTCGCCCGCGCCAACATTGCGAATGGTTGTGAATCCCGCTTCGAGCGTGCGTTTAGCGTAGAGGTGCGCGGTGACGGCTTCGGCAATCGGCGTTTTGCGAAACGTGTCAGCGTAATAATCTGCTGGCTGCGAAGTCACGTGCGTGTGACAGTCAATCAATCCCGGCATCACGGTCGAATTTTTCAGATCAATGACTTCTGCTCCGGCAGGAACTTTTACGTCGGAACCAACGGCGATAATTTTATCACCTTCGATGAGGATGAAGGCATTATTGATGATAGTGTTGCTGATGCCGTCAATCAGGCGTCCGGCTTTGATGGCGATGATTTTGGGTTTTTCTTTGGCGGGTTCCTGAGTAAAAGCTGTGACACAGAAAATAAGGGTCGAGAGAAGTAGCAATAATTTAGGCCGCATAATGATTTCTGAGCGAGGATGGCGAAGCCTTTGGAGTGCTGCGACTCGGCGCAGCTTTTCGTTCGCCACCAAAAACTTTTGTTGCAATGTGGCGTATGAGGTAGCGAACACAAAAGCGGTGTCAAGCCACCGGACTCCAAAGGCTGCCGCCATTTGTTATTTCAAATTCGCCAACAAACCTTTGGTGTATCCCAAAGTTTCCGCTAAGCCCGCTAATGGGTCTTTGCCATCTTTTTCGTATTCGTAGCCCGCTAATCCTTGATAATTAATTTTACGCAAAGCCTGCAAAATTGCAGTCAAATCAAGGATGCCACGTCCGCCTTCGATGGGTGTATTTTTGTTGCCCAGCGCAGAAATATCTTTCAAGTGTAAATCGTACAAACGTTCTTTGCACTTAATGATGGACTCTGCGGGGTCAACTCCGGCGCGTGCGGTGTGACCTACGTCAATGCAAAGTCCAATGCGTTTGTCGAATTTTCCAACTGCTGTCATTACGTCATAAGGCGAGGGGAAAAATCCTTTGTCTTCGGGGCCGTGATTGTGAATGGCGAGCTTGATATTGAATTCTTTGACGAGTTTATCAAGGAGCGGCATTGCATCAAGGCGCGGTGCGCAAACGATGGTGGGGACGCCGACATCGCGGGCATATTCAAAACCCTTGCGGATTTCATCGTCAGAACCACGGAGGCTGACGTTGCCGACGCTGAGGATTTCCATTCCGCCATCGCGGAACATTTTGGCGCGTTGCTTGCGTTCTTCTGTGGAGTGCGAAATATCAATGTGATTTTTTACATTCTTAATAGAGATGTATTTCGCTCCGACGGTTTGTAATCCTTTGATCGTTTGTTCAATCGGCCATTCGCGGAACGTGTAGGTGGCAACACCGATTTTCAGCCCTTTCCACGGGTCTGGATGGGTAATTGTTTTTTGTGCAAATGCAGCGGTTAAATTTGCAAAGGGGAGTGCCGCTGCGGAAAGTGCTGATGCCTTGAGTAAATCACGGCGTGAGAGAAGATGGTTCATTGAAAAATTCCTCTGATTTGTTATTGGTATCTCTGATGGGTAGCCATACAGGGCATAGAAGTATTATCGGGATTGAGAAGTTGAAATGCAATCGTTCAGAAGTTTTCCGGCACGAGCAGAGAAAGAATTGCCTGCTCGTGCCGAATTTTTTATGTAGAAATGGCGCCCTAAAAAACTAATTTCAACGCAAACTGGAGCTGGCGTGAATCAATTTTAGTGCTGGTAATGACGCCAAAATCAGCTTGTCGTAACTGGCGTCCAGGCACGTTCCAGATCGGGTGATTTGGGGCATTGAAAACTTCGGTTCGAAATTCAAAATACTTCGATTCCGTGAGATTGAATTTCTTGTTCAGCGAAGCGTCAAGGCTAATTATTCCAGGTCCGATTACTGAGTTGCGTCCTGTCGTGCCGTAGCGGAAATTGCCTGTCGCCGGAATACGATCCACATACGCATCGAGATTAAAGAATCGCGTGCGCGTTTGTTGATCGCTTGGAAGATTTGGATTCGCGCCGGTTGAATCGGGGTAGCAGACACCGCCGCCGTTTTGAATATTTCCCGCGCCGCACAGCACCGTGAACGGAAAGCCGTCCTGCAATGTCAAAATTCCGCCTAATTGCCAACCGCCCAGCAGGAAATTTGCCACTGGATTCAGGTCTACGCGTTTGCCCTTGCCGATTGGGAGTTCATATAAACCCGAAGTCGTCCATCGGCGTCGAAAATCAAAAGCTGACAATCCGCGTTCTAGTCCAAGATTGTAGTTGTTTGATGGAGTCAGGCTGTCGCCATCCGTTGTGCGGACACCGCTGCCGTTGTCAATGGATTTGCTCCACGCGAATGAACTCAGGAACGTCAACCCATTCGCAAAGCGTTGTTGCGCCTTTAAATAAAGCGCGTGGTAGTTGGAATGGCTCGGCGCAGCCAGAACTTGAAAGCTCCCGAATTTCGGGAAAGGACGCGCATTGTTGGTGTTGGGCAACTGGCTCGGTTCGGGGTTGTTGTAACTCATCAATCGCCGCAGTTTGATTCCTGCGGAACCGAAGTACGTTGCTTCAAAGGTCATGTTGTTCGTCACTTCGCGCTGAAAACCGAGCGACCATTGTGCGACATACGAACTACGTTCATTGAATTGATTGATGAGAATAAACGTTGGCGCGCCTGTGCGAGTAAACGGTTTCTCAAAGCTGAGATTGGGACGAAAACTTTCAGCGGGTTCATTTTGCCGAATCGTGAACGGAGCATTGCGAACAATGTCGAAAGTGGCATTCCCAATGTCGCGCACATAATAGATTCCGGCTCCGGTGCGTAAGACAGTTTTAGGATTGATCTGATAGGCAATGCCGAGACGAGGCGCGAAATCGTTGAGATCATTTAAAACAGCACGCGAACCAAAGCGTCCATCGCGGACATACTTAATGTCCGAAGCTAAACGAAAGGCCGGGTTGCCTTCATACGGATCACCTTGTCCCGCACGAACATAAACCGGTTCCATCGAATTATCCCAACGAAAATCAATGTTCACGATGGCGTCATATTTATCGCGGAAGGGCTGGTCATTTTCCCAGCGCAAACCGAAATTAAGCGTCAGTTTGGGAGTGATTTTCCAATTATCCTGTGCAAACAAAGCAAAATAATTGGAGCGGAAATTTGCAATCGGCGCACCGACCTGACCTTCGGCATTATTGAAATGACCAAGCAGAAAATCTGCGAGTGGAGCACCGCCCCGTGAGGCTGCAGCCAGTAACGGTTGCTGCGTAAAACGTCCGTCAAAATTGAAGCGTCCACGGGTGACGACACCGCCGATTTGGTTATAGCGCACACGCCGCACTTCGCCGCCGAATTTGGCGGAATGCTTACCAAACGTCCAGGAAAAATTATTTACAAATTGAATCGTCGTGTCGTAATTGATGAAAGGCGCATCGCTCTCTTCGCCAATTGCTGCTAAGCCTGTGATGCCGATATTTGGTACGCCCCAATACAACGGATTGTCGTTCGGAATGTTGATGCCAAGCTCCTTAACGACGTTCGTGGTATTGGCGCGCGGAGAAATATGTCCATTGACCAAACGACTTAGTCCGAAGCGAAAATCATTCACTTTATTCGAACCAAAAGTTCGCGTATTCGCCAGCACGCCTTGTTGAATATCGGTATCGGTATTGATGCCCATATTCGGCAATGGATATGGGTCTAAGCCCAGTTCGTGCGAAATGCTATGACGGAAAAACCAATTTGAATTCTGGTTTTCCGTGAAATCAATCCGATAAGTATATTGGTCGGCATCCACACGACGCGATTCATCATTCACGAAATTACTGACGCGTCCGGCGACCTGAGGCTGTGGGTAAAACGCTAATAATTTTTTCGCTACCGGATGAATACGATTGTCGGGAATTTTATTATTCAAGAACGGCGTAGGCGCAGTTATCACATTACCTGCGGCGTCAAACACCCGCGTCGCCGGATCATAAATGATATTCGCGTTACCGGAAAAATCGCCTGTACGCTCGGCTGCCAGCGGGAGGTTGATTGTTTGTGTTAAGGCTTTTCGTTCACGTAAGCCTTCCCAATTGAAAAGGAAAAAAAGACGATCTCGCCCATCATATAATTTACCAAGTTGGACGGGGCCGCCCACGGTGGCGCCATACTGATTCCGTTTGAAGGGAGGAATCAGGCGATCCTTGCGATCAAAATAATTCTTGGCGTCGAGTGATGAATTGCGAATAAATTCAAATAGCGAGCCGTGAAATTGGTTGCCGCCTGATTTTGTCGAAACATTGATTTGCGCAATGGCGCGTCCATATTCCGCATCGAACAAGCCTGATTCTACTTTGAATTCACGTATCGCATCCAACGACGGCAACAGCATGTAACTATTAAAATTCAAATCTGTATTTTCAATTCCATCCAACGAATAATGATTGAAATGAATGCGCTGACCGCTGACGTTCAAGGCAAAGCTGTTGCGCTGTCCGCCCATTCTTTGTTTGCCCTGACTCGACGACGGACCATTTGTTGTCGCGCCTGGAATCAGGGAAGTCAGTTGCAAATAATTTCGGCCATTCAAGGGTAATTCAACGATGCTGCGATTTTCGATGACGGTTCCGATGCTGGCATTTTCGCTTTGTAAAATTGGAGCACCGCCGCTGACTTCAACGACGTTGGTGATTTCGCCAACTTCCAGAGAAAGATCAATGCGGTTCGCACTGCCGATAAGCACTTCAATATTTTTTCGTTCGATAGCGCGAAAGCCCTGTTTTTCAGCTTTGAGTAAGTAGATGCCCGGTGCTAAAGCCGGAAAGCCATAGAGACCGGAATCATTGGTTTGAACTTCGCGGGTGGCATTGTTCGCAATATTGGTGAGTGCGACGCGAACGCCTGGAACTACTGAGCCGGACTGATCGTTGATGACGCCGCTGATTTCACCGGACGGGGTTTGCGAAAGTAGTGAAAAGGAAAAGAGAAACAAAAAGAAAATCGTCGTGATGGTGCGAAAATGCATAGACTTCTCCTATTAATATTTGAAATCAATTGGAACACAGCACTTCGAGGAGGGAGGCTATGAGAATGCACAGATCCAATCTTGGTGGTTGTTGAATTCGTCTTTTGGCTCCTGAAAAAATTGCAGGAGTGAAGGCGTATTTAATTTGTTACGGTATTTCGAGCTGATCTTACATTCATTTCGATGTAAAGAGCAATATCGGTTAGTGCTTCAGAGTGAAGGTGGGGGAACTAGTTTTTTTTATTACTACTACTCATCTTTTTTCTGCTGCTTGGTTTCGAATTGTTGTTCCGCTTCATTCGTGCTGTCGCGTACGAAACTGAGCTGAATGTATTTTCGAGCAAGAAGCATCGAAATAGAAAATGTCAAAATCAAGACAACAGTTTTAAGCCAGGTGGGAGTTGTAAGCGGTAAATATAAAACGCTGAGCAAGACGCTGAGAAAAATAAATGCTCCTGCAAAAAAGAGTCGCATAAATTATGTGGCAATCATTTTTCGATGTTCAGTAAACGATGCTTGAAGGTCGTGCGCAATTTGATCGTGCAGCTTTTGCATTTGTTTGTAATGTGCGACGTTTGCGGCATTGGGAATTGCTCTGGTTGATTCGTCTAGCGCGAGAAATTTATCACATAAATCTTCGAGCTTTGAATTGATTCCGGTTTGTTTATGATACGCCCAAACCGCCTGAATTGCGGCTCCGACTGCGCCGCCTTCTTCGCTGACTGTACACACAACTTCGGCGTCAAAAATATCCGCCATAATTTGTCGCCAGACTTTGCTCTTGGCTCCGCCGCCAGTGGCGCGAATTTCTTTCGGCGTAATGCCTAATTCTCGAAAACGATTCAAGCCGTAATTCAAGCCCAGCGTTGTGCCTTCCATCGCGGCGCGGGCAAAATGCGGGATCGTAAATGTTTGATCGCGTAAGCCGAAATAAACTCCGGTTCCGTCGGGGACATTCGGAGTTCGTTCGCCCTCAAAAAAGGGAATCAGCATTAATCCATCATTACCAGCCGGAGCCGAGGCTACGGCGTGGGATAATTCTTCGTGCGATAAATTAAATCGTTCGCGCACCATTTCCGTGGCGACAGTCACGTTCATGGTACAAACCAACGGCAACCATTTTCCGGTGGAATCGCAGAAGGCTGCGACTTCGCCTTTGGGATCAATGACAGGATGCGATGAACATGCGTAAATTGTTCCTGACGTGCCGAGGCTGACGGTGACGCCGCCGGGTTTGACGTTGCCTGTGCCGATGGCTCCCATCATATTATCGCCGCCGCCTGAACTGACAATGACATCATTGCCAAGCCCGAATTCGTTGGCTAATTCTTCGCGCAGCGTTCCAGCGATGTCGTCAGCATTGATAAGTTTTGGCAGCATTTCTGCGACACGCGGATCAATCGCGTTGATGGCAGAATTCGACCAGGCACGATTTCGTACATCCAGCAACGCGGTTCCTGAAGCGTCGCCGAACTCCATCGTCTTGTTGCCCGTCAACCAAAAATTAATGTAATCGTGCGGGAGGAGAATTGTTTTTAGCTTCGCATAATTTTCCGGCTCATGATGCTTGAGCCAGAGAATTTTTGAAGCCGTAAATCCAGCCGGAATTCCATTGCCGACAGCTTCAATGGTTTGCTTGAGTCCACCAATTTTATTAATGATTTCGTCACATTCCGCCATCGTTGTCGTATCGCACCAGAGCTTCGCCGGACGAATTACTGCATCATTTTCGTCGAGCGGAACAAAGCCGTGTTGTTGTCCCGAAACACCGATGCCTTTGACGCTTGAACGATCAATATTGGCTTTATTTAGTACCCCGCTGATCGTGGATTTGACAGCGGCAATCCATTCGGAAGGATATTGTTCTTTGTGACCTGCCGGCAAGCCTTCGATTAAATCATAAGACGCAGAATCCGACGTGATAACTGCGCCGGATTCTGCGTCTAAAATAATAGCCTTAGTGCTTTGCGTACCGCTGTCAATGCCGATGAAATATTGGCTCATATTTAGCAGGGAATTTTATTTCTGATCAGCCAGCCATCTTTTTATAAACTTGTCCAACCTTATCAGAAGCATTAAAAAGTGTTCTTAATGGAACTGCACCAAATAATTTGTAATCGCCAATCGAAGTCAATCCGGCAGACGCGACACAGCCGCATTGTGAACAATCCGGTTCACCTCCAAATTGGCAAGGGGTGATCTTACTTTTCAGGTCAGCCGTCAGATTCAACGTAGTCCGCGCAAAAATACAATCTTCCGGTTTTGAAGGCGGTTTTTTGTAGCCTTCCAGCACCATATCGTGCAGATCAAGTTTCGGAAATTTCGCGCGAAGTTCGCCTAATTCGTCGAGCAATCTCAGCTTGGTTTCTTGATCGAGAATTTCAATGTCTGTGGCTCCTTTTTGCGGAGTGAACAAACTAAACCAGACTCGCTTGACTTCCTCTTTTGCCGACCAGAAAGCTAAAAATTCTTCCAGATAACCCGCCCGTTGAGCGATTTGGCTGGTAATTGTGCAATGTACGGTGATTTGGTGTCCGACAATATTCTTGAGAATTTTTTCGTAGGTGGCAGGCTTACGGCGTTCGTCGTGTTCGGGCTGTAAGCCGTCAATTGAGACGACGAAATACAGTCCGGGAATCTTCGCCCATTCCTGCGGAATTTCACGAACTGCGCTGGTAACTAATTGCGTTGTAACTCCCATTTTGCCAATTTCCGGCAAGATGGAATTCAGTTCACGAAAGCGAACTAATGGTTCACCGCCCACAATCGAAAGATGGAGCGGACGATGTTCACGAACGGTTTTTAAAACGGCTTCGACCAAATCATCGCCTTTATGATCGGCCAGTGAGCGGAGTGGCCCCAAATCTCCGAGATGTTCGGGTTCGTAGGCGTAACAGCCGGGGCAGCGTAAAGGGCATTCCCGTGTAATTTCAATAGATAGCGAGGGATAGTCACCTTGAAGGATTCGTCCCCACGCCCGGATTACATCATTTTTGTTCATTAAACTCCATTCTGAAAAGGGGGAATACTACCATAAACTCATCAAATCGGAGTGATGTCAAGTTTGGCTCGGCGTCGAGCTGGCGCGTTACCGGTGCATTTATTTCTCTGCCACGCAGGGATTGCTCAAAATTCCCAAGCCTTCAATTTCGATTTCAAAGACATCGCCATCTTTCAGTAAAATGGGGGGCTTGCGGAAAACGCCTACACCTTCAGGCGTGCCGGTAGCAATCACATCGCCCGGTTCCAGCGTGATGCCTTGCGTGAGGTAGTGAATTAAATATGGAATCTTGAAAATCAATTTGCTGGTATTGGACGATTGCATCGTTTCGCCGTTCAATCGCCCTTCAATTTTCAGGTTGTTAATATCGGCGACTTCATCTCTGGTCGTGATGAACGGGCCAACCGGGCAAAAGGTATCCTGTCCTTTGCCGCGAATCCATTGACCGTCAGCGAATTGCAAATCGCGTGCGCTGACATCGTGCAAACAGGCATAGCCGAACACGTAGTTCATCGCGTCTTCTTCGCTGACATGTTTGGCACGCTTGCCGATGACGACAGCGAGTTCAGCTTCAAAGTCAACTTGTGAACTATGCTTTGGCAGGACGATGTTGCCGTTGTGTGAATTCAGTGAATTCGGCAATTTCATAAATACCATCGGAGAAGTCGGCACATCAGAGCCGCCTTCTACCGCGTGGTCGTGATAATTGCGACCAATCGCAATTATTTGTCTGGGATAAACCGCCGGCAGATATTCGACCGCATCCAGCGCGTAAGCTGTTTTGGCAGTCGCGTCGTTCAAGGCTTTGGCAATCACTCCGAAGCGTTCGATGGCGTCCTTCATCGTCGGAGCGATGTCGGTCACATCAACAATTACATCGCCACGCAATAATCCGAGGCGAATTCCATCTGTGTCTTTGGTTTTAAATTGTGCAAGTTTCATAAACGATTATTTATTCCGCAGTTTCAAATTTACGACGTTGAAATTCATCGAAGGTGACGGCCAAAACAATCACGGTTCCAATGACAATTTTTTGAATAAAGGGCGAAATCCCTAATAGATTCGCGCCATTTGCTAAGACTCCCATAATCAGAGAGCCGATGATTGTACCAACTACTGTGCCTTGTCCACCGCTCAGACTGCCACCACCAATGACGACCGCCGCGATGACATTCAGTTCAATTCCTTCGCCTTCGGTCGGGACGCCGTTCAGTAATCTTGAAGCGACTAACGCTCCGGCTAAGCCAGTGAGTATTCCTAAAATACTGTAAAAGCTAATTTGATATTGTGCGACTTTGATTCCGGCGTATCTTGCGGCTTCAAGGTTGCTGCCGATGGCGTAGCAATATCTGCCGAGCCTCGTACTGGATAATAGAAAATGAATAATCAGCGCAATCGCAATGACGATTAAGAGCGGCACCGGAATTTTAAAAACGGTTCCAGCGGCAAGCTTTCCGAAGCCTTCAGGCAGGCTCACGACTCCGTTTCCGCCGGTAATTAAAAGAGCGATGCCGCGATAAATTCCGAGTGCTCCCAGCGTCACAATAAAGGGCGGGATTTTTAATCGTGTTACAGCTAAACCATTGATAAATCCACCCATCAATCCGGTCGCAATACAAATCCCTAATCCCATCAAAAGTATCGGGAATGTTGAAGGTTTGCCGGACATGAAAAGTGCACCGCAGACTCCGGCGAGTGACATTAATGATCCGACGGAAAGATCAATCCCGCCGGAAATCATGACCATTGTCATGCCCATCGCCATGACGGTAATCACAGCGGTTTGGCGGGCAACGCCAGCCAAATTATCAGCCGAGAGAAACAGCGGTTCGCGGACAAAGATAATGATGCCCAGCAGCAGCAGGCTGATAAAAGGGATAAATTTTTTGATGATGTCAGGCATAATTTAGGAACGGGTTAATCTGCCACGGATCAAAAAGAGTGCGCCAATGACCACTAATAATAAAGGTGTATAGACCGAACCAAATAACGGTCTGCCCATAAAATGAGCGGCGGCGAGAATGGCTGCCGTGATGCAGCAGAGCAGTCCAATAATACGAAAAATTTGCGGGGTCATAATCTTTCTCCTTAACGTCTTGTGATGAGCTGAATTAACTGTCCACGAAGGGCACGAAGATAGCACGAAGGAAAACATTTTTTTAGTTCGTGCTGCAAAAGAGGGAAGCAAAGCACCAAGAGAAGTTAAAAAAACTTCGTGTTCCTCCGTGTCCTTCGTGGATAATTTCTTCTTTCCGCTAATGTCTACTTTTGTATCTGCTTATTCTTCAACGGCGGCGTATTTTAAAATTTCTTCCTGTGAAGTTTCTTTACCATTCAATTCAGCGACAAATCGTCCGCGCCTCATCACTAAAATTCTGTCAGCCATTCCTAACAACTCAGGTAAATCTGAAGACACCATGACGATAGCGGCTCCCTGTTCTGCCAGTTCGTTAACTTCGCGGTAAATTTCAGAACGCGCCGCCACGTCTACGCCACGGGTCGGTTCGTCCAATAAAAATACTTTGGTATTCGCAAACAGCCAACGTCCTAATAATACTTTTTGCTGATTTCCGCCGCTCATTCTCCCGACAACTTTGGTCGGAGAAGGCGGGCGAATTTGCAGTTTTTCGATGTAATGCGTAGCCGCTTTGGTTTCAGCCGACTGGCTGAGTCGAAGCCCGCTGAGAAGCGCTTTGACATTCGCCAACGTCATATTCGTTGACAGCGGCAAATTCAAACAAAGACCTGTCCGCTTGCGGTCTTCGGTCAATAAACTCAAGCCGTTTTGTACCGAGTGAGAGGGTGTCGAACGCGCGATATTATTTCCCAGCAAATTAATTTCGCCGGTAGTCGCTGGCTGGGTGCCGTAAATTGCTTCGACTAATTCGGTGCGTCCGGCTCCTGCGAGTCCGGCGATGCCGACAACTTCTCCGGCGCGAACTTCAAAATTGACGTTCTCAAATTTGGGAGCGCGGCCTAAATTTTTCACGCTTAATTTTACTTCACCGATGGAGGCGTGACGCGGAGGAAAAATTTCTTTCAGTTCGCGTCCCGCCATGTGACGAATAACTTCATCGGTGTTGATTGATCCCCAAACCCCTGAAAAAACGGCGCGCCCGTCACGCAGAATCGTGACACGATCTGCGATTTCATCCAGTTCTTCCAGACGATGCGAAATATAAATTACGGCTAAGCCGCGAGCTTTTAAATCACGAATCAGGCGAAATAATTCTTCGACTTCGTTGGAGGTCAGCGAAGAAGTTGGCTCATCCATGACGATGACTTTTTTAGCTTCGACAATCGCGCGCGTGATTTCGACTAACTGGCGTTTCGCCGTACTCAGATGACTGACTTTAGAGTTCGGGGCAAGATTGAACCCGTACTCTTTTAAAAGCTGCGCTGCATTTTCGACTAATGATTTTTGATTAATGAACCCAAAATTGTTGACGGGTTCGCGTCCGAGGAAAATATTTTCAGCGACGGTCAGATGCGGAGCGAGGGAAAGCTCCTGATAAATCATCGCGACGCCATGCTTGAGAGAATCTTTTGGATTCGCAATTTTGACCAGTTGGTCATCAATGAAAATCTCGCCGCCGTCGGGTTGATGAACTCCGGCGAGGATTTTCATCAGCGTAGATTTCCCCGCACCATTTTCACCGAGCAACGCTAAAACTTCACCGCGCTGAACGGTCAACGAGACATCCGTCAGGACAATGTTCCCGGCAAAAGCTTTAGAAATGCCGCGCATTTCAAGTGCGCTGTGGGGCGATGGCATAAGAAATTGTGGAAGATTAAAAGGTGGATTGATGAATGCAGAAATCCGCACGAAGCAAGGGCATTTCTTCGTAGTGTCAAAGCACCCTTACTTCGTGCGGGTTTCTGCAAAATTAATGATCGCTCGGTGCTTTTTGTGATTGCAAATACACGATGTAGCCAATTGAAAACGCCACCGTCAAAACGAATGTTGCAACAATTAATCCACCGACCCCAAGTGCAAAGATCGGTTGTAAAATTGATTCAAGATCTCCAGCAAACATAATAAAAATTACCTTTCAAAAAGTGACTCAAGGTTTGCTTGAGTTGATAATTGAAGTATAGCAGCAAATCGCCCGTTAATTGAACTGTAAACAGGTCATTAAGTCGCTTTTGACCATCAGATGCGAGTGCCGATTGCGTTCAAAACAGAATCGTCAACCCCTCTTGCTTGAAATGATGATTATTAGTTAAGACTTGCTGAATGCTACGTTCCCGACACACAGCCATCGAAATACAATCGGTTAAGCTGTACCCTTTGTCTTCGCGCTGCCGATAGAATTCCATCCCTTGTGAAAATGACTCATGCGTCTGCGCTACTACTGTAATGTTCGGGTAGAGCAGGATTTGTTCACACATCGCACCGACGATTCTGCGCCGATGTTGGCCCGCCTCCGCATAGAAATTAAGAAATTCGGTTAAGACTTCTTCCGTCGTGATTATCGAAACATCAGAATTGGCCTCATCAAATTCTCTTGTCGCTGCGTGCCATTGGTCGGCGGGGTTGGCCAACGCGACCCAATAAAAAGTGTCGGCGAAAACTTCAGTCATAAAATGTTATTTCGTTTTCTTCGGCGCACCATACAAATAGTGATCGTGATTTTCCGCGCCATCAGCAGGCAGTTCGCGCCATTGCTCAAGAGGGAGTTCATTACTGAGTTCTTCAAAAATGGCAGAAAGGGTTTTTGCTCGTGCCGTCTTTCTCTGTTTTTGCAGCGAAGTGACAAAGTTTAGGACTTGGCGCATTTCTTCTTCTGAGAGTACATGTATCTTCTCTTGAATCGTTTGTTGTAAATTCACTGCCATATAATTTCGCTCCTCCGACAAATCAATTTTATTACATATTAAGAAAAAAATTGCAGTTTAAAAAGTGACAGCCAGGAACGGTCAAAAAGTCCAAAAGCTATTTAATCAGCTTTTGGGTTTTCGTGGTTTCCATATTTTCTCTGGTGACTAACTCGACACCTGTATCCTGACGACGCTCGACGGGCTTATTCGCCTTTTTATCGAGGATTGAGCGAACGCCTTCAAAGCCCATTTTATAAGGGTCTTGCACAACTAATGAATCAATGATTCCGCCTTTGACGGCGTTGATAAGGTCAGGGCTGGAATCAAATCCGACAATCTTGATTTTTCCTTGCAGAGCTTTGATATTGACTGCCGTCAGCGCACCAATCGCGGCAGGTTCGCAAGAACCGAAAATGCCATTTAAGCCTGGCGTTCGGGTGATAATATCTTCGGCTATATTCGCTGATTTGGTGCGATCAGCATCACCATAAAGAATCTGCTGCAATTTAATTTCTGGATATTTTTTCTCTATCAGGTTTTTGAATCCCAATTCGCGTTCGTCGGTTGAAACAGAACCAATTTTGGCTCCGATAATGGCAACGTTGCCTTTACCGCCCAGCAGGGAAGCCATCCGCTCCGCCGCGATTTCTCCGCCCTTACGATTATCGGTGGAAACATAGGCAAGGTAATCTTCCCAGTTAATTCCAGAGTCCATAATCACGACAGGAATCCCGGCTTCTTTCGCTTTTTTGCAAACGGGCACAAGTGAATCTCCGTGCGATGGCGCGAGCACGATTCCGTCGACACGCTTGCTGATGGCATCTTCGACGATGTTCACCTGACCTGTGTAATCGGTTTCCTGCGCGGGGCCTTTCCAGATAATTTCGGCGCCTAGTTCTTTGCCAGCGGCATCTGCACCAGCTTTGATGGAGAGCCAGAAATTATGCGAGGTGCCTTTCGGGATGACCGCAATTCTGGGCTTGCCTGAATTCGTTGCACCGCCGCCAGATTTAGCGGGATCACAGGCTGTGAAAAATATAGTTGCGATAGCGATGACGAAGAAGATGGAATGCTTGAGTTGTTTCATATAGTTTGTTGATACTTGAATTACATTTTTCTATTAGCCAAGCCGTTCACGGCTGGATAGGATTGAAATTCTAATGCAGAAGCCTGCACGTAGTAAGAGCGTCATTACATTGTAAAGAAAAACAAAGTAATTCGAAAATCCGCATAGTGAATTGGCGCCCTTACTACGTGCGGGCTTCTGCATTACTTCTCAAAAACAGCTACACCTTTGATGTAGTTCTGACTAAAACGATCAGCTTTAAAAGCCTGTGGAACGGCTTCCAGCGACGTATATTCATTCGTGATAAAACGCGAAACATCAATCAATTGATTACTCAAAAAATCCAACGCTAACGCCGGAGTAATTGGCTTGCCCGCTTCATCAATTCCGCCGGAAGCTCCGCATGGCGTAATGATAATTGGCTCGAAATATTGGATGTTATTCAGTACGCCAAGCTCGACGCCCTGATGTCCGTGCCCGTACATCATAAAGGTTCCCTGCTTGCGCAGCAAACCCGGAATCTGCGGATAAATTTGCCCGACTCCGGCGGAATCAATCAGGTAATGAATTTTCTCGCCGTGCGTCAATTCCTTAATCGCTTCCACCAGATTCACCGCAGTCGGATCAATCGCTGTCGCGCCATAATTTTCGGCTAGTTTTCTGCGCATTTCATTCGGTTCACTAACGAACAAATTTTTCGAGTAGCCAACGACGTTGCGCAAATATTGAATAAATAAAAGTCCGGCAGGCCCTGCGCCAAATACCAGCGTATTATTGATCGGACGCTCTCCGCCAAACGTATAACGCGCCGGAGTTTTCATCATCAACTGCGAAGCGTGGATGATGCATCCGAGCGGTTCACATAACGCGGCTTGACTCAGCGGTAAATCGCTTTCGATACGAATGGCGTTGACTGCTGGCAGCGCAATAAATTCTGACATCGCACCGTTTCCGCCACCGGAGACACCAAGTTCGACGTAGTTCTGACATTGATGACTGTCATCAGTGACGCAATATTCGCACCAGTCTTGACGCAGCAAATTGCGGCTGGAACAATTGATTCCCTGATCTACGGCAACGCGGTCTCCGACTTGAACATCGTGAACATTTTTCCCGACTTCGGCGACGATGCCGCTGAACTCATGACCCAGAATCTGTGCCTGTTCGTGTAACGGAATCTGTCGTCCCGAAGCATCAAAATTGTAATTCGTTTTGCCTTCGTAGATGTGGAAATCTGTTCCGCACAAACCGACCCCACCGACTTTTAAGATGACTTCATGCGGCTGCGGAATTGGTTGCGGTACATCGCGCAACTCCATTTTTTCCAGATCATAAACGGCTAGGGCTTTCATGTATATTTGAGCTAAACTAACAAAATGAAATTAACAATGTGTGAGCTATAATTTTCCGTTAGCCCAGCCTGTTTACGGCTGGGGAAAGTTATGGGAACTAGCTTCCAGCCCGGTTCACCAGGCTTTCCATTTGCTTTAGCTGGCACTCTTTGTAAGCCCGGTAAACCGGGCTGCGATAATTATTTTGCATCTTGACCCAGCCGTAAACGGGCTGGGCTAATAGAAAACTCTGCTTAAAAATACCGCTGTCTTTTATTTCGAACTAACGTATTTACTTGATTAGAAGTATGCCAAACAACAAATCCAACTCACCTTTTTTCGTGATCTGTTTATCTGAAGATAAGCAAGGCGATTCACTGACCCAGCATAAAATTTATCAAGTCCTGCCTGATGAAAAAGCCGCACAGCATGGGTATCTTCGGGTTATAGATGATTCAGGCGAAGATTATTTATACTCATCTGTTTTTTTCAAAGCCATTTCACTTCCGACCGAAATTGAACAAGCGATCTTACAACCACTTGCCGCGTAGCGTGAAGTGGTTGTTCGCACTTTGGCATTAGGAAATAGCTTCAGGCGAAACGGCGCGAACTAACCGTTCGCGCAACATTCTTACACATCCAAATCCGCAAGCTCCAAGCGTCCTTCCGCGTGTAATAATTGAAATCGTGCAATGGTTTCTTTCACGCCTTGTTCCAGCGAAGTATGCGGGATTTCTCCGAGTGCGTGAATAATCGCCGCATCGTCCAGTTCAGCCGGAATCGGCATCACGTTATCGCCATGCGTGATTGTCCCTTTCGCCGACGGGATTTCATTTTCGATGGCGGTGACAATCTCTGAAACGCCTGCCGTTTCACCGTGCAAATTAAACGCGAATGCTCCGGGCTTTTCGGAATTGACACTCTTGATAAAAGCGTCGGCGCAATCGGCGACAAATAAAAAATCCGTGCGGCCACCAAAACGAATATGAAATGGACGCCCAACGACGGCGGCTTTCATCGCTTTCGTCGGATCGGAAGTCATGCCGACATCGCGTCCGGGACCGTACACCGTTAGTGGACGCAATCCGACGCTGCTGATGCCGTTATCCTGAAAATAAATTCGCGCGTTATCTTCGTTACAACGCTTAAAAGCACCGTAGTGATTTTGCGGGTTCCCGGCTTTGTCTTCGCTCTGTGCTGTACCGTCATCAGCATTGCCAAAAACCGCCGCAGAACTGGCGTAGGCAATGCGTTGAATTTGTCCGGCGGAATGCAGCGCAGCATTGAAAACATTGAGCGTTCCGACGACATTTATCATTCCACCTAAATACGGATTCGCCCGACAGGTCGGAACCTGAACGCCTGCGAGATGGATGATGTGCGTGATTTCGTGCTGTTCAATGATGGGCGGCAAAGCGGCGGGATTAGTGATGTCTCCCGCGACAAACGAAGTCTGTTCGATTTCCTCTTCATCCATAATGATGCGCAACCGCGCAGCATCTGAGTTGAGATCGAACATCACAATTTTGCCGTCGTTCGCGGCGACTAATCGTTTAATAATCCACGCGCCGATGAATCCGTGCGCTCCGGTGATGAGATAATTTTTTTTCTTCATTAGCCAAAATTTTTCAAGAATAGGGATTTATTTGGACAGACCAATTAATAACATTTTGTGCCAGTACGAGCAATGGAAGCACTGACAAATGCAGAAGCCCACACGTAGTAAGGGTGCCAGTTGACCACTCGAACTTTCGCGGGTTCCTTACCAATTAATTAAAATGTAATGGCGCCCTTACTACGTGCGGGCTTCTGCATTACTCGCTCATTAAAAATATCATCGGACGGACATCATCTTCGGGCGTCCAATCCCAGTAGCGAAGTAAAATCTTATAAATCATCATGCCGGTTTCGCCTTCGCCAAACAGTAAATATTTCATTGATTGCGACATCAGGCTCATTCTTGTCAGTCCGACAAAAATGCTGATCGGGTCAATCAATTCGCTGATGTAGGCGATGGTATTGGCAATGGCAATCGCGCCATTGACTTCAATAACGAAGTCGTCATTTTCCCGAAAAACACGGACAGTTAACGGAGCTACGAAATCACTTCGATTATCCAGTAAGGTTACATGCACAAAAGCCAGAGGGCCTTGCACATGATAGAAGCGACGAATTTCTTTTTCCTTTAAGGCGCGATGCTCAGGCGAAGAAGTCCGCAATGGTACGAGGTTAACTTTTTTATTAACGATTTGTTGCCAGACGGCTTTAGATGGATCGTCTGCGAATTGAAAGACCGCGACGCGTAATTCTGTCGCGCGTTGATAGCGGCTGATCGCGCTGACGACCAGAACCGCCAGAATAAATATTCCTGAGATGATTATTCCGTCGTGACGTTCGATAATGTTATCGATAAATGTAAAGGCAAAAACTGCGGAGACCCCCCAGAAATAATAGCTTTTCCAGGTCGAGCGTTCTCCGTCGGCTAATGGATCGGTTTCTTTTTTACCTAACGCCAACGCAACGGCAACGGCGGCGGAAAGCATTAATGCAAGGACACCAGTGGCATAAGCACCGCCTTGCGCTTCGACATTTGCTTTAAAAATAATGGTGACGATAACGCTGATAAAAAACAAGACCAGCACCAACGGGCGACGGTATGCCGTCCAGCGCGGAGCCATCCCGAAACGCGGCAAATAGCGCGGGATTAAATTTAATAATCCTGCCATTGCTGAGGCCCCCGCGAACCATAAAATTAAGATCGTAGAAATGTCGTACACCGTCCCGAATCCGCTGCCCAAATATTCGTGCGCCAGAAATGCGATGGCGCGTCCCGAAGCTTTCCCCCCGGCTTGATAATCAGATTCCTTAACCAACATCGAAGTGATAAAACTGGAAGCAATCAATAAAACGCTCATAATCAAGGCAGCGGCAGTGAGCAATTTGCGCGTATTTTTGATTCTGCCTTGCGGGGGGTGATGCGGTTTTTCGACTTCGCCTTCGTGTTCGTTTTTGTTCGCACCGTTAGCGACTAATGGCATGACCGAAACTCCGGTTTCAAATCCGCTTAATCCAAGTGCAAGTTTAGGAAAAGTGAACGCGGTCAACGCGAGCAAGGCGGGCATGCTGCCGCTGACTTTCGGATGCGCCCACACCGCGCTCTGCCAATTGGAAATCATTTCCGGGTGACTGAAAATTTCAATGAAACCGCGAATCAAAACGACCGCATTGAGCAATAAATATGGTACGGCGATGGCCGCTGCCAATCCAAGTGCTTCGGCAAATCCTTTAATGAAAACAATCGCGAGTAACGCTAATAAGCCAATCGTAATCGCAACTTGATGACCTTCGAGGTAATGATGTAGGAACGGATTTTCAATCGCATGTTGTGCTGCATCCGCCGCCGAAAGCGTCATCGTAATTACAAAATCTGTCGCGGCGAATCCGATTAAAACCAGCACAAATATTTTGCTCCACCAGCCCTTGAGTAAATTTTCAAGCATGGCGATGGAGCCTTGTCCTGCGTATGAACGTGCGGCTACTTGCGAGTAAACGGGGAGCGCGCAAAGCAAGGTGACAATCACCAGCAAAATCGTAGCCATCGGGGAAATGGCTCCGGCGGCTAACAAAGCGATGCCAGGCTGATAACCCAGCGTAGAAAAATAATCTACCCCGGTCAGCCACAGCACTGAATACCACGGATGAGTTTTATGCTCGGCGTGTTGCGCATCCAGACTGCCGCCACTGAGCAGCCATTTGCCGGCGGCTGATTGTGGATGCTGCGCACGCGTTGAAAGGCTTGGGATTGTATACTCACTCATATTCTTTTCCTGCCCGGGGAAATTTTTAGAATCTCCCCGGGTTTTCCTGACACCGGAAATGTTTTGATAATCACTGTTTCTGTCGAACCAGTCGTTTTGAGAAAAAGGTATTTTGCATAAATATTGGCTGGATGACTAGGGCAGGGATTCATTGTAAAGGCTCGAATTGCAAATAACAGTTGATTTGACGGGAAGTTTATCGGATATTCTCAGGAATTCATCTTCGTAAATATATACTCTGGAGCAATATGAAAACAATTTTTCACTTCGTAATTTTTTTGACTATGGGTCTGGCTCTGGTTGGTTGTGAGTCATCAACTGAAACTAAAATCGTCACCGCACCTCCTGCTGCTGCGACACCGGGCAACGCATCACCTTCCACTTTTCCAAAAGAAGAAGCGGAGAAACTCATTCAGCGATTGGCGACGCAAGATGGCTGTAAGGATTCCACCGCTGAGATGCGGCTTTCATTTACCGATGCCGAAGGGAAGCCGCAGCAGATGGATTTCCGGCTGCAACGGAAATACGAAGCCGGAAAAATTTCTTCTTTGATGACGGTGCTTGCACCCAAAGAAGAAAGCGAAAAAGCGTTGCTGGCGTTCGAGGAAGAAGGGAAGCCAACGGATGCAATTTCGTATCTGGCAGGACTGAAAAAAACGGCGCATTTGAAATCTGATAATCCGCTGAATTTTCGTGGCTCGAAAAGCACGGTGCAGGAAATGCTGGGGTTGGAATTAGGGAAGTATGAAATCACTTCGCTATTTGAGAGTGATAATTCTTCCCCAAGAATCATTAAGCTTTCGGCGAAAAAAGATATGAATACAGCCTTTCCTAGAATTGTTATCAACCTTAAAGGTGGGCCAATTGCTCATGTAGTAGATGCGACACACTCGATGGGATCGTTGCCTGGAAAACAGAATTTCTACCTAGAGAGTTTTGAACTCTATGACGCAAAAGATCAACTTGTGAAACGAATGAAAGCCGTAAAACTGGAGGATTCGAAAGGAACCCAAAATAAAAATTATGAATATATTAAGATAATCGAGATTGAAGATATTCAACACAATCAAAAATTAAAACTCGAAACGCGCAGCATCAAATACGACACAAATCTCCCCGCCTCAATTTTCACCGAAGCCCAGCTCATCAAAAACGTGACGGCAGCAACTGCAAAACTGGTTAACTGAATAGTGGTCGGTTTTTGGTGTTAAAGGTAGCGAGCAATTCTTCAACCGCCCACCGACCACGGAACACCGCCCACCCCTTCTTATGAAATCCATCATCGTCAATCATCCGATTCTGATAATCCTCAGCGTCATTCTTCTCACTCTCATCTTTGGCTTTGGATTGCGCGGCGGAGTGGAACTGAATGTTTCTCCATTGCAATTTATTGAAAAAAATTCTCCTGAGCGCAACGACTACAATAGTGTTCGTGAAAGCTTCGGAGATGATTTATTCATGGTGGTCGCGTTGGTGAGTGACGATGCGTTTGCTCCGGCGAATCTGGCGAAACTGCGGACGCTCCATGAACAAATCGAAAAGGTTTCAGATGTTGCTGAAATCATCAGCCTGAGCAATTCGCCTTACGCACGCGGAGACGAAAAAGGTGTCACTATTGAAAAACTGATTCCTGATTTGAAGACGGTGAGTCCTGTGCGATTAGCCGAAGCCCGGACAGTTGCATTGACCGATAAGTTGTACGCCGGACAAATCATTTCACGCGACGCAAAAACGGCGAGCATTAATATTTTACTCAACTCAAATCTGCTCTCGGCGCAGCGATATGCGGCGACGGAAAAGATTTACAATCTCGCGCAAGCGGCAGGATTTCAGGCGGTCTTTTGTGCGGGCGATCCCTTCATGCAATGGCGTGGCGTCGAAGCCGTCCGCCGCGATCTCAGCATCTTCCTACCTCTCACCTTATTGCTCGTATCCTTTTTATTGTGGCTTTGTTTTCGCTCCATCGTCGCCGTGATTTTACCTTTGCTCACGGTCGGCATCGGACTGGTCTGGGTGTTCGGCGTGATGGGATATTCGGGTGCGACGTTCAATATTTTAAGTCTCATGTTGCCGACCGTTTTGCTGGCGATTGGATGTTCTTATGTCATTCATGTTTTTAATCAAATAGGTTTGCAGGTGTCGGGTGTCGGGTGTCAGGTATCAGGTGATAATCAGACATTTTCTCAGACAATTTCGAGGGCGTTGGAATTCATTTCACTGCCAGTTTTTGTTTCGGCTTTGACCATCATAGCAGGGTTTCTTTCCTTGTCTTTCTCGAAAATTCCGGGGATTAAATCAACTTCAATTTATGCCGCGCTCGGAGCGGGATTCACGATGATTTTGTCTTTGACGTTCGTCCCTGCGGTGCTGGCTCTGCTCGGCGAGCGAAGAGTGAAATTGCACGTCGGGATGGGTGGAAAAATGGTGGGATGGCTGGAAAGTACCGGACGCCTCGCTGTGAGTAAAGAGAAAATTCTTTATGTTATTACTGGTGTGATGTGCTTGCTCAGCGTGATTGGAATTTTTCGCGTCGTCATCAATGTAGATTATTACAGCTTTTTTAAGCCGAATACTGAAAACGCCATCGGGATGTCCGAAGTCGGAAAACGGCTGGCGGGTTCCATTGGTTTTGAAGTTGTCATTGAAGGGGAGAAAAGCCTTGAAGACCCGAAAACATTGGCGAAAATCGCTGAACTGCAAACAATTGCCGATCTCGCCAGTCAAGGACAATCGCTTTCCGTCGTAGATTTTATCAAGCACGGAAATCGTGCTTTTCATAATAACGATCCAAGTTTTTATACGCTTCCGACGGAAGAAAAAAATATTTTAGAACTGATGTCGGATCGTGAACAGCTCCGAAAATTTATTACCGATGACGGGAAGCGGGCGCGGATTTTAGTCCGCACGCCGCTGTCAGGTTCGGGGCCGATGTCGCAAGCAATCCGTGAAATCGAAGCGAAGGGGAACTCACTCCTGCCCGATTTTCGCGTCTACGCCACAGGTACGGTAGCCCTGATGAATCGCACTTCCGATTCAATCGCCCGCGAACAATTACAGAGCGTCTCGATTGCGCTGTTCACAATTTTTTTGATGTTAGCGCTGCTCTTTAAATCCTTCCGCGTTGGCATGACGGCACTGATTCCGAATCTGATTCCAGTCTTATTTTTCTTTGGATATATGGGTTGGAGCGGGATTCCGCTGAATATGACGACGAGTTTAGTCGCCAGTGTGGTGCTTGGATTAGCGGTAGATAACGCGGTGCAATTTATCTATCGTTTTCGGCGCGTGCAGCCGAATTGTGAGACCGTCCGCGATGCTATCGTGGAGAGCATGCGATTATCCGGGCGTCCGATTATTTATGCCAACGTCGCCATTGCCGCCGCCTTCGCAGTTTTTGCCTTGTCGAATTTCTGGCCTGTGACGACGTTTGGATTGTTGTCAGCGGTGACGATTCTGGCGTGTTTGGTTGAGGACTTGCTACTGCTTCCGGCGCGGCTGACTTCGCCGATTTTTCGAGTAAAGTAGCGTGAACTTACAGTTCACGCTAGAGTAAAGTCATCAAAATCGTTTCCCATTCGATTTCTAATGGTGCTTTTGAGAATGGCTTTTCGGCTTTTTTGTACCAGTATCCGGCGTTGAAGTTGTCGCCTTCTTTGCGATGCAGATAGGCATGAACCCACATGCATAGTGGCTCTTCTTCTTCATCATTGATGAGGTCGTGCGCGGTTTCCCAATTTCCTTTCCCGTCGTGCCAGAGGCTTTGCAGGGCGAGGTTCAGTCCTTCCGGCGGAGCAGCAGAATTTAATGAAACGATGAACTCTTCGACGGTCATAAGGCTTTAATCATTTGATCTCATAACTTCCCAGGCTGTCCGGTCACGTAATAAATTCGACAATAACATTGTATGCAATCCGTGTCCTGAGCGCACGGCATGAACGTGACCTAAAATCGGCATTCCGGCTAAGGCTAAGTCACCGATAATGTCGAGGATTTTATGTCGTACGAATTCATCAGCAAAGCGTAATGGCTCCGTATTCAACATTCCATCCGGCGTTAAGGCTATCGCATTTTCCAGCGAACCGCCAAGGCACAGACCACTTTTGCGCAACATTTCCAGTTCGTGAACAAATCCAAAAGTCCTCGCCGGAGCAATATCCGTGATGTAGCGATCATGATTGCTGTGACCGTTATACAGCCGCAGCTCGCCCGTTTGTTTGCCGATCATCGGATGATTAAATTCGACTTCGCAGGTGATGCGAAATTCATCGGCAGGCACAATCGAAATCGTTCGGTTGCCTTCGGAGACTTCAATTTTTTTCAGGACTTTCAGGAATGCGCGCTGCGCCTGCAGCTCGACAATTTTAGCCTCGTCAATTAATTCAATCCATCGCTCACTGCTGCCGTCGAGGATGGGGACTTCTAGTGAATCAACTTCGATGATGGCATTATCTACGCCACATCCGAGCAGGGCTGAAAGCAGATGCTCAACGGTGGCGATCATGACGCCGGATTTCATCAAAGTTGTCGCGTAACTGACGTGCGCGACGAATTGCGGAGCCGCCGGAATTTCGAAATTATTGAGGTCAGTGCGGCGAAATAAATAGCCGGTATACGCGGGCGCGGGGAGGACTGTAACTTTGACTTGTGAATTGGAATGAAGCCCGACTCCGGTGGTCGAAAAGCTTTTGCCGATGGTAGTTTGTTTAGACATTTCAGTTTGTGGTTATTCGTTTGTATTTGTTTACGTCTAAACTTCTATGCAATCAATGCGCCAAAGTAATCTGAGAAAAAAGCCTGATTTTTCGTAAATTCGCGAATGAGAAGTTGTTCTGATGAGACAGTGCAAAGAACTATTGTTGTCAAAAAGCAAAAACGGCTGTTTCAGAAAAATTCCGAAACAGCCGTTTGTCTTTGTCGTGCAAGATCAATACTGGAAGGTTATTCCGACATGACCGGGCGGCGAACTTTTTTACGATTGCGCTTGCGGGCTAACGCCGATTTGACGCGACGTTTTTCGCCGGGAGGCATGTAAAATTGATGCCGCTTGACATCTTTGATGATGTCTTCCTGCTGCACCTTGCGTTTGAAGCGACGGAGCGCACTTTCTAAAGATTCTCCTTCGCCAACTCTTACTTCTGCCATTCTGATTCACCTCCTCGCGGGCATAAATTAATTGCTGTTGTTAGATGAAAAGAAATTCTGCCAACAAAAAGCAAACGAGGAAAATACTTGAAATACGGGTGCGCGTCAAGGAAGAAGCCATCTTGACTCCGCGCGGAGGGCGTGTCAGGATTCGCGTTTAAATTTCCGAAAATAATTTATTAGGTATTTATGAAAGTTCTTTTGATCGGTTCCGGTGGACGTGAGCATGCGATTGCGTGGGCTTTATCGCGCAGTCCTCACGTCTCGAAAATTTACAATAATTCATCCAATGCAGGGATTCTTTCACTGGCGGAAGCAGTCAACGAAAATACGCCTGACGGCTTAGCGAGTTTTGCCAAAAAAGAGGGAATTGATCTGACGATTGTCGGGCCGGAACAGCCGTTAGTTGATGGCATCGTAGACATTTTTGCAGCGCAGGGATTGAAAGTTTTTGGCCCATGCAAAGCGGCGGCAGAGCTGGAAGGAAGTAAGATTTTTGCCAAAGAATTCATGCTTAAACATGGCATCCCAACCGCACGAGCTGAGTCTCATTTCAATTCTGAATCGGCGCTTGCATCTATAAAATCCTGTAATCTGGGATTTCCATTAGTGATTAAAGCGGATGGTTTAGCGGCGGGTAAGGGCGTTGTTATCGCGGAAAATGAAGCGATTGCCATTGAAACAATTCAGTCATTCATGGGGAATCAAAAGCTGGGAGCGGCTGGCAATAAAGTCCTGCTGGAAGAATGTTTGGTCGGGCGCGAAGTTTCCTTCCTCGTCATTGCTGATGGTAAGGATTTTGTTGGACTGCCTTTCGCGCAGGATCACAAACGTGCCTTCGATAACGATGAAGGGCCGAATACCGGTGGGATGGGTGTTTTTTCGGCTCCGGGATTGATTGATGAGGTTTTGGAAAAACAAATTCTGAAGGAAATTGTGGCGCCGAGTTTAGCCGCCACAAGAGCGGAAGGATTTCCTTTTAAAGGAGTCTTATTTATTGGACTGATGTTGACGACTGACGGGCCGAAAGTGCTGGAATACAACGTCAGATTTGGTGATCCTGAAACTCAGGCAGTGCTCAAGCGATTGGATAGCGATTTATTTGAATTATTGCTCGCGGCTGCCGAAGGAAATTTGTCTGCCGTCAAGCCTGTTTGGAGCCAGGATTCTACGTGTTGCGTGGTGCTGGCTTCGGCTGGTTATCCGGGCAGTTATGAGACGGGAAAAATTATTACAGGATTGGATGAATTTGATCCTGCTGTCACAGTTTTTCATGCCGGAACAAAGCGCAATGATTCTCAGGAAGTGGTGACGAACGGAGGACGGGTTTTAGGTGTGACAGCTCGTGCAAGTGATTTGTCAGCAGCGGTCAGTTTGGCGTATCAAGCGGTTTCTCGAATTACATTTGAGGGGGCTTTTTCCAGAAGCGACATTGGGCGGAAGTAGAAAACGGGTACGCCAGCATCTTGCTGGCTCGATAAAATTTAGCCAGCAAGATGCTGGCGTACCAATAAAAAAGCCTCAGTTCAAATTTGAACTGAGGCTTTTTTGGGTAAGTAACCAACTTAATCTCTGTGGCAAGTATTCAAAGCTTTGTACACTGCGAGGAGTTTTTGTTGATCTGCGACAGTACCGCTGGTGACTGCCCAATCGGTCGCATCGAATAAATCCGCTAAAGAAGAGAACTCAGTCAATGTTACACCATTGCTTAGCGTTAATGGCAATGGCTTAGCCATGGCTGGCATTCCAGGCATCGCCATCATTGGAGCCAGATGACATCCAATTTGCTGTTTGCCAATCTTGACCCACCAGAAAGAAACTGCATTCTGAATATCAAGTTGAGCCGCAACATAAGCTGAAGTCAACTTTGCCCAGGAATCGTTTCTGACGTACCCAGCACAGCCTAATGCTGCCTTGGCTTCGTAGGTAATACGTCCATTGTAATCAAAGACGCGGACGGCTTGACCGCTATTCACACCAGGGATGTAAATTTGATAGTTCTTTTTATTGTAAGGTGAAAATTGTAACAGGTTGCACCAAGTGCATCCGTCTTTGTAGCAAATGGTTAAATCGCAGGAAAGCGCGTCACAGGAAGGACAGGCAACATCGCACTTCAAGCCAGTCGGATAACCGCCAGTCGTGCCGTAGACGCCTTTATCTGGTAATGAGCTGTCACCGGCTTTTTCAACCCGGCTGACCTGAAGATTAACCATCGCTACCGTGGTTGTCCCCGTTCCGCTGCCGCGAACTACTTCAAAGACCAATTGATTGCAATCTCTGAACACTCCGTTCATAGGAATTGGCAATGTGATCAGTGAAGTCCGTTTACCAGAAGTGCCCGCACCTTCCGCGTAAGGAATCAGCGAACCTAATGCAACAGGCGAATGACCATTCGCTGCTATGTCAATTCCGACTGCGAGACCGGTTAAGCGTACGCTCATGTTGTCGGCCTGCACTGTGAAGCCAGCCAGAGTCCGACGGCCTGAGCCATCAGGGTTTTGGAAGTAAACAGTAATGACATCACCGGCGGTAGCCCCTGAACCAGCGATGCTGAAGTTGATATCCCAGAAGCTGTCGAGGCAGGAGGTGGCAGTTGACGTGGCACTTGGTTTGGTAGCTGCAAATCCAAGCGAGGTTGTGCCGGCATAGCCCGGGTAAATTCCAAATGGTCCGGCTTCAGTAATACTGAAGAAGCTTGCACCTTCAGATTTAGTTAAGAATTGGACACCGGATTTCAGATAGAAAAGGTCCCCATCCTTCAGGGTTCCACCTGCGGGGGCAGGGACATTTTTTAGCAAGCCCGGAACAAAAGCTGGAGCAATACCAGTGGTACAGTTGGATTGAGCAGATGCCTTTTCGGGGACTCTCAAACTAAGATTGGTGAGTAGGCAGAGAGTAATTAGCCCCATTACCATGAGTATACGTTTCGTCATCAGAAAATACCTCCTAAGGGTTCTTGGTTATGAGTCAAGGGATGGGGTCACTATCTTGGGCAAATAGTGGAGATCAACTGTTGAGAAGACCGTCCTTTGACTTCATATTGTGAGTAAAAACAATCAAGCTATAATCGGTGAGTGACCTCATGATTACAGCAATGTGAAGTTAAGTAAGTGGTTACAGTTGCCACAAGTGCCGGCTTGGGCAAATTTTGGGGGTCGTCACTGGGAAGAGCAACAACACAACAGGACTAAGCAGAGAAAATTGAAAAAATCAATAATATTGCTTTACCTTGCCGGAAAATTCCTCTGAGGGACTGCCCATCAAACGTGAATTAATAAAGCTAACTTAATATGTTTTGCCGAGCGATAATACCCTACCGTTCTATTTGAATTTAGTCAATAAAAAATCAATCAGTTTGAACACTAAGTCTTCTTTCAGCCTTGCTTAAAACGAAATATAAACAAGCTTTCTTTGAAAAGTGAGTGAAAACTTTTGCGGGGAAGAATTAAATCTGGTATCCCTTTCTGTGTCTCTTGGTAAAATTTTGTTATACTCCTGATTTGGTTAGTCTCAAGAGGCAACTGGAAATTTCTTCGTCTCTGAAAATATTAATTACTTATTAGAGGAACTACGACAATGTGGAATCGAATGGTAAGGTTGTTCCGCTCAATTTTCGGTGGAATTATTGATAAAGCTGAAGACCCGGAGCTGATGCTGCAACAGCTCGTCCGTGATATGCGTGACAATGTTCCGAAGCTCAATAATCAGGTAGCACAAGTTGTGGCCAATGAAAAACTTCTGTCACGGCAGTTGGAACAGTCTCAATCAAAAGTCACTGAATTAGATAGTAAGATCAAAGCTGCCATTAAAATGGGACGCGACGACATTGCTACCCAGTGGATCAATGAATTGCAAACGACGCAGAAAGGGCTAGAGCTTTCCAAGGCTCAGCTCGTTCAGGCGAAGACTCAATCGGAAAAGGCTTTGCAATTGCGTGATTCTTACATGGCACAGATGAAGAAAAAATCTGATGAAGCTATGCAACTGATCGCCCAAAGCAAGCAGGCCAAGATGCAGGAGCAGATTGCGCAAACCATGACCAGTTTTCAGGTGGGCGACAATTCCGGCACTTTGGATGATATGCGCGAGAAGATTACGCGCCGTGCGGCTGAAGCCGAAGCCAAAGCTGAAATGGCGACCAATACGATTGATTCCAAGATGCAGGAAATCGAATTGGAAGCCGCCAACATTGAGGCGCAGGATTCATTGCTGGCTTACAAGCGTCAGATGGGATTGATCCCGGATGCTCCTTCGCATGCTTTGGGAGAAGGATCGCCTGTTGTGAATACTGAGAAAACTTTGGGCGGAGAAACGGCTCCGGCTCGACCGCAAGCGGCTGAATAGTATTTTGAGAAAGCCGCTGCTCCGTACCGAACAGCGGCTTTTTTATCAGCCGAATTTTTGTTGAATCTTTTTTCGGGAATTGCCCGTATGATTGGTGCGAATGAGAAGATATGGATCGCACTACTTTGTACATTAAATCAGCTTTTAAAGAACCGCTCAATCTGGGCGCTCTGGCTCTGGCTGCGCTGGGTTCAATCGCGGCGTTTTCTTACGGAATGCTTGACGGTGCAGTCGTCTTCGCAGCCTCTGCTGTGACCGAAGTGGCGTATCTGGCTATCGTTCCAGCCGCATCCTTTTATCAAAGAAAAATTACTGCCCGACATCGTGCGAAAGTTCTGGCACAGCGCCTCAAGCAGCGTCAGGAGCTGATTCGAACTTTCGATCCGCGCGAGCGTGAAGCAGTGGAATATCTCAGTTGGATGCGCAATCAAATTGCCAGCAACTTCAAGAAATTTTCGGGACTCACCGAAGACCCGCCGCAAATTGGCGAACTTGATACTGCCTGGGAAGCTTTCGTGGATTTGCTGGATGAGTACCGCCGTCGCAAAACTCATCTGCGGACGATTAATCGCCAAGCCGTAGAAAATCAGTTGCGGCAAGCCGAACGTTCGGCAACCACCGTTGATGAAGTCACGCGACCGTTGCACGAAAAAAATGTCCAGATTATTCGTCGTCGCCTGGATACCTTTGACGACATTGGGCGCAGCGTGAAACGAGTTGAAGCGCAGTTACAGATGATCGAAAACTTCTTCGGATTAGTCAACGATCAGGTCGTGACGATGCCCGGCCCTGAATATATTAATACTCTTGATTTTGATACTTTAATTTCTTCTATTGAAACCACGCGGGAAATGCTGCAACATACAGCTCCGATTATGAGCAGCTTTGACTCATTCGATTCGCCCCCAACGTCCTCGACTGTGACTTCACGCCCCACCTTTGCAGCCGAACGACGCTAATTTCCCCGCACTTACTTTCTGAACGTATTCAAGCATTCCCGGAGGAGGCTTATCTTGTTGACTACCACAAATAAAAATCTCATCGCTATTCTCTTTACCCTCAACCTCTTGATCTTTTCTTCACCGCTGATGGCTCAGGATAATGGCGAGAAAATGCCTGATCCTGATTATTTGACCGTTCGGATTTTTGAAGCGCGTGTCCCGCTCGGTAAGGGAGACATGACCGATCAACTTTTTAAATTGAGGACAGCCTCGCAAACCAGTGATGAAGGATGGATCAATAATTTAAGAAAAGCTTATCCTGGCGTTGAGATTTTCCTGCTGAAAACAAGTTATTTTCGGCTCTTTAAATCACCGAAAAAAGGCATCATCGAAATCGGCAACCCAAATGAGGCTCATGCAGAAGTCCAGGCGATGACGGCCTACAGCATCGGCGATGGAACCACCCCCGGCACTTCAGTCATCATTGAGGTTAATGATTACGGCGGAGCTAAAGCCCAAGTCCCGATGGCGTCAGCGATTGCAACGCAGGGAATTGAAGCGGAACAAGGAATGACGTATTTCTTCACGAATGGCGGGATGAAGGCTGATCTTCCGGTTTATACGAAATATTTTCACGATGGCTACACCTCGCCAGTCATCGAAAAATCCGATCATTTCTATATTGTCGCGGTGTCGGTCGAGAAAGAAAAACACGTCGGTTTTATGACGGATAACAAGGAAGATGCCGTTCTGATAGCCTCAGCAATCAAGAAGCCTGCCATCCAGATTGCGCCGGAATTAAAAGGAATTTGGGGCAAAGTGATTGTCCGCACCGAAGTCACCGCAGATGGCAAAGTAAAAAGTGCAAATATTTGGAGTTCGACTGCACCGGAGCTGAATCAGGCAGCTTTAGCCGCCGCTCGTCAATACGAATTTGCTCCACAAAAAGATGCGTTAGTGAATATTCCGATTATTTTTTCAATTCCAGCTCTGGCTGCCAGAGCTGGTAAAACGGCTCCGGTGACGAAAAAAACAGTGCTATCGGCTGGCGCAAAAAAAGTTGTGAAAAAAATAAAATAGAAACGGTGAATGGTGTGTTGGGCATCATTGTAATAAGTTATTTTTACGACATGAATGAGCATGAAGAGAAAACAGTTGAATCCTTTATTCTTCGAGAAAAAAGACATCGATACAAATATCTGCTCGATCATTCAAAGAAGCGTGCGGCAGAGTTAGACCGTCTCAATCACTGCACCGACCTTGATCCGAGATGGATAAGTTGGCTACGGAGTAATACTGCCGTTGTTGATCTGCTTTGGAAAGAAGGAAGCCCTAAAGAGGTCTACCTGATTTCTGCCAGTGACGATTTGGATGGGCGAACGATGATGCTCGAAGAGGCGATTGAAGAATGCCCGGAGAGAGGCTGGGGAACAATCGTTTCTTGCATTCCAGGCAGATTGGCCTACTACTATGATGAGTGTGGAGAAAGAAGGGCTTTGCTCAAAAAGGTAAGCTGACCTGTAAAGCTCTGCCGACCAGTTTTTACAACAAGTGGCGTAACCAGTCGGCTAAATTTCAATCAATGTCTCAACGCCGCTCGTTGAATATGGAGTTGGAGTTACTTGATGCGCTCATCTTTATCAATGACACCATCACGGATAGAGATGATGCGATGAGAGTAGGCGGCAATTTCAGGTTCGTGCGTGACAAGGATGATGGTATTGCCTTTGTCGTGCAGTAGTTGCAAGAGGCTCATGATTTCAACCGAAGTTTTGGAATCAAGATTTCCGGTTGGTTCGTCAGCGAGAATGATCGAAGGATTATTGACGAGCGCACGAGCAATGGCGACCCGTTGACGTTGTCCGCCGGACAGTTCGTTCGGTTTGTGTGACATGCGATGTCCCAACTCAACTGATTCCAAAGCCTGCTTCGCCATCTCCAATCGTTTGACCGAAGGCGTGCCATTATAAATCAGTGGCAGCTCGACATTATGCAAAGCTGAAGCGCGTGGCAATAAATTAAACGTCTGAAAAACGAAGCCGATTTCTTTGTTGCGAATCCGCGCTAATTCGTCGTCATCCATTTCTGAAACTAACTTGCCGTTCAACCAGTACTCGCCCTGGGTGGGAGTGTCAAGGCAACCAATCATGTTCATCAAGGTAGATTTACCTGAACCGGATGGCCCGATAATCGCCAGATAGTCTCCCCGCATCAATTCAAAGGAAACACCGCGCAGAGCGTGAATTTCTTCGCCACCCATGACGTACGTTTTCCAGAGATTATGTGTGCGGATCAGAGCCTCACCCTTGGGGGCGGAAAGTACGGGAGCAGCCTTCGTTTGCGTTTCGGTGAGCATAAATAGTTAGTTAACAACGAACAGTGAATAGTTAACAGAGCATTGAGTAGGGAAGCAGTAAACAGGGAACGAGTTTTCTGGCAAAGATTGCTGTCAACTGTTCCCTGTTTACGGTTCCCTATTATTTATCTTTTTCGTCTTTGGCTTTTTTGGTCTTGTCCTCAAGCTTGACGACGGTATTGTTTTTCAAGGTTCGGAGCTGGCGATAAGGACCGATGATGATTTCTTCGCCACCGCTCAAGCCTTTCGTAATTTCAATATCGTTGTCACCCGTGATACCTGTTTCGACCGGAGTAAAGACGGCTTTTTTATCTTTGAAAAGGAAGACTCCCTTGATCGTCTTTCTCTTTTCAACGACTTTATTCGGGGCTCCAGCTTCGGGGGAAGGCGTTGGCGTCGGTTTTGCTTCAGCGCCGGATTTCCCTTCTTTGTCGAGTTGAGCAGGATCGCGTTCGACCAATGATTGCAATGGGATGGAAACAATATTTTCACGGCGATCCGTATAAATAGTCGCGGTTGAAGACATTCCGGGGCGGAGTTTCTCGCGTACATCCGGTTCCAGGTTCACCAGGCGAATGACGATTTTAAATTCCTTCGCTTCCTGATTGCCTGATTTGGCAGTTTGCGAAATGTCTGCGCCTGACTTCGTAACCGCAGAAGCGGCACGTTCGACAACGTCTCCTTCCAGTTCTTTTTCACCCAGCGCATCAACTTTGACTTTGGCTTTCTGACCTACTTTGATGTTAGCAATGTCGGTTTCATCAACTTTGACTTCGACGTTGATCGTGGACATATCCGCGATGATGACCAATGGCGTCGAGGAAAAATTAGCGACAGCGAAAGTTCCAACTTCAATGGGTTTGTTAGCGATAACGCCTTCAATTGAAGCGTACTGCACGGTCTTGCGCAGGAAGTCAGTCTGGCTGCGCAGATTAGCTTGCGACTGCGCTACGCGTGCCTGAGAAGCGCGCAAAGAAGCTTTGTTCTGGTCAACCCTCAGCTTTGAGTCCTCAATCTGAGATTGTGCCTGATTGACACGGGCTTTCGCTGCGTTGACTGAAGCAGTTGCGGAATCCAATCTGGCTTTGGCCGAATCAAAAACAGCTTTGGAAATAATTTGGGCTTCCAATAATTCAGCATTCCGTTTGAAGTCAATGTCAGCGTTAGCTTGATCTACTTTCGAGCGTTCGAGATCAGCCTGCGATGAATACAGCGCCGCCGTCGAGGTGTTGATCGCATTTTCTGCCACGATGATCGAAGCATTTTGATTTTGGACATCCGCCTGACTCGCACGTAATGCGCCTTCTTGTACCGACACGGAAGATTCTTGTTGCGTTGGATCAAGTCGCACGATCTTCTGACCTTTCTTGACGAAATCACCTTCTTTGACAAAAACATCGGTGACACGTCCGGCCACTTCTGCCGTCAGATTAATCAATAGAATGGGGCGGACTTCACCGTTAGCGGTGACTTTTGATTCAAGCAAAGGTTTTTTCTCGACCTTGGCAGATTGAATTTCAGGGGCATCCGTCCGCCGCGCCAGGACTCCACCAGTGATAATCGCAGCAACCAATAACACTAAACCGAGGGCAATAAATATTTTCTTTTTCTTCGAGACAGCCATGAGAGAAACTCCAAATTACTTAAAAGTGAACAGCCTTAACTGCGAGATAATACGAAGTTACCAGTGCAAGTGTTTCAAGAAAATCTTGAAAAATTAAAACGCGAATTGTAGTGGTAGCGGCGATGAGAAACAAGTGACGAGGCTAAACTTAGGAATTACCCTGCATCGCGGGCTTGCAACCGGTCAATAATGACCTGTGCCAGATGTTCGGGCGTGTCAGCAGCAGTGACGGAAATTTGCAGGTCGGCTAATTGATAAATAGATTTTCTGTCCTGATAGCGTTGCCTGGCAGTCTCGAAGTCCGGGGCGAGTGGGCGTATTTTCGTTTCCTGCTGAATACGCTGCCAGCAAAGTTCAAATGGCGGATCAAGCCAGATCGAAACTCCGGCACGGGTAATGATCTGACGGTTAAATTCGAGAGTGAACGCTCCACCTCCGAGCGCGATAATAGAGGGGGTGTCAAAGATACTTTGTTGTAGACATTGCGTCTCAACAGTCCGAAAAAACGGTTCACCACGCAGCGCAATAATTTCTGCAATCGTGGTTCCAGCGACCTGCTCAATGGCTTGATCCAGATCAATGAAGGGGCGTTTAAATAAGGTGGCAACGGCAGGACCTGCGGTAGATTTGCCGCAGCCCATAAAGCCGATCAGAAAAATATGTGGTTTTGATAAATTCATTTTACGAACGATACCCGCGAGCACGACCCGACCAATTGACGCTGGCTACTATAAGAAAAAATATTTTTTCGAGCAAGAATCAATTTCGTAAACCGTTCATCAATTCGTAAAACTCCGGTAATGAGACAGAAGCTGCATCAGCTCCGTTAATCGTTGTCTTGCCATCGGCAATCAATCCCGCGACGGCAAAGGCCATGGCAATGCGATGATCGTGGTAGGGTTCAACCGTCGCACCTTGTAGCGTTTGTTTCCCTTCAATGAAAAATCCGTCCTCGAATTCTTCGATTTTTATTTTCATTCTCCTCAAATTATCGACGATGGATCTGATTCGATCACTCTCTTTCACTCGTAATTCGTGAGCGTCATAGATCGTCAGCGTACCGTTTAATTGTGTGGCGATCACCGCCAGAATCGGAATTTCGTCAATCAGATTCGCAATGACTTCGCCGGTGAGTTTGATGTCTCCTGAAAGCTCTGAAGACGCGACAACCAAGTCCGCTACCGGTTCACCGTGAGCGAGACGTTGATTATAAATTTCGATGCTGGCTCCCATCTCTTGCATGACATCAATCAGTGCCATCCGCGACGGGTTAATTCCAATATGTCGAATGTTGAGCAGTGCATTCGGGACAATCGTGCCAGCCGCGAGGAAAAAAGCTGCCGATGATAAATCGCCGGCGACTGTATAATCTCCGAGCGGGTTTAGATTTTGACCGCCTGTAATTGAAATTTTAGTCGTGTTATCTTCTCGCTCAATATCTAACGGAACTCCGCATTCCGCCAACATTTTTTCAGTATGATTACGGGTCGGAGTCGCTTCAATGACGGTTGTCGTCCCTTCCGCAAACAGTCCGGCCAAAAGTACACACGATTTAACCTGAGCACTGGCGATGGGAGGCTGATAGGTAATGGCGCGAATGTTTCCGCCTTCTATTCGGAGCGGAGCGAAATTATTATCACGGGCTGAGATGGTCGTCTTCATTAACGTGAGCGGCTCAATAATCCGTTTCATCGGACGCCGTTGGATGCTGTGGTCTCCGGTGATCTCAGTCGTGAATTGTTGACCTGCCAGAATTCCTGAAAGTAAGCGAATCGTCGTTCCTGAATTTCCTACGTCGAGAATTTTTTCTGACTTTTGCAGGCCGTTAACGCCGACGCCTGCAATGACAATTTCGTCTGCTTCTTTGGTGATTTTAACGCCCAGACTGGCCAGGCAATCCAGCGTGCGTTGACAATCCTGCGCGGAAGAATAATTGCGTAAACGGCTGATTCCATTGCCCAGCGCGGCAAACATGGCACTGCGATGAGAAATTGATTTATCGCCGGGTAACTGAAAGTCTCCGCGTAGCCTGGTGGCGGGTTCGAGGGTGATTGTTTGACTGCTTTCTTGAATGTTTGATGACATAGCTAATGTTCAGTTCCTTGACACTGGTAAAATAGCTATGTTACATCCCAAATGTATGAGCGCAAAGCGACTCACACATATTAAGCATATCGAAAAGGGATTTCATATTGTATGAGCCTCGCCGAAAAGCTGGTCGAAATTTCAATTGGCAGCAAGCTGGAACTGATAGATGTTGTAACTCTCTCAGCCGATCATCTGTGCAAACTCGCCGGATTTGACGAAGAAGAGCAGTACCGCGTTAATCTTTCTGTGCGTGAGTCGTTAGCGAACGCCATCGAACACGGGAATAAATTTGCCGATCATAAAATGGTACAGATTGTCCTAAGATTGAACGACCAAATATTTAGTGTCTCAATCCGGGATTTTGGAGAAGGCTTTGACCCGAACCAGGTACCCAATCCACTTGATCCGCAAAACCTGCTGAATCCCGATGGTCGCGGCATTTTGTATATGCGGTCATTTATGGACGAAGTGACGTTAATTCGTCATGCTGAAGGCGGAATGCAAGTCACGCTGATTAAAAATCGCACTACTGTTGTGACCTAAGGAAAATCCAATGCAGTTGCAGATCAACGAGCGTCAAATTGGTAATATTGTAATTCTTGACCTGATCGGAAAAATTACCATCGGCGATGGCAGCAACCATCTTCGTGATGCTGTTAATATCTTACTTGAAAGCGGGCAGTGTGAGATCGTCTTGAATTTTGCGGAGGCTGGTTACATTGACAGTTCAGGCATCGGAGAACTGATCTCGCGGCACACCACCACTAAAAATCGCGGTGGACATTTGAAGCTGTTAGCACTCCCGAAGAAAATTCGAGACCTGCTGACCGTGACAAAAATACTTGGCGTGTTTGAAACGTTTGAGGATGAGATGCAGGCTGTGACGAGTTTTGGAATTCTTGGCGAAGTGCCGCGCGTGCATTAATACAATGAGCTTGCCAGGCTCAATATTTTCCTTCCACTGGCAAAAATCAAAATATATTTAGGTTTGAAATAAAAACGTGTGCTGGATAGCTAGTATATCGTTTTAGTGTTTATTTCTTGACATCATTTTGAATGGTGTGTGTATTGTTTGCTCGTTTCAATCTGTCAATTAAAAAAAAATCTCTGCTATTGGCAGCTTGGGCAAATGGACGCGCTATTATCCCTGCTTAAAAATTTGTTTCAGTAATTGTCAAAAAGTATTTCTTGTAAGAAGAAACGGAAAGGATGTGGGTTTTCCTTCATGCATCCACGAACTGGTTCGACACATTACACGCAAACGCATTGGCGAGCCAAAATAGCATCACGCTATTTCCCCCTCAGCAACTTCTGTGCTGTAAATTGGCATCACCAAAGAATTTTCCGTTACAACAAAACGGGCAAGCTTGCCTCAGTTTGGTCACTCAGCAAGCTTGCCCTGTCTATTAACAATTTCCATAAGGAGGAAATGTCATGCAAAGATTACCTGTACTATCTGCAAGCGTCAACGGCATGTTGCGTACGAAAAAGTTTCACATCCTGGCAAGTGTGATAATTGTTGCCATTGCGGTAACGTTCATTACTACACGATTTATGAAAGCGGGTTCGGCGCATCTTGATAGTTCATCAACCGCTGTCCCGAATACCAACGTGCAAGGTGGTTGTTGCGCGAATCAACCAAACACGCTCCGGCGGATGATCGGTTCTTTTTACAATACGGAAGATAATTTTGTGTCAACCTTAACGCTCAATAATAAGGGACCGAATGTCATTGCCGTCACTCCGGTTTTGCACGGGAAAAACGGACAAACATTCAACGCTGCGCAGGTTTTAGTGAATGGAGAGTCTTCGCTGAAAGTTGACCTTAACGCGATTGCAAATACTGCGGGATCACATTTTAAATCCGGCAGTTTTGAATTCACTTATCAAGGGCGAATGATGGAAATGGGCGGCGGTCTACGCATCGTCAACGCAGCTAATAGCCTGATTTTCGACGAACAAATGTTGGAACCGGGGATGAAGTTTTCTTCGCCGCAACTGGAAGCTGTCTACGCCATTCCATCCGACAAAGCTGAAGTCAGCGTGATTGTGACAAACACTACAGCACAACCGTTAACGATTAATGGTGATGCAACTTTCGTCGGAGCCAACGGGCATCTCCCGATCAATGGCACGCTCAGTCCGAACGAAACTTCGGTCGTGAAACTTCCGCCAGGTCTGGTTCAGCAATCCAGTACAGGCGCAGTTTCAATTTCGCATAACAGCGCGAGTGGCGCAGTGCTGGCGATGCTTCATGTCTGGGATAAGGACAAGGGATTTTCCGCCGCAATCAATTTTGCTGATCCGGCACAAGGCAAAACTACTCAGTTACACGGCACAGGTTTGCGGCTGGGCAGTGTTAACAACAGCATTCTTAAACCCGTTATTGCCGTGCGCAATATTGGCACTACTGCAACTACGGTGACAGCGCGAGTGCCGTATACAAAACAAAACGGCAGCACTGCAATCATCACATTGCCGCAAACTTCACTTGCCGCCGGAGAAACCAAACTTCTCGATACGACGAATCCGGTCTTATCGCAAACCGACATTGCGACGGCTGGCGTAGAAATTAATTACACGGGTGCATTCGGCAGTGTGATCGCTACCGTGCATAGCGTCTCACCCGACGGTAATCAGGTTTTCACTGTACCGATGAAAGACCCGCAAGGCGGAATGAGCAGTACGGGCGGCTATCCGTGGTTTATTGACGGAACGGCTTCCACGGTGGTGTTCATCAAAAATACGACAACTGAAGATCAACAATTTCATCTGGATGTTGTCTACACGGGCGGGCGTTGGGGATCAAATTTGCAGACGCTGATCGCAGGCCAAACTATGAGCTTCGATGTGCAGCGATTGCGAGATTCTCAGGCGAAAGGTTCTGAAGGCAATCCTATTCCGGCTAACGCGAACGCTGGTCATGTCGTATGGACGCTACGCGGCAAGCAGGACAAGGTACTCATCGGACGGGCGCAGACGGTTGATCTGGCGAACGGGCTGACTTCAACGTATGAATGCCAATGCACTTGTGGCGGCGGCTATTTATCCAGTCGTATGACACCTGGCAGCGCATCTGGCTTTCCAGGGGATGTGACACAATTCACGGCGCAGGAACAAGACGCCACCTGCCACGGCGTTCCGATGAGTTGGTATAACGTTTCATCAGCAGCGGTAAACTTTAGTTCAGACAACTCTAACGTAGCCTGGATCAATTTTGATGGTAACGCAACCGCCGTTGCCCCCGGTACGACCAATCTGCGTGGCTCGTGGGAAACGGCGGGGGTTTGGTATTTTGATCCTTACGAGGGTGGGTGCTTATTGCAGCCATACAATGCTGACTGCTCAGCAAGTTGCAATGTATTCGACGTAACAATAAGCGGTACTGTCAACTGCAAAGATGGCGATACTGCCAATTTTTCCGTAGACATCCCACCAGAAGACCCGGCTGTTAGCATTCAATGGTCATTCACGGCTCCATCAGGTGCAGGCAATAATCCAGAAGTAATTTTTGGATCGCCGACCAATGCAACCACTGCCGCTTTTTGTAAGTGGTTTGCCTTGCCGGATAGTGAGTGTAGTGCTTCTTTCGATAGCCAATATACAATAAGGTGTGTTGTGAATCTAAGCGGCGGTAGAATGGTGACAAGAGAAACTTCACTTATTGTAAATGCATATTGGTATCCTGCTGGATCGGTGGCACCTACAGATATAACAGGTGGTCCTGCATATGGATTTAATACGCAAACCAACCTATGGGTTGTTACTGGTTCCGGCAGTTTACAGCGAGTCGTATCAACTGCTAATATAGAGGTTCCGACGACTAGCCAATTCTACACTAAGACTGTAACTCATGAAAATAGACATGTCTACCAATGGACTACAGGAATGCTGTCAGATCTATTTACTGTTCAGAGCCTTATGAATCAATTTTCCCCGCTTACAGATGCAACTGAGCAAGGCCTAATTACAAAAATAAATAACGCCGCTACCGCTTGGTTCAATAGCCAAGGAGTAATTTATGGGAACAGAAGCAATGATGCTGAAAGAGATGCATATGCTCAATCTGATCCGATTGCTCCTATGTATCGCTATACGAAAACCTGTAACGGGTACTGAAAAGAGGAAAAGACCTAGCTTTGAGTCAATTTATAATCTATTTTGACCCAAAGTTAGGTTCAATGATTGATAAATATTGATAGGTAAAATATGAAAACACTTACGTTCAATCTAATTAATATATTTATTGTATATTTTGGTATGTCAATTTCTGCGCAATCACCAGGCAGGCAGGAGTGGACACCTCTAGTAAAGAATAGCAGTGATGCTGTTGTTGGATTAGTCGAAAGCGTAGACTTAGTTATCCGTCGCGATAAAATTCCATTGACATCTGGAAGAGGGGCAAAAGGGGAAAAGATCGCAACGTTAGCTAATCCTAATGAATATATCATAGGGCGGCTTGTTCATTTACGGGTAGAAAAGCTTATTAAAGACTCAGGTCATATTAAAGCCCAAACAACTACCAGCATTTTCTTACCAGGTAGATTACCAACAGAAGGAAAGCCAGTGCTTTTGAAACAACAAAGGTATCTAGTGCTCTTGTCTCCTTTAAAAGCCAATGAGAAAGAGTTTAAAGGAGCAACCGTTTATGCGCCGAATGTGCCAACAAGTAACGAAAAATCATTTAACTCCCTAGATTGCTATATTGTAGTAGGTGAAGCACAAGGCGTAGAATCTATAACAGACAAGAACAAAATGAGAATAGCCGATGTAATCAAAGAGATTCAGTCGATAACTCAGAAAGGACGTAAATAGTCTAATTTAGCGAAGCTCTTACCAGCAAAGAAGGAAAGTTAAAAAGCTGTCCACGATGATGCCAATGCTCATTTGACAGCATCGTGAAAAATTATGCATGTAAGACATATAAAAAAGGGCAGGGAATTTCTCCCTGCACTTTTTATTTATTGAAGCGATTTATTTTTTCAATAAATCCCGAATTTCTCCTAATAATACTTCTGAAACCGGGGGAGGCGGTGGGGGCATATTCTTTCTGGAATTGTTATAAATTTTGACCAGTAGAAAGACCACCAGTGCCAATATCAGGAAGTTCAATATCGCCGTGATAAAACTTCCGTAATTCAACATATTGGGAACCTGTTCCCCCTTATCATTGGCGTAAGTCCCGAGTTGAATAGCAAGGGATTTAAAATTTTTCCCGCCAGTAAACATGCTGATAAGTGGATTTATCAAATCACCCAGAATTGAGTCCACTATTTTGCCGAAAGCGCCGCCAATGACGACACCTACTGCTAAATCCATGACATTACCTTTGTTGATAAAGTCCTTAAATTCAGTAATCATTCCCATAGCTTTTACGGCCTCCTAAGTTGTAGTTATCTAAAGTTGGAATCGCAGAATTGCGATCAAAAACTTTCTGGAACTTTGAGTAGTTCTCAGAAGTCTTTTTTGGAGTGGGGCAAAGAAAAATTATTTTTGTTAATCACGCTGGCTAAGCGTAAGCGAAGAAATTGAGATTTGCAAGTGGAGTTTTCTTCTTAACTACTTGAATTAAATGATGTTAAAGGAGAGGCTAGGATGGCTCAACGGTTTCTGAAAGGGTTTCAGAACGGGGGCTTTCATTCCCCGCATTATCAATGGCTGTGATTTGATAGAAATATTTTTGATTGGCTTTCACTTGCTTGTCGCTGAAAGTAATCGTTGTAATTGGTCGAGCGGTGATTTTTGTCCAGACTTTTTCGTCGTCACTCCGATAAACATTATATCCAATCACGTCAGGTTCAGAGCTGGCAGGCCAGAAGATGCTGACTAATCCACCCCGCGAAGCAATCGTGATCGAACCGGGAGCTGTTGGTGGAAAAGTATCTTTCGGAATCACTGTCAGGATTTCGCTGGAATTGCTTTCGATCACTTCGCTGGCTGGTGCTCCGGTGCGCGGGAGGGAAAGTGTACGCACGAAATACTGATACTTCGTATTAAACTGAAATTGCGTTTCGGTTAGCGTCGGTTGCAGAAGCGGCGTTTTGTTGACTTTAATAACTTCAGTTTCATTTTTACGGTACAGGTTATAACCAAGCACGTTGGCTGGTTGAGAACCATTGAGATTTGCCTTGGGAGCTTGCCAGTTGATCGTTAATTCTTTCTGCGTCACATCAAAGCTTAGCCCTGCTGGGGCTTCCGCCACGAGGCTTAACGGGGCAACCATTCCATAATTGGAAAGGTCAGCCGGACGATCATCAAGATTCACGAGTCGTACCGCATATCTGAAGCGGGTTCGCTCGTTTGTTGTCTTGAAATCAATTGGATCGGTGAAAGAAACCTGCGAGGTTTTTCCGGGTAATTGATTCACGTTCAGTGATTCAATTAACGCCGCACGAATCATAAAATCATCTACGGTCAAGCCCTGCGGATCGTCAATGTTTTCCGTAGCGCGATAAATATCTACCCGTTTTAATTTATCTGTCAGGGTAGCTTTATTGACGGGAAAATTGACAATGATATTCGTGCCTTGTTGCGTGGCAGTCAGGTCAGTAACGATCATGGGAGCTTTCGGAATGGGCGGCAAAGGATCGCCAATTTTCCCGCAGGCGGAAAACAGGAGCATCGAAACAATGAGCAAGAGGCGAAAATTCAATGCAACTTTTCCCATAAATTTGCGAGTGGCTACTAATGCAAAAAAGCGCGAACTAACGGTTCACGCTACATCATAAAATGTAGCGGCTTAAATCCTCGTTCTTGACGATGTCGGCTAATTCTTTATCCACGTATTTGGCATCAATGACTTGATTTTTTTCCACCAGATCAGAGCCTTCAAAAGAAATTTCATCCAGCACTTTTTCGAGAATGGTATGCAGGCGACGCGCTCCAATATCCTCAGTCGTTTCGTTCACCTTAAACGCGAATTGTGCGAGTGATTCAATGGCATCGTCGGTGAATTCAAGATTCACTCCTTCAGTGTCCATTAAAGCCGTATATTGCTTCAGCAGCGCGTTTTTAGGCTCCGTCAAAATTCGTTTGAAATCGTCAATCGTCAGCGGTTGAAGCTCGACGCGAATCGGGAAGCGTCCCTGCAATTCAGGAATTAAATCCGAAGGTTTCGAGACGTGGAAAGCGCCGGCGGCGATGAATAAAATATGATCGGTGCGAACGATTCCGTATTTCGTATTAACGGTTGTTCCTTCGACAATCGGAAGGATGTCGCGTTGGACGCCTTCGCGCGAAACATCAGGGCCGTGACCGCCTTCACGTCCGGCAATTTTGTCAATTTCGTCAAGAAAAATAATGCCGTGCGTTTCGACGCGATCCAGTGCAATTCGTGCGACTGCGTCCATGTCTACGAGCTTCGATTCTTCTTCGGAAATTAAATATTCGAGGGCTTCATCAACGCGCATTTTGCGGGTTTTGGTGCGATTGCCGAACATTCCGGGAATCATATCCTTGATGTTGATGTCCATCTCTTCGACGCCCTGATTGCTGATAATTTCAAAGGCGGGGAAGCTTTTGTCGCGGACTTCTAATTCCACAATGCGAGAATCCAGACGACCTTCGCGGAGCTGTTGACGTAGTTTCTCGCGGGTTCGGCTTTGTGCTTCGGCGACGGCGGTTTCGCTGTTTTCAATTTGATCAATTTCTGAAGAGCGGGCACTCGGCAACAACAAATCTAAAATCCGTTCTTCGGCATTTTGCTCGGCTTTATCAGCAATTTCTTCGGCTTTTTCCGCGCGGACTAATTCAATTGAAATTTCGACGAGGTCACGGATCATGGATTCAACATCGCGTCCGACGTAACCGACTTCCGTGAATTTTGAAGCTTCCACTTTCAGGAATGGTGAAGAAGAAAGCCGTGCCAATCGCCGGGCAATTTCTGTTTTACCAATTCCGGTGGAGCCGATCATGATGATATTTTTCGGCATCACATCCTGCGCCATATCCGGTGGTAATTTTTGACGGCGGATGCGATTGCGCAATGCGACGGCGACGGCGCGTTTGGCGGCCATCTGCCCGACGACGTGCTTGTCGAGTTCGGTGACGATTTGACGTGGCGTTAAATCGTCAAGTTTTACGTCTTCTTCAATTTCGCCAGAAAGGTAAATAACCATAGGATTAGTTAATAAGTGACAGATGATAATTGATAGTTAATCATTACGAGAACTATCAATTATCATCTGTCACTTATAATAATTAAACTTCTTCGATAACCAAATTCGTATTACTGTAAATACAAATTTCACCGGCAATCATCATCGCCTCTTGAGCAATTTCCCGCGCCGTTAAGTTGGAATGTCTGACCAGCGCCCGCGCTGCCGACAAAGCATAAGGGCCGCCAGAGCCAATTGAAGCAATGCCGTCATCAGGTTCAATCACGTCTCCGGTTCCCGAAATAATTAAGGTCGAAGTGTGATCGGCGACCAATAATAAAGCTTCGAGGCTGCGCATGGATTTATCCGTGCGCCAATCTTTCGCTAATTCAACGGCAGCACGATTGAGCTGACCGTGATACTGATCCAGTTTTATTTCAAAGCGTTGGAAAAGCGCGAAGGCATCGGCAGTGGCTCCGGCGAAGCCCGCGACAATTTTTTCGTTGTAGAGACGGCGGACTTTGCGGGCGCCGGATTTCATGATCGTGTCACCCATTGTGACCTGACCATCTCCGGCAATAACGACTTTGCCGTCACGTCGGACGGCAAGGATTGTAGTACTTCTGATGCGTGGTTTGTGGCCATTGCTGGCATTCATAGGATACGGCATTCAGGCACTATAGCGATGCACCATGAACGTTGTCAAATTCGTTTCAATCCAAGGAGATTCATTCGGCATGCTCTAGCTCGACTTGCGCTTCTTTGTTACCATCACGGCTATGCAAATCCTGCTTGCTTTGCTCAAGAGATTAGTCTTCGTCCTCCCCGTCGTCTGGGCTGTGGTCACGCTGGTATTTTTGTTAATTCATATTGTGCCGGGCGATCCTGTGCGAAATGCGCTGGGCGATAACGCAACCGAGCAACAGGTTGCCGAACTGAAACATAAACTGGGACTTGATCTGCCGTTAACACAGCAATATGTTCATTACTGGAAAGGTTTATTCAAAGGCGATCTGGGCACAAGCTTAGTTACGAA
>JAYVZE010000189.1:0-34330 GCA_043783625.1 Blastocatellia bacterium | reverse complement strand
CAAGTGTATACAGTTCGATGAGTTGAAGGGTTATTTTCACAGATCAAATTCTACTCGTTTGACCCGCTTGCCTGTCAATTTAACCCCTGATTCGCATTAATGGCTGCTCTACTGGAACGGACACTGGGCAACATTGAACCGACTGACAAAACCTCTCTAAAGGTTTGTAAAATTGCTAATAATTTCAGACAATCAAAGAATGAAAGCGAAATACATTAACCCGTTCACTGACTTTGGCTTCAAGAAAATCTTTGGCGAAGAAGCCAGCAAACCTCTGTTGATTGACTTCCTCAATGCGCTCTTGCCGCCAGCCAATAAAATCGTGAACCTGACTTTCAAAAACACTGAGCAGCTCCCACAGACGGAGGCTGACCGCAAAGCTATCTACGACATTTACTGCGAAAGCGAAAACGGTGAAAAGTTCATCGTCGAGCTACAAAAAGCGAAGCAGAATTATTTCAAAGATCGGACGATTTACTACTCGACTTTCCCGATTCAGGAACAAGCGGAAAGAGGCGAATGGGCTTACCAGCTGAAAGCCGTATACTGCATTGGGATTCTGGATTTCACGTTTGACGATTACAAAAATGAGCCTGAAAAAAGAGAAGTGGTGCATACGATCAAACTGAAAAATCAGAATAACCAAGTCTTTTACGACAAGCTGACGTACATTTATCTTGAAATGCCAAATTTCAAACTGGCAGAAAGTGAATTAGTCACGCGGCTGGATAAATGGTTATTTTTCATCAAATATCTGGAAGATTTCCAAACAATCCCGACGATCTTCGCGGATGACATTTTTACGAAAGCTTTTGAGAAAGCGGAACTGGCGAAATTCGAGCCAGGGGAGATGGAAAGCTATCAACGGAGTCTGAAAGTATTCAGAGACAATAAAAATACCTTCGATTACGCCATGGAAACGGCAACAAAAATTGCGCTTGAGCAAGGACTTGAGCAAGGACTTGAGCAAGGACTTGAGCAAGGACTTGAGCAAGGGATAATGCGAGGAAAGCTGGAAGTTGCAAAACAATTAAAAAATAAAAATGTGAGTATTGAAATTATCGTTCAGGTAACAGGGGTAACCACCGAAGAAATTGAGCAACTCTAAAAATGCACCGTGTTGACCAGTCCCAAAGCCAAAGCTAAGTGATAAAATGATATAATCAATGTTATGTTACAACTTTTTTTGGCATGCAAATTTATTGTTTTATTGTTGTTTTGGCAAGGAGTGCAGCCGTCTGAGTTATCCGCCCAATTCACTCAGGCCGTAGCATTACAGCAACAAGATAAATTTCAGGAAGCAGCCACCGCATACCGGAAAATTCTCAAACTCAAACCGGAATACGTCGAAGCGCAGGCGAATCTTGGTGTTGTCCTCGCGCGGCTCGGCAAAAATGAAGAAGCGATCCTGGCGTATGAAATTGCCCTGAATCTTGCTCCAAATCTCACGCAAATCTGGCTGAACGTTGGCATCCTGCATTATCGGGATAAGCAATTTGAAAAAGGCATCAATGCCTTTGATAAGTTTTTAGCGGCGAACCCGAATCACGTGCAAGCCCGACAATTACTTGGATTATCGCTGGTCGAAATCGGCTACAACACGGCCGCCATTGAGCAGCTTGAACCAACGCTGGAGGCAGCCCCGAATGACGCGGCAGTGCTTTACAGCCTGGGTTTGGCTTACCTGAGAACCAATAAACCAACGCAAAATATCATTGAGAAACTGAATTCATTTCCCGCCGGAGTTGCGCCTTCGCATCAGTTGGCAGGTTTGGCAAAGCTGGCTAAGTTTGAATTCGAGAGTGCGATTTCTGAATTGAAGGAAGCGCAAAAGCTGAACCCTGAATTGTTGCGGCTGAATTATTCGCTGGGGCTTTGTTATTACAAGCTCGGACTCAATAAAAATGGGCTTGTGGCGTTTGAAGCTGAATACCAGCGCAATCCCAAAGATTTCACGACATTGTATTATTTAGCCGTCCTTCACGATGCAGATGGAAATATCGAACCAGCCAAAAAATTCGTTGATGAGGCTCTTGCGCTGCAACCGACTTCGATTGAGGCGCTGGCAATTTTTGCAAAAATTCTAGGCAGTCAGGGGAACTATCAAGCCGCCGCAACTGCGATAGAAAAAGCCATCGCCCAAGACCCGAAAGATTCAATGAAGCATTATCTGCTCGGAAAATTTTACCGTGAGCTCGGACGGCGCGAAGATTCCAATCGTGAATTTAATGAATCGCGCCGGCTCAAAGCTGAAGAAACCAAAACGGATCGTGAGAAGATTGTGAAGTAGGTTAACTGGTATGCCAGCATCTTGCTGGCAAGGTTTTACAGTGAAAGCCCCAAATGCCAGCAAGATGCTGGCACACCAAAAAAACTTACCTTGCAGCGTATCAAGTGATGAAATTTAATTTATTATTATTGACCATATTTTTTTCACTGCAAGCCGCTCCCGCTGTGACCTTCACCGACGTTGCCAAAGCTTCTGGACTCACCTTTGAGAATCATTCCTCCAAAGAAAAACGCTACATCGTCGAGAGCATGGGCGGCGGCGCAGCGTTCTTTGATTTCGATAATGACGGGAAGCTGGATATTTATCTGGTGAATTCTTACACCGTCGAAGATGCGCAAAAGCATAATCCGCAACCTCCCGCTGCGCTCTACCGAAATCTTGGCAACGGAAAATTTGAAGATGTTGCAGTCAAGGCCGGAGTCGCCAATCCCGGTTGGGCAATGGGCGTTTCCGTAGCCGATTTTGACAATGACGGTTTTGATGATTTGTACGTGACGTGTTTTGGTGCGAATAAGCTTTATCACAACAAAGGCAACGGGACTTTTGAGGACGTGACGGCGAAAGCCGGAGTCGGCGATAAGCGATTTTCCACAGGTGCGGCGTGGGGTGATTACGACAAAGACGGGCTGCTTGATTTGTATGTCAGCAATTATGTGGAATTCAATTTGGATGCTGTGCCGGAGTTTGGTAAAGGCGAATTATGCACGTTTCGCGGGCTTCGCGTGCAATGCGGGCCGCGTGGACTGCCAGGCGCAGGCGATGTACTTTATCACAACAACGGCGACGGAACTTTCACCGATGTGACGAAAAAAGCTGGCGTCGAAGACAAGAGTTTATATTACGGGTTAGGTGTCAAATGGACTGATTTTGATGATGATGGCTGGCTGGATATTTTCGTGGCGAATGATGCGACCCCGAATTATGCGTACCGCAATAATCACGATGGGACGTTCACTGAAATTGGTTTTGCGCTCGGTGTTGCCGTTGACGAAAACGGAGCCGAGCAGGGCTGTATGGGCGTCACGATTGGCGATTATGATCGTGACGGGAAGCTGGATTTATTCGTCAGCAATTTTGCCGAGCAATACAATACGCTCTATCACAAAGCCAAAGACGGATCGTTTACGGACTTTTCGACGGCTTCAAAAACAGCCGCCGCAAGTATGCCGTTTGTTGGCTGGGCGACGCGGCTCTTTGATTTTGACAATGATGGCTGGCTTGATTTATTGGTTGCTAATGGTCACGTCTACCCGCAAATCGAAGGAGCTTTCCCCGGTGGACAATACGCGCAACGAAAATTATTGTACCGGAATCTACGCAATGGAACTTTTGAAGAAATCGCGGCGCAATCCGGCGAGGCTTTGATGCAGCGCAGAGTCTCGCGCGGCGCAGCGTGGGGCGATTACGACGAAGACGGCGATCTTGATGTCATCGTCAATGAAATTGATGGCGCACCAATGTTGCTCAGGAATGACGGCGGTAACAAAGCAGGGAATTGGTTGCTGCTAAAATTACAAGGTACGAAATCAAACCGGAATGCAGTCGGTGCAAGAGTCACATTGAAGGCCGATGGATTGTCGCAAGTGCAAGAAGTATACGCTGGAGACAGCTATCTTTCGCATTCAGATTGGCGGTTACATTTTGGCGTTGGGGCAGCGAAAATGATTGATGAAATTGAGATTAGATGGCCGAACGGAAAAGTGGAAAAGAAAACGAAAATCTCAGTCAATCAGGTTTTAAAAATTGTCGAGTAGAATTTTTAGCCACGAATTAACGCGAATTTTCACGAAGTTTTTTGCCACAGATGAACACGGATGGACACAGATTTTTAGTGCGTCAGGAAAATTATTGGTATTCATCTGTGGTTGATTATCGTTTTATTAATTCGTGAAAATTCGCGTTAATTCGTGGCTGAAAACCTTCCTAGCCACCAGAAACCGGAGGGAAAATCGCCAACACATCACCATCTTTCAGTAAATCATCCTGCCGCGAATGCTCTTCATTGATCGCAAAAAGTAAGCTGTTCCCGAAATCTTTGAGAAGTGGAAACTTTTTGGACAAACCATCGAAAGCCTGTGCGACATTCGCCGGCGAAGTCAGCTCATAAGGAAATTCATGTTGCCCGATAGCTTCGCGGCAGGCTCCGAAAAATAATATATTGATTTTCATAAACTAAGAGCCGATTCGGAATTTAGTCCAACCATTTCGGCAAGCAAGGTTTCTGGTGCGATATCCTGTTCATGTGGCCATGTTACCGCACCAAATGAAATTCCTACCCGATTGAAGTAATGAATATCACGAAGCTCACGAAAGACGCCATGATCCAGATAGGGCTTAAGATCAAAAATACCATTGCGTCCATCCTCAATCTCGACATAGATTTGATAATTCGGTAATGGCTTAACAGATTTTACATCCCAGTACATCGCAATACCTCATAGTGGGTCAATTTTGTATGGATTCTCTCCATTAATTGCCAGCTCCCAGTTGGCTATCAGTTCGTCTCGATGAAGCTCAATCCATGCCTGCACGAGAGGCGCAACTGCTTGTGGGGCAATTCACCAGCGAGAGCCTCGCCATCGCCGATTCCAATTGATGCCTCAAATTCGGCGTACTTCGCGTGGATATGTGGCAGGTGGTGATGGTTATTGTCGAGAAAATACAAGCGAATGATAATTCCATAAAACATTGAAATAACTGGCATGAATAGAACCCCTTTAAACTTGTACCGTAAAGTCAGTTTATCACAATTGTGATTTCCCGGATTACCATCCCGATAGATTTACTCTCTCAGCGTCTTCGGGTTTTTCGTTAGTTGTATTCTGTTTTGTACTCGCTTCAGATTCGTCGGCCAAAATATCTGCATCATTCTTGCCAAGAAATCTCTGCGCTTCGATTAAGAAATTCTCAAAAATAATTCTTCCGTCACGGCTCTCGACGCGGTGGTTCCAGTAATTATCCAGATGAAAATCCTGAAACGATTTTTCAATGTGGAATTGCACGGAATAAATTAATTGCTCCGCCGTACGCCTGACCATCATCTGTTGTTCTGAAAGATAACCGCGCGCCAGCAACTTGAATCCATTTGGTAAGTTCGCCAGTTGCAAGCTGTGATTTTGCCAGACGCGAATCACTTTGGAATGACGATGGTCGCGGTCATATTCCGGGTGAAAACTGATACCTTCAAAAATTGGATCATTGTCGTCAGTGATGGTGACAAAACGGTATTGGTATTCAACGATGCGGTCAGTGCGCCGTTCATTGGGTAATTTTTCATCAAGCGTCTGGATGCTTGATCCGAAGGCTTGCCCGACCATTTGATGTCCGCCACAGATCGCTAACACCGGGATTCTTGTGTTCAGAATAAATTGATTGAAATGCTCAAACAGGGACGATTCATAAAAATCAAAATCTCGTAGCGTACCGCTCAATACAATTGCTTCAGCCCCGAATTCATTGGCTAATTCTTCGGTCAGCGCAGAAAAATGGACACGTTTAATAACGGGTGCAACGACTAAGCGTTGAATATTGCTTTCGATATTTCCGAGGGCGAGTCCAGCGATACGGCGTTCCAGTTTTAGCCATTTTTCACCATTGAAATCAGGTGCGCTGCGGGCGATTGCTGAATAATGTGATTCCTCGCCGACTAAGCTATCCACGGTGATGACGCGAACAGATTTGATACGCGGGACAATTGCTTCGTAAGAGCAATATGATTTGGTGGCGATGATTGGAGTAGTTTCTGACGGCATACGCGGTAAAAAATTGTTAATTAAAAGTCACGACCGTTTGAAGAGAAATGCTGCGTATAATTTAAGCTATTCAGGCGGTTTGTCAAAGCCTCTTGGCGAACTAACAGTTCGCCCTACAATGACGCCCTTACTGCGTGCGGGCTTCTGCATTTGTTGACGATCAGATATTATGACTGTTTATTCAAAACAACAGAATTTTACTGATATAAAACTATGTCGAACGAAGAAGCAATTATTGTCCGTGGTGCGCGCGTCAACAATCTCAAAAATATTAATTTTCAAATCCCGTTCAATTCCTTAACCGTCGTCACCGGCGTGAGTGGTTCGGGGAAATCTTCCTTAGCCTTTGATACGGTGTATGCCGAAGGGCAGCGGCGGTACGTCGAATCGCTCTCTGCCTACGCTCGTCAATTTTTGGAGCGAATGGAAAAACCGGATGTAGATGAAGTGCTGGGGATTTGTCCCGCTGTCGCCATCAGCCAGAAAAATTCGACCAGAAATCCGCGTTCGACGGTTGGGACGCAAACGGAAATCTTCGATTATTTACGCTTACTTTTTGCGCGAGCCGGAAAAACAATTTGTTATCAATGCGGCGAAGAAGTGAAGCGCGACAGCCCGCAGGTCATTGCGGATAGAATTTTGAAGGAGCCGGAAAATATGCGATTTTACGTGTTATTTCCGCTTAACCTCAGTGAAGAAAAATCAGAAAAACCAGTTAAGTCCAAGAGCAAAAAAAAGACTACGCCTGATAAATTGAGCTTGAATGCGCAACTGATGAGCCTGATGCAGCGCGGCTTTACGCGCTTATTTGATGCTGCTACCAATGAAGTCATTGAGCTAAGCTCGCCTGACAGTTTTACGAAAAAATCTTTTGATGAAATCTTTGTTTTAGTAGATCGAATGACCGTCAAGCACGAGACGCTGACGCGCTTAGTTGATTCGCTGGAAATTTGTTTTATCGAAGGTGGCGGCAATGCCATCATTCAAATGTTCACGGAAAAAGGCGTCCAGCGGTTAAGCTTTTCAGAAAAATTTGCCTGCAAAAATTGTCAGATTGATTATGTGATTCCTGAGCCGCAGCTCTTCAGTTTTAATAATCCCTTCGGAGCTTGTCCGACCTGTCAGGGCTTCGGGAATACGATTGGGCTTGATCTAAATTTAGTGATTCCTGATAAAGATGTGGCTTTAGCAGCGGGCGCGATTGAAGCCTTTACCAAGCCGCAATTCGCGTGGTGGATGCCGAAACTCATCGCGTTTTGTAATGCCGAAGATATTCCAATGGGGATCCCGTATCGTGATTTAAGCAAAGAGCAGCAAAAGCTCATCGTCGAAGGAAAAGGCAAATTTCTTGGTATTCGCGGTGTTTTTACGTGGATGGAAGAGAAAAAATACAAAATGCACGTGCGTGTTTTTCTCTCGAAATATCGCGGCTACACGCTCTGCGGAGATTGTCGCGGTGGTCGTCTGCGCAGGGAAGCACAATGCATCAAAATCGGAGATTTATCGTTGCCGGAAGTTTGTGCGATGCCGATCAAAGACGCGCAAATATTCTTCGCAAATCTGAAATTAACGGAAGAGCAAAAAGGAATTTCGGATCGAGTTCTATTTGAAATTAAGCAGCGCCTGAAATTTTTGATTGATGTCGGATTGGATTATTTGACGCTGGCTCGTCTCGCGGCAACCTTGTCAGGCGGTGAAGCGCAGCGCATTCAACTGGCTACTAACCTCGGAGCTTCATTGGTTGGTGTGTTGTACGTGCTGGATGAACCAAGCATTGGGCTGCATCCACGTGATTCTGAACGGTTAATTAATTTACTCAAAAATCTGAGAGATATTGGCAACACGGTGTTAGTTGTGGAACACGAATCAGAGATGATGCGGGCGGCGAATTACGTGATAGATATTGGGCCGGGAGCAGGTGAATTGGGCGGACAGGTTATTTATGCGGGCGATTTTAAAGGCTTAATCGCCACGCCTGATTCTTTAACGGCGAAATATTTGCGAGGCGAAGCGCAGATCAAAATTCCGTCAACTCTGAGAACGCCAGGTAAAAAAAAGATTCAAATCAAAGGTTTGCGCGAACATAATCTGAAAGGCTTTGACGTAGAAATTCCGTTGGGGATGTTGGTTTGTGTGACGGGCGTCAGCGGTTCGGGAAAATCTACGCTGGTGCATGATTGTCTTTACGCCGGAATAAAATCAGAGCGTGGCGATTGGCGTGGACAAGTTGGAGAATTCAAAACGATTGATGGCGGACATTATGTTGACGATGTGATTCTCGTAGATCAATCGCCGATTGGACGGACTCCACGTTCAAACCCGGTGACATATATCAAAGTTTACGATGCGATTCGTGAGGCCTTTTCCGAAACGACAGAAGCCAAAAAACGGAGCCTGACGCCAAGCCATTTTTCCTTCAATGTTCCCGGCGGCAGGTGCGATGTCTGCGACGGCGATGGCACTGTGACCGTCGAAATGCAGTTTCTGGCGGACGTTGAATTAGTCTGTGAAGAATGTAAAGGAACGCGCTTCAAGCAGTCTGTTTTAGAAGTAAAATATCGCGGGAAAAATATTCATGAAGTCCTGAAATTAACTGTCCGTGAAGCGTTAAGTTTTTTCTCGCACGTCAATCGAATCGCTTCAAAGTTGAAAGTTTTAGAAGAAGTCGGGCTGGGATATTTGCGGCTGGGACAATCTGCGACGACGCTTTCCGGCGGAGAAGCGCAGCGCGTCAAGCTGTCGTCATATTTGTCGAAAAGAGCGGGTGAAGGATCGTTGTATATTTTCGACGAACCAACGACGGGGCTACATTTTGATGACATTAATAAGCTACTCTCAGCCTTTCGCCGCTTGATCGAAGCCGGCAGTTCCTTAGTCGTCATTGAGCATAATCTGGATGTAATTAAGACAGCGGATTGGATTATTGATTTAGGACCGGAGGGCGGCGATCAGGGCGGAAAAATTGTCGCAACCGGGACGCCGGAAGCCGTGATGAAGGTGAAAGGCTCCTACACCGGAAAATTTCTCAAGGCGTATCTCAAGCAGGCGAAATAAGAATTTAGTAGGGAGTGATGAGCTACAAGTGCTGAGTGCTGAGTGTCAAATACTCAGCACTCAGCACTTGTAGCTAGTATTTCGGCACTGACGGATCAATCTCATCCGCCCACGCTAAAATCCCGCCTTCAAGATTCGATAAATTGGTAAATCCTTGTGCTTCGAGCGCGTGGATGGCGGTTGCACTGCGTTTGCCGCTGCGACACATCACGACGACGGGAATATCTTTACGAATTTTATCAGCTTGCGCGGGCACCGAAGCCAGCGGAATTAATTCGCCTTCGAGGTGGCAGAGATCGTATTCATGGGGTTCGCGGACGTCAATTAATTGAAATTCTGCGTTGGTATCTTTGAGAGTTTTTAGTTCTGTGACTGTAATTGATTTCATATCGTGTTCTCCTGAAATAGTTTCGACAGGCGGGACGCCTATCCTACTTTTGTTAATGCTTGTTCGATGTCAGAAATAATATCATCCGTGTGTTCGAGTCCGGCTGAAATTCGGATTAAGCCGGGAGCGATGCCGACTGCCATCCGATCTGCTTCGCTCAATTTTGAATGCGTCGTCGAAGCCGGATGCGTCGCTGTCGTTCGTGCATCGCCAAGATTCGCCGTATGCGAAAGCATCTCCAGCGCATTCAGAAAACTGCGCCCTGCTTCGATGCCGCCTTTTAATGTAAACGTGACGACGCCGCCGCCTAAGCGCATTTGTTGACGGGCCAATTCCTGTTGCGGATGCGATGCGAGAAAAGGATAGCTGACGCGCTCAATTTCCGGTCTGGTTTCCAACCACTCCGCTAATAATAAAGCATTTGCGCAATGTCGCTCCATTCGCACCGCCAATGTTTCCAGACTTTTTGAGAAGACCCACGCATTAAATGGCGAGAGGGAAGGCCCCGTATGACGCGCAAAAAATCGAATGTCTTTGATTAAGTCCTGGTGACCTGCGATTAATCCGCCGATAGCGCGTCCTTGTCCATCAATAAATTTGGTCGCGGAATGCGTGACGAGATCAATGCCGAATTTGATGGGCTGTTGAAGATATGGCGTAGCGAAGCAATTATCTACGACGGAAATTAATTTGTGTTCACGGGTAAATTCTCCGAACCATTTTAAATCAATTAAATCAAGTGCAGGATTTGATGGTGTTTCCGCGAAAGCAAGTTTTGTATTCGGCTGTAATGCCGCTTCCCAGCTCGCGGGAGATTTTAAATCTGCGTAAGTTGTCGTGATGCCCCACTTCGGCAAAATTTGATTTAGGATTTGATGCGAAGAACCAAACAGCGCACTTGACGCGATGATGTGATCGCCGGATTTTAATAAGGCTCCAAGCGAGGTGAAAATCGAAGACATCCCGGAAGCACAAGCAAGACCATCTTCTGCGCCTTCTAATCGGCAAATTTTTTCAACCAGCTCAGAATTGTTTGGATTCGAGAAACGGGTATAAATATTGCCCGGCACTTCATCAGCGAAAAGCGCTCGTGCCTGTTCTGCATCGTCAAAAACAAAACTCGAAGTCAGGTAAAGTGGAACGGAATGTTCGCGGTTGGATGAACGGGTTTCCTGAGTGCGGATCGCTTCAGTCTCAAAATGTTTGTTACTCATAAAATTAAAAAGCTGCAACGCTAAATTACGTTGCAGCTCTTCAGAAATCTTGAATATCTTTTGAGTCCGCGTCACGCTTTTAGCAGTTTTTTTCGTGGAGCAAGTTACATAAATCGCCACGTTAAAGAACAAAATCGAAACTGGAGTTTAGGCTACGAATTCGAGGCTGTCAAGCGGGGAATAGACCGCAGATGGTTGCGGATCAAGCGGGTTCACGCGGATCAGACCCGCGAAAATCCGCCTCATCCGCGTTATCCGTGGTCTATTCCTTGAATTTCATACGACCATGTAATCGTCGCAGATTTTTCCAGAATTCGCGCGACAGAGCAGTATTTTTCCAGCGATAAATCTATGGCACGTTTGACGTGAGAATCCTGCAAATCGCCAGTAAATACATAGTGCGCGTGAATTCTGGTGAACAGCGCAGGCTCTTTGCCTTGCTCGCGCTCGGCGTTAATTTCGACTTGTAAATCTTCGAGTGGTTGACGGGATTTTTTCAGGATGCTGATAATGTCAATTGAGCTGCATCCGCCGAGTCCCATAATCAAAAGCTCCATCGGACGCGCCCCCGCGCCACCTCCACCAATCGCGGGGCTGGCATCAATGTGAACGGTGTTGCCGGATTCGTTGCTGGCTTCGAGATGAAAATCCTGATTGAGTCGTTTGAGTACAATTTTCATAGACCTGATAAATTAATTTGTCGGGGAACTTAATACAAGTGCCGGTGCGCCAGTATCCTGCTGGCATTGTTTGCAAAAGCCTTGCCAGCAGGATGCTGGCGTACCCATTGGCATTTGACAAGGCTCGCAATCGTCGTTATAGAAGTTGATTTAATTATCGAAAACCATCAAGCGGAGAAAAATATGCCAGCCAAAGAAATCGAAAAATTATTAATGGAAGCCCTGCTCGAAAACGGGAAAATGTATCAGGAGCTTTACGAATACGAGCTTCAAGATCAGGTCGAAGAGTTGCGCGAATCGTTGGAAGAAGACGATGACGATTATCTTTTTGTTGTCACTGAAAACAATGGTCACATTGCGATGCTGCTTTTAGAAAGTGATGGCAGCCTGCATATCAACGAGATTGCGCGCGAAAAATTAAAAGAATTCTGGCCGGGTGCGTATGAGAAAAATATGCGCGATTTTATTCCAATGTTTGCGCAGGAACTCGCGGACGGGGAATTAGTAATTAATGGTGTGAAAAAGGCGAGTGGAGAAAATGCAGAAGCCCGCACGCAGTAAGGGCGTCTTTCTTCGATGTAAAGGCACCCTTACTTCGTGCGGGTTTCTGCAATCGGCTTCAAAGTGAAAATTAAATAATCCCCGCGCTTGCGATCACTATCAGGGGCAACTGAATCAAGATTCTCAACCGGAATCGCGGTGATTACTTTGACTGTAGATTTCGATAAACGCTGCTTCGCGCGGTCAGCCGTTCCCAGATGAAAATCGGAATGAAAAGCTCCGTTGTAATGAATCACCAACGCCTGTGGCGAAGCCTGCGCCGCCGTGGCAATTGATTCCGCCATCGTCTCATCTTTGATGCATTGTGCCTGATACATTCGATGCAACATGGCTGGCTCCATTTTGGGCGAATTGTCGCCGGGATGTTCACTCATCGTCTCATTGAATCGTTTGAAATAATCATCAGTTGGGCAACTGAATTTTTCGGCGACGAGCTTTCTTTCCGCTTCGGGGATTTTTGCTACGGCGTCTAATCCGCCTTTGGCAACCACGGAGGCGAAGCGGCGCGGGATGTTTCCAGCGATGACTTTCCAGCCTTTGGCTTTGGCGAATTCGATCAACGGTTTATAGTCAGGCTGATAATTTTTCCACGGGCGCGAATCTTTCAAGAATTCTGCTTCCGTGATTTTATTGGATAAATAATCATCCACTAATTTTTGGGTGTCGCGCTCGAACATTTCCAGGGCGACGATGACGTTGGGACGGCGGCGGGCGATGCCTTCGAGTAAAGCAATTTCAAGGCGATGTGTCGCGGTATCATCGTGCTGTTCACCGAAAAATACGAGGTCAGCTTTGGCAAGCTCCGCCGCCATTGCTTCAAAATCCGTGAAGCGTTTATGCTTTGTGTCGTACACGCGATGCGGGGTATAACTGGATTGGGCGATGACGGAAATTGATAAACTTAGAATGATGATAGACAAGAGGCAAAGACGCATTGATAGGCTCCGGTTAATTGATGGAATAATAATAAGTGAGTATATCGCGGGAAATAACTTAACGCGAGGATTGGATATTTTTTCTATTAGCCCAGCCCGTTTACGGTTGGGTAACGATTTAAGCAAGGACAGTAAGCCCGGTTCAGCGGGCTTCCATGTTGCTTTAGCTGAAGCCCTTTGCAAGCCCGGTAAACCGGGCTGGAATAGTTATTTCATCTACTGACCCAGCCGTAAACGGGCTGGGCTAATAGAAAAAATGATTCATGTGGTTTAGAAAAAAAGTACAACGACCCAAATCAACAACTACTCAATTCGGCGAAATTGGTGAAGCCGAAGCCCTGCATTTTCTCGTCTCAAAACAATATCGAATTGTCGCCACAAATTTCCTGGCTCCGCTTGGACGTAGCTTTCGCGGTCGTCCAATTACGGGGGAAATTGACATCATCGCCTACGATGAAAAAAATATTTTGCGGTTTATTGAAGTAAAAACGCGCCGTTCGAAAGAAATCGCAACGCCGGAATCCGCAGTTGATTTAACCAAACAGAGAAAAATTATCAAGACCGCCAGAATCTATCGCCGGATTTTTCGATTGACCGAAGAAGCCTACGCCTACGATGTGGTTTCGGTCATTAAGCAGGGTCAGGAGGCGTATAATGTTGAGCTATTGTCAGGATATTTTCACGAAACGCGCTACACGAAATCCCGTTGGATTCGGGGTTGAAGAATGCACCGGATTTTTTGGGTCTTGACAAAAGACAGCCCATCGGCTAAAAAATACCCCGTCGTCACCGTAAACAACAACGAGGATGACAACGAGCGGGAGTAACTCAGTGGTAGAGTGCGACCTTGCCAAGGTCGAAGTCGCGAGTTCAAATCTCGTCTCCCGCTCCAGCAATTATAAACGAAACGGCGAAGGAATTTTTCCTTCGCCGTTTTTGTATTTAGCCTTGAGGTAATTTGAGTACAAAAGCTATAGCTCACTGAGTAATTTTCTTTCGCCAATATAGTGAACTTCGCCCGGGCTAATTACTGATAACGATTCGTTAATTGTCTCAACAAATGGCATCAGATGTTCCAGCCGATTGCTGAACACTCGTAACACAATAAAAGCGAGGTCGTATTGCTCATAGCCTTTCTGTTGTTCATCCTGCTGTTTGCGCTGTGCGCGGTCTACTGTAATAAAAACATCAAAATCCTGTTCTACTGTTCGCAGTAAAACGCCATTCGATAAATCGCCCCAATTTCGATCTCTGGCATGTTCGATTTCATGAGCCTGGTCTAAGTACGGCTTGAGTGTTCGCGGCAGGCAGTTGTCTAAGAAAACTTTCATGGTGTCATCATGGCAGAAACGTCCGTGAGTAATTCAACGATAACTTTGCGCTCGGTCGGAAAGTCTTCCAGAAAATCATCAATCGTTTTGCCTTCGGCTAAATATTCAAACAAGGTCGAAGCCAAAACGCGGCTGTTACGAAACGTAGTTTGCCCCCAAAGATAATCAGGATCATTCACAACGGCTTCACTACAAAAGTATTTGGCAAAGGCAGGTGTTCTAAAATTTTTTACTTTTAGATTGGCAGACATAATCACTCCTCATTGATTGTACATTATACATCACTCAACAAAATTGCCTCTCTCAGTGAAGTCAATGGATCACGCACAGGTACAAACTCATGCGCTACAACGCCCTGATATTTTAGGTCGACGATAGTTTTCATGACGGTGCGCCAGTTCAGTTCCTGCGTGTCGTCAATCTCGTGACGACCGGGAACTCCTCCGGTATGAAAATGTCCGATTAAATCAATATGATTCTTGATGGTTTGGATAATGTCGCCGTCCATGATTTGCGCGTGGTAAATATCGTACAGGATTTTGATGCGGGGATGGTTGACGCGCTTCATGACTTCGACTCCCCAGGGCATGTGATCGAAGTGGTAATCTTTGTGATTTACTTTGCTGTTGAGCAGCTCAAAGCACACGTTAATATTATATTCATCGGCGATGGATTTAATACGATTGAGACCGACGACGCAGTTGTCAATCGCTTCGGCGTCGGGCATGCCTTTGCGGTTGCCCGAAAAGACGATGAAGTTTTTCCAGCCGAATTTTGCCGCCGCCGCCGCATTTTCTCTGAATTCTTTTTCCAGTCCTTCGTGGTTTTCTTTGCGGTTGAAGCCGTTGGGAATGTTGCCGGCTCCGGTAACCATGGTAGCAATCAACCCGTGCTTTTTAAGCGTCTCCCAATCGTTTTTGGCGACGAGGTCAAGCCCGACTAAGCCCATGGCTTTGGCCGCTTCGCAGAGGTCATCAATTTTGACTCCGTTATAGCACCAGCGCGCGGCTGACTGCTTGATATTGCCTTTTAATTTGAGCGGGACGAGGTGTTTCTTTTCGAGTTTGTATTCAGGTTTTTTCGCGGCATCCTGTGCGAAGAGGTTTGGTTGAAGTGCAAAACCTCCCAGACCTGTCAGGGCAAGTTTCATGAGATTGCGGCGACTCGTAAACGTAGTTTCAAGCATATTCCTTCTCCTTGTTATGGACAGAAAATTAACGATCAATCAGGAAAAAAATAACGCCTGAAAAATAACATCAATTTTGTATTGAAGCTATTTTTCAGGCGCTATTTAAGAAATTCAAGCGTAAATATTTTTACAGTTTAAGCTCACTATTCAGGAAGTTTACGCATAAACGGTAAATTCCATCTTTTTCCATAAAGTAATTGGTAACTTTGGCGAATGAATCGAAATCTTTTCCCGGGATAAATACTTTGACGAAATCGAATTCATTCGGAGGCTCCATCACGCAAATTCTGGCGCCGCTTTTACTCACATTCTCAGTGCAGCCCTGCTCTAAGGCGATGAGTTCTTTTTTAGCACTATAGTATTCAACCCAAATCGCGTGTGTGGCAGAAAATCTGGGGGCTTTTCTCCGGTCGTCTGTTTTCGGTGGACTGGATTTGTAAACGGCCCACGGCTTGGTCTGATAAGCTGCGGGTGGATGCTCACCGATAAATTCGACGCCAACATCATAAGTATTGTCCTGGATGTCGGCAATCCGCCTGACGATGGTATACACGCGATACGTCGGGTCTGAATGGGCATATTGCCTTAGTCGCCAGGGCATGGGGAACGACAAATAAAGCACTAATCCGAGTGCTGGTTTGTGGTGAAGTTTGAAACGTAAACTGGTTCGACTGACATCAATCGCTTTAGAGATTTCCTGCCATTTTTCAGATTCTGATTTATGACCTGTCACATGAACGGGCAGTGTCATTTTAATTCGATTCGATCTGCGGCGGTTTATCGCTTGATCTGTCTGGTCAGCCAGCTTCGAGAGAGTGGCTACGGTGGACATTATCTTATACCTCATGAATGGGGGATGTTTTAAGAATTCCATTCCAGAATGGGAGATCATCAGCACCTTCTTATTTGGATGCTAACACGAGCGAGAATTTCAAATTGATGATATTTTATGACGAATTGATGATGAGGATTTTATGACCATTGAAGTTCCGAAAAATAAAACCGTTGTACGTGCTGCCTGCCCGCACGATTGTCCCGATACCTGCGCGATGCTTGTCACCGTCGAAAACGGCAAAGCTATCAAAATTGAAGGCGCGAAAGATCATCCAACGACCGATGGTTTTTTATGCACCAAAGTGAATCGCTACCTTGAACGCACGTACAGCGACCAACGCGTGCTGTATCCGATGAAGCGTGTGGGTGATAAAGGAAAAGGAATTTTCACGCGCATTTCGTGGGACGAAGCCATCGCCACCATCGCCAGTAAATTCACAGCAATTGCCGATGAATACGGCGCACAAGCGATCTTGCCGTATAGCTACGCCGGAACCATGGGGATTGTGCAGGGCAGTTCGATGGATCGCCGTTTCTTTCATAAATTAGGCGCATCGTTGCTGGATCGGACGATTTGCGCGACCGCCGGAGCTGCCGGATATAAAGCCACCATCGGAGCTTCTATTGGAACCGAGATGCAACGCTTTGCTGAAGCGAAATTGATTGTCATCTGGGGATCGAATCCGATTACTTCCAACGTGCATTTAATGCCGTACATCCTCGAAGCCAAACGGCGCGGTGCGAAATTAATTGCGATTGATCCTTACCGTTCACTGACTGTCGAAAAATGTCATCAACACATTGCGCCACTGCCGGGAACCGATGGAGCGTTTGCGCTGGCGGTGATGAATGTTTTGATTAATGAAAATTTGGTTGATGCCGATTATATCAAAAAATATACGATTGGATTTGAGCAGTTGAAAGAACGCGTGCAGGAATATTCGCCTCTCCGTATCGCCGAAATTTGCGGATTACCCGAAGAAGTAATTGTGAATTTTGCGCGTGAATACGCGACGACTCCGCCTGCTGCGATTCGCTTGAATTACGGAATGCAGCGACACGCTGGAGGCGGGATGGCGGTACGAAATATTGCTTGTCTGCCTGCCTTAATTGGAGCGTGGCGCGATCCTTCCGGTGGGATTTTACTTTCCAGTTCCGGCACATTTAGTTTGAATACAAACGCGCTCGAAAGACCTGATTTTATTCCTTCAAATACGCGAATGATAAATATGTCCGCCATCGGCGATGCGCTGTGCGGAGACTTACGTTCTGTGAAATATCCCGCTTGCGCCGGAGACGAAATCGTAGACGAATTGACGCCGCTTGATCCGCCCGTCAAAGCTCTTTACGTGTACAATTCCAACCCCGTCGCCGTCGCCCCCGATTCCGGCAAAGTCAAAGCCGGATTCGCCCGCGAAGACCTCTTCACCGTCGTCCACGAAATCTTTCAAACGGACACCGCCGATTACGCCGACATCGTGTTACCCGCGACGACGCAGCTTGAACAATTTGACGTGCATAAATCGTACGGGCATCTTTACGTGCTCGCCAATTCGCCTGCGATTGCTCCGCTTGGAGAAGCGAAACCTAACAGCGAAGTCTTTCGGTTGCTGGCGGAAAAGATGGGGTTTGATGATCCGTGCTTTCAGGATTCTGACGAAGAAATGGGAGCGCAGGCTTTCAACTACGATCACGAACGGATGAAAAATATTAATTTCGAGAAGCTCAAAACCGAAGGCTGGCAGCGATTAAATGTAGCCGAAAAATATGCTCCGTTTGCGGAAGGGGATTTTCCGACACCATCAGGGAAATGCGAATTTTATAGCGAATCCTTAGCAAAACAGGGAATTGATCCGCTGCCGACGTACATTCCGCCGCGTGAATCCGTCCAGACTGCGCCGGAACTGGCGAAGCGATTTCCGTTAGCGATTATTTCTCCGCCCGCGCATAATTTTATGAATTCCAGCTTCGCCAACCTGCCGACCTTTCTGAAAGCGGAGAAGCAACCTTTCCTGGAAATCCATCCCGACGATGCCGGAGTCAGAGGGATCAAAGACGGCGACCGCGTGAAAATTTTCAATGATCGCGGAGCCTTCACCGCCGTCGCCCGCGTCTCCGAAAAATCCCGCCACGGAGTAGTAGTCGCGCTGTCCGTCTGGTGGAAAAAATTAACGAGCGATGGTACGAACGCCAACGATGTGACTTCGCAAGGACTGACCGATTTGGGAGCGGCGGCGACGTTTTATGATGTGTTGGTAGAGGTGGAGAAGGTCGGGGAACGATCGCGAACGTTACATTTAGTCTGCGGCGCGACTTAGATGAAACAGTTACTAGATGTCTTTATTCGTTAAGCACTGTGTTCACGACTTCCCACCATTTTGATTCAATTAAGTCCCAGTCAGGCTGATAGTCAACTTGAGTAAGGCTTGATGTCGCTAGTGAGGAGGGAACAGTTGTTATGTACTTTATTAATCTAACTAATTCTTGATGGTCGGCTGCACTATAGAACAATGCTTGCCCCGCAGAGCTTTCACGAATAGCAGGGATGTCAGGAGCGATTACAATCTTTCCAAATGCCCGAGCTTCAAGAACTGGCAAACAGAATCCTTCATCTTCTGAACCAACAAGAAGAGCACTACAACCTCGATATAAATCACCCAGATCATCATCGCTGACCTGCTCTTTGAAGATTATTCCTGAACGCTCATCCGCGTCATTACCTTTAGACCCTACACAAATAAGCTTCCAACCAATAGAAGCTACACCTGTATTGCGGAATGCATCTAATATCCTTGACCAACCCTTATGTATTCGATTCGACCCGCCAACAAAAAGAAAATATTTACCATTAAATTTTACTTTCCCAGATGACTGAAACCGATCTTTGTCAAAACTGGATGGTAAGTGGTAAAATTTTGAGGAAAACTCAGGTACCCATTCGATAAGTTTATCTCTGGTGGCAAAAGATGGACTGCAAACTGCCGTACTATGCTTAATCGCTTCTTTTTGTAAGTAGCTTAGTGCAGCAGAAAATATAAAGCCCTTAACTTTTTCTCTCTCAGTTGCTGCCAACGTATAAATGCGTTTAAATTCCATCTCGCCGAATTTATCGACGAAGCCCTGATCTGAATATCCTAGTTTTGGTTTCAATATACGAAAAATATCGTGAACAACGATTATTGATTTTATTTGAACTGGACATGCCCCTAGATAATCAGGAGTAAAATAAATGTCTGGCAGACATGTTTCTAGAAATTTATTAAGTTGTTGATTTTCTCTTAAAAAGCACTTTCGAGAAATAAAGGGGTAAATCTTTAGATTGTTCGTACCACGGGTTATTGACTTGAGAGTGGCATATTGTTCTTCTGAGCACGTTATGTGCCAAGATGTGTTCTTAGATTTCTGCCTTTCTAATAAGCATCTGAGCAACGATACGCCGTAATTCCATACACCAAATGTATCTGTAATTGGCCAGAGATCATAACAAATTGACGTTCGCATATACCTATCCTTTTTAGGCTTTTAGCTTCAGGGGGGATGGCTATAGAAATATTTGTTAAGGGGCTTTTTAATTGCTCTTCGTTCAGTATCTCTTTAGCAGGGGTTTGTTTAGGGGTAAATTTACTTGCTTTAACCCAGAGATATTCGAATTGAGCCTCAAGATAAGTAAGATGCTCATTATGGTTGCTTCCATCTAATCTACAACCGAGAAACCCTGCTCCTGTGACGGCCAGTGGTCGTGGCAACCAGATGGCAGATTTTTCTCCGTCTTTGTTCTTTGTAAAAATTAGCCGATAAGGTGGAACATGTGGAACATAGCCAATCTGGCACTTTCCATTGGTGATATATGAATCCCAGCTCTGCGTTAATGACTCAATAGCATTACGGTGGTTGACCACCATAGCGTTAACCTTGTTTCCAAGCTCGCCGAAATATACAACATTCTCAAATACCTTTTTAGTGCTATCAACAGTAATTATGCGTAATTCACCTCCAGCCTCTAGGTGCTTCGTTAAGGCAATACGATAATCATGCTTTATCTGCGAACAGGTAATTGTAAGTATTGATATAGTAGATTTACTCTCAAACAGCTTAACCATATCGGCCCGCGGAGGATACCCTTGTAGTGCAGCAATATGAGATCGAGGGTCAAATGAAGTAATTGCAGAAACCAAAGTTTCAGAGGATGTCTTTAAGCGTAACAGTTCGATTAGTAGGAGTGCTACTGTTGCTAACAATAGCTTACCAGTCCAAGCTTCAGAGCCAAAATCAAAAAAACGCATGAAAAAAACTATGAATGAGGCACAGACGGCTAAATAGACTGTTACGTTCTTTCCTTCTTTTATGTCAGCCCACATTTGAGTAAGAAATTTATTCATGAAATAACTCCTTTTACTTGATTTAGGATGCTTGAATTTGATTTGACTAGGAACGAATTCCATCCACAGGCTTTGGAAGCTGCGATATTATCTGGCTGGTCATCAAAAAAGATAATGTCCTTAGCTAGGGTAGAAGTCAGTTTCTCAAAAGTTGTAAATATTTGTCTCGCTGGTTTTAGTAAGTGAAGGATATGCGATCCATAGCAATTGGAAATTTTGCTGACAGACGGAAACTGATTTACTATGCTCCAATGAAGTGCATTATTATTGGAAAGAACAGCAACATTCTTACAATGAGAAAAGGCATAGTTTACCGCCTCTAAAGCTGTATGTGTTTCTTCAATTACTACAGCTTTATGGATTGCCTTAACCTCATCAGGTGAATACATTCCAAGCAGACATTTGGATGTTTTTTCCAGAAAAGATTGAGTGTCTATTAACCCCAAGTGATAGAAATGTGCAATAGCTCTACGCTCATCGCGTTTTAAGTTGAGGACTTGAAAGTCGCGGATACCCAATCCAGATTTGTCACAAGCTTCTTCAAATGAGGCACAGGTTCTTACCAAAACTCCGCCAAGATCAAAACAGACTAAGTATTGAGCTAATACATTTTTCATTTTAATCATCCAAAAATTTGCTTTGACTTTTGCAATGCGACCGAAGGTGATCAAGCTAACAATATTCTGCGATTAATAAGTCGTAAAGCTTCACGGTTTTAGTCTTCAAAACTAGGCCTGTAGCAGGTTAACTACTGCTCAAATTATTCATTAGTTGTTTGGCGACAGGCTCAGAAAGTTATATGACTGTGATATAAGGCTGCCAGTTTACCAGTTTTTCACTATCCTGCAATGGCTGTAAAACTTCTTGAACAGATTTGTGAAGCGTCGAAAAGCAAGCTCCGTGAGGAGTCACCGGGAGCGCAAGCAGCTTGCTTGCCTCGTTTGCCAGCGCAGCGATGCAAACGCAGTGGTGAGCAAGCTAACTGGCGATGACGCGCCCTTCTCGCCACGGTGCGCGAGCGGCGTTGCACGCGCTCGCGGGGCAAGCAGGATGCTTGCGCTCCCAGTGCCGCTGCGTTTTATTTGACATCTCCTATCGTTGCGCTCGCCCATTCGAGGGCTTCGTTTTCACGCGCTTCGTCTAATGCCATTTCCTGATATGCGGATTCAAGACTGTGCTTAACGACATGTGGGGCGAACCAGCGATTCGATAAATTGGCTGATTTTGCGTCGCCCGATAATGCTGTGCAATCCATCGTAAATTTGTTCGTCAATGGTAATGGTTAATTTCTTTTGCATGTTGCTTACCTCTTCTCAGCGTATTTTACACGTATAGTTGAAATTCTTAAATAGATTCGTGAAGCGTCGAAAAGCAAGCTCCGTGAGGAGCGGAATCACTGGGAGCGCAAGCATCCTGCTTGCTTCGTTTGCCAGCGCAGCGATGCAAACGTAGTGGCGAGCAAGCACACTGAAGAGTAAGCAACCTCCTCGCCACGGTACGCGAGCGGCGTTGCACGCGCTCGCGGGGCAAGCAGGATGCTTGCGCTCCCAGTCGCGCTGCGTTTCCATTGGCATAAATGGAAAAGGTCACGATTGACGAAGTGCGTCTCACCGTGACCTTATGCTGACTAACTAAGTTTGGATTTTATGTCTGCTTTACTTCCTCGGCTGTAATCACTTCCGGCTTATTCCTTTTCGCCTGTCGCCAGGCTCCAAAGGCTTCTTTGACTAATTTATAGATCGTATGCCGGTTTTCACCGATGACTTTGAACCACGCCATTTTGCCCATTTGCGGGAAATAAATGCCACGGAAAAAGAGACGTGCGACGAGATGCCCGATGGCGTATCCGACCGGTTGATCTTTGATGGCATTGATCGCAGTCGCGGTACGTTCAGGGCTGTACGAAGATGTCCAGCCGTGTCTGACTTCTTTGTTCGCTTCGGGGATCGTCATCTTCAACGGCGTATGCGCCATTTCAAACGGAGCGAAATCCATCCAATGTTTTGGACGGGTCAGGCGTCCGGCTTTTTCTAAACGATCATACAGCGGTGTCGAAGGGAATGGCGTCAACTGCCCGAAAACAGGGAGTCCGGGAGGCCAACTGCGGATTTGCTCCAAGGTGCGTTCGGCTACTCCAGGCGTGTCGTTGTCCATCCCAAAAATAAAGGATGTGATGCAGTAGACGTTGCGTTGTGCCAACCGATTCAGCACTGCGGCGTATTCACTTGGTTTATTGAAGCCCTTATTTACGTCCTTCAGATTCACCGGATCAATGGATTCCATGCCGATGAAAACCCATTTGCCGCCGGATTCTGCGATGAGGTCTACGAGTTCTTCGTCGCGCAAAAGATTTGCGCTGATTTGGGCAACCCAATTGACTTGCGCGTTGGCGGCGATGATGTCGCGGAGCAAAGATTTTGTACGCTTGATATTGATGGCAAGATTGTCATCAATAAAAAAGACGGCAACCTGTCCGTTTTCTTTTTTAGCACGCGCTTTGAGGCGCAACAGTTCGTTGACGACGCTTTCATTGGTGCGGAAGCGGATGGAATCTCCGAAGAATCCGGTGACGGTGCAGAATTCGCAACCGTAAGGACAGCCGCGTCCGGTCTCTACCGGGATCAGATGAAATTTCCCCCAGCCGCCGCCAACTTTTTGCAGGATCGGACGTAAAAAACCTGGGACGAGATTAAATTGTGCCAGATCAAGAGTATCCCACGGAATATCCGGGTATGGTTGCAGGTTCGGCTTTTTATCATTGCCTTTCGGATCAACTTCAGGCTGATAAATATCCTTGAGTTCGCCGCGTACGGCGTCGGCAATAATCAGCGGCCAGGTTTCATCGGCTTCGCCCAGTGCGACGGCGTCAGCGTGGCGTTTTCCGCCATCCCGTCCAAGTGCTTCATCCGGGATTTCGGTCACGTGCGGCCCGCCCATCACGACCAGAATTCCGGCTTCGCGTAAGGCATCCGCCATTTGATAAGCTTTCGCCACTAAGCGGGTCATCGCTCCAATCCCGACGAGTCCGACGCCTTGTTCTTTGACAAAGGCGACCAGTTCTTTTTCGTTCATTGCCTGGGCGTTGCCGTCTACGAGGATGACTTCATGTTCGGGCGGCGTGAGCGATTGCAGCAGGAACATCCACAAGTGAGGCATGTAATTTTTCGTGATTCCGTTGTCGGGATTGTACAGTAAAATTTTCATCTTTCATTTCCTATCAAAATCTTCGCCAAATAGATTCTACAATTGCAGGCAGCTCAAAAATCCGCCTTGACTGTGCCAAGTGACAGTTCTGGTTTAGCTCACTGGTTGGCGCTTGATTTATGTGTCAGGACTTTCCTTTGTTAGCCGCGTTGTCGAAGCAATGCAGACGGCACAAGGAATAAACTGGAGGAGTCTGATCCTGATGTCGAGAGGTTAATTTGCTATAAAATAGTTACTCGAAGAGTAACATCAACAGAGTATAACAGGATTGTTTGCTGACGTACAATTGAATGGCTTGGGTGGTTAAGGCTTCTCAGGTTTGGGAAAGCGCATGCACCATTCGCCCTCGAGCATAGAAAGCTGTGCATCTCCCCGATGGATCGCCTGAAGCAGATCGTTGTTGTATGAATGAATCATCATCCAGGGGGAGCCGCAATTAAAAAAACAGTGACGTTCTGAAAATTCCTGCATGAGTTTCGGTTCCATCCGCCCGACAAGGGCTGACGCACCTTGTTGCCAGGCGTCGTAAAAAAGATGGTCGAGGACGGCACCGCCAGCGCGTTTTTTGGCAATCAGCAGCAATACCGTACTGGTTCTGTGCGGTCGCAGAAAATAGAGATAACCACCCAGCACAGAGCCTTTGCTATCAGTGATTAATTGTTTTCGCAGGGTTCCCCAGCCTTGTTTAGTGTTGAGTGTATCAAGCATCCATTGCATTGAATTCTCGTCATATTCCGGGATCAATTCACATTGACGCGAACTGTCATTAATTAGTTTGATGAGCGTCTCGGCGGTCAGGGCTTCGGCTGATGTTGAGGGAGGGGAAAATAAAAAATGATGAGGCAATCTGCGCTTAATTAATCCGTCAAGCAGGTAGCAAGATGGTTCTAAAGCAGTTGCCAACGGAGACCATAATTTGCGTTCTCGTAATTCGGAAAGCCCGTACTGTGCCGGACGTAACAATTTTTTCCAATGTGTGCTGTATACCAGAGCAGTGGTGCCTTTCAATCCTTCCCATAGTTTTCGTGAAGTATCGTTGCCGCCATCGGTCAGAGAAAGGTCTTGCGGGCCTGAGAGGAAAGCCTTTTGGAGCAACATTCCTGCGCCCGAGGTGCGGCTGTTCGGAGCAACTGCGAACTGACTACTGGTGGCGACGTGAATACTTTTACCTTTAAATAACATGCGGTGCGACCTGACTCCCAGAAAGCCGGTGATGCGCCCGTCGGATTCTTCATAAACAAGCGATGGAAAAGCTTCGTCGTACCACGGGTGCTGAAAATAGATGCTCTCAAAATAGTCAGCATAATCCTGCATCCGAACCTGTGAGACAGAGCGTTCAGCCGATGCTCCCATCACTTCATGATGTAAAACGGCAACCTGTGAGAAGTCTCCCCTGGTAAGAGGGCGAACGTGATTCATATAGATTAGTATAAAACTGGTTCTTCGACAGTCATTCTGGCGGTGACAAATTCAGTCATACGATTTACTGACCGGAAATTATCAATTTCGATTTCATCGAAGGAGATGTGAATTTCAAATGTTTCTTCAAGGCCCGCCATTAGCTCTACCAGTCCAAGCGAATCCAATAAGCCGGATTCGACAATGTCTACCTCGTTGGAAGCAACTTCGATTTGGACACGCTCCGACAATAATTCGATAATTTTGGGTGCGATGAGGTCGTGTTTCATAACTTATTTTCCTTGCCGTTTAATTAAGATATTTTCCAGAAATAAATATTCGATACCAGTGCTTAAAAAAGTGTCAATGGCTTCCTGCGGCGTATTGACGATGGGCTGTCCTTTGACGTTGAAGCTCGTATTCAAAACCATTTCGCGTCCGGTGGTGATGCCAACTGCTTGCAACAAAGTATGAAATTCTGGATTGTCTGGCGCGGAGACAGTTTGCACGCGAGCCGAACCGTCTACGTGGGTAATGGCCGGCAGGGTGGAGCGATGCTCTTGTTTCACATCAACAATAACAATCATATAAGGCAGTTCGGACAGCGGCGGAACCTCGAACCATTGATTTACCTGTTCAATTGAAACCGCCGGAGCGAACGGGCGAAAGGCTTCGCGCATCTTCACCATCGCATTGATGCGATCACGCATCTCAGGATGACCGGGATCGGCCAGAATGCTGCGATGCCCCAAAGCACGCGGGCCAAATTCCATCCGACCGCGATACCACGCAATGACTTTTCCGTCGGCAATCAAACGCGCTGCTTCGGCACAGGTTTCCGCCAAGCCGTCAAAGCACACAATTTCAATTCGATCCTGATAGGCAGGTAGTGCCGCTTCAATTTCTGTCATTGAATGTGCGGGGCCGAAAAATGGAATAGGTGAACGACGATTGATAACTTCATGGACTTGCGCTGAGCGGTACAATGCCGCGCCCAGTGCCGTCCCGTCGTCACCCGCTGCCGGTTGAATATAAATTTCGTCGAAGCAGCCGGAGCGCAGCAATTTTCCATTCGCTGTGCAATTCAGCGCGACGCCTCCCGCCAGGGCGAGTTTTCGCAAGCCGAGTTTTTCTCCCCAATGCTTACACAGGTGAAGCATCGCACGGTCAAGACAGGCTTGTAACGATGCGGCTACGTCTTGATGAAGTTGCGTGACATCCTCTTCGGGCTGTCGTTCTTTGATCAGATATTGGTCGAGATAGCGTCGTGTCGCCAGATGATTTTCGCGTTCATCACGCGTCCGGTTCAACCGTAAAATCGGAATGCGAATAGCTCCGCCTTCGCGTAGCTCGACGACTTCATCAAAAAACGAGCGGAATTTTTCAGCCTCGCCATACGGAGCCAGTCCCATAATTTTGTATTCGTCAGAATTGAAATCAAAGCCGAGATGTAATGTTATCAGTGAATATAAAATGCCTATCGAATCAGCGGCCGGAAGCTGATAGACCTGATCCAGTTGACCATCATGCGCGTGATAAATCGTTGCGCTATGCACTTCGCCCATCCCGTCAATGACAACAGTCAGACACTCATCCCAACCGGAGGTAAAATATGCGCTGGCGGCGTGGGCGAGATGATGCGGCACGTGCTTAACTTTGGTCGCCGGAAAATCCGGCAAATCTCGTTTGATTAATTCGAGTAAGGCTTCTCTGGAATAAACAGTCTGGTAAGCCTCTGCCGAAATTGGATCAAGCGAGTAGAGTTTTTGATAAGGCGCGTAATCGAAGCCGTGCGCCAGTTCATCAACATCATTCAAGGTGAGGCCAGCTTCAGCTAAGCAATACTGAATCGCCTTCACCGGAAAATCACCACAATGTTTTTTGCGGTTGAAGCGTTCTTCGGCGGCAGCGGCGATTATTTCTCCGTCAATGATTAATGCGGCGGATGAATCGTGACCTTGCGAGATGCGATATTCGCGTTCGTTGAGGTCAGGCCAATGCGCTTTTTTGAAGGGGATCGAATTTTCGAATCCACTGATTCCGAGGATTTTCATAGTGAGGCCTTTTCGGAGAATTGTTGCTCGAATTGTTCGCGCAAGACGCGACGATCAATTTTTCCGTTGGCATTTTTTGGCAGCCGTTCAAGCTGTAACCAACGAGCTGGCAGCATGTAATTCGGTAGCGATTTACTGAGTTGCGTTTTTAACTTTGCCGGAGTCGCCCCGTTGAGCGGAACAAACGCACAGCAAATGGTCGCACCTTCAAATCCGGCTGAAGTCGTTGCTACAATGGCACATTCTTCGGTCTGCCCTAAAGCATTCAAAGCCGTCTCAATTTCTCCCAGCTCAATGCGATAGCCGCGACTTTTGATTTGTGAATCAGCCCGACCCAGAAAATAAACCAGCTCATCAGCACCGATATACGCTAAATCTCCGGTCTTATAAATTCGGTCGGTTGGCAGGTTCGGGTTCGGTAAAAAGACAGCATTTGTTTTTTCTTCGTCCTGCCAATAGCCGGGACTCAGCCCCACACCGCGAATGTATAAATCGCCAATTTCGCCTGTCGGCATTGGTTGTAACGCTTCATCAAACACTAATAATTCTTCGCCGCCGCATCCGGTTCCAATTGGAATGGGAGCTTGTTCGTCGGTTGGACAGGTTGGTACAGTGTAATAGCTGCTGGCGATTGTAGCCTCGGTGGGGCCGTAAAGATTGGTGAAAGTTACGCGGGGTAATTTTTGCATCCAATACATCAGTGCCGGAGTCGGAAAGACTTCGCCACACCACAATAAACGTTCGAGAGCAGGGAAGTCATTGCTTTTGACGACATCGTGTTTCGCCATAAAGTTCAACGCTGACGGGACTGAAAACCATTGTGTCAATTCGGAAGCGCGGATAAATTCTGCCATTTTATGCGGCACTAAATTCAATTCTGTCGGGACTAAATGCAGCTCAGCACCAACTGACAAGGTTCCGTAAAGATCAAAAGTTGAAAGATCAAAATGGAGTGGCGGGTGGCTGGAAATTCGATCTGAAGATTTCGTGCCAAAATATTTCACTGCCCACTCAATAAAATGAATCACATTGGAATGGGTGATGATGACCCCTTTGGGCAAGCCAGTTGAACCGGAAGTGAATAAAATATGGGCGGGATCATTGATGTTATTTTGATAATTACACGGGTTGTCGTCGTAGCTCGCTAGATCATCAAATGAAAATCCGGCTCTGAAATTATTGCCTTCAGCTCTGCCTGATTCCATCCAACCGATAGCAATATGGCGTGTTTGCATTACTTCATCAAGTACGGGCTGAACGTGTCCGCCAGCCAAAATAAAGCGGGGTTCACAAGCCTCAATAATTTTTGCCAGGCGGGGAGCGGGGCTGGCTGGATCAAGCGGAACGTAAGTGCAATCAGCTTTCAGAATGCCAAGAATGCTGATGATGGCGGCAGGTGTTTTAGGAATCAAAAATCCTACCCGATCACCACGCTGACATCCGGCATCTTTGAGGAGTCGCGCTAATTGATTCGAACGTTGTTCCAATTCTGCATAACTCAAACGATTTTCATGCAGGACAATCGCCGTCGCGTCAGGGCGCTGCTCGGCTTGTTGCGTGATCCATTGTTGCAATAGAGAAATCATGACGCAGCCTCCTCTAAAACCGGAGCTTGAGTCGTTAGTTCGAGCTTTGAGTCCGCATAACGATTGGTCGAAGTTGAGTTCATTGTTTGATTGACTTGCGCCTGCTTAAAAGCTATTCCGGTGTGATATAGCTCTTCTTCACTCGGCGGAATATCGACAATAAAAGTTGAAAAGCCGAGGTCAACGTAACGGGCAATTTCATTGGCGACAGTGCTGTAACTGCCAACCAGATAGGGGCAATACGTTTTATGCGTTTGAAAAGGAGTCAGCCAGTACGGATTTCGTTCACTGGATTGACCCAAGTCAGAAAGCTGTTGATGCCAGACGGAATCCGAAACCTTCATGGCAAGCTGATGGGCAAGTTCGCCTTTGCGATCTTCGGGATAACGTTCGTGCGCGACCTGCCAGGCTTCGTCTTCGGAGGCGCGGGCGATGATGCCGACCCGAATCCCTGAGTTCGTATTTGGCGGTTCGTTCTCGTATTCGCCGGGAGGCTTGGGATATTTGATGGCGGTTGCCTCCATCGCTTCGGCAGCGGCCAGACCAGCCTCTGACGATCCCGAAACAAAGATGCCGGGAAATAATTCAGAGGGAACCTGCGGGAACATTTTTAGTTTATCGGCGCGGTAAAATTCTCCGTCAAAGCTGACTGCGGCCTGGTCGGTTAACAATCGCTTGATGACAGTCACGTATTCAATCATCCGGTTATATCGCTGGTCGTGCGGTGTCAGATCGTTGAGCGCTGTCAGGTCATTTTTGAATCCGCCCGCCACCATATTCAGATAGATTTTTCGCCGATGCAGAAAACCGAGCGTGGCGACCATTTTGGCGACAGCCAGCGGATGCAGATAGACCGGTTGAATGGCGACCAGCGGACTAAGGGTTTCAGTATTTTCAATGATGATTTGCGAGACAATCCACGGGTCAAGCTGGGTGTTGTCGGTATAAACCAGAATGCCGCGACAGCCATATTTTTCGCTCCACTGCGCTACGTCAATCAGGTGATTGAAATAATTTTCATGGGCAACTTGTGTCGCTTGTGGACAGGTGGCGAAAATTTCTATTTGTGTAGATGGAATCATCTTTCCCTCTGAAGTAGTACAAACCTTTCAGTTTGCTTCTTTAGCAATTGCTACTTTTCAAGAGAGCAAGCCGGAATGTCTCCAGATAGCAGCTTGCCTGGTTCTTTGGAGGAGTTTTTTTGGGTCTGGCGATATTTAAAAAATATCCTCAGTGCGTTTCATCACCTTTTATTTTCTCAAGCCAGTATCCATAATCCTTGCATCCTCTGGATCGGTGAACAAAACATAGACCGAGAGCTTTGAGGATGTAGAGTTTGCCGAAATTCTGATAGCCCATGCGGTATACCGATTTCAGAGAGTTGAAGTTCGTGGCATCCACACAGGAAACAATTCCTTTAAATCCACGGCTTAGATATTCATTCAGCGCCATTGTCATGCCGATAGCGTGCAGGCGTTGACCGCGATAATCGTGATGCGTGTAGCCTTGATACATATATGTGTATTCCTGACTGAAATGCAGAATTAACCCGTCAGACGAAGTTGTTGGTTGATTGGAATACCAGCCATAACTGGCTAATCGGTCACCATCCAGAATGGCGAAACATTCATCTCCTTTTTTAAAAGCCAGCTTCAGTGCTTCTGCTTCCAGATCATGATCCGGGTTTTTAGCGAAGTCCGCGATTTCAGAGTTACTTAAAAAGCGGCAGGTATACCTGTCGTTAACCTGTAAATAACGGGGATCAGGTTTATTAATGGTGACGCAGGCCAGAATCCGCAAATAAACCAAATGATTAATTGCTTTATAAATGACATCGAAAAACGTTTTAGAAAGGCCTACCGCTTTGATGTCGTTTCTGATTGTTTCTTGAATGACGGTTAAGTTCATTTTGCTCCTGTGAAGATGTTGAGAAGCCGACGTGCAAATTTTAGTATCGGCTTAGGGATGATTTCTCGTGCGACCAACCGTAAATTTCGGACTGACTTAATTGCTTTTTCGGAAATGACGGAGCGGAAAGAAGAATTGAAAAGCTCCAATTCAACTAACTCGCGTCCGATTTTAGTCCAGAGCTGTTTATACTCTGCCCCACCTCCCATAAAATCGAATTCATGAACCTCTTCGGATTCGACGCAGTCTTGAATGCACAACCAGAAAATGACGTTGCCGATACCGGAATATTCTGGATCGAAGCCACCCTGAAAAACATGTGCAATGCCACGATCAAAAAAGGCGACCTGCGCTGAAGCGATCTGACCATTCACGGTTAAGGTCCAGAGTCGTAGATGCCCGGTAGCTAAATCCTCTGCCGTGATTTTTCTGAGAAATGCTTCAAAGTGTGGTAAGCGAAACGAACCTGCTTCTCCTTTGCTTTCCCACCGCAATTGATGAAGGCGAATTAAGGCATCTAACGCAGGAGTTAATTCTTCTAATTCTTCAATGCGGCGAAATTCGCAGGTGTGTTCTTTGAATAAGCGCCGATACAGTTGAGGTATTTTTTTGCGGGAAGCTGCGCCGAGAGTTTGGCGAAACGATTCCCAGTCTGTATTTGTATTAATGTGTCGCGTGTAATCGCAAGTCGTAACGTTCACTCTGTCGCCGAGTGCTTGCCGGAAAAATTGGATGATGGTGGTATCGTTAATCATCCCCCACAGCCATAAACGATCCCAATCCTTGCTTGCTTGTAAGAAGCGTGCAATTTCACTGGCAACGATTTGTTCGTAACCGTGACGCGCCAGCAGATTCAGGTATTCACTGGTTTTAATGTCTGTACCCGTACCCAGAAAAACAATTTCGCGCAGATGACCAATTCCGGCAGTGTGCTGCTGACGCAGATAAAATGGCGCGAGACCAATTAATTGACCTTCTTCATTGCGGCAAGTAATAAGAAATAAACGGCTATGAGGCGGCGCATAGGTGTCCCACCAAATACGATTCCAATACCAGCGTAGGAAATATCCTCCCGCAGTGCTTTCATCTAATAGCTGATCCCATTCTTCGCGCAAACGATCAAAGTCTTCGGCAGTAGTCAGCACGGCAGTGCGGGAAAAGTTGTGCGCTGCAATGGCAACTTTGTTATTTGGTACTGTGATCTGTTCAAGAACCTGCATGTAGACACCTTTCAAATTGCCATTGCATATTGTTGTTCGCGCTTGCTTTGCATAATCGGTTGCAACCAATAATTCCGATACTGATGCGGGTCGCCTTCGCGTCCATCTGAGGCGGCTTTGATGAGATTAAAAACCTCACGGGCCGAGGCGAAATGAACCTTGAAGCGATTATTCTGATCTGCGAGAGCTAAGACCTCTTCCCAGAAACGTTTCATTTCGTCGCCGATCATTTGCGGTTGATCGTGATCGAAAAAGCCGTGGCAATACAGTTTGACGAAAACCCAGTCCGGGCGTCCCTTGACACCAATGCCGGCACTTTGCCAACGCTGTAAGCGTTTAGCACTCAGCGGGTAATTCGCCGCCAGCACGCCATCGTCGACGCGCGGCACAGGTACGCCGCGTTTGCGCCGCGTCCAATCAAACATCACTGGCCCCGTCACTAAAATAGGTAATTGCGGTGTCGCGCCGACGCGCAAATCAGGCCCGGAGCGATGTGGCGCACGTTCGTTGAGCGGATGTCCGCATTGATAGATCGCGTTGATTTTAGCGACCTGTGAAGGGTGCGGAATCGCGGGCAACGTGAAATCGGCGTAGCAGCCTGTTTCTGCCAGAATCTGCATTTCGGAATCCACGCCGCAACATTCGCCCTGGCGGGAATTCGCCAGCGCCAGATTGCCGTGAACAAAAGCATACATTGGTAAATCACTCTGCGGCTGCCGTGACAAAAATCCATATTCGTCAGCCAATAAATCACGAAACTCCACCAGCGAGCGGCGCAAATTCTCAGCGGTGTCAGGCTGTTCTACACCATGATGCAGATGGATTTCGACTTCGCCATAGCCCCTGGCTTGCAGCTCTGCCAATTTTTCCAGCAGCAAGGGATGGGTTTGCTCGGCGGGGAAAAAATTAGTATGGCGAAACGGTGTGCCGTCGTGATCGCGCACTGCATTGCCAAGTGCTATTGCCTGTTCGCACCAATGATCTACACGCTTACGTTGCGCTTCCCAACTCAGCGGAATTTTGTGTTTGTCCCACGATGGTTCGAAGTGATTGGCCACGGTAATAATTATGTGCTGTGGATTTTCGGAGGCTGGTAGCTGCTCAAACCATCGGGTGATGCGCTGAAGGGGGTAGCGCACTAACCAAGGCCACGAATAGGCTATCTTATCCAAGTATTGTCTGGTATGCCCTAACATTGACAGGTTTCCTCTTTTATTATCGTTTGCGCCAACACATGGTTACGTGCAAGCAATTCCACAGGTCTTGATTCAGGTGTGAAGCTTTTTGTAAGTCCGTGGCGTGCCAGCCGCGACCCAGGCGAATCGCTGTTGGTTTGTGGAACAACGCTACCCCCACGCTCCATTTTAGCCGCCCGCTCGTCCCCTGAATTCTTTCGATGTCAAAATATTTTTGAATGAGCTGAAAAGTATCTTTACTGAAAGGCCATTCCCAATCTTTATCAGGTTGGAAAGGACGATACAGCGATCTGATTATTTTGGCTGGCCAGTATGTTTGCAGCGGGTCAAGCGTGATGACTTGACCGCCAGGGTTTAAGTGTCCGGCCAGGGTTTCCAGAAAAGATTCAAAATGCCTGAAGTGATGGGCGACAGAATGAGCATAGACAAGGTCGAAATTTGCTTCCGTGAACTCAGCGGAAAGAAAGTCAACCGCACGAGCCTCAGCCTTTACCAATCCGTGTGCCTGTAATTTTTGTTGTAATACACTGATGGCATATTCACTGAGATCAATTCCCAGATAAGACTTTGCCTGCCGAGCCAGCTCAAGGCTCAATGGATTACCGTCATAACAGCCGAGATCTAAAACCTTCTTATCTGCTACGTCTGCCATCCATTCGCGGTGTAAATTATAAATATCCTCATCTACCCCGATGACGTTCCTTACTTCATTCTGCGTATCGCGCAATTTTCGCCAAAGAGCTGCCATCCGGCCACCTGCGGAATGATAAGTCTCAGGACGTTCATAATAATGACTCTGTCGTTGATTGAGTTGTAGCATCTCCTGGCGTTGCTGCAAAAAGGTTTGTTCACGTTTCATGTTTTCATTTACCTGTCACTAATAGAAGTTGGTAACATCTCCTCACTTTTGCAAATTTACTAAATAGACATCGGTATAATTGGGCAGTGGCTGCAAGCCAAAGTTACTGTCGAAGACGGCATACGATCCATCACGGTTGATCGCAGCGCGTGGCGTATGCCAATAATTATCCAGTGAGCGCGAGCGATGATGGGCGAGATGACGGACGACCGAACCATCCAGCTTGACTAATATTAATTCGTTATAGCCGTTCAACCAACGACTTTTCCAATCAGGGAAAAGTTGACCCGGCGGATTG
>JAYVZE010000188.1:0-4489 GCA_043783625.1 Blastocatellia bacterium | reverse complement strand
GCAAGCCCGATCAATCGGGCTGCGGGGTTGATGACCACGTTCCCAGCCGTGAACGGCTGGGCTATTAGAAAAGCCTTTTGCTTAACTTAATGCCATTGGTCAACAGCCCGCTGCGCGTAGCGACTTCTTCAGACTCTATGGACTCTAAAGACTCAATGACGCTACCGACTCTCTTCCCTCTCCCCGATCATCTGAAAAGCCAGCGCCGTCAAAAATACAAAAACCACCGGAGTCAGCATCCACCAATAATTTTTCAGCACGCCGATGTCTTTCGCGGATTCCAGCAGAGTTCCCCAGCTTGCGCCCGGTTCCTGCACGCCAACACCCAGGAATGACAACGTAATTTCCGCTAAAATAAACACTGGAGCCGTCAACGCAAACTGCGTCAACAACGGTGTCGCCACATTCGGCAAAATATGTTTTGCAATCACTCGTCCGTTATTTGCACCCAATGAAATCGCGGATGTGACGTAATCTTTGACGCGCTCAGCCAATACTAAATTGCGCGTCAGTCGTGCGACTTCCGCCCATCCCACAGCGGCGAAAATAGCGATCATCATGAACGCTACCTGACGCGGAGTGATGCTCAGCGGAAACGCCGCACGAAAGGCCAGAATCAAAATTAAGGTCGGCAACGACATTACAATTTCTGCGGCTCGCATCAGAATAGAATCAGTAACTCCGCCAAAATATCCTGAGATCGCTCCAATGCTGATGCCAATCACATACGCGAGCAACAATCCAAATGGCCCGATGATTAAGGAAAGTTGCCCGGCGTAAAGTAACCTCGCAAATAGATCACGACCTAAACCATCCGTACCAAGCAAATGTAATTTTGGATCAGTGCTGGAGTTTTCTGAAACTCCAGCCAAATGCCAATTCGCAGGAATCAGTCCGAATAAATCATAGCCGTCACCACGCACAAAAAATTTCAGTGAGTACATTTGCGAACGATCTTCTTCATAGCCGAAATTCAACTTATCAATCATTCGAGGCCGATAAATAAAGGGTCGGATATGAAATGAATTATTCGCATCAAAAAAATGAACGCTGGTCGGCGGCAAGTACGGCGTCTCTTTCGCTTGAGAACGATGATTGTAAGGCGCAAGAAATCCGCCGAAGAGCGAGAGCAAATACAAAGAGATGAGCATAAAAAAGCCCACCACACGTTTTGAAAGGCGAGATACAACCATTTATTGCGCCTCCCGCAAACGCGGATCAGCAATCAGATGCAAGACCTCTGCCAATAAATTTCCGATCATCATCATGACAGCGGTCAACATCACAACGCCCATTAAGACAGGTATATCGCGTGTTTTTGTCGCGTTCACCGCTAATTGCCCCAGCCCCGGATATGACATCACAGCTTCGACAATTACCGAACCGCTCAGCACCGTAGCCACTGCGTACCCAAACAACGTAATTATCGGAGCCGCCGCCACCCGTGCTGCGTGCTTGCCGATGATTTGCCATTCGCTCAAGCCTTTGGCGCGTGCCGTCCTAATAAAATCCGCTTGTAGCACTTCAATTAATCCGGCGCGGGTTTGCCGCAGGTACACCGCCGCCAACGGCAGACTCATCACAATGGCAGGCAAAATTAAATGATGAAGCCCGTCCAGCCACGATTTTATCGAACCATCATCCGCCACATTCAATGAACGAACATTGCCAATCGGAAACCATCCCGTTCGCGCGGCAATCAGCAAAGCAAGAATCGCAAAGACGATGCGCGGCGTCGAAAGGCTGACTAAACTTACGGCGCTTAACACACGATCCAACCACGATCCCGGCTGTTTGGCGGAAATGGCTCCAAGCGGCAAAGCTACCCCAAAAGCCAATAAAAGCGCCATTAATGAAAGCTTCAAAGTATTTCCGAACCGCATTCCAATTAATTTTGTGACCGCTAATCGCTCACTGATTGAGATGCCCAAATCACCACGCACAGCATCCGCGATCCAGCTTCCATACCGCGCCATCATCGGACGATCAAGCCCATATTGTTCACGCAATCGCTGCACCGTTTCCTGACTAACGCGTGAGTCCTGCGCGAGTTCGGCAAACGCGTCGCCGGGCGCAGAATTAATTAACGTGAAGCTAATGAGAGAAACAAGCAGCAAAGTAGGAACCGCGATTAGCAGACGTTTCAGTAACAGTTTGATGATGGAGGCGAGCAAGCGATTCTTCATCGCGGGCATTATCTACAATGTTGCAAGCAACGTAAAGAAAAGAAGTTCGCGGCAGAAAAGTTCGCAGCTTGTAGTTCGCGGTTCGCAGTAAGAGCAGTTCGCAAAAGACTGCGAACTGCGAACTTCCCTCTGCGAACTGTTTTTCTTTACTAATTGTGTCACGATATGCTCTAATCCGCGTCTAACATTAGACGCCCCTTCTGCTGCCCCTTCTGGTTGACAACAATGCAATTACAATCAATAAAATCAATACTTCTCTTAGCTTTTGCCTTAGTCGTCATGTCCTGTCGCCCAGGTACTACAACACAGGTAGAAGTCACACAAGGACGCCAAGCCGGAACCAGTGGGGGACGCTTAATTGTCGCGGATCGGGCGACGCCGAAGACGTTTAATTTCCTGCACGCCGGTGATTTGGTTTCCGCCACTGTAGCGAGTTATTTGATGACCTCACATCTGGTCGAATTCGATCACGACACACAAAAATATGTTCCCGGCCTGGCTGAAAGCTGGCAATCCAGCGACGAAGGCAAAACCGTCATCGTCAAATTGCGCGAAGGATTAAAATTTTCAGATGGCGCACCGCTCACGGCAGAAGACATTATCTTCACGCTGAAAGTGGCGACCGATGAAAAATCAGGATCGCTGTTTCGTGAAAGCTATATGATTGGCGGCAAGCCGTTGCAAGCCACGAAAATTGATGACCGGACTGTTCGTTTTCAGTTGCCACGCGCCGCCGCCGCTTTTGAATCGCTCCTCTCAACGTTCGGAGTTCTGCCGCGTCATAAACTAGAAAATAATTTCAATCCTAAAACCTGGGACATCACAGTTTCACCTAATGATTTAGCAGTCACGGGTGCATACACACTGAAAGAATTCGTTCCCGATCAGCGCACGATTTTGACGCGTAATCCGCATTATTACAAAAAAGATAAAAGCGGAATTCAACTCCCCTACCTCGACGAAATCGTCATCGAAGCCATCAAAGACCCGAACACCGCCTTGCTAAAATTTCAGCAAGGCGAAGTCGAATTAATGGACAACATCGCACCCGCGAATTTTGCCGTGCTGAAACAACAAACTCCGGCGGGAACTTCGGTCAAAGATTATGGTGCTTCGATGACTTCAGATTTCTTATGGTTCAATGTTAACGAGGCAGCGGTTCCAGCAATGAAACGCGCGTGGTTCAACGACATTCGCTTCAAACAAGCCATCGCGCACGCATTGGATCGCAAGACAATGATTGATAATGTGCTGCGTGGGCTGGGTACGCCGCTGAACGGGATCGTGTCACCTGCGAATAAAACCTGGGGCAGCAGTGAGGTTGCAAGCTACGATTTTAATCTGCAAAAAGCGAAAGATTTATTGACGGAAGCAGGCTTCGCGCAACGCGATAATGGCTTGTTCGATAAAGGCGGGAATGCCGTTGAAATCACCTTAATCGTAGACGAAAGCGTCGCCGTGCGAAAAGCGATGGCGGCAATTATTCAGGAAGATTTGGCGAAGCTCGGTATCAAAATCAATGTGGCACCGCTGGAGAAAAATGCTTTCATGGAAATGATTGAGAAGAAGCTGAGTTATGACGCCGCGCTGCACGGCTCAGCCGCGACGGATACTGATCCTTCGACGCTATTGATGGGATTGAAAACAGGCGGAGCGCAACGTTACTGGAACATCGGGGAGAAACAAGCGACGCAGCAATGGGAAAAAGATTTTGACCGTTTCGCCGATGAACAGGATACGACAATAGACCCGACTCTGCGCAAAAATAAATTCGGAGAAGCGCAAAAACTTTTTGCCACGCAATTGCCGATGATCCCGTTAGTCGTCAGGAATTTTGCCAGTGGCGCCAAATCAAATCTGGGAAATTATCGCCCCAGTGTGGTGATGCCTCGTTCGCTGTGGAATGCGGAAGAATTATTTTGGATGAGATAAAGACAAGAAATTTATCCACGAAGGGCACGAAGAAACACGAAGGGAGAACGAAGATTGGAAGACGGAGGGATTGGTTTATGTCAGGGGCTTTGAAGATTAAATCCAGCAACGCGCTGAAGGCGCGGTCAGATGGTAGCCAGTGGCAAGACCGTCTGCGGTCGCCGCCTCTGGTGAGAGCAGTAAGCAATCACGCGTCCTGAAGGGACGCGAAAATCTATTTCCAGATCGTTCATGACGAATGAAGACGAATTTCTGCCGCCCCGCTGGGGCTATGGGGATTCGGTGCGATCACTTCCAGGGGTGGCGCGAAGACGCTGACCCCTGGCTACCATCTGGATGCCCCTCCGGGGCGTCTGACACTTGCCGGATTT
>JAYVZE010000187.1:0-12145 GCA_043783625.1 Blastocatellia bacterium | reverse complement strand
GTTTGAGTGCTGAGTCCTGAGTTCCAATTTTCGGAGAGTTTCCTTTCTCCTGACACCCGACACCTCACCCCTGACACCTGTTCCCACATAATCCGGCTCCACCCATTCAATCACTTTGTCCAGCCGCGCTAATTCCAACAGTGCCGTACTCACGTTTTCTTTCAACTTGAGACTCATCACACTTTCCCCGACGCGGCGGGTTTGCAACTCCGGTTCACCATAGCTCTCGATAATTTGTAGTCGTTGCGCACTGCTCGCTTCCGCACGGAATTTGATGAGCAAACGATATTCCTCATGCGGTGGGATGGGAAGTAATGAGTGCAGAGGAACGAGTGCTGAGTTCCCGGCAAGACCGCGAACCGGCTGCACTGCGAACGGCGCCCCGGCAGAAAGGCCATCGCAGGCGCAGCAATCAGGCTGAAAACGAGCAGGGTGATGACGAAGAAACGCACGAAGATAAGCATGACGGAAAGTCTCCGGGTAAGACGTCAGGCAACGGGGTCTGGCGTTCCAATCCCCTGAACGTGGCGGGTTTGTTTGTGTCCCTCGATACTACTGAGAGTCTGGCTAAGAGGCGGCTGTAAAAATGAGCAGGAGGATTTAAAACGCAATCCTAAAAATTCAAGTCCGGTCTCGTGTCTTCAATTCATTCTGTATATTTGGTGGACAGGCGGCAGAATGCGATCACTGACTTTTTTTGTCAACTTATTTTTTTTAATTATTTTTGTAGCGATTTTCAATTGAGGCAGAATGTCGCAGTGCTGTCCTGATTTGTCGCGGGTTAGCGCAGATAAATTTTGAAAAGAGTCCCGATGGCATGAACATTGCCCGGAAAGGAAACGCCATCATTTTGTCGAAGGTAAAAAATGTCGGCGCTGAAGCGTTCGCCAAATTGTTTGATGATTCCGGCGGAGAGACGATTGCGGAACCATCCGAGGTCTTTACCATTTGAGGTTTGGGTCGAATACCAGATTTCATCGGCGATGAATGGCTTGAAGTTGAAACTGCCAATTCGTGCCGGATGATCAAGTTGCAGACGATTGCGATAGACCGTGAAATCGGCACTGGAATGACGGACACGACGTTCCAGCAAATTGCGATCCATAAAGGCGAAACCTCCGGCATTGAATTTTACTGTCGCGTTCAGTACCAACCGATGTTCCTGAATACGTCTGCCGTCGTATGGCTGCTGGTCTACATAGACATAAGTGGGAATGATTGACAGCTGCTTGTTGAGTTTAAAATTCAAGCCTGCGCCGATGCGCTCATCCACCGGGCGGGCGAAATCCCGCCCTGTCCGAAGCACGCCAATCACGATTAATTCTTTATTTTTTCCCGTTGGCTTAATCACCTGAGTTTCATTCCAGAATTGATTATCATCGCGTGGCGGTAGCGTCTGACTGAAAGCTGTGAACCCACTCAGAATCATCATTCCGAAAAAAACTAAAAATCGAACCATGAACCACATAATTTTTTCTTACCTTTAACAGAAATCTACGACCAGAAAAGATTGAGTTAGCAATTCCCATACCTTATCGTCAAGGCAGAGAAAAGTAGTAAAATTTTATGTGACCTATTATTCGCTCAGAGTAGGAAGAAAATTTTGCGAGAGGTAAAAGAAATTTATGAAAATCAGCTCGCGTCTGATTATTCTTTTGGCTGTGAGTGTCAACGCCGTCTTAATCATCGCGACGTTTTTTATCCTACGGCAATTAGAAACAAATTTAAAAACGGCGGCACAGGATGAGATTCGGGCGCACGTGACCACCTTGCGGCTGGCACTGGAAGAGGATTACCTCACGGGACGCTCCATTGATGCGCAACGATTAATCAATCGTTTGAGTGAAAACACCAGCATTTACGGGGCAGTTCTCTTCAATAAGGAAGGTCAGGTCGAAATTGTGTCGCCTCGCCTCAGCGCACTCGAAATTAGTTATTTGGATGCAGTGAATCAGGTTCTGTCATCCGCCCAGCCCGCCGAAATTATTCGGCAGATTAACGGCGAAGATGTATTTTCAGTAATCGCTCCGATCAAAAACGGAGAAATTGTAGTTGGAGCAATTGCCATTGCACAACCAATTTCCTTCATCCGTTCAGAATTAATCAGTGAACAAAGAAACATCGGCTGGACAGCACTTGGCATTTCAGTAGCCATCCTCATTGTAGTTTCGCTGGTTTTGCATTTCAGTTTGTCGCGTCCAATCAAATCTTTGCTGGATGGAGCAATTGCTATTGGTGCCGGAAATTTATCGCATCGCGTGACGGTCGCACGCAGCAGCGGCGAATTTTTACAGCTTGCCAATGAATTCAATCAGATGGCGGATCGGTTGGGCGAACAGCACAACGCCTTAGCCCGCGAAGCCGAAGCACGCATCGCGCTGGGAAAAAAGTTGCGACATAGTGAGCAATTAGCCGCTGTCGGCAGATTAGCCGCCGGCGTCGCGCACGAAATGGGCGCACCTTTACAAGTAATTGATGGACGCGCCAAACAATTACTGGATCGGCACGATCATAATGTAGAAATGCGTCAGCGCAATCTAACGATTATTCGCACACAATCCGAACGCATTACACGTATTGTGAAACAGCTCCTCAATCTGTCACGCCCGTATCATCTGCATGTCAAGCGCGTCAAAATCAGTAATTTAATTCAAGAAACCATAGATGCAGTGGAAGTTAGTGCGACGACAAATCGGGTGCAAATCAAAACAAACTGTTCCGATGAAATTATTGTCGAAGTTGATGTGGGGTTGATTTTACAGGCACTTTTGAATGTTTGCCAAAATGCAATTCAGGCCATGCCAGCAGGTGGAACCCTCACGATTGAGTGTTTTGCCAATGGTGATGAACAAGACTCATTCATCAAAATAAGTGATACTGGCACAGGTATTCTCCCTCAACATTTAGATCGAATTTTTGATCCGTTCTACACGACGAAAGAAGCCGGACAGGGTACCGGACTGGGGTTAGCAGTCAGCAGCCGAATCATGGAAGAACACGGTGGACGCATCGAAGCCGAAAATAATCGGGCCGGCGGCGCACTTTTTTCTCTCTCTCTGCCACCCACCAAAACAAATGTGAAGCCATTATGAAACCAAGATTTTTAATTGCGGAAGACGACGCGGATTTACGTGATTTGTTGCAAGACGATCTGGAAGACGCCGGCTATGAAACCATTGCCACCATTAACGGGCGAGCCGCACTGGCACTTCTTGAAAATCAGGCCGAGCGGATTGATGTTCTCATCACCGATGTCAATATGCCGAATCTTTCGGGCGCGGAATTATTGCAAATCGTCCGCACCAGACGACCGGAAATTCCTGTCATCATCATCACTGCTTTTGGTTCCGTCGAACAGGCCGTCGAATTAGTAAAAAACGGTGCCTTTCAATACCTCACCAAACCGTTTGTCACCGACGAATTAATCAAGACGATTGAGGAAGCCTTAACACTGAGTGCGCCGCTTCGTGAACAGGCGCAATTGCGCCGCGAAGTCCCCGGAGCTTCGCTTGAAATCGTTGGTGCTTCGCAGCAAATGAAAGAAACTCTCAAGCTCCTTTCGAAAGCCGCACGGAGTGCCAGCACCGTTTTAGTAACAGGCGAATCAGGCACAGGCAAAGAATTATTCGCCCGTTCGATTCACAATTCTTCAGGACGTTCGGGACAATTTATTCCCGTGAATTGCGCGGCGATTCCGCATGAATTAATTGAGTCTGAATTGTTCGGACACACGGGTCAGGCGTTCACAGGCGCAAAGCAAATACGGACAGGATTATTTGAAGCGGCCGAGGGAGGGACAATCTTTCTTGACGAAGTTGGCGAATTACCTTTGCTGATGCAACCCAAACTTCTCCGCGTCTTGCAGGAAGGTACAATCCGCCGCGTTGGTGCAGACCGTGAACGCGAAATCAATGTTCGTGTCGTCGCTGCCACGAATCGTGATCTGGAACAGGAAATCAACGAAGGTCGCTTTCGGGAAGATTTATTCTGGCGCATCAATGTGATTCATTTACGCATTCCACCCTTACGCGAACGTCCGCTCGACATCCCTTTGATGATTGATCATTTTCTGAATAAAATGTCGGAACGCTCCGGCGCTCCACCATTTAATTTAACCTCCGAAGCTCTCGCCATCCTGACCGCCTATTCGTGGCCTGGAAATGTACGCGAATTAGAAAATGCCATTGAAAGCGGAGTCGCGCTGGCAGAAGGATGTTTGATTACTCCCGAAGATTTGCCGGAACGAATCAGCAGTGGTGGACGAACTTCTACGTTGCTGACACGCGGACGTGAGCGCAGATTGACGCTTCAGGAACTGGAGAAAGAATACATTATGGAAACGCTGCAACTGACCCATGGAAATAAATCCCGCGCGGCAGAAATCCTGGGCTTTGATCGGCGCACGTTACATCGGAAGCTTGATGAATACCGTGCCGCAGATCCGACGATAGTGTTTTAATGGCGGAACAACGCGCACAAGTCGTCTGGCTTGAAGGCTGTCGGTGAGAAGCTGCTGGGGGGCGTTTTACTTGGTCCGGTTGATTTTGATTTCCAAGCATTGACGCCAAGACAAAGTGCGCTGACCCTCTAGGTCAGCGCACTTTGTCTAACTTGCAGTTGATTTAAGTTATTGTCTGTCAGCCTTCTGACAAGATAATTGTCCTTCGATCTCCCGCGAAGGTGAAACCACTCAGTACCGTTCCTTTAGCCGTAGATTTGAATGACGCCGAGTTGTAGAGTGCTTTCTCTGATTGCGTTTCGACCTTCGCTTTGCTAGTGAAGACGACATCGCCACCTTTCGAAAGTGTGACCTCTTCAGTCTTGGCATTAAACAGCACGCGATACTCGCCCTTCTTGATGAGGGTCTCGTTGACCATCACGTCTTCAGTGAGCGTAAGCGTTTTCTTTAGGTTCTTTTCATTCGCCAAGGCCGTTCCGACCAGCGACAGACACAGCAATAACGCAGCAGCCATTGACACAATAACCTTTCTCATAATGTTCTCCTCAAAAGCACAATGCTTCAAGTAATTAGCAGCCATTGTTTTCAGCAAAATTATTAGCTCCTCAGCTACGCCATCCTGAAAAGCAAGGTGCGTGCCACAGCCAAAATCAAAGAGCTGCATCGCCTCTTGCAAAGGCCGATCACGCGGTGGAAACATAGCGAAATAAGGGCATTACAATAATCCGATGAATCACTCCGCACTGTTGTGGGGGCTGGTTCGGCACTCAGTGAAGTTGTCTCTAAATGTCGCACTGTCGCGCCAAATTGTCTCAGCGACACAGCGCGACCCGCATCACCCTCCTATTAAATCAGTGTTTTCTGCGCCTCGCCGCACGGCACACTAATTGCTCCTTTAATAGTCGGTTTTACTTGTGGGAGATTACTTATGGAATTAAGAGAGTTGCAACATCACATTCGCATACTGGCGACGTTGGAAGAAACATCTTCCCCTATGGTCAGTTGTTACATCAATCTGGAAACCAATCTGGTTGACGCACGCCGTACTTTAGAAAACCAAGCGCAGAAAATCAGCAAGGGATTGCCCGTTCACTCGCACCCAGAATTTGACGAGGCACTCAGTACCATTGAAGAGTATCTAGGTAACCATTTTCTTTCCCACACAAAAGGCTTAGCTCTTTTCACCCGCAGCGGCCCCTGGCCCTTTTGGCTGGCCTTGCAATTTGATGTCTCCTTACCGAACTGGCTGGCCGTTGACACGACACCAAATATCTATCATCTCGTCGAACTCAAAGACACGTACCATCGCTATGTGGTGATGATTCTGACAGAAGAAAAAGCCCGCATTATAGAAGTGAATCTGGGCTCCGTGACGGAAGATGTTTGGCGGGAGCGACCGGAGTTACGCCAGCGAGTCGGACGCGAATGGAGCCGTGAGCATTATCAAAACCATCGCCGCAATCGCACCGACCAATTCATCAAGGAGCAAATTTCTGTCTTGGAACGATTAATGTCAGTGGGCGAGCATTCACACTTGATTTTAGCGGGTAATCCGCGCTTGACCGTGCGAGTTCGACGTGAATTACCCAGGCATTTGACGGACAAGTTAATAGACACAGTCATCGCATCTGGGAGCAACAAGATTTCAGATGTGGTGGCAGTTACCTTGTCGTCTTTCATCGAACAGGAAGAATTGGAATCACGAGCAATAGTGGAGCGGCTCCAACGGAATATCCACACCGGCGGATTAGCAGTTATCGGGACCAAAGAGACCTTTAAAGCCTTGCAGCGCAGACAGGTTGATGTGCTGATGGTGGCCAAAAATTACCACCCATCAGAAGGATGGAAATGTTTGTGCTGCGGGGAGGTCAGAGTCCGTCAGCCAGCACTTAACAAATGCCCGAATTGTAACTCTGATGAATTACGCCGCCTGGATTTGCGTGAAGAAATGATTCGCCTGGCTGAGCAAAGAGGTTGTCAGGTGGAAGTCGTCAATCAGAGCGAGTGGCTTTATCAGGTCGGCGGGGTTGGGGCTTTGCTGCGGTATTTTGCGCCAGAGCAACATTATTGTCATCCGCCGCAAAACAGAACGCCTAGAACAAGTCACAATTAGAGGGGGGAATGCGAAAATGAAGACCGCCAGACTTATCAAGAAAGTGCCGTTATTGGAATGACCGTCGGCGAAGAAACAATCTGCCGCACAAGGCACTGGACTCAGCACGCCGTCAATTTCTTGGGGAAGGAACCATCACATCATGCAGCAGGAACGGTCCCGCCAAATGTTCGCGGCGTTATTTACTTATCCGCAATCATAGGAGTAAACCGATGCTGACATACGTTACCGCTCAATCTGCTTTAGGTGATGATTCCAAAGGTGGATCCATCAATGTTTTGCTAGTGAATGATTGGAGCGAAAATCTCGCCCGCGTGAAATCCATGTTGCGGCTGTCTCCGCACGTGGTCACGTATGCGCAGACCACCGAAGAATTCAATCCTATCTGCCAAGATTTTTATGATTTTGTTGTAGTAGACGTGGGGCCGGAACATATCGTTGATGCACTGCGTGAAATCCGCGTCATGCCCTGCTCGGATTTTGAACTGATGAGGCTGGTGACAGCGCGATCACAGGGGAAAAATGCCGCGCGTTTTCATCTTACAAGTTCATCGCAAGAAAGTCCGCTTGTACTTTAATGTACTCACAGCCGAGACAGTTTGCCGCGCTGCTGCCGCAAAATGTCGCAGCCTTTCAGTCAATAATTTTACTACAAAATCGGATAACCCGTTGTAAACGTGCGCTGCTTATTTGTGGCACATTGATTGCTCAACTCAAAGCTGCAACGCTTATTACTTAACTAAACCCCAGTCTTGAGTTGAAAATTTGCTTTATTGATTATAAAGGGCTTATCGATGAGTACTCGACCCTATGTTAAAAAATACAGCTTGTACGCTCTTTATTTGCAACATGCGATTTCAATTCAAGACTGGGGTCAAATAAACAGTGGCTGAAAGAAGTTTGTCGCAAACTACAACAAAAAAGCGGTGAAGCCTTTCAGCTTCACCGCATCAAAGAGTCCATCAACTAAGCACCAGCTACGGAAGTAACTTGTAAAAATTCGTTAGCATCATTTATTGTCTGGAAGTAATAAAATAGCTCAGACCAATAATGAAAGTGTTTTGATTATTCCGCGTCGCGCCTGAAGCATTCGTGAAGAAGTTTTGATTCGAGAAATCACGGCGATATTCAAAACGCGTCAGGAAATTGTTCGCCAATTTAAATTCCTGCGTCAGCGTAATATCTTTGACCGTTTGCGCGGTTCCTGTCCGCAAACCATTTTTATCATTCAACACTTCAAAGCGAGGCGAGAAAGCGGCTTTATCATTGAAAGCGTATTTAAAATATCCGGCAAATCCCGTCCATTGACCACGCAGACCGCTATTATCTCCATCTCGCCCATGAACGAAATTTCCTAACAACGTGAACTTGTCTGTGACATAAACAGTGGCAACGGTGTCAGCAATTTGACGCCAGTTATCACGCGCTGAAACCGCTGGAACATTCGCCAACGGCGCTTCAGGCCCAGCCATAAAAGTCTGCGTCAAAGCGAACTTTTTCGAAGGCGTCAAAGCAATCTGAACACCCACTGTTTTCGCCGCATTTCGGCTCAGGTTATTTTCAAAGATGTTGTCCCATCCATTGACTAAAAATCCCGTCACGGCAGCCTTGTCGTTGAAGGCATATTTACCACGAAAGCCGGCGTGATAGTACGGACCATAAGTAAATAACCAGCCCCGCGAATAATTGAAGTTATCTTTGGTTTCGATCACCTCAGCACCAATCGGCGTATAGAACTTACCGAAATCAATGGTTAAACCACTGCCCACCGGAGCGACATAGCTACCATACGCCTGTAAAATATGCTTCGTCGCATCATTGCGGCTGGAGTCGCTGATCGAAATTACGCGATCAACGGTTTCACCTAAACCAACGTCAACACGAAAACCTAAACGACTATCAGCTGAATTTTTCTTTTCGAGGGTGATCTTACCAAGCTGCAAACTGAACGCATTATGCCGGACATCAAAGGCACGTCCCTGCGTGAACATATCTACCTTGTTGTTGTTGTAGCTGTAGTAGCCATCAACAATTCCACTTACTTCAACATCGCGTAAAAATCCAAGCATGCCTTCCTGTTTTTTGACTTCCTCTTTCAGAGTCGCAACTTCTTTTTTGAGGTCCTCCTGAACGACAGGGACAGGAAGAGTTGTTGTCGTCGCCGCAGGTGTTTTATTGGTAGCTGCCAGCTTTTCTTCGAGCAAGTGAATGCGGTCTTCCAAAGCTGTAATTAATCTCAGCATTTCTGCCGGATCCACTGTTTTTTTGACAGGATCAACTTTGGGTTCTGCTGTCGTAATTGCACTGGATGTTTTGGTTGGATCATTAACCGTGTTTTTTACTAATGCCAATTGTTGCCCGTAAATTGGACTGAGTGACCCGATGAATAAAAGCGCAGATAATGAAATTGAGGATATTTTTTTTAAGTCCAAAGTAACCATAATGAAACTTACCTTTCTTAATTACTACTCACCGACACATCGTGTTATTGCTTGAAACCAGAAATAGAAGGCTTCATACTTTGTTATAGTGAGCAGTTTTTTTATACTGTTTGCTTAGTTGGGAGCTAAACACTGAAGCTGTCCAAGGCAAGTGTTTAGCTCCTTGAGTATTCTTAGACCGCGTGTTCGCCATGTTCTCCAGTACGAATACGAATCGCGTCATCAACGTTAAAGACAAAAATCTTTCCGTCGCCAAATTTTCCGGTACGGGCAGCTTTTGAAATTGCTTCGACTGCACCATCCAGCGCTTCGTCATCTAACACTAATTCCAATTTTACTTTGGGGACGAATTCGACTTTGTATTCGCTGCCTCGATACACCTCAGTGTGACCTTTTTGACGACCAAAACCCCGGACCTCACTGAGTGTCATCCCTTGCACACCGACCGCTTGTAAGGCGTCCTTCACGCTTTCCAGCAGATGAGGGCGAATGATTGCTTCAATTTTTTTCATAATAAATTCTCCTGTTGGGTGCCCTGGCAAGTTTCCATTAATCTCGGTCTGCCTCCCCCGAACCAGATCGCTAACAACGGAAACTTGCGGGACAAAATTTTAGCTTCTGGCTTCGATGACCTCGCCCGCTGCCACATAAGAGGCAGAGCTGCCGAAAGAACCCAGGCTCCCTGTATCAGTATCGAAGTTGTAGCCTTCTTCGCCATGCTGACTTAGATCAAGTCCGGTGATTTCGTCTTCTCCGGTGACTCGTAACCCAATTGTTTTATCAATCAGGAAAAGCAGGATCAGCGAACCAATGACACCAAAAGCCACCGCAATTAAAGAAGCAATTAACTGGTTAATAACTTGCTTGCCATTGCCTTCCAGTAAGCCACTTGGCAAAACTTTGTCTCCATCTTTGAAGACCGCATTGACGGTGCTGTTAGCAAAAACTCCGGTGAGAATCGCACCCGTGAATCCGCCGACTCCGTGGACTCCGAACGCGTCCAATGAATCATCATAGCCGAGTCTTTTCTTGACTTCAGTGACAGCCACGAAACAAACAATTCCAGCAATAAGACCAATCAACAGAGCCGACATTGGAGTGACAAAACCTGCTGCCGGAGTAATGCCGACCAAGCCTGCGACGGCTCCTGAAATACCGCCGAGAACCGTTGGCTTACCTTGAATTAGCCATTCTGCTAATAACCATCCAAGTGCTGCAGCAGCAGCTCCGAAATGTGTCGTGACAAATGCATTGGCGGCTAACCCATTAGCGGCAACTGCGCTACCGGCATTGAATCCAAACCAGCCGACCCAGAGCAAACAAGCACCGATCACACTGAGTACCAGATTATGTGGTGCAAATGGAGTACGCGGATAGCCGATGCGCTTGCCTAAATAAATCGCACAAACCAACGCGGAAAACCCTGAAGAAATATGAACGACGGTGCCGCCGGCAAAATCTAAAGCAGGAACTTTGCCGCCGAGAAAAGCATTAAGATAGCCACCATCGCCCCAAACCATGTGGGCTAAGGGGAAGTACACAATGATTGACCAGAGCGAACAGAAAGCCAACATTGCACTAAACTTCATACGCTCGGCAAAAGCTCCTGTAATCAGTGCAGGCGTGATGATGGCAAACATCAACTGGAAAACCATGAAGGTCAAATGAGGAATCGTGGCAGCGTAAGAAGTATTAGGTGCAGTGCCAACGCCACTGAGACCAATATAATCCAGACCTCCGAACACTAAATTCCAGGTATCCGGGGCATTATCAATTTTTCCAAAAGCGAAACTGTAGCCAAACAAAGCCCAGATCACGGTAATGACGGCCATCATGATAAAGCTTTGCATCATCGTAGCCAGAATATTTTTACGACGGACAAGTCCACCGTAAAACAATGCCAGACCCGGCCCCGTCATCAATAAGACTAAGGCTGAGCAAACCAGCATCCATGCATTATCACCAGCGGTTTGCGCCGCGACGACTGCGTCTTCGGCTTTTTTCAACCGCTCTTCAATCGTGGGAGCGGCAGTTTGTGCCATCGCCATCACAGCGAAAAGCATAGAGCACAGCACTGTCAGCGCTTTGCTTAGTAGATAGTTGTTTTTTCTGTTGGTAATCATAAATTACTCCTGATAGTGGTTTAGTTAATGAATCCAGGAACTTCAGGCTTCATCTGTTTTGAGAATCCGGTAAATAAATGTTTCGATGTCCGACAATTTGTCATCGGACAACTTGCTGCCGTTTTCATCTGTCACATAAAAAATGTCCAGCGCAAGATTTTTTTCGGTGGCAACTTTGGCAAAGGAAATATCTAAATTCAGTTGCGAGAGCGCACTCGTGATTTGATAAGCCAGCCCTAAACGATCCGGCGTCATCACTTCAAGAATGGTGCTCTTGTCTGAGGTTTGATTATCCCAGGTAATTTTGGTCGCAGCGGTTTTGGCACTCAGGCTGCGCTTACGCGATTTCAACCGCGCCGCATTCGCTTGTAATTTCTTTTCAACCGCTGCGGCAATATCCAATTCACCTTCGAGCGCACGTTTGATCGCGGTATCAATCTGTTCCCAGCGAGTTGGATCAGTCAGTGGCTCTCCGACCGAATCAGCGACTTTGAAAGAATCAATCGCAATCCCATCGGTGCGCGTACTTAAATGAACACTCAAGATATTCACTCCCTGCGCGGTCAGTGTTCCGGCAATGGAGGCAATGAGTCCGCGACGATTGATCGCACTAATATGCAGATCAGTGCAACGCGCCTGTGTATTGATGCGCCAGCTTGTTTTCACCACGCGTGAATTCAGTGAATTGGCTAAGCGAATATGCTCAATAATCGTTTGCGGCAAGGTGAAACGCGCATAATCTTCCGGCAATAAATTGAAATGTGATTGCACTTCATCAATTCCAACTTCGCTCGCCAGCATTAACGCAATGTGATTGCGTAGCTGTTCGACTGCGGCTCCGGCTTGTGGTTCCGGTGCAAAAACCGCACGCGCTTTTAAATATAATTCCCAAATCAGCGCGTCTTTCCATTCATTCCATGTGCCTGAGCCGACGGCGTTAATATCGGCATACGTCAGCAACGTCAGTAGATTTAATTGCTCCAAAGATTTCACAACTTTCGTGAAATCA
>JAYVZE010000186.1:0-20493 GCA_043783625.1 Blastocatellia bacterium | reverse complement strand
CGACCAATGCGACCAAATCCGTTGATACCAACTTTGATGCCCATTGTATTTCTTTTTTCTCCTCGTAAGTTTAAGTCGCAAGCGGCGGAGCTTGCAGGTAATTGTTTCGCAGTTTAATTAAGCTATGGAACCTACCGCAGCGACGCGCAGGTGTCAAGATTATGTGACAGATGTGTCAGTACTCTGGTATTTACGCCACGCTGGTTGCGAGTAATGCTTTGTCCAAGGTATTATCGTTCTCTACGCTGCTGAACTTATTAGCTTTTATTAATTTGTACTTATAAAACTTGAATGGAAAAAATCAATTCACAACCTGTCACTTCATCGGCGGCCAAGAAAGAAGCCTTCAGCTTTGGCAAGTTGATAGACACCTTCCTGGGATTCATCAGCTCAGTTCCTTTTGGCATCGCCTTGATACTGATTTTGCTGAGCCTGTCTATGCTGGGAATGTTAATTCAACAGCAGGAACTGGACACGTTCGGCAATTATTTTACGAAGCTGACACCGGCAGAAAGAATGGTTTATGGAAAATTAGGGTTTTTCGACATTTACCATGCGATGTATTTCAACGCCTTGCTGTTGATTTTAAGCCTGAACATTATTCTGGCTTCGATAGATTATTTTCCCAAAGCGTGGAAGGTTGTGCGCCGCAAAAAACTGACGGCCAGTCCAGGCTTCACGCAAGCCATGCGCATCAAGCATGACCCGATTACGCTGCCTGAATTCAATCAAAGCACTTTAGTGGAACGTGCGAAAGCGGCAGCAAAATCTTTGCACTATAACGTCAAGACTACTGAGAAAGATGGACGCACCACGGTTTTTGCCGAAAAAGGCGCGTGGAATCGCTTGGGAGCCTATGCCGTTCACGTTTCGTTGCTGACAGTTTTTACCGGGGGAATGCTGACTTCGTTGAAATCTCATACGGGTGGAATGTGGGTGCAGCCCGGAGAAAAAAGCGATCAGATGATGCAGAACGTTTTCAATCTGGATCAGGTCGGGCAGCGTTCGATGGAATTGCCGTTCACGATTGATTGCACCGACCTTCAGCAAAAATTAATTGACCCGACAAAATTTATTGATGGCGGAAATACGATTGACTGGCTGACCTACGTCAACATCACGGACAAGGAAAGTGGCAAAGTAGAAAAGGCTTTGATCCATTTAAATAAGCCTTACGATTTTCGCGGCTACCGTTTATTTCAGGCATCGTTCAGGGAAATGGGCGGAGCGCGCACCGTCAATTTGCAAGTTACGCCCGAAGGCGGAACCGCGCAGGATTTGAGCCTGCGCATCAATGAAGAAAAGCAGTTGAGTGATGGCACTAAATTTCGCTATTTTGAATTTGTGCCGCATTTTGAATTAGGCGCGGACGGCCAGCCCAATGTTGCTTCTGCGCAATACGAAAACCCTGCCGCGCATATTGAAGTTGCGAAACCAAATGGAGACCGTGGTCGCGTGTGGGCATTTACTTCGGAGTTTGAAAAACAAATCGAAAGTGATCCTGCTTTGAAAGCGAAATTGTCTGCGCCGAACGGGCCAAAATTCAAGCTCGTAGATTTCGAGAAAGCTTCGCAGGCGCACATGCTTTCGATCCAATACGATCCTGGTTCGATCTGGTTTTATCTTGGTTCAGCGATGCTTTGCACTTGCTTGCTCGGAGTATTTTTCTTTTCGCACCAGCGCCTATGGATTGTGTGCGAAGATGGAAAAGTTTCCATCGGCGGAGATGCGAATCGCAACCGCTTAGGTTTGGATGATCGAATCAAAAAAATTGCCAATATTATTAAAGGTGAAAATCCCGAAAACTTAGCCGCGAATTAACGCGCAGCCTAAGCCCAGAGGTCAATATTTATGTCTCAAGCAATTAAAACCATGAACGCGCCGCAACTTGATTTGCGACGCCCGGCTTTTTTCAATTACCTGCCAGCCATCCTACCGATTGTTGGTGCATTTCTGATGTTGCTGGCTCGTCGTCAAATCGGCACTGGGTTCATTGACGATGGAGCTTTGATTGTCATGGCATTGCTCTGTTACATCATCGCTTCTGCGATGCATTTGACTGACCTTTTCGCACCGATGAAGGGACTGGAAAAAATTGCCGTGTGGACGGCTTCGCTCGGCTTCTTTCTGAACCTGTCAAGCTGGTTGGTTCGCTGGATAAATATGGGCGACCGCGAAGTGTGGAAGCGGCTGACCGATCACGATGGGGTGTATCATGCGTGGTGGTTTTTTAGCTATATCCCGCTGGCGAATTTATACGATTTATCGGTTGGCTTTGCGTTTGGCGCAGCATGTACGGTGTTGTTGATTGAGCATCGTCCGAATACCAGATTTGTTGGCGCTATTGCGTTGCCAATGATTTGCCTGGTGCTGATTCTGGCAATTTTTATCGGTAGCGAAATCGGACATTTGCAACCAGTGCTGGATAGTTATTGGCGTCCGATTCACGTTGGCGATGCGACGATCAGTTACGGGATTTCGCTGGTGAGTTTTGCGATTGCGGTGATGTATTTGCTCAAAGACGGCGTGAAGCCGGAATCAATGGGCATCTTTACTGCCTTGTTCAGCGTGACGAATTTTGTATTCCTCAGCAAAGCATTTCATTTCGCAACGATGGGGTTTGGATTGACGCCAGCAATATCTGGTGGAGATTCCTCATTTAGACCCATTTCACCATTAAGAGCTACTTTGCCCGGTGTAGGCCCGCTAGTTGGGCTTTCAATGTTGTTACTGACAATAGTTATTATTAGTTTTATTCTTTATACAACCAAGAACAATGCAGTCGCCAAACGCGTTGGGCATCTGGCCTTGCGAGCTTCGCTCGTGACGCAAGCACTGGGGCTTGGCGTATTATTTTATCAGATCAAATCCTTAACGAATATTGGCTCCTTGGTTGGCACTGATAACTTGTACAACCTTGGCAAATTGGTAGCAGACAAAGAAGCCGCAGCTATGTCAGTTCAGCAATTGGTTCAAGAAGGAAGCATGTGGCTGCAAGCAAATGGTAGTCGCCTCTCGTTAAGTATCAATTCAAACCCTGTCGAGTTGGCCGCACTGGTGACGAGTTTTGTGTTGAGTTTATTTATTGTGATTCTTAGCTTCAATCCTGAGCGTCTGCGCGCCGGCTTACCTTCACTCGAAAAATTGGACAGCCTGATTTACAAAACCGTTGGTGCAGCCTTCGCCGGAATAGCGATTTTATTGGTCACAGGCGCGATTTGGGCGAATGAATCGTGGGGTAAATATTGGGGCTGGGATCCAAAAGAAACCGGAGCGTTGGTCGCATGGTTAGCCTATGCCGCGTATTTGCATACCCGCATTGCACACGGCTGGTCAGGAAGACGCAGCGCATATTTTGCGATGCTCGGATTCCTGCTCGTGATCTTCACGTATTTGGGCGTGAGCTATTTGTTGCCGGGCTTGCATTCCTACGCGGAGTAATCAAGAATTTTGCTCAAACAAAAATGCGAAAGATATTTTGATTGATTAGCGTTTTTGTTTGAGACCATTCACACTCGAAATAAAATTATTCATCTCACTCTCATCCAACATTCCGTTGTGTATTAAGCTAATTTTTCCTGACTCATCAGACAAGATAATTTGAGGCACTATTTTAATCCGAAATGCTCTGCCAAAAGACTGCATTTCCGGTAGCAGTACTTGGAAATCATACGAATGTTTTTGTAAAAATAATTTTGTGCCTTCCAAGGGGGAGAGTGATATTCCCGTGACTGCATAACCATTGCTTTTCAAAAAAGTATAAACTTTATTATAAACGGAGTCTTTTTGAGAGTCGCAGGACTTACAATTTGAAGAGAAGATAAAAAGTGCTTTCTTTGGGGCGTGGCTATAATCAAGTTTTCCGACTTTTCCTTGTAGGTCGGTCGTATTGATTGTGGGTAGCGCATCTCCAACTTTTGGACTAGATAAATCATCTAGAAGTTCTTGCATCCCAGTAATTTTTGCTTTCAGCTTGTTTTGTGCTTGTGCACTTTCTTGTCTTGTATTGAAGATAAAAAAGACAGCCACAGCACATGCTAAAGCAAGAATAAGGAGTGAAGGGTCATTTAGGATTCTAGCTTTCATAATTCTTCATTCTTTTAGTTTGACAGCACACTTTGACAGGCAGTGACAATAGCTTTTGTTTTTGCAATTGGGTTGCTAAGAGCTTTTGCTTCTACAATCGTTGCAGCAAAATTATTTTGAGCAAGTTTTCTAACGGCAGCATAAATATTCAGGTTATCGTCAAATACTCGATACATAAAATAGAATTTATCTAGCTCTAGCTGTTTCATGATTTGAAACTCTCCATTAAATGCGTCTACTTTCTCGGTTGCTTGAATACATCTCCTTAAATAATCCAAAGACATTGCCGGATTAAATGAAGCATAGGCTGCGGAAATCCCTGACAAGATAGAAACCTTTTCGACGCCGGGCGGAAGGTCGCCAGCTAAACTGGATGCTTGGTCTAAAATCTCTGAGCATTTCTGAAAATCTTTACTCTTAGTTTTCTCAATATATGAAGCTGCAATCTTAATTAAGACTTCGGCTTTTAGAACAACGTCACCATCTTCTGAGATACGGCGACGCGCCTCTTCTGGCTTTCCATCGTCAAGTTCGTGACCGGCGATTTCAAAAAGAGCGATGTCTTTTGCTTTAGTTTGATTTTCTGGTGTTGAGATTTTTTCTATAGCCGACAAGGCGAGTGAGTATTTTTTTTCTTTGATGGCTTGTCTTGCAGCGCTAAAATAAAGCTTATCTTTTTTTGCTTTTGGGTCGTTGCTTTTATCAATTTTTTCAATTGCGCCTTCTGCCGTATCCTCATTCAAGGTTTTATTTTCTTTATATTTTTCATACCGAGTTACAGCGTCTTCGGCTGATTGTTGAGAATTAACATCAAGCGATGAAAGTAAAGAAGATTTTCTTTGAATTAAAATATCTTCAGCATCAGGCAAATATTGACGGACTAAAGGAATTATAAAATTAATAAAAATAGCATCTGTTTTTGCATCTGCATTCATACCACTTGTGTAATATCGTTCGCTCTGTAGCATGATCTTTGCAGATAGTGTTAAGTAATGTTTCGCATTAGCTATATCTACCGCCTGATTGTCGAAACCGCTTCCATAATTAGTATAAGATAGAAAACCTAATCCGCTTGAATGGGAAGTCGGAACTCTCTTTGAGAGGAAAATATATGAATATAAAAAATAAAGCTCATTAACACTTGGATACTTACGGGTTTCTAAATTTCCAAAAAGGACAGCTAAATAATTTTTAGCTAAATCAGGGTTTGTATTTCTTAAGTTACCAATAAATTCTAAAGTTTTTAAGGTAAACATTTCGCCAGCTTGCTGGCTAGCAATTGCTTCCGCTGCTGACGGGTCTTTTTCTACTAATTCACTGGCAAGTGATAGCGAAGCGTCAGATTTAGTTAATAGACGTGAATATTTTTTATTATTAGAGGCGCGGTCAATAAATTTTTTTGCTAGCTCAGCATCAAGATTACCAGCTATTCTTATTAAAGAACGGTAATTATTTTCGTCCCAATATTTATCTCTTTGTTTTTCTTTTTCTTTTTTTTCTAGCTGTTCCTCAAATTTATCAAATAATACTTCCAATAATTCACGACAACGATCAGGGCGATATTGCCTTAGCTTAGACACTAAGACCTCAACTATTGGTAAACTTCTCGGAAGCTCATCTATCTGTTTAAGATCGTTTATTATATAGCTAAGATTCTCAACAGCACTTTCAATCAGAAGTTCGCGGCTATTTTTTTCAGAGACATTTTTATTCGGTTTCTTTTCTGTTTTTTTCTCAGGAACATTTTGTACGGTTTGGCCGAATAAAAGAGAGCTTGTAAGAAATAACAAAGCAAGAATGAAAATAAACTTCTTAATCATAGAATTTCCTCAAATGAGGTCTGTTACTGATATATTTGAGCAAGTATTTCATAGCTTATACTTATGAGATACAAAATGATAGTACTTCAATTCGTATCTCATAAGTATAAAATTTCGCTTAATTGCTAAGCAAGTGTACAGACTTTGCATTCACAAGTTCCAGGTGTTTGACCTGGACTTTGAATGCCGGGCTTATCAATCATAGTGCAGTTACATCCGTCACCTTCTGCACCATCAATTTGAGCTTGTGAAGTTGTATACGATCCTGCGCCAATGACAACGGCTAAAACAACCAGTGAAAAAAATAACTTGAATTTTTTCATTTCAAACCTCCATTTATTCGTTAAAAGTTAAGTTTCTTAAATCTGCCTGGTGAGTGGTTAGAAGTGTAGCAGTAATCCCCCCCCTGTAAAGTGTTGTAGCAGAAAAATCTTCCTTGCGAAATATATTTTTCAAAGCGAAGCGATGAGCCTCACGCTCGGTGCCATAAATCTTATCGTTACGAAATGAGAGGAAAGTTTCTGCAAAGACCCTTTCCTTCCTTTCGTGGCTTAGGTTTGATCATGTTATACTGCGCCGAATCAAAGAGATTTATGAAAATCATACGCCCTATAATTTTTGCAATCTGTATCGCGGCTACATTACTGGCTGCCGTAAGAGTTGTTCGCCTTTTCGATGGCAAAAGCTTCAAAGGTTGGAACGGGGATCAGAAAATTTTCCGTATCGAAAATGGAGCAATTGTCGGCGGTTCGTTGCAGGAAAAAATTTCGCAAAATGAATTTCTTTGCACAGACAAAGAGTATGGAAATTTTGTGCTTCGTGCAAAATTCAAGTTAGTAGGCGATCCAACCAAAGCGAATGCCGGAATTCAGTTTCGTTCGCAGCGGATTCCGAACAACAACGAAGTCAGTGGTTATCAGGCTGACTTGGGACAAAATTATTGGGGCGCGTTGTACGATGAATCCCGCCGCAAAAAAGTTTTGGCCCAGCCTAATTTGGACGAGTTGAAAAAAGTATTGAAAATGAATGATTGGAATCAATACGAAATCCGCGCCGAAGGCAAACACCTTCGCCTGAGCATCAATGGATTTCAGACCGTGGATTACACCGAAGCTGAACAGGGAATTGCAGAACAAGGCTGTATTTGCGTACAGATTCATGCGGGGCCGCCAAGTCAGGCTTCGTACAAAGACATCACGATTGAAGAGATAAAATAAAAAATGTCAGAAATGAATTTGAATCTGGGCTACACAATTTTTTGCGAAGACGTGCGCGTCGAAGCTTCGCAGCATTTAAGTTTAATGGGCGTTTTTCATCAAATCGTCGTCCCGCAGGTTCCGATCACGATGATTAAATTCGGCGTCGTCACGCATTGGACAGGCGAAGGGCAATACCTCAGCGAAGTGCGCATTTTGACGGCGGATAAAATGCAAACCGTAGCGATTTCGCAACCGTCTAGTTTTACGATTCCGGCGGGTGGTTATTCCGACAACGTGACTGTTTTTGTGAATACAAATTTTTTACATGCGGGCGATTACATCGTCCAGATATTGATTAACTCTTCGCTTTTTGCGGAAAAGATTTTGCCCGTGCTGACACCGGAGCAACCTAATCCTTTCGCTGAAATCGAACATATAAATTAATTCTTCGGAGAAGTTAATGCCAGAAATTGATCTCGACACTTTATCAATAAACACAATTCGTACGCTGGCAATGGATGGCGTACAAAAAGCGAACTCCGGTCATCCCGGCATGCCGATGGGGATGGCTCCGGCGGCGTATGTCCTGTGGACACGCGTGATGAATCACAATCCGAAAAATCCGAAATGGGTCAATCGTGATCGCTTTGTTTTATCCGCCGGACATGGTTCGATGTTGCTTTACAGCCTTTTATACTTGACGGGCTACGATGATTTCACCTTAGATCAGCTCAAGAATTTTCGGCAGCTCGGCAGCCTCACCGCCGGACATCCTGAATCTGAATTGAGCAGCGCGATTGAAACGACGACCGGGCCACTCGGACAGGGTTTTGCGAATGGCGTCGGGATGGCTATCGCGCAGGAATACTTGGGTGCGACCTTCAATAAAGACGATCACAAAATTTTCGATTATTACACCTACGCGATAGTTTCCGATGGCGATTTGATGGAAGGACTTTCCGCCGAAGCCGCTTCATTAGCGGGTCATCTCAAACTTGGGCGATTAATTTATTTGTACGACGACAACGATATTTCGCTGGACGGGCCGACTTCGATGTCGTTCACCGAAGATCGCGTCAAGCGTTTTGAGGCTTACGGCTGGCACGTGCAGACCGTAGACGGTCAGGATCACGACGCCATTGAAAAAGCACTGCTCGCCGCCAAAGCTGATCCCCGACCTTCGCTGATTTGCACGCGTACGATTATCGGTTTTGGTTCTCCGAATAAACAAGGCAGCTCCAAATCGCACGGTGAACCGCTCGGTGCTGAAGAAGTCAAACTTACCAAAGAGGCTTTGGGCTGGCCTTATGAAGAAGCTTTTGCGGTGCCGCCCGAAGCCTTACAAAACTTCCGTCACTGCATCGAACGCGGACGCGATTTGCAAAATGATTGGGAAGATAATTTTGCGAGTTACGCGAAAGCAAATCCCGAATTAGCCGCGCAATGGAAATCCTGGAATAGTGGAAATCAGGAAGCCTGGAAACATTTATTGCCAGTGTTTGAAGCTGGAAAAGATGTCGCCACACGCGATGCTTCGGGCAAAGTTTTGAATGCGATTGCTGCGGCTTTGCCGAATTTGATTGGTGGTTCGGCTGATTTGCGCGGCTCGAATAAAACGTACCTCAACGGCTTGGGAGAATTCAGCGCAGAGCTTCGGACGGGGCGCAATTTCAATTTCGGAGTCCGTGAACATGCCATGACTTCAATCCTGAATGGCATTACCTTGACGAAGCCGTTGATTCCCTTCGGCGCGACTTTCCTCGTGTTTTCGCAGTATTGTCTGCCGCCTGTGCGCTTAGCTGCCATGATGGGAATTCAAACAATTCACGTCTGGACGCACGACAGCATCGGCGTTGGCGAAGACGGCCCAACGCATCAACCCGTCGAGCATTTGGCGATGCTGCGCACGATTCCAAATCTGACAGTGCTTCGTCCCGGCGACGCCAACGAAACTTCGTATGCATGGCGAGTGGCGATTGAAAATACGCACGGCCCGACGGCTTTGTTGTTAACGCGGCAAGGTTTGCCCACGTATGACCGCACAAAATTTGGCGCTGCCGACGGCACACTCAAAGGTGCGTACGTGTTAGCTGATGCTGAAAAAATTGATGTGATTCTGCTCGCTTCAGGATCAGAAGTTTCAGTGGCGATGGCGGCGCGTGAAGAATTAGCCAAAGAAAATATTGGCGCACGCGTGGTCAGCATGCCAAGCTGGGAATTATTCGATCAACAAGCAAAAGAATATCGTGATTCTGTGTTGCCTTCGTCAGTTACTGCCCGCGTAGCGATTGAAGCTGCAATCATGCAGGGCTGGGAAAAATACGTTGGCATGGATGGTGTCTTAATCGGAATGACTGGATATGGCGCATCGGCTCCGATTAAAACACTGATGGAAAAATTCGGATTTACGGCGGCGAATGTTGTTGAGAAAGTAAAAGCTTTGCTTGGCAAATAGTAGCCATTATGCTTTTACCAAATGGAGAACTCGCGGAAGTTGATATTCGGAAATTACGTGATTATTGTCTTAACCTGGATCACGAATACGCTAGAGACAAAGCGCGAGTTTTCGATTTGGTACTTGGGTTGAAAGTCGAACATTCGCAATTGCTAAAGGCGCGGTTACTGGAAATTGTTCTTAATCATGAAGCCGTGAGTGGGCGGTTCGATGAATTTGGTCAGCGCTATACAGTTGATTTTGGGATGACGCATAATGATCGCACTGCTATCATCCGAAGTGCCTGGATTATTGATATAGGGAGCGATATTCCCAGATTGGCGACCTGCTATATTCCGAAAAGGAAAAAGTGATGTCAGCACAAAATATAAAACTACTTGATGTCATAGCTTTAGTTGAAGATGTGCCAGCAGCGGATGTGAATCGTGGTGATATTGGAGCGATTGTTCATGTCTATCCTGAATCAGCAGCATACGAAGTTGAGTTTTGTGACAAGGATGGAGATACGGTTGCCCTAGTTACATTATTGCCGCATCAATTTGTTGTTTTGCAAAAGCACGGACAACCAATTTTTCATGATCTCGCTGCTTAAAAGTAAGTCAGAAAGATTTACTATTTTACTAAAGGCAAAAGAAAAAAAGCGTCGCTCCTCGCCCTTTTACTTTTGCCTTTTATCTTTATGAAGCCACCTGAACCAAAACAATCTTTTGTGATGAATTTATTGGCGATTCGGCGAGATCGGCTCGGCTTTTTGACGAAGCTCAAAAAAGAATGTGGCGACATCGTACATTTCAAGATCGGCCCGCAGGATACGTGGTTAGTTTCGCACCCTGATTTCATCAAGGAAATCCTCGTCAATCAGCAACGAAAATTTATGAAGGGGCGCGGATTGCAATTCGCTAAAAAAATGCTGGGCGAAGGATTGCTCACCAGCGAAGGCGAATTTCATTGGCGGCAACGCCGATTGGTGCAACCCGCCTTTCATCGGCAACGCGTCGCCACGTATGCGACGACGATGACGGATTATGCTGTCAGCACGCGTGAACGTTGGTGTGACGGTGAACAGCTCGACATCGCGCAAGAGATGATGCGCGTGACTTTAGCAATTGCAGGCAAAACTTTATTTGATGCGGACGTTGAAGGCGAAGCCGGAGAAGTTGGCAACGCTCTCAGCGAAACGATGGTGTTATTTGAACGCATCACGAATCCCTTTGCCGCTTTGCTGAGTATGTTGCCACTGAAAAGCAATCGCCGTTTTGAACAAGCAAAACAAAAGCTCGACAATCTGATTTACCGCATCATCAACGAACGTAGAGCCAGCGACGAAGATCGCGGCGACCTGCTTTCGATGTTGTTGATGGCGCAGGATGAAGAAGGCGGCACGGGGAGCATGACCGATGAACAGGTGCGCGACGAAGCCATGACAATTTTCCTCGCCGGTCACGAAACTACGGCGAACGCGCTGACGTGGACGTGGTATCTGCTTTCGCAAAATCCTGATGTCGAAGCAAAGCTGCATGCTGAAATTGACGACGTGCTGCAAGGACGCTTGCCAACGTTTGAGGACGTTCCAAAACTGCGCTACACCGAAAAGGTCTTTGCAGAATCCATGCGGATGTTTCCTCCCGCCTGGACAATCGGGCGTAATGTGCTCGAAGACGTAGAAATTGGCGGCTACACGATTCCGAAAGGCGCACTGGTCTTGACCAGTCAATACATCGTCCATCACGACGAACGATGGTTTCCTGAACCGGAAAAATTTGATCCTGAACGTTGGACGCCGGAAGAAAAAGAGAAGCGTCCGAAGTTTTCTTATTTTCCCTTCGGAGGCGGCACGCGCATCTGCATCGGCGAAGCTTTCGCGTGGATGGAAGGCGCGTTGTTGATTGCGACACTCGCGCAGAAATGGCGATTGAAACTCGCACCGGAAAATAAAATTGAACTACAACCCTTAATCACTTTACGCCCGAAACACGGGATGAACATGATTTTGGAAAAACGATGAAAATTATCCACGAAGGTCACGAAGAAACACGAAGTAAAAGGCAAAAAACTTCTCAGTTTTGATTCTTCTTCGTGACCTTCGTGGACGGAAAAAATTATGGCATTAATTGGAGCGAATGAATTAAAACGCAAAATGGCTATCGAAGTGGATGGTCAACCTTACACCGTAGTCGAATTGATGTTCGCTTCGCCTTCCGCACGCGGCGCATCTACGATGGTACGCACCAAGCTGCGACATTTATTGACGAAAGCCGTGCAGGAAAAATCTTTCAAAACCAGTGAGAAATTTCCTGAATGCGATGTCGAATTATCGCCCGTTTCGTTTATGTATAGCGACGGCGAAGGCTTTCATTTTATGGACGACACCACCTACGACCAATTCGCTTTCGACGAAGATCAAATGGGCGATGATCGCTATTATTTGAAGGACGGAATGACGCTGCAAGTCTTGAAATACAACGGCGATCCGGTGTCATTGCAGTTGCCGCAATTTGTCGAATTAGCAATCAAGGAAACAGGTGGAAACGCCGCCGGAAACAGCGCATCCGGTGGAGCGACGAAGCAGGCAACCGTAGAAACAGGATTAGAAATTCGCGTTCCGCTTTTTATTAAAGAAGGTGAAATCGTGCGCGTCAGCACCGTGACAGGTGAGTTTGACGGACGTGCGTAGTGAAGTGCGCGGAGCGTTTGGAGTGCGGCTGCTCGAAGCCGCTTTGGTATTCATCGCTGTAGATTCGCGATGAACGCTAAAGCTACGTCGAGCCGTAGCACTCCACTCCAAACGCTCCGCGCTTCGACTCTAATTCCAAATGAATCAAACCGCCGTCCTACAACTTCTCAACGCACATCAAGCCGCCGATGCTCACGAACAGCAAATGCTGGAACGCCTTATCACGTTCGTCAGCGACTACGATAATTTTTATTCGCGTGAATTAAGCGTCGGACACATCACCGCCTCTGCATGGATCGTAGACGAAGCCAATTCGCACGCGCTGCTCCTGCATCACGGCAAGCTCAACAAATGGCTTCAGCCGGGCGGACACGTTGAAGAGGATGCCGACATTCTCTCCGCTTCGATCCGCGAAGCCCACGAAGAAACGGGCGTTGACGTAAAGCCGCATTCCGAAAAAATCTTTGACGTAGACATTCACGAAATCCCTGCACGCCCAAACGAACCCGCACATTTTCACTACGACATTCGCTTTTTGCTGATTGCGGACAGAGCCGCGCCGTTGCTGGTTTCCAGCGAATCAAAAGATTTGGCGTGGGTGGCAATTGATGAGATTGAGAGGCTGACGCAGGAAGAATCTGTGTTGCGGATGGCGCGGAAAATAAAGCGATCTTCACTCTGAACTTCACTCTAAGGTATAATTGGAATTGTTATGTCTGCAAAAGATCAAGTTCATCAACATGTTGTTACGGCACTACAGAGAGATGGCTGGATCATCACACACGATCCATTCAAAGTTCGTTGGAAGAATCGCAAACTTCAAATTGACATTGGCGCAGAAAAATTAATTGCCGCGCAAAAAGGCACTGAACAAATTGCCATTGAAGTCAAAAGTTTTTTGGGCGCGAATGATCTTGAAGATTTGTATCATGCAATTGGACAGTTCATTTTGTATCGCACTGCTCTTCGTAAATTTGAACCGCAGCGTACACTTTTTCTGGCGGTAGACTTCAAAGTTTTCAGTCAGATTTTTGATGATCCTGAAGGCGAATTTTTACGAGCGCAAGAGGATATTAAATTACTGGTTTTTGACAAGCATAAAGAGGAAATTGTCTTATGGAAACAGTAACGCAACCGATTGAAAAATACCGGCAAATTATTCGGAATTATTTAAGCCACTTTGCTTCGATCCCGAATCTTGAAAGTAATGTGCATGATCGCACGTTGTTCGATGAACAAAACGATAGCTATGCGGTGATTGCTGAAGGCTGGGACGGCGAGGAGCGCATCCATTTTATCATCGCGCATTTGGAAATCATCAATGGAAAAATCTGGATTCAGGCGGATAACACAGACGTTGCAATTGCGCGTGAATTGGAAGCGGCGGGCGTTCCAAAATTTGATATTGTACTTGGGTTTCGCGCCCCTTCCGTTCGTTCACTGACTGAGTATGCCGTCGCGTAAAAAAGTCTTGAGTCTATGACCTTTCTTTGAGGTACAAAATATGACAAACCTGTTTGATAAACGATTCCCGACTATTAGCGAATGGGTTGATTCGCAAGGATGGATTGAACTAGGCAGCGATGAACACAGTAGTTCAATGGTACGAGCATTAGATACAGGTGGTATGGTTTGGGAAGGCAAAGACCAATATAAAAGCATTGACGCCGCATTACAGGATTTGGAAAAAGGATTAGCAGAATGGCTGGAAGAAAATGGCTGAATATGAGTTCAACTTGTAAGTGCGATTGACTGTGCTATTTTCGAATTATGGACGATGCACGTTTGGAAAGAATTACCTTGAATCCGGCAGTTTGTTTCGGCAAACCGACAATCCGAAAATATGCGTTATTCAGTCGAGATGATTTTAGATTTACTCAATTCAGGAATGACGTTTGACGAAATTCTGGCTGACTATCCCGATTTAGAAAAAGAAGATTTACAAGCCTGCTTTTTGTTCGCCGCTTGAGATAAACTCCCACACAAAATAGTGAATTTAACTTTTAGGAAAAATCTTTGAATGACTTTTGAAAACTGGTTCCAATCGCTTCACTCCGAAATCTCTACAAATTCCGCCCACGCAGTATTAAAGCTGACGGAAGAAGGCGGCACGGTTCCGTTCATTGCGCGGTATCGCAAAGAGCAAACGGGCAACATTGACGAAGTGGCGATTCAGAAAATTATTGATGCGAAAGAGCGTTGGGACGAAACGCTGAAGCGGCAGGCGTTCATCGTCGAAGAAATTGCGCGGCAGGAAAAGCTCACCGATGAACTCAAAAATAAAATCCTGACGACGTTTAATCTGGATTCGCTCGAAGACATTTATTTGCCTTACAAACAGAAGCGCAAAACCAAGGCTACCGTGGCGAAAGAAGCGGGACTGGAACCGCTCGCCGATTGGATTTGGAATTGCGGACACGGCATCGAAGCCCCGCAAACAGGGCAGACGCTCGAATTATTCGCGTTCACATTCCGCAACGAAGAGAAAAAAATCAACGATCCGGCAGCAGCGATTTCCGGTGCGCAGGACATCATCACCGAACGCTTAGCCGAAACCGAAGAGCTTCGACAATTCACGCGGGCGTTCGTTTTTGAAAAGGCTTGCGCGAAAACCGGCAAAGCGGACAAAGCCAAACCGCACAGCAAATACGAACGATATTTTGATTACTACGAACCCGTTCAGTCGTTGCTGAAGCCCGAAAATTCGCATCGTTATTTGGCGATTCGGCGCGGCTGGATGGAAGAAGAATTGTCGCTGTCAATCGGCGGCGAACCGGAGCAAGTGGAAAATTATGACGCGGCATTGCTGGCAAAATTTGAAAGCGCAGCCTGCACGGTTGCTGATTCTCCCGGCGCGGAAGTCCTTCTAAAAGCCGGGCGAATGGCACTCAAAGCCTACGTCGTACCAGCCATCGAAACCGAAGTACATCGCTCGCTGAAAGACATTGCCGACGAAGCCGCGATCAAAGTTTTTGCTGAAAATGTTCGCAAACTTTTGTTGTCCGCTCCGTTCGGATCGAAAGCTGTCCTCGGTGTAGACCCCGGAATTCGTACGGGCTGCAAGCTCGCTCTTGTTGATGATGCGGGAAAATATATCGCTTCGACGGTGATGTTTTTACAGAGCAACGGTGAAAAAGAAAACTCGAAAAAATTACTCGCTGAGACAGTGAAGAATGGCAACATTCGTGCGATTGCGGTGGGCAATGGAACAGCGGGGCGCGAAACGGAAACGTTTATTCGTGAAGCGTTGAAAGAGCAAAATATTACTGTGCCAGTAGTGATGGTCAACGAATCAGGAGCCAGTATTTACAGTGCTTCAGAGGTTGCCCGCGAAGAATTCCCTGATCTTGATTTGACTGTGCGCGGAGCGATTTCAATTGCGCGACGCTTGCAAGACCCGCTGGCCGAACTCGTCAAAACGGATCCGAAATCAATTGGCGTCGGGCAATATCAACACGACGTTTCACAGCCTGCGCTGAAAAAATCACTCGAATTCGTCGTTGATTTATGCGTGAATTCCGTGGGCGTAAATTTGAATACCGCTTCATATCATTTGCTGGCGCGGGTGTCCGGCATTGGGCCTTCACTGGCGAAAAAAATCGTCGAGCAACGCAGCACCAAAGGCTTATTTGCATCGCGGCAGGAACTGTTGGAAGTCCCGCGTTTCAGTCCAAAAGTTTTTGAGCAGGCGGCAGGATTCTTACGAATTTCCAATGGCAAACATCCGCTCGATAATACGGGCGTCCATCCTGAGCGTTACTCTTCGCTTGAATCTTTGGCTGCACGATTGGGAAAAAGCGTCGCAGAATTAACCGGCTCCGGCGTCGCGTTGGTGAAGGAATCATCCGAATTAAAATCGGAGCTTGGCGAATTCACTTTTGCGGATGTCGTTGCCGAACTCAGCAAACCGGGGCGCGATCCACGCGAAGAATTTTCGACCTATTCCTTTCGCGAAGACATTCATGAAGTGGCTGATTTGACGCCGGGGATGATGTGCCCTGGTATCGTGACGAACGTGACGAACTTCGGAGCGTTCGTGGACATCGGCGTCCATCAGGATGGCTTGGTACATATTTCGCAGCTTGCAGATCGCTTCGTCAAAGACCCGCGCGATGTGGTGAATCCAGGAGACCGTGTGACGGTTCGTGTCGTCGAAGTGAATTTAGAGAAAAAACAAATCGCACTTTCGATGAAAGCCGAAGCGAAAACCGAACGACCACAGCCACGCGAACCACGCGAAAAATTAGTAGCAACTCCGCCTCGTACCGCAACGAATCGTCCGCCGGAACGCAGAGATAAAAAACCTGAGCCGAAGCGCGATTCAAATAAAGGTGGTTTTAATAACCCGTTTGCAGATTTAGCGAATTGGAAGAAATAAAAACTGGGTGCGCCCGCATCCTGCGGGCTGAGGCGTACTCAGGTTGCACTTTTCTTCGCAGTTATTTTCTCGCCATGGTTTCGCCCGCAGGATGCGGGCGAAACCAGTTCTAATGAATAAAATACACCACACCCGCATAATCATCCGACAATAAAAATCCATTTCCGAATTTCATAATGTCTACAGGGCGTCCGTGAATTTTGCGGTCAGTCATAAATCCAGTGATGAAATCCTGCGGTAATTTTCCTTGTTTGACCTGCGCAACCGTGTAGCCGTGACCGATGCGAATAAAACCGGAGCCGTGCAGTGCAACTAAGAATCCATCGTCAAATTTCTCAAAACCCAGTGGCGAGCTATGCGCGTAAAATGAGGCAAAAGGCTTGGGAATTTGCAGGGTTTTTAGATCAGGAAACCCCGGATCAGCAAAATATCTTGAACGGGAAAAGTAATAATAGGGCCAGCCATAGTGCTTATTTTCAGTGACTTCGTACATCGTGTCATCAGGTTTATTATCGCCCAAATGATCCGGCCCCATATTCGTTGTCATGAGCTTTCCGTCAATCCATCGCAAACCCACCGCGTTACGCAAACCTTTGGCATAGACGCGCTGATTTTTTCCATCCAGTTCCATTTCTAAAATCGCGGCGCGGATTTCTTCTTTTTCTTCGCAGGCATTGCAACTGCTGCCAACGGAAACATAAATTTTATGGTTCGCACCAATCGCAATCGTCCGCGTCAAATGCCATCCACCGTATTTATACCCCAATCCGTAATCGGGAAATTTCGCCAATGTTTCCGGTGTGCTTGAAGGTTTATCTTCGCCGGAAACGTAATGATAACGAATCAGCTTGTCCGTCAAGGCGATGTACAACCAATGCTTTCCCTCACTGTCCGTATAAAAGGCGATGCTGTTCGGATTGCGCAATTTGCTGAGCCAGACTTTTTGACTTCGAAATTTGCTGCCGTCAAAATCTTCGAGGATGTAAATCAGACCTTTGCTATTGTCAGTTCGATTGTAAAGATCAGTGACAAAGACGCGATTATCAGGGCTTTTTGCCATAAATCGCGCCCGGCTCATCCCTTGTGCGGCAATGCTGATGTCATAGCCTGGCGGCAAATTTAGCGTAAAGCTGTTGCCGTTTGCGAGTTTGATTGGATGCGGTTTGAGGCTGGTTCGCGGTGCGGCGAATGTCAGCGAAGAAATACTCAACAAAATCAGCCAGAAAAAAATCTTCATATCGGTTTTACATTGCCCCTTGAAATACAGTTAAATTACGCCGCATCAGAGAACTGATGAATTCAATCAAAAAATAAACAGTTCAAAACAGGAGAAGATTATATGGCAGACAAGTCAAATTTTACTGCGGAAGAATGGATTACTTTATTGAAAGCTCCGGCGATGGCGGGATTGGCTGTGGTCGCAGCAGACCCCAGCGGGCCGTTTGGTGCGATCAAGGAAGCGTTCGCCACAGGCAAAGCTTTGGCAGAGGTTAAAATGCAAGGTGGCGCGAATGCTCTGATAGATTCCATCGTCGGAGAAATCGCTACACCGGAAGGACGTGAAGCTGCCAAGCCCACAGAACTAACAACTCTCGGCGGTATCGAACAAGCACAGGCGCACGCGATTGGCGTTTGTGCAGCCGCCTCAAAAATCGTGGAAGCGAAATCTCCTGATGAAGCAATGGCGTTTAAGCAGTGGCTCTATTCCATCAGCCAGCGCGTCGCCGAAGCTTCCAAAGAAGGCGGATTTATGGGCTTTGGCGGAGTTCTGGTCAGTGAACAGGAACAGGCAGCGTTGACGGCAATTTCCGGGGCTTTGGGGCTGAACGCGTAAGTAACGATCAAAAATAATGAAGTGACCGAAACGCGGAGCGTATGGAGTGCGGTGGCTTGGCACCGCTTTGGTATTCATCGCTGTGGATTTGCAATGAACGCCAAAGCGACGCCGAGCCGTCGCACTCCATACGCTCCGCGTTCTATTAGAATTTTCCTTATATGAAACGTTGGTTGATTAGAAATTATCTAACTTTGTTGTGTCAGCTAGGACTGTGCATGGGCGGAATTTACGCCGGATCGCAACTCCTTCCACATTTTAAATCATTTCCATGGGTCAAAGAATTTAATGCCACCTCGACGACAGATTTTGTTTTTCGTGCGCATCTCGCCGAAAACAATGCCGACGCGGGGCGTTCGCCTTCTGAAGTTTTACGTCAGGAATTAATGCAGCTCCCGCCGGATCAGGACATTTTATTTGTTGGAGATTTGCAGCATCCGAGCGCCTATATTTTACGTTGGATGGTTGGCTACTTTGCGTTTCCGCGCCGTGTTGTGAATCCGATTTGTAATGCTCCGAATGAATGGAAGCATCCGTACGATCCGGCGAAAGTTTCAGCAGTCGTCTTTTTTGGCAATCATCCAAATCTTAAAATTGCATCTCCTCCGGTTCAGATTTTGCCGGGACTGGTGATCCAGCGACTTGGAGGTGATGAACGATGGCAATCGTTTTGTTTGCCACAGCATTAATTTTGCTGTGGTTGGCTGGCGTCGGGCTTTATTTTTTACTCACTAAAGAAGCTAAGGAATACTGCGTTTATGAACTCGCAGGGTTGAGTTTTTTACTCGGAACAATTTTCATTGCGCTTGGTTCAATCCTGACGTCGTTGTTTTTGCCGCGAGGTTTAAGTCGCGCTGTCTTGACTGTGATTTGTTTGGGATTAGGCAGTTATGGCGTTAAGGTTTTAATGCAGAAGCCCGCACGCAGTAAGGGCGGGTTTCTGCACTCAAGAATTTGGAAAATACTGCAAATCGTTATCTTGCTCGTGCAGCTTTCCATCGTCGGATGGTTGGGGATGAATACGACGTTGAGCTGGGACGGCTTGGTCAATTGGGAAATGAAAGCGAAGGTGTTTTATGAGGCAGGAGGCATCCCGAAACGCTTTTTGCAATCGGAAGCTTTGGCGTGGGCGCAGGTGGATTATCCGCCGCTGATGCCGCTCAATCAGGCGTGGACTTACAGTTGGATCGGCGAGGCAAATCAAAATGCGGGGAAATTATTTTGTGTCATTTTTTATTTCATCGGCGTACTGATTTTGCTCTCGGCACGAAATATTAATTTTGCGTGGCTGATGTTTTTTATCCCATTGACGTGGATCAGTGATGGCAGCTCCACGACCGGACATGCAGATTTTCCCTTAGCCGTTTTTTATCTGGCAGCGGCAAAATTAGTTCACGAATTTGCTGAGAGCGGGGAATTCGCACGTCTGAAATTATTGGGCGCGATCAGCCTGGGATTAGTCTTCGTCAAGCAAGACAGCATCGTCCTGTTAATGACTTTGCTGATGATTTTACCGCTGGTTTTATTTGTACTGCGGCGGCGATTCGCCATTCAGTATCGCTGGATTTTTGTCTTACTTCCGGCTGTTTTTTTATATGGAACCTGGAAGCTGAGCATGCGGTTGCTGAGTCCATATTTCAGTCAGGATTTTCATCTGACCTTACATACGAGTTGGCAAGCTTTTTCCGAACGACTGAATCTTGTGAGCCGTTTTTTCTTTTGGGAATTACTGAATCCGCTTCATTGGGGAGCCTTATGGATCATCTTTTTTGTCGTGCTGGGGGTAACGATTTTTCGCGTTATCATTGCCAAGCAAAAAAAAGATTTACTGCAAAATGTTTTTCCAGCTCTGACTTTGGCGTTACTGGTATTGATTCCGCTCTGCGGTGATTTCCTGATTTATCTTTTTATCGGGACGACGGCGAACTGGCTGACGATGGATTATTGGCTGACAACTTCGGCGGCACGATTGATCTTGCAAAGCTCGCTGGTGGCTTTGCTGAGCATTCAAAAATTAACTCAGAATGCAGAAGCCCGCACGCAGTAA
>JAYVZE010000185.1:0-6561 GCA_043783625.1 Blastocatellia bacterium | reverse complement strand
GAGTGAGAAGAAACAGAATAAAACCACTATTGACAGTAATTTGAGGCAATTCATAAATTTATTACAGCGAAGAATTACGAAACGTGATGAAAGAATTTTTGATCCCTGGAACCTGGGTAGTCTCAATTGTAGAGAACTACTGTCGTAAGCACAATCAATACTTTGCAGGAGTAAAAAGCAAAAACGTAATAGCGGCAAAATTTGTTACAACAAAGATCACCGTCTTTTGGGTTTTAGCCCGTGAAATGGGTGTCGGCAAAGCACAATGGCATTAAGTTAAACCAGAAAATAGACCGCCGATGACGCGGATTGAGCGGGTTCTCGCTGATCTGATCCGCTAAATCCGTGGTCTATTTTCTTTCCACGCGTTAATGCGTCTGATTGAGCCATTTTTGCAGCCAGGCAATCGCTTCCTGACGTGATTCCGCTGTGACGGCGTGTCCGGTTTTGGGTTGGGCTTTGAAGGAGAATTTATCTTTTGCGTTGGTACTGTTGTATGCCTTTTGGATCGCTTCAATGCAAATCATTAATCCCGGCATCGGCGTCCGCGCATCCGAATCTCCGTTGATGACGAATAACGGGCGAGGCGCAATCAATGGAGCCATCTGCTCTCCATCGAATTTATTATAAATTCCCGGCATCACACGATCATAAAATTTTTGGACAAATTTAGAATTGATTTCCGTGACGCCTTCATCTTTGGCGGCGGCTTCAATCGCGGATTGAAACGTTCCGACGCGGGATTGCCACGAATTATTTTCGAGTGCCCAGCGAAAACTTTGGACGCCGATGAAAGGAATCGCTACGGCAACTCTTGGGTCAACGGCGGCGGTCAAATAGGTTTCCATGCCGCCTTTTGAAAACCCGATCAGTGCGATTCGTTTGGCATCTACATCGGGTCGCGTTTCTAAATAATCCAGCAACCGCATCACGTCCCAGCAAGTGTCATACAGAAACGGAAGCTCTTTGCCGGTACGATACGTGCGCAGCATGGCATCGCCGTATTCCGCCGAACCCGTACCGGATTTTGTGCGTTCGCCGTGATAGCGTCCGTCAATGGCGACGGCGATAAAACCGAGCTTGGCTAAATCTTTGAGGAGCGGAATTTGCCCTTCTTTATTGCCTCCGGTTCCGTGCAGGACGATGACGACGGGGCGGCGATTCGTGGAAGGGGTTTTCACGATCAATCCCGGCACACGCTGCGCGGCTTCGGCGGCGAAGCTCAAATGCCATTGCTCTAATCCGTCAGCTTCGCTCTGTTTTTTTAATTCTGAAGCCAACGCGACGCGCGGACGATCAATCATTTTTAGAAAATCTTTGCGGATGGTAACAGGCGATTGACCCATAAGATTGAATGGTAGAAAGCACAACGCAACGATGGAAAAGAAACGAATTATTAGCATATTAAAAAAGTACGATAGTCGCCCCGCCTGTCGCAAAATAACTTGAAAAACAGAGGAAAATAGTCATTATTCCTATTCCTATTCCTATTCCTATTCCTATTCCTATTCCTATTTGACAAACGTTTAGCCTGCATGGTTAAAATGTATACGAGACAGATAGCTACAATACAAAATAGATAGTAGGAACGCAACAATCAGCAGAATGCAATAAGCCATAGTTGTTAAAATTTTCAGCCATCTGATCCTGTCAGCGGAGCACAAGTAATTCGATAATTATCCTCCCCAAGCAACGAAGCAAATATGTCGCCCCTTTAAGACATAAATTTTAACAGGTGTTCGGGTTTGTAGTAACACGGTCAGGGATAATACATGTCATTAAGCACAGATTTTCTGGACATTATTCGAGAGGTAGGTTCTCCGCAAACCATCTCAGCAGGCACTCAGCTTTTCCGGCAGGATGATCCGATTCAAGATATTTATCTGCTCGAAGAAGGACTGGTAAAACTGACACGCTTAGAAGCGAACGGTCACGAATCAATCGGAGAACTACGCTTCAGTAACGCATTATTAGGCGCGGCATCAGCGTTAGCAAAAGTGCCTGTTCCGTTGTCAGCCTTCACAATTATAGAATGCAAAGTTGCCAGAATATCGGTCAGAGATTTTCTTCAATTAGTAGAAAGCGATACAGCCTTTTCACGTGAATTACTTATTTCTATTAGTACACAAAAAGGCGAGCAGGCAATTCGACTTACCAGACATTCGGCTTTTTCAACGCGAGCGCAATTAGCGCAATTACTTTTATTATTGATACGTGAATTTGGTGTAGAACGAAAGGGAAAACTGCAATTAGGGGTACCGCTTGCCAAACAGGATATGGCAAGTTTGGTAGGAATCACGCCGCAGCATCTGAGTGCACTGTTGCGTGAGATGAAAGATGAAGGATTAATTGCTGAAGAAAATGGATGGGTTATTTTCCTTGCGTTGGATCGGTTGACGCATGAAGCGGAAACTGGCGAAAAATCCAGCTTCTCGTCTGCTTCATAAAAGAGGAAACAGCGTACTGAAACTTGAATGACTGAAGAAATCTTCAGTTCGGGCTTAAGATTTCTTCAGGACAGAACAATCAGGATGCTGTAGGTTGTATTTAGCAAAACTTTACAAGTCGAATAAACCATCTAAATCGCCTATAATGAATGATCGCAACTTTGCGTTGAGTTATTTAGGCTAATCAAGGAGGTGAACTGTGAGAGTTAAGATATTATTATCAGTAGTAACACTGCTAGTTCTGACTGTAGTAATTCTGGCTGTAGGGAACAACACAAAGCGTTCTTTACAAATACAACAGAAGCAGCTTGCAGATTTGGAGAAAGCCCCAGATCGCGGAACCATCAACTGGCACGTTCGCGTTGCAAAAGCCAAGGGGGAAAAGAGAATCGCACTTCCAGTTCAAAGACCGGAGTATGCCAGTGGGGTTAAAGATTTGGACGAGGCGCTAAAATATACTGGGTTAATCCTGGCAAAGCCCATTGAGATGAAAAGTGTCTTTGTTGCTGATGCCGGAATTAATACATGGTATAAGTTCAAAATTTTAGATTACCTTTCAACTAAACCACTTCCTCAATGCTCATGCGGGTCGGATTTAGTTATCCCGGAAGGACTGTCTAATCTTGGACAGGATGAAATACTTATCCCTTATGGTGGAGGAGAAGTAGAAGTTGACGGGATAAAACTTGTATACGAGGCTCCAGAGTGGCCCCCTTTTGAAATCGCTAAAGAATATCTTTTGCTTCTCCAAACTGACTCTTCCGGAAAGATCGGACTGATAATGATGGGACCTTCAGGCGTGTTTACGGTGGATGACCACGATAGATTGAAGCCCATAAATAACAAGGATCACCCAGTAACAACTGAGATAAATGGTAGGTTTAGTTCTTCTGTTCAATTGATAAAAAATCACCTGCACAACAGGTCGAAGTGATTTTCTCCCAATAACCATAAATTTGTAGTGAGTTGCGATTCAACTCACCAATAGATTCAATTGTAGTAACTTGCTTAACTGTTAGCAATGTTGCTATGGGTATATTTGTGTCCTGAAGGAGATAGGTTATGAAAAGAAGGTTTTCCTTAACAACCGTAGTTATGTCGATAATTTGTATTCAGCTAATTATTTTTTCTGGTAATGCAGAATGTCCGCCCTGCTCTTGGAATCAGCCGACGATGAATGGTCATGGGGCAGCACCTGATGGCTCGGGTAGGCGAGTTATCACAGTTCAGATAAGATACGGACCTACTTCAGACTCTTGGGATGCGCCAGGTGGAGGGACCAATGCGAATATTTGGAATGGTGTAGTTGGTTGTCCAGGTTGCCCGGGACCAGGTGCGTTACAAATGTGGAATGCAGTCGCGGGAACTTGGTACTATCTCGTGAGTGATCAAGTAACCAGTACGCCGGATATTTTAATAGTAAAGGGTGGTATTGTCGACCCTAATAATTGCGCAGTACAAGTCACTATTCCTGGAACATATCCATCCAATAATCCGGGAGCAATAAAATACAAAATTCATCTTCGCCCAGCCGAAGCAACCTATCCTCAACAGACGACAGCAAGTCGTGTGGCTCACGAAATAGGTCATTGCCTAGGGCTAGCTGAAGTTTCCTCTAACACCTGCATCAGTATCATGAATGAAGCCTTACCAGGTTGTGGTACTAACGTAACTAACACAATACAAACTAGAGATAAAAATAGTTCTAATCAGAACGCTGACGCGAATACAAAAACTTCATGTTCTGCATTTAACCCTTTTATCGTACCTCAAACTCAACAAGCTTGTGCGCGTGCTGGTATGTACTGGAGTTTCACTAGTAATGCCTGCTATTCATCTCCGCCGACCAGTGATCCTTCCAATTATTGCGGCACAGGTGGCTCGTGTAACCCGACAATTGGTGATATTGCGAATTGCAACGGAAGCTGGGATTGTTCGTCTTGCGAATGTTTGTGGGGATCGCCGATTATTATTGATGTTCAAGGCAATGGCTTTTCTCTTACTGATTCCAGTAATGGAGTTGATTTTGATTTAAAAGGAGCAGGAGTTAAGAGGCGATGGTCATGGACTGCATCCGGGTCAGACGATGTATTTCTGGTTCTTGACCGCAATGGCAATGGAGTCATTGATGACGGTAAGGAATTGTTTGGTAACTATACGCCGCAGCCAGCTTCAGATACGCCCAACGGTTTTCTCGCACTTGCGGAGTATGACAAACCAATCAACGGCGGTAATGGGGACGGGCAAATTGACAATCAGGATAGTATCTTTGCTTTCCTACGACTTTGGCGGGACACTAATCACAATGGTATCTCAGAATCTGGTGAAATGTTCCCGTTACCTCTACTTGGGGTGGACTCAATAGACCTTAAATATAAGCTCTCCAAGAAGACAGATCAGTACGGTAATCAGTTTCGTTATCGTGCTAAAGTTGATGACACCAATCATTCACACGTTGGACGCTGGGCGTGGGATGTATTTTTGAAACGACTTCCATAGTTACACATAATAAACAAAGAAGGCTCGCATAATCATTCATGATTGGCGAGCCTTCAAGTTTTTAGGCACAAGAAAAAAGTGAGATTCATAGAACACGACTGAAAATATCACTCGATATTTTTATGATAAAGTTCACGAAACGCCTCTAAATACGCCGAATGCCCGTCTTCAGAATCGCGCATTTGCCGGATAATGGGATGAGTGAATTTATTGACGATTCCGTTCAGCATTAACTGCAAGGCTTCTTCCTGTTCGGGAGTCAGGTCGCCTAATTTTTTTCGGCTGCGCGCAAGTTCGGCTTCGGCGATGTTTAGGATTTCGTGACGGAAGACTCCGATGACGTGATTGAGGTTGCCTTCATTCATTGTCGCGGCAAATCGTTCGGCCTCGGCGGAAATAATTTCTTCGGCGCGGAGGGCTTCGCGTTCGCGTTCTTTGAGGTTTGCGGAGGCGACGGCTTCGAGGTCGTCAATGTCAAAAACAAACGCGTTGTCGAGTTCGCTGATCGCCGGATCAATATTGCGCGGAACAGCAATATCAATCAAAAATATCGGGCGATTGCGGCGAGCGGAAATTGCTTTTTCGACTTGATTGGACGTGATTAAATAATGCGATGCTCCGGTGGAACTCAGCACAATGTCGGCTTCGGCTAAGCGTTGATCGAGGTCTTCAAAGCGCACGGCTTCACCGTTCATTTCATTCGCCAGAGTCTGCGCATTTTCGAATGTGCGATTCGCAATCAGCAATTTTTTTGCACCGTTGGTGATTAAATGTTTCGCTGCAAGTTCCGCCATTTCACCCGCGCCCAGCAGCATCACTGTCGTGCCTTCCAAAGAATCAAAAACTTTTCGCGCGAGTTCGACGGCGACGTAGCTGATCGAAACGGCATTCGCGGCAATGCCGGTTTCGTTGCGAACTTTTTTAGCGACAGCGAACGCACGATTCATCAGCCGAGTTAATGAATGCCCCACGGTTCCGGCATTTTGTGCGGTCTGAAAAGCTTCTTTGACCTGACCAAGAATTTGCGGTTCGCCGACGATCATCGAATCCAAACTGGAAGCGACACGAAAGGTATGTTTGATCGCTTCGAGATTTTCGTGCTGAAAAAGATGCGGCTGAATTTTGTGCGGCGCAATATTTTTTAGTTTAAAAATTAATTCGTGAATGTGCGCTGCGTCATTTGCTTCGGCAATGATTTCGACGCGGTTGCAAGTGCTGATGATGAGGCATTCCTGTACGGCTTCGCGGGTCGTCATCGCCTGAAGCGCGGCGGGCAACTCGGCTTCGGTGAAAGCCAATTGCTCGCGCACTTCAACCGGTGCGGTGCGATGATTGATGCCGATTAGGAAAAGACTCATAAAAAAGAAGTACTGAGAAAAAAGTGCTGAGTGCTGAGCTTTTCTCTTGTAATTTAGAGCTAGAGCAAAACAATCCTACTCAGCACTCAGCACTCAGCACTCAGCACTCAGCACTCAGCACTCAGCACTTTTTACTCGCTACTAGCGTGGTATTGCTCGCGAAGTTCGAGGGCGCGACGCTTCGCTTCGCGCTTGCCCCACTTCGTGATGCTGACCGTCGTGCGGCCCGGGCGGCCTTTGGCGTCAACCCACGACAC
>JAYVZE010000184.1:0-8099 GCA_043783625.1 Blastocatellia bacterium | reverse complement strand
GCCGTACCACCTCGCGCTGATTTATAACGGGTTGGGCGAAAAGGACGAAGCCTTTGCCTGGCTGGAACGTGGGGTTCAGCAGCGCGATCCGAAAATGACATTTCTGAAAGTGGAACCGAAATGGAATAACCTGCGCTCCGACCCGCGCTTTCAGGATTTGCTGCGGCGTGTTGGCTTTACCTTGTAAGAGATGCGGGGCTATCACTTTCCGACAGCGGGAAACCTGATCCCGACGATTTCCCTGAGCTTGACTTTGTTCCCTTGCGCATCCTTACTTTCTTTTTCTGTGTAATTGATGGTGATGACTTTACCGAGCGGAATATCCGAAGGCTTTACTTGGTGCGTGGTGCCGTCCTTCAACTTTACGGTCAGTCCCGGTTTGAGTCGCGCCTGCATTGTATTGCTGGGCGCGTCGCTCTCAAGATGAAGACCGTATTCATCGTAATGACTCATCACAACTCCGGTAAAAGTCTTGCCACGATAGCCTGTTGGCCAAGCTTGCAGTACGGCGGCATTGAGTTGGCCCAAGATGGTGTCGCTGGCGAGGAAACGCGTAATTTCTATCCACCCGTATCTTTCTTTTATCAGGTACGTGAAGGCATGCCCCTCGTTATCGAATCCCCAGGCCTCCAGCGTGTCGCGTTGATAAACGAAGCTCTTTCCGGTCAATGAATCATAACGCGTCTCACCTTTCCGGCCTACGGTCAGAAACTTGTAACATTCACCGCAACCGCCCGGATGCAGGTCCACCAGCTTGTATCCGATGTCTTGTCCAAGCAACGCCACGACAAAGGCGTTCGGGAGAATTCGCTTCTCAACTTCATCGGTGCCGTACCAAACGAGCACGGCATAATCTTCTTTGCCATTGCCGTCGAAGTCGCCTGTGACAAAAGCGGGATGTGCCGCATTGAATCCATTGTTTTTGAGCCACTGCGATTCGCGTGCGCTGACATCAGCCAGTCTGCCGCCGGGGAAGCCTTCCGCCGGATAGTCCGGAAACTTTTGATCCAGCAAGGTGCGAATGACGGGCGGAAGGGGAGCGAGGGAAGATTGCCCGTCAGCCCATCCTGAGAGCAGGACGGTGACCAAGCATAGCAGTAAGATTTTCATCGTGGTTATCCTTTACTGTTCATCTTTAGCGGTTATTATGCGCCGCAACTCTGCGAGTTCAGCACGCACCAACTCAAGACCCGCAGCCAACACAACCAGCGTAATCAAGAAGTAGATGATAGCTTCACTATATGACTTTGTGAAGAATAGCCAAAGCGCCAAAAATCCAAAAATTCCATAAATAAACCATATAAACCTTTTTAATTTCATATTTTCTCCTTTCGTAAACTGACTCAGGACTTCGATTTGTCGGTATCCTCACTTTGGGTTCAAACCGAGAAGCCTGATAAGCCTGAGACAGAGTAGCTGCCTTAATTTCCATTTCCCAAAGTAGCCGGACCAAAAAGCGTGCGGATGGTCAATGGTTTATCGTAACTCCCAACCGAGCGATGGGAACCGGGGTACACGAAGACCGTGCCATAACGAGGTGCTGCTTCGGCTGCTGCGCCCAAGCTTTTGAATGGCTGCCAATCAGTTCCTGTTTCCACTTCACTCGGAGACTGACTGTCCACAAAGGCCCAAAACCCAAAGGGGAACACGAAATGTCGGTCGGCCCCAGAGGCGTTGAGAATGTCAAAGACTACCCCGTCTCCATTGTCGGTGAAGTAACCGTTGACGGTGAGCGGGGCCGTCCCGTCATCAGGATAGAGCGTGCCCAGTGTGGTCGCGTCATTCGGATCGTCGGCCCGTAGATTCAGGAAGCGACGAATCACCAGCCTGCCTTTGAGCCGCGTATTGTCAGTAGAGATTGCATCGAACTTGCGGATGCCGAGGAAGCGGGCTTTCTTCTGCGGCGCTTCATCCAGGTCGGCGACATCCTTGATGTAATAGGCTTTGGGCTGGAGAATCTTTTTCATACAATCATAGCTGATTCGGATAAAGGCGTTTCCTCCCCACGAATTTTTGACGAAGAACACCTGATCGTTCCGGTCATAACCAATGATCAGCATAATGTGTATAACGCCACTAGCCGTGGAATCATATTCGTAGGTATTGCTGGTCGCGTCCAATTTCCAGCGGAGATTGAAATCAGCCACGATCTCATGTTTATCGTTCAAGGTCTGTTCCAGCGTAGAAAGATCGGTGGGATCAGAAATCTTGCCATAGTCGGTCACTCGGTACTTGGCATTCCAACGCGCGGCGGTTGGAATATGGCCTTCATCAAATTCGAAGGTGTCATAACCCGTCTGCGTCGGATTCGTCAGCAGATTGCCCAAATTGAGTTTGGTTTGAAGCTGAGTCATCTGAGTGCCATTCAGATAACGTGCGAACGGCTCTTCGGGGATCGCATATTTGACAAGTACACCGACGATCCCGGCATTGCCCTGGAATCCCTCTAACGAAGTGTTGTTCTCCGGCATCTCGGGGTCCAATGCCATCACCTTCAGCATGTGAAATGTGTATTGTTCGGAAAGGTCAAGGTCGAGTCCATACTTCCGCTTGTAAGCCGCTTCGAGTGCCGCAACACCACCGAAGGCCCAGCAAGTGTCGCGGCCATCCTGGTTCTTGATGGGCGTTTGGTATTGCGCCAGCGAAAACGAAGCTGGCAACTCTTGCGCCATACCTGTGAATGATCCGACGAAGCTTACCAGCATGATGGCGAATCCGATGATAGGTTTTATGATCCCTTGAAATTGGTTGCGGCATGATGTGGTTGATAACATAACCTTCTCCTTTGCTATTGCTGTCCGTTGTGGAGTTCTGGCAAGCTACGACCAACTGTGTAGCTTGCCAGACATTCGTACTCAACTCGCTTTTATTTAGCTCTTGTCCCTGTTCGATGACCCTACTTCTCGATGACGGCGGCCCCCTGTCGTGTTGCTCGTAACGTGACGCGTGTGCCCGGCGGCGGATTGAGGCTGAACGGTTGGTTGAAAACACCGGGCCGCAGCAGCACGATATTGTTCCCCGCCCGCGTCGCTGCTACCTCCACCGCGATGACTACACTGCCGTAAGGCGCAGTGCTGGAACCATCTCCTGCCTCGGCACCGGCTTGTACAAAAATGGTCGTTCCATCACAGACGCCCGCGCGCGGGCCATTGGCCGCTTCAGTCCAGCGATCCAATTGCTGTTCGGTCAATCGGCTTTGGGTTGTTTCTCCGGGATGAGGGTAACTCGGAGCCTGATTGCCCGTTGTGCCGTGATACGACATAAGGTTGAGTACCACGTTATCCACTTGCATCTTTTCACTAGCCGAAAGGGGGGTTTTATCAGGGGAAACGGGCGTTTTATAGGTCTTATCGGGGAAACTATTTCTGGCAATCCCGTCTTCGTCCCACATTGGACTATCAACGAGCGTATCCGCCACCCCGTCATCCGTGGTGGTGGAATCACATCCGTGCGTGTGGCATAGATTGAAGTAATGCCCCAGCTCATGCAGTTGTGTATTCCCAGCATTGGACGAAACCGCACCCACAAGGATGATATTCCGACCTTCATTGGGAAAGGAGCAATAGCCACCACTGGTTCCCTGATTAATATAGATGTTGATCGCCTGATTGTTCCAGGCGTAGGCGGCGTTTCCCATTGCTGCCTCTTCGATCTCATCTCTCAACGCTGATCCGGCGGTGCGGAAGTCCGTGTTGAAGTATTTGCTGGGGCCAGTCGTGTCGTCTTTATCACCAATATAGGAAATCTCGTCTACTCGTTGGAATCGGAAACCTCGGAAGTACGCAGCGGAAAGGCTGTTCATCGTCGCAATCGCCGCATCAATGTCATTGTCATCTACCTGTGTGGCGCCGGGTTTGACCGGGAGCGTACCATCCGCCGGATTACGGATGATTTTGTATGAGAGACGCACGGTAATCACTCCTTGCGCTTGCAAGCCCGTCGGGGTTAGCAATGTCAGGGCAAGAATGAGGGCGGCAAATGTAATCAGTCGCGTTAGCATAATCTTTCTCCTTGATTGTGTCAGTTCTTTGGTTGCTTACAGGCAAGCTTCGATTATCTATTGAAGCTTGCCCGTCATTCGCAGTTCATTCGCTATTGCAGTGTGACAAGCACGAGCACCAAACCTTTGCCTGCTTTCAGTCCCGTCATCGCCTTGCCGATGATCGCGCCTTGCGACTTCGCCGCGTCCGCCACTTTCATCGCGTGACCGGGCGTGTTGGAAGTCGTCAGGAAGTCGCCCGGCTCAATTGCGCCCTGCGAGGCGTCTACCCAGCAATACACTCGTCCGCTCAGCGCGACGGGGTGTTGACCATCGGCCAGCGTCCCTGTCTGACTCATTCTCATACCAGGATTAACGCCGCCTGCGCCGCTGATAATGCCTGCAACTCGGCGGTCATACGCTGTCGTGGTAAGCGCTAGTTTGCCCGGATTGACGGGGTCAATCGCTACGACCATTCCTGCTTCAACGTTCATCTCTTCTGCTTCATCGCTCACGGCGCTGACATCGAAGTTTTCGGCAAAGTCCGCGCCGCCCGTGATCTGGAGGGAATCCACAATGGCTGCTCCGACGACTTTGAGTCCGGCCCCCCCGGCTGTATTGCGGAAGATTCCGCCGAATCCAGTCACGCTGGTGCTGTCTCCTTGCACACCGGTGCCGCCGCTGGTGCCATAGATACCAATACCGTTCCCGTCGTGGATGCCAACCACACCGCCATGATCGACGTGATGTGCCAGACCTCGCACTCCTTCAAACTGCGCACTCTCGCCATACACGCCGATCCCGTTCCCCTGGCTTGAACCAACGACGCCGTGGCCGCTGCTCTGTCCGTAAAGACCAAACCCGCCACCATTGTGAATACCCACCACCGCACCGTGCTCGAGGCGATATGCCACACCGCGCACGCCATTGTATTGCGTGCTTTCGCCGTAGACGCCTACGTTGGCCGTACTAAAGCCAGCAATTCCGGTGTTGTTGCCGCCCACAACTTCGAGCTTAAAGCGTGGGGTGACCGTGCCGATGCCGACGTTGCCTGAGACATGGACAGCGATGCCATTGAGTGAAGACGGCGGGCCACCATCCGACTTGCCAGCCACTAATTTAAGCGTTGTTTCGTCAAACCTGATGTCGGCTCTGGGGAGACCGCCCAACTTTCTAAAGCCAATACCCGTTTCGCCGTTAGGGGTGCCAAAACTTAGGTCTCCCCCATTCCCAGTGGTCGTCAAATACATGCTGCCATTGACCTCGAACTTCGCAGTGGAGCGAAAACTCGTCAGCCCGATGCCGATGTTGCCGTTTTTCTCGATCATCACGGAATTGCCGAGGTCTGCTCCCGAAGTGAATTTGGCAATCTGTCCGACTGTCCCGCTCGCCGCTTCCAGCTTTGGTTGATCGTTCGCGGCAGGAGTCTTCGTATCGGTTTTTCCAGCCACTTCGCGTGAGGTTGTGTCGCGTGAAGCTACACTTGCCCGGTCGCTCGTCGTGCTGGTTCCGGCGACGGTGCTGTCTTCATTGCGGGCAACCGTCAACTCCGTGCCGATGCCGCTGTCGTGCTGACTTGTGACCCACAGCTTGTCGGTTTTTCCGTCGCGGTCTTGCGCCCGATCCACAATGAAATGACCGCGCCGCACCTGCGCCTCCGTTGCTCCGCTTTCCTGAATGGAGAGGGAGTAGGCATAGAGTCCACTCTTGAGGGTTTCTCCCGTGTCAGTCTTCAGCGGCCAATTGACTTCGGCAACGGCCATCGGTCTACTGACATAGACCAGCTCGCCCTCTTGATTGAAAACTTGCAGTTGCATCATCTGAACTGGTTTTTGCGATATAAAGCGCACCCGTTCCTGTTGGATGATGATAGTGACATCTTGGGAAGCAGTCGTTTGTTGCGCTGTTGCGGAAACAAATAGCAGACTGCTGAGCAGCAGCGTGATGAAATAGTTAGTGATCTTCATAGAATTCTCCTGGTTGCAAATAAAGTATTTCGTTTAATCTTTCGGGCACGAGCGAGGAGCCTTACTTTGGCTTTTCTCTTACCCTCGTCTGCTAATGCGGGAACTCTAAAAAAAAGCGGTCACGTACTTGGAAGTTTTTTGTTTTTCTTGTCGACTTTATAGAAGTGGCTCAACTGACGATTAACTCCAAGTGTTAGTTGGCGATCAATTTGATCCCCTCCAAAATAGTAGGCCGTATCGTCTCTATTTCTGCCTAAGCCTCTAGTCCAAATCCTGACGAAAAATATTTTTCAAAAAATATGATCCCTTTTTTCTCCCGGTTCCCGCATTGGCAGGTGAGGATAAAATAAAGGTAATTGGTTCTCACGAGTTCTCTTCCATTGAGAAGAGGTTGGCAATCACAAGAAAAACTGCGAACCGCTCACAAGCGGACAAAATCGGAGGGCTTCATGAAACAAAGTTCGTCATAAACAACTCGTCGGTGTATAGCATGCTGAGCACTTGCCTACACTCTTTCAACTCACTTATGGCGCTCATCACATCCAACTCGGCACAAGGGCAGCATTTGCTTGCCGTTTACCAGCGCAGCCAGGCAAACGAACTTCGTACTGGAAACCAGCTGGTGCTCACAAGTTCTTCTCGCCACGTCACGCGAGCGGCGTGACACGCACTCGCGACAAGCGAGATGCTTACGCTCAGGTCAGAACACTTGGTTCCAATGATAAATTTATCTGCCAGCTCTGGCACATTCCGAATTCTTACGGCATAATCTTCGTGTTAATCAAATAAAAGTTTCCACTGGCGGACACTCCGCCGACTCAAAACTAATCACATAAATTACTGTCCGAAATTTGGAGGAAAACAATCCATGAATAAGCAGCGGCTCTTTCTTGCCAGTTGTCTGTCACTCGTAGTCACCGCGATGATTTTCGCTTTGCGCGGAAATGTCGAAGATTTAGTGAAAACTGATCCCTCACTCGCCAGCTACTTTCCAGCAGCGGCCGCCAGCGCCAATTATGGCTGGCTCTCGACTTTAGCTTTTTTCGGTTTTGCAGCATCAATTCTCGTGACTTCTCCGATGCTGGACGCACTCGGAATGCGGAATTTGCTCTATCTCGCCTTCGCACTTCATCTCATCGGAGTCATTGGCTTCATCATCGCGCCGACCTATTTATTGATGTCAGTTGCCATGTTAATGGCAGGATTCGGGAATGGTTTAGTCGAAGCCGTCATCAATCCATTAATTGCGACGCTTTACCCGGAGGAAAAAACGCATAAGCTGAATGTGCTGCATTCCTGGTGGCCAGGTGGATTAATTATCGGAGGCTTACTCGGCTACGTGATGTCACAAATGCACATCGGTTGGAAAGCGCAAATGTCAGTTATTTTAATCCCGACCATTGCTTATGGGATTTTGCTTTTCGGACAGAAATTCCCACTAACCGAACGCGCCGCCGCAGGAATTTCAACCGACACCATGATCAAAACTGCGCTGAATCCGTCATTTTTATTATTGCTCGGATGCATGATGATTACGGCTTCGATTGAATTAGCACCAGGTCAAATGGTCGGTTCGATCATGACCAATCTTGCGCACATGAGCGGAATTCTGATTCTAGTTTACGGGAATGTCCTGATGTTTATCCTGCGCTATTTCGCCGGAGCCATCGCCCACAAAATTTCCCCGATTGGGATGATGTGTTGCTCGGTAGTATTGGCAGCACTTGGATTATTCATGTTAGCGAATGTAACAGGCACAACAGGTGCGTATGTTGCTGCTACCGTGTTTTATGTCGGTGTTTGCTTCATGTGGCCAACGATGCTCGGCATCACCTCTGAACGCTTCCCCGAAGGCGGCGCATTCACAATGGGGCTAATGGGCTTTGCCGGACAATTCATGCTCGGCCTGGTAATTTTCTACATGGGCAAAGTCCGCGACAGTCTCGGTGGAGACGCCGGATCATTCAAATCAGTCGCAACTCTGGCGATTATCCCGTTTGTCGTTTTTGGTCTGTGGTGGTTGAAAGATAAAGCGAAGGGTGGATATAAAGCAGTCAAACTGGAACAGCAATAAGAAGTTCGCAGGAAGAAAGTTCGCGGTTCGCAGTAAAAAGATTTCGCAGCATTCCTACTGTGAACTCTTAACTGCGAAC
>JAYVZE010000183.1:0-9728 GCA_043783625.1 Blastocatellia bacterium | reverse complement strand
AGTGTATACAGTTCGATGAGTTGAAGGGTTATTTTCACAGATCAAATTCTACTCGTTTGACCCGCTTGCCTGTCAATTTAACCCCTGATTCGCATTTATGTAGATTCTAATGAATATGAAAAGAATGAATGAAATTATAGCGGGCTTGAATATTACAAAAGGTACGACAATGACAACGTTAAGGACACTCCCTTTCTATAACATTTTACCCGATCAATATAAAGAGTTTCTGAAGTTTTCCAGTGGTGGGGAAGGGTTTTTCGGAGAAAACTACCTAATTATGTGGAAAGCTGAGGAATTAGCTTCACTCAATAAACTGCATTCAATGATTAATGAAAATTACCCAAATATTATTTTATTTGGCACTGATGGCGGTGGGGGCGGGTATGGGTTTGATACCTCGCTAAAAGATAGCCCAATAATTAAGATCGACCTTATAGATATAGAAAACCAATCGTTAATTGCGAAAGATATTTATGGATTCTTTGAATATCTGAGGAACCACCATGTAGATTAACGTCTTAGCTAAAGATAATGTCAGAAATTTTGTGTAAGTGAGTTTTGTATAGATAAGCGACCCTCAAAAAGGATCGCCAGTTGATTGAGTGCTCTTGCCCAATATTGAATGGGCATCGTCCATTTTTCTAGATATATTGCAAGGCTAAATAGAGTAACTTATACGCCGCTTCCTTGTATTGTGCTGCCAATTTCAGCATTCCTCCCTCAGTTAATAACCCATTCGCCTGCCTGCTCCGCTTCACAAACCTTCACGCCACCTTGCCCTCTCACGGCATTCGTAGTAAAAATCAAAGGCTTCGCTGTCACGGGCAGATTTTTTAAGTTCGGTCAGACGCAGGTATAAGTCCAAAACAACAAGTACTAGCAAAGGAATTTTTCAACATGAAACTCCCTCAAAGCGGAAGTTTGCTGCTGAGGCTACTGGTTTCTCAGGACAGGTGAACATGGCGAACACGCAGTGTAACGAATTCTCATTCGATCCTTGCTCTGGCAGAACTGTCGCTTCTTTGGGTAGCAGTTGCTGTCGGAGCGACGATTAATTCATATTTCCGCAGTTTTGGCTGCGCCGTTTCCCATTGTTGTCGCACGACATCGTTTTCCAGTTTATCCATTTTCGTCAAAACCTTCAGCACCCTGAGCGTCAGGCTTTTCTCAAAGGGCATCTGGATTTGCCGCCAGCGCGTAAATTGCAAATCAATATGCTTGTTCGTTAATTCATGCACCTGCGTTGCCTGTCTCATCATCGGAGTCATCACGGTCGCCAAATTGATCCCGTTCGATAATTGCTCTTTTGAAAATCTGCCAATGATTTCACCATCAATTTTCAGTGTGTAAAACGACTCCGTGAGATAAGTCACACGCAAAGTTTCCCGGTTCAGTAATTCAATCACATCCGAAGCTTTTCGGGTTAGCTCCAGCACTTTATCATCAAGGCTCATCGGAGCTGGCAAACACTGGTCGAGCTGGCTCCAGCTCAGCATATTTCCTTTGCGCTCAACTTCTGTCACTTCGGTATTGTTTGCCACGGATACTGACTGACCATCGGCGTTGATCTCAACTGCCGAAACTAAAGCCGGAGCGTTCCAGGCTTTCAATAAAGATGCCGCCATGACCCAATGCCCTGCGGCGGAAGGGTGAATGCGGTCAGGAATGATGGCTCTCGCCAGAGCCGGATCAAGGCGACCCGCCTTTGACAAAACATCAACCAGCGGCGCATTGAAGTCAACAAAATCAATCTGCTTTTTTTCTGCTAATGCCTTAATTGATTGCCCGAAACGCAACAATACATCGTTGTATCCAATATCAACAGGCGCGGCATTCAAGGTGAAATCATCATAGGCGGTTGGTTGCCCCAGCGTCATGCGCGTCACCGGAAAAGCTGTTTTCACGGTGCCGATTAAAGTTTCATAATCATTAATAAATCGTTCTAAATTTGATTGATCGAAGGAGCGAAAATTGGCATCGTTCATTCCCAGCAAAACCACCATAACATCGGGATGATAAGGCAGGACATCGCGCGTCAGGCGAGTTTGCAAAGTCCCGCCGCCGCCGCCCGAAATCTTATCGCCAAGCCAACCTTTATTGATAAATTTAACTTTGAGTTTTGGAAACCGGGTGACGACATAACTCTCAACGAAATTGGTGTACAGCCGTTGTTCCGTGATGCTATCGCCATAAAAAACGAGGCGATCTCCGTATTTTAAATAAAAATTATCTTGTGCAGACAACGGTTGAATCAAACATAGAATTGACAACACCACTACCAAAAGCATCTCTGGCTTTTTCATTTACTACTCCTGTGCCGACTGGATTTGTGAAGATTCGAGGCTGTGCTCGATAAAATTATCATACCGACTCAGGTTGCGATTTGTCGAGAGATGAAGTGTTAAGCTGTGTTATATTTGTCTGGTGCCCCCACCTCATAAAAGTCAGATCAGGAGGCTTTTCGTGGATAAAGAAGTCAAAGCATTAGAACAGGCAATGGAACAAATCTGGGACATCGCCACCAATAAATTCGGACTTGATCCCTATCCGACGCGATTTGAAATCGTACCCTCCAGTGTCATGTATGAAATCGGATCGTATGCGCTGCCCGGACGTTATTCGCACTGGAGTTTCGGCAAGGCATATCACAAAATGAAGACGATGTACGATCTGGGCTTATCCAAGATTTACGAAGTCGTCATCAATTCCAATCCGTCATACGCCTTTTTGCTGGATACGAATTCCCTGCTCCAAAATAAACTGGTTATTGCGCACGTCCTCGGACATGTAGATTTTTTCAAACATAATGCCTGGTTCGGCCCGACGAATCGCCGGATGCTGGACGACGCGCAAACTCACGCCACCCGCATCAGCGAATACGAATATAAATACGGGCGCAAAGTCGTCGAGGAATTTCTCGATTCGGTTTTATCCATCGAAGAACATATTGATCCAAATTTTTTCATCAAGAAAAAAGTCGCCAGTACCGAAGTAAAAAAAATCATCGAACACCTCGACGAATACGATGATTTGCTCAGCCTGAAAGAACGCGCTGACGTAAATACCGATCATCAAAAATCGCATCCTGAAATTTCTGATTTGCCTGAAAAAGATTTGGTTTGGTACATCCTGCACAATTCGCCTTCACTGCAACCGTGGCAGCGCGACATCATGAGCATGATCCATGACGAGATGCTGTACTTCGTTCCACAGATGCAAACCAAGATCATGAATGAAGGTTGGGCCAGCATTTTTCATGCTCGAATCATGCGCGAACTTGACCTGCCCACTGAGGAACATCTGGAATTCGCCGAGCTTCATTCCGGTGTCGTTTCGCCGCAGCGCGGACAGCTCAATCCTTATTATCTGGGCTACAAGATTTACGAAGATATTGAGCGGCGGTGGAACAATCCGACCAAAGAAGAGATTGAAAAAACGGGACGGCTCCCGAATCAGGGAATGGCGAAATTATTTGAAGTCCGCGAAGTTGATAATGATGTTTCGTTCCTGCGAAATTATTTAACCGAAGAGCTGGTCGAAGAGCTTGATCTTTACGTCGTCGAACTGGTAGATGAAGAAGATTGGACGATCACCGAAAAACGCTGGGAGCGAGTCCGCGACCAACTCGTAGCGAATATGACGAACTTTGGGTATCCTTACATCGAAGTCGCCGACGGCGATTACAACGGAAACCGCGAACTGTATTTACTGCATCGTCACGAAGGCTCAGATTTGGATGTGCGGTACGCCCGCAAGGTGCTGGAACACGTTTTTAAATTGTGGGGACGGGAAGTGCATCTGGAAACGAAAGTGGAAGATGAAGTGACGGTTTTGAGCTATGATGGTGAAGAACATAGTGAAGAGTAGATCAAGATTGAGAGGCTGATTTGGAAAAAATATATCTTGATGTATGTTGCCTAAATCGTCCTTTTGACGATCAATCACAAGACCGAATTCGACTCGAATCAGAGGCAATTTTATTAGTTCTGGCTCAAGTGCAGAATTCATTGCTTCAGTGGGTAAGTAGTGAAATTGTATTGCTTGAAATAATGGAAACTCCCAACGTACAAAAACGTGAACGATTAACTTTGCTCAGCAAGTTAGCTAACCACGAAATTGCCTATGGGCGAAATGAAGAGCATCGTGCAATCGAATTAGAAACCCTTGGTTTCCATTCGTTTGATGCCATGCACCTAGCCTGTGCTGAGAGTGCTAACGTAGATATTTTCTTAACGACCGATGATCGGTTACTGCGAAAAGCTAGTCACTTGAAAAAACAGCTCAAAATTAAAGCCGTAAACCCAATAAATTTTATTCTTAATTAACTTGGAGGATCACATGCCAACACAAACTCTTGAACAAATTCGGCTCACAGGATTGGAAGCCTTATCAAAAACTTTAGGCACGGTTGGAATGGTAAGATTCCTGCAACAATTTGAAACCGGGAGCGGCGACTACTCGACCGGCAGGCATAAAGATACTGCTGAAAAGACTGTTAAGGAGCTTGGTGAGAAACTAAAAAAACTCCGCACCAAAAATAAACAAAACAGATAAGACTTTGACGACAATATGCCCATTCTCATCGCCGAAGACAACCTGGCACAACGAAATTACCTGCGTGAATTATTGGAACGGGAATTCAAAAATTACGCTCCGATTCTGACAGCGGAAGACGGTGAAGCGGTTATCAAACTCGCGCTCGAACATCGCCCGAAGCTTTGTATACTCGACATTCAAATGCCGAATCTTTCCGGCGTGAAAGCGGCGAAAGCCATCTGGAAAAGCTTTCCTGAAGCGCGGGTAATTTTCTGGACGCAGTTCCCGCACGAAATTTATATCAACGAAATCCGCAAATTAGTCCGCAGTCTGGAACCGCATCCCGCCTACGGGTTTATTGATAAAAATAATCCTGAAAGTCGGCTGCTGCGCTTCATCGCTTCGGTGCTGGAAGACGGTGCGGACATGATTGATCCGAATTTCAAGGACGCGTTCACGCATCCGCTGCTGACCGATTTTGAAGCCGAGGCTTTGTACTATCTCGCGCTCGGATTATCGAACTGGGCAATTGCCCGCAAGTGCCAACTGAGCCTGCGCGGAGTCGAAAGTCGCCTGACAACTTTGTACGAAAAATTGATGCCTGTCAGCGCGGCAGGAACGAACGATGAAGCCTACGATAAACTCGCTTTCAACATTCGTACCAGCGCGTATTTTGAAGCATTGCGCCGTGGATTAATCAACCGTGATGAACTGGATAAAGCCAGCGCGTCGTTGGCGGCGTGGCTGGAAAAAGATCGTCAAAAATTTGTCTCTGAGAAATAAGTGCCCCTCAAATCGTTTTCAAAATTAATCGTTGCATCCAAACATTGGTTGCGCATGGCGCAACGGTACAGTACAGGGAGCGGTAGCGACTTGGTAACTCTCAAATTTACCAAGTCGCTACCGCTCCCTGTACTGTACCTGCTCTTGTTTGCAGCCCTATTTTCAATCGTTGTTTTTTCTTTTGAAGACAAACAAACAATTGTCGAAATCAGCGACCAGCAATCCGAAAAAATCCCGACGGATTCTTCATTGAATTTACATCGCTGGGGAGCCGTTACACTCTTTCACGGATTGCCTTCGGATCGTGTCAACGCCATCACCGAAGACACGAACGGAGCCTTATGGTTCGGAACGGATAACGGATTGGTTCGCTATGACGGACGCCGCCTGGAACCCGTTGGAAATGCCGGAGACGGACGCGGAGAATTGCCGTCACAAAGAATCCGTTCGCTCTTCCGGGATTCATCGGGAGGCTTATGGATAGGCACTGATCTTGGTGCTGTCCGCTTCATTGCGAATCGTTTATTACCCGTCAAAGAATCCGCTAATTTATCCGTGAATGCTGTCGCCGAATCGCCGGAAAACGAAATTGCCTTGGTGACTGAACAAGGAAAATTATTATTGCTGCATCCACTGGACGCTTCGGTCAAACGGCAGGGCGATAAATTTTCAGGTGAACTACAAGCTACAATTATTGACTCTCAAACGCAGAAAATGCTGAGCATTGAAAACCAACCCGTAGCCTTAAAATCAATCGCCTATTTTAATCACGAATGGTGGATTGGTTCGCATCGGCGCGGCGGTTTGACCTACAAAAAAGATCAGATTATTGAAGCTGCACCGCCTCCAACCCGTCCATATTTTGTTAATTCGATCATCGCTCATAACCGGAAAATCTGGGGCGGAGCGCAAGGCACCAACGGGTTATGGATTCACGAAGAAAACGGTGCAGGATTGCAGGCAGTGGGCGCAATTGCCTCGGTGAATGCTCTCTACGGAGCCGAAAAAGATTTGTGGATTGGCACAGAATCAAATGGTGCATTTTTGTGGAAAGACGGCAGCGAAATTGAACATCTGACGTTTGAAAATACAAAAAGCGGACTGCGCTCAAATCGTGTCCTGTCGATTTTCCGTGACCACGAAGGTGTCGTCTGGTTCGGCACAGATCGCGGCGTCAGCCGTTATGATCGTGAAAGTTTTCGGTCTACGACGCTCAGCAATGACGGGCAAAGTAATTTCGTTCGATCTTTGTTAACGACGAAAAATGGAGTCACTTATGCAGGGACAAATCGCGGACTTTTCAAGTTAAACCCCGGTCTTGAACTCGGTGGCTGGCAACGAATCGAAGCCTTCGGGAACAAGGCGATTTATGCGTTACTTGAATCCTCCGACGGAAAAATTTTCATCGGAAGCGAAAGCGGTTTATTTCAAAAAAGTGAAAAAGAAGATTTTATTTTGTTAGCTTCTCAGTCCGAAAATGGTAAGCGTGAAGCCTTGAGCATTCGCGCCTTGCGTGAGGCAAACGGTAATGTTTATGCACTCGCGCATGAACTTGGCGTTTTCAGAATTGAGAATAATTCCCTGTTTCCAATTGCCAGTCTTAAAGCCTACAGCGAGGCGCAGACGTTTCTGATGGCGTCAGATGGTAAGCCGATTTTCTTTGACAAAGCCGAAGCAATCTTACAGGTCGGTGATAAAATTTTTGTCGAAAAAAATAATTCGCTGGTCAGCATTCAGAATGGAAACGGCACGGAAATTCTCAAACAGGTTGAAGTCAAATCCCTTTCTCTGCTAACGGACAATGAAGGTAAAAATCCGATTATTTATTGCGGGACGCACAACAAGGGCCTGTACAAAATTAATCTTATTGATGGAGCGGTTTCGCGGTTTGACACGGAACAGGGCTTCCCTTCGCAGCAAGTGTATTGCACCGCTGGCAATCCCGATGGTACGGTATGGATTGGCACGAATCGAGGCTTAGTCAAGCATCATCCAAATTTTTCTCCGCCCATTATTGAACCGCGCCGCCTCGTCGCTGACCTCGTGTATGCGGGAGATTTTCTCACCACTGAATTGCGCTTTCCTTATTTTCAAAAAAATTATTTACTCGAAGTCACAGGGCTGGGAAGCAAAACTTTTCCCTCGCAATTTCAATATGAATACACGCTGAGCAAGGAAAAATCTGGTACGCCAAAAACCAGAATTTCTGCTGATCCGATTTTTGAATTGAAAGATGCGACTCCGGGAAATTATACGATCACAGTCCGCGCTATCAGCCGCGACTTAATTTATTCTAAACCGTATTCGTTGAAGATTTGGATTTCGCCGGAAGGCACTTCAACAACGACAATCCTGCTGACTGCCCTGTTAATACTGGCTATCGCTGCTGGAGGCTATGCATTTTTTCAGCAACGACGAACGCAGCGAACAAATGAAAAACTCGAAGTTACCAACAACGAATTGCGCGAAACCAGAATCCGCTTAGCGACGACTACCGAAGCCGAACGCAGTCGGATTGCCCGCGACTTACACGATCAAACGCTCGGAGATTTGCGCCATCTGTTAGTCATGACAGATCAACTCACACCACAAAAAGCAGCGAATGGAAATCCGTCTCCGGCACAAATCCGGCAAAAAATTGAAGAAATTTCCAACGAAGTCCGGCATATCTGCGAAGACCTCAGCCCGTCTGTCCTCGAAAATATCGGCTTCATTCCTTCGCTGGAATGGGCCTTGAGCGACGCTGTGATGCACCTTCCAGCAGAAGAAAAATTCGTTTACGATTTTGACTGCAATGATGATTTGGAAGATCGGCTGAACCTCTCAGACACGGAACAAATTCAGCTCTATCGCATTGTGCAGGAAGCCATTAATAATATCTGCAAACACGCGAACGCGAAAAAAGTTTCGCTGAAAATTTCAGCAATCAATGAAACAAATTTACAAATAGAACTGACCGATGACGGCACAGGTTTTCATCAATCCGAAGAAAATCCAACGGGTCACGGCATGGCGAATATCCGCTCCAGAGCCAATCTGATCGGTGCTTCCGTTGCCTGGAATCCAATGGATTCGGGTTGCGAATTTCAAGTCATCAAACCGCAGGCGATTCAAAATGCAGAAGCCCGCACGCAGTAAGGGCGTCATTTCATTATTTTTGTATTGAACTTATGGAGTTAAGGCACCCTTACTGCGTGCGGGCTTCTGCATTCTTCTACTTCACAAACCTCCAATAATCCGCTTTCAATCCTGTCACGACCTGGAAACGTAACGCCAATCATTCTTTCCCTGAAGCAGACAAGAATTTCAATTTCTTTTTGGGGAGGGATTTGCCATGTCGCTTCGACTTACATTTCAACGTATTATTTTTGCCATCTTTTCGGTACTCGCTTTCACTCACACCGGTTTCGCGCAAAGCATCGCGGCGAAGATAGAAAAACCTGATGGCGACACTCCCGTCATTAAAACGCAGACTCAAATCGTGACGTTAACAGCCACCGTCATTGATAAAACGAATCGTCCGATCCCTGGCTTAGCCCGCGACAATTTTGAAGTCTACGAAGACAAAATCAAGCAAAACATTGAGTATTTTGTCGAAACTGATATTCCGGTCAGCGTTGGAATTGTCTTCGATTTATCTTCCAGCATGGGGCCGAAACTTGATCGTGCGAAAGAAGCACTCAAAGCATTTGTGAGCAATTCGCATCCCGACGATGATTTTTTTCTCATCACCTTTGATGAAAAAGCCAAGCTCGTTTCCGAATTCACTGATGGCGACAGTGCCCTTAAAAAACTGACTTCGGTCAATCCAAAAGGTGGAACTGCGCTTTATGATGCTGTCTTTCTGGGGTTGGAAAACCTCAAGCAAGGTCGTCACAAAAAACGTGTCCTGATTGTCATTTCTGATGGACAGGATAATTGTTCGCGGTATTCGTTGCGCGAAATCAGCCAGTACGTCAAAGAATCCGAAGCGATCATTTACGGTTTGAGCATTTCCGAAATGATCGGCAGCGATTGCGGCACGACCTGTCAAATGTACGCCCGTCGCGCCATGGAAGACCTGGCCGGATTCACCGGAGGCAAATCTTTCTTTCCTTCTTCAATCAACGATTTAGAGCAAGCGACTTCACAAATTGCACTAGAACTGCGCCGTCAGTACAGCATCGGCTATGTCCCGACGCGGACGGATCGCAACGGCAAATGGAGAAAAATCCAAGTGCGGCTGAAAGGTGAAAAAGGAACGGAAGCCGCCTCTCTAAATTTAGTGATTCGCGCTAAAGAAGGATATTACGCGCAGCCGTAACGCCGGGAGCGCAAGCATCCTGCTTGCCCCGCGAGCGCGTGAAACGCCGCTCGCGTGACGTGGCGAGCGATTCACTTGAGCTTCAGAGTATCTCTCGCCACGG
>JAYVZE010000182.1:0-6693 GCA_043783625.1 Blastocatellia bacterium | reverse complement strand
AAACTTGCTGATCCGGGGGCGTGTCGTTCCGACCATTTCGGATAATTCTTCGTGGGAAATCTTATGCTCAATGCGAATGCTGCGCGGGTCTTTTTTGCCGAGTTTCCGCGCCAGTTGCAACAACGTCTTGCCTAGTCGCTGTTCGCTGTCAACCGTTACCAGATTGGAGATGACTTCCTGTTGATCGGCAATCCGCACCGCCAGATACTGCACAAAACCGGTATACAGTGAATCGCGTTCTAAACGTTCAAGAAATCTGGCACTCGGAATTTGCTTCATCTCTGTCTCTTCCATCGCCACAGCCGTTTCCAGGCGCTGACCTAAACCAGACAGGCAGAGTTCGCCAAAAATATCACCGACGGTGTGAATGGCTAAAATGCATTCCTTCCCGTCAGGCGCGAGCATGAGCAATTTGATTTGCCCACTCGTGATGAAATAAACCATCCCATCCTGATCGCCGCAGGTATAAGCACGATCATGTTTGGCAACTTTGATGGCTTGCGAATTCACCGTTTCGTGTTGCAATGAATCCTGCAACTGCTGCTTAAACTTATCAACCTCGGGGATATGTTGAATCATGCCGTCTCACTTTCGACCAGCGATGATGGGTAACGCAGAGAGACTTGCGCGGCTGTTTGTCTGATGCCAAAACATCCAGCAGCTACTGGCTGCGCTGAGGCTTGCTGCCAGAACTAACGATAACGGTTGCGTGCCAATGGAAAACAACAAGATTGACACAGGCATCACCCAAACAAAGATTGTGAGCGAGCCAAGATACGGGCTATCGGCATTGAACGGCATCCCTTCGCAGGCATTCTTGAGAAACCGAAAATTCTTGAAAAACATTGATAACTCCATGGTTAGGCTGTTGGTAGCAGAGAAGCCGAAAGATTTCGGCTTGGCGAAGGAAAGAGCGAGCCAAGCTCCCTGCTGAACCATGGGTTTTGGAATGAACTATTTTTACAATTCTACATGCATTAATTCCGTCGCACAGAATCAGCTATCGCTTGGTTTTGGTAATCTTCACGTAATCAAAACCGATGAGGCTCTGATCTACTTCGGCTCTGGCAATGACGGTGGCGCGGCGGCCCGGCATATTCACGCGCGGACGTGCGCCGTTATGAATTTGTTTGGCGCGTTGCACCATTAATAAAACCTTGCGGTACTTGTTATCTTTGTGGTCTGTGACCATAATTTTTCCTCACATTTGGCGGAACGAGTAAGACTTCATCGCGCAGGTAAACTATTCCGCGCTGGGTTGCGACTCCACGACATTTTTTTCCGCAGCTATTGCGAGGCGCAATTCCTGGGTGCGTTTGCGGCGCAGTAATTTCTTCTTTTGTGCGACACCAGAGCGTGCTTTATCGCCATTTTGTTTTGACATGAGTGACCCTTGATTACTAATAAGTGAACTTATTTCACTAGCTTGGAAGTGGGTTAAGAAATTCAGATTGTCTGAGGGATTTCAGAAAAACTAAGAAGAGAGTGACCAAACTCGGCTCGCATCCACCGTACGCTTTAGCTGAGGCGTTGTCAACCACACATACTTTTATGGCAAGTGTGGCTTTGATTCCTAGCTGAAATAAGCATCTCAAATTTGAATTTTGGAGAAGAAATAACCACCAATGCCAACGAATAGAATGGCTGCCAGACTCAGGACAGAAATGTTGGTGATTGCGCCGTAATGCGTGATGCCAATCAGCGTCCCGCGCAAGCCGTCAATGCCATAAGACAACGGATCAAGCTTCGTCGCGAAGCTGAGAAGTTTCGGCAAATTGGTCAGCGGAAACAGCGCACCCGATAAAAAGAAAATCGGCATCACGATAAAATTCATAATGAGCTGAAAGCCCTGCATATCTTGCAGCAATGAACCGATGGCGGTTCCAAGTCCGCAAAATACAATTGCGGTCAACGCCATAAAAACAAAAGCCAGCGGCAAGGCAGTCCAATTCGTCGGGCGAAATCCGGCAATCACACATACGATAAAAATCATTGTGCCTTGAATCATGGCGACCGTTGCACCGCCGAGCGTCCGTCCTATCATGACGATCACTCGCGGCACAGGAGCGACCAAAGTTTCTTTCAAAAATCCGAATTGCCGATCCCACAACAAACCGATACCGGAAAAAATAGAGGTAAACAAAACGCTCATGCCGATCACGCCGGGAGCTACAAATTGAATATAACTGCCGTTGCCGGATTGCTGAAAGACCGGGCCGAGTCCGAAACCCAACACTAATAAATACAGCAGTGGTTGTCCCAGCGAAGCCACGATTTGAGCACGCGAACGAACATAGCGTTTCAGTTCGCGCAGCCAGAGAATGTAAATTGCGCCCATAATTTTATTTTCTCCACATCTTGGCAAATTGCCGCATTTGATCGGCGGAGCCAGCTTTTTCGTCCCGAATCGTCGAACCTGTTAACGCCAAAAATGCATCTTCCAATGATTCAGTTTGGGTTTGCGTTTTGAGTTCTGCCGGAGTGCCTTGCGCGACAATTTTGCCGTGGTCAATGATCGCAATGCGATGCGCAACTCGTTCGGCTTCGTCCATATAATGCGTTGTCAAAAAGACCGTCACGCCTTCCGTTTCATTCTGTTGCTTCACGTGCGACCATAATTGATTACGGCTTTGCGGATCAAGTCCCAACGTCGGTTCATCGAGAAAAAGAATTTTTGGCGTATGCAAAAAGCCGCGTGCGATCTCTAACCGCCGTCGCATTCCACCGGAAAATTCTTTGACGTATTTATCGCGCTTATCCCAGAGTTCAAATAATTGCAGCAACATTTCAATGCGCTCCAATCGTACTTTGCGCGAAACGCCATACAACACGCCATGCAATTCCATGTTTTCATACGCCGTCAGTTCCCCGTCCAGGCTGGGGTCTTGAAAGACAATGCCAAAACTTTGCCGCGCTTTGGTTTGCTCAACCGTTGGATCAATACCTGCCAATTCAACCTTCCCACTGGTTGGTGTCAGCAACGTTGTCAGCATTTTGATCGTCGTCGTTTTGCCGGCGCCGTTCGGCCCTAAAAACGCAAAGATTTCACCTTTGCTGACCTCAAAAGAAATGTCATTAACGGCAGTAAAATCGCCGTATGTTTTAGTTAAATTTTGTACTCGAATCATAGCTACCTTGCGTTGTTTCAGTCGCCTCAAGATGTGCTGGCAAAGTACAATACTAAACGGTTTTTTTCGTATTGCCTACTGTGAACCATAGAATTGGCAAGTAAAAAAGGGCGCACTGTAACAGTCCGCCCTTTGATAACTGCTCCGACAAAATTTATTTATTCAGTTCAGCGGTGAGGACTGCGCCATTCATTGAAGCGAGTACAGCACTTACTTTCACTACGCGGCGAATATCTTTGGCAATCCAGAGCGTAGATTTGTCGCCGCCTTCGGTTAGCATTTCGACTTTGAATGCGTCAAAACTTCCTGCCGATACAGTAATTGCTTCTTTGCCGACCACTTTGAATTGCGTCTGTTTGACCTTCATGGTGTTCGCATCAAAATTGCGAAAGGTCGTGCTATAACCATCCGCCAACGGCAAACTGGCTAAGACAGAATAGCTGCCTGCGCCATCCGCAAACAATGCGCCGCCCAAATCCACCGCGATAGATTTGCTTTGACCATTCATTGTCATCGTTCCCGTCGCCTGATTGTTTTTGAAATTGGTTTCAACCACTACCGGGCCTTGATTGACGCTGGTTTTCAGCGTAATCAAGCTGCCTTTTTCGATGACGGATTTTTGGCTCATTTCAAACATCGCGGACTTGAGATTTTCTGAAGCCAGCCACGTACCATTTTCTTCTTTGATTTCTTCGCTAATGGTTAACCCTAACTCTTGACCGCCCATGACAAGCTTCGCTTGATAAGTGGCAGAGCCAGGTTTTAAATCCACTTCAGGTTTGGGTGTGCCAGCCATCGCTTCGATTTTTTTCGCCAGCGTGACGGTCTTCGGATCAACGGTGATTTCATTCAGGCGCGTAGCGACCGCTGGTGTCGCCTCCGCTTGAAATCGTCCGTTCAAATGCTTCGCTAAAAACTTTTCCGTCGCGGTGAGCATCGCCATATTATTCACCGGACGTTGAAAGCCGTGACCTTCGTCAGGAGCTACGATGTATTCAACCGGGAAGCCGCGATCACGCAGCGCAATCACGATTTGATCGCTTTCGCGTTTGTTGACGCGCGGGTCGTTAGCGCCCTGCACCACCATCAACGGAGTTTTGATTTTATCGGCGGAATTTAACGGCGATTGCCGTGACAATTGCGCTTTGCCTTCGGCTGTGTTCGGGTTGCCCATTCGTTCATGGAAGACCACGCGTCCGGCTTCCCAGTAAGGCGGGATTGTTTCGAGCAAAGAAATTAAATTCGAAGGCGCAACAATCGCTACCGCAGCGGCATACACATCAGGCGTGAAGGCGACTCCGGCTAACGTGGCATAGCCGCCATACGAACCGCCCATGATACCTACTCGTTTTGGATCAACAATGCCCTGGCTCACCAAATGCTTAACACCCCACGTGATGTCATCCTGCATCAAATTGCCCCATTGTTTGTTGCCCGCGTTGAGGAATTTTTTGCCAAATCCCGTCGAAGCGCGGAAGTTTGGTTGCAACACCGCATAACCACGATTCGCCAAAAATTGGGCATACGAATTGTAGCTCCACGAATCACGTCCCCACGGACCACCGTGCGGGAAAACCACCATCGGTAAATTTTTGGCGGGAACATTTTTAGGCAAGGTTAAGTACGCCGGAATTTCCAAACCATCCGAAGATTTGTAACGAATCGCCTGCATCGGCGCGAGTGCAGCGCGATTAATTTTTTCGCGGATTTGGTATTGCAAGGTTAGCTGTTTGGTTTTGCGATCAAACAAATACACTGAGCCAGGATCGGTATCGCTGCTGGCGGAGATTAAATATTTCTGCTCGTCTTCGGTTGACGAATTAAACCCAATTTCTTTATCGCCCAGTTTTTGTTTGAGCAATTTGTAATCGGCTTCATACGACTTATCTTTCCAGTAAATGCGAGTGCGATCATCTTCATAAGCAGTGGCGATCAATTCGTCCGTCAAATCGGAAAATGTAGCGTTACCAAAATCTACGCGCTTGAGCGGATCAACTTCAACCAATTCTTCCTTACTGGTTATCGGATCAAATAAAACGAAGCGCGTCAAATCTACGTCATCGCCCTTGTTGGTTTGCATATAAACGCGCTTGCCATCCTTGTGAAAGCGCTCAGGTCCGCACGCTTCAAAGACACTACACGAGTAGACCAATTTGAATCCGTCAGCATCAACGCGCAAAATTTCCGTGCTGCCGCTGTCGGTGGTGCGCGTCGCCATTCGCAGTACGCCTTTCTGGTCAAACACCCACGCTGTGATTTTTTCAGTGTTTTTGCGCAGCAATGTGCGTTCGCCCGTAGAGATTTTCACTTTGTATAAATCGTGCCAGGCAGCGTCCCGATCATTGATGCCGACGTACATCACATCGGGATCATTTTTCGGCATGGAGTAAATTTGCGCGACGACATTTTTGGCTTCGGTTAAATTGCGAGCGGACGGCACGTCGTTACCCGTTGCCGGGGCTTCATTCGGGTTGACGGCGTAGACATTGAAATTCTCATCACCCGCATTGTCCTTGACGAACAAGACATATTTTCCGTCGCGGCTCCAGAAATAGTTCGGAATCGGGCGTTTGGTTTCAGCGGTCAATAATTTCGCAGCACTGAATGGCTCATCGGCTTTTTTGATCCAAACGTTCCGCGTGTCTTTGTACGGTTTGACGAAGGTCACAAATTTCCCATCCGGCGAAAGCTGCGCACCCGAAATCTCAGGATTACCAAACAACAACTCACGGTCTAACAGAGGCGGCATACTATCCGTTTTAGTTGGTTGATTTTTATCTGGCTTCACTACTGGTTCTGCTACTTTTTGTGCTGTCGCGGAAATAATGAAAGAAAAAAGGAGAGCGAGCGAAAGTAAAAATTTTACCTGTTTCATAGATGTCCTCGTGATTGTTTTTTGTAGCTTCAAATGTCAAGCAGTGAATACGCACTCACCTCGAAAAATGTTCCATCCAATTGAAAAGGCTTTGCCTGGCAATCAAAGCTCGCCTAAACACGATGATCTGAGCACGATGATAATCATTTCAGATTTGCGGTTATTTTCTGGGCGAGGTAATCCATTGCCAGCCTTCCCCAGCCTGCATTCGGGCGAGTAAAACAATTTGTCCAACGTGATAAGCGATGTGCGCCAAAGTCCGTATTAATGCGGCTTCCGCAGTCATTGACTGGACTTTGATAATTACGATGGTAGAGAGGTCTTCTTCAGAAAGTTCAGCGAGAGATTTTTCTAAAACGTCCCACCCTTCCGCCCAAAATTCCTCTACTTCTGCGCGTGTGTAGCTCGTTTCGCTAAATTCGGCAGTCCGGTCACGCCAGTCTTTTTCTCCGTCCGTCGTCAAAAAATCCGTGAAGCGCGACAGCAAATTTCCGTGCAAATGGCGCACAATCATGGCAATAGAATTGAGGTCTGCACCCGGCACAAAATTCAGCGTGGCATCAGAAGTCTGGGCTAATGTTTTCGCTCCGATGGTTTTGTATTTTTGTAATTCAGCCGCAATATTTTTTAGCATCAGGATTTTCCCTAAGCTCCCCTCCTGTCTGAGGAGGGGAGGGGTGGTAATCTCTG
>JAYVZE010000181.1:0-12058 GCA_043783625.1 Blastocatellia bacterium | reverse complement strand
GGCAAACGCTGAACGAGGCTACACGGTGACGGGCGACGGGCAGCGGTTTCTGTTTGTGACGAGCGCGGAAGACGCGAGCGTGCCGCCCTTCACGGTCGTACTGAACTGGATGGCGGAGCTGAAGAAGTAGCGCGAACCAAGAGGCTGCCCCTTCTCTCTCAAACCACTCCCGCTTAGGAAAAGATTAAAGTATTAGAAAACATATTGACGATCTTCCGTCTGATAGTTAAGATGCACTTGCGCTTAGAGTAAACCTCATCAATTAGAAACAAACTTAGATTGCTCTTCGCAGACTTCCATTAGACCTCTCAATCGGCAAATTTTAGGTCTGACAAATAAGCTGAAATAACATAGTTATAGATTATCTTTCACTGGGTTTTCTGACGTGCTGAGACTTCAATACTTCAGATCGCTTTCTGCTCCCCCAGCATCCCCCGTTGCCAGCGGTCACAGTGGGAATGACGAGGCTAAAGTGCAACATGCATTTTCAGTGCCGCCCTGTGGTGCCCCATCGCTTGCGGCAATTCCTTGCTCGCCCCCTGGCGGCAGCGGGATTACAAAGGTTAGCGTTTGCCTGGGATCATCAACTAAAACGCTGACCTTTGATCCCCGAAACCCTCGTGGTTTCGGCTACCTGAGGGGCTGTACTCACGCGACTAGGAGTACAGCCCTTTGGGAAATTAGTTCGCGGAAGAAAGTTCGCAGTTCGCAGCAAGATAAAGTCGTTATCAAGTTACTGCGAACTTCTTTACTGCGAACTTTCTCCTTCTCTGTCCTCGAAGCCCAAAAGCCTAAGTCCAAAGACCCTCTCAATATTAATGAAACCTCTGCGTCGGTCAGGCGTGTAGGATTAAGCGAGGAAAAGCTTAAGGATTTTTATTCATTCGCGGGATTTTTGGTCTTTTGTACCTTACCAACAAAGACTGGAATTCAGGGAAAAACAAGCTGGCTTAGCATTTGACAGATATGATATATTTACTTTCGATGAGTTGCTGGATCGAATCCCCTGCTCGTCGGCTTGAATGTAGACTGTTACTCATCCCCGAGTAATTCTGTAAAGTCTTTCGTCGGCCTCCCCAGAACATCCTATTTTTTCAGCTCGGTTATTTTTTTACGAACTAACTCGATAACATCACAATGGCAGAATTTATTTGCAAGCTGGGAACGCCAGCCGGAGAAATCGTAACCAGAACCGTCGAAGGACTTTCGCTGGAAGAACTGCGCCAACGCCTACAGCACGAAGGCTATAGCATTTTTTCCGTCGAATCCACCGGCAGTCTGGGAAACAGCCTGAAAGCGCAAAAGCGTGGCATTAAAATCAAGCTGGATGATTTTCTCCTGTTCAATCAACAGCTCGCCGCTTTGTTGCATGCCGGATTACCCGTGCTTCAGGCGATTCAGATGTTACGACTGCGGTCACCAAATCTTAAATTGCGCGAAGTCCTCGGCGATGTGGAATCAAAAATCAAATCCGGGATTGCGCTTTCGGAAGCTTTTGCCGCACAGGGCGAATCGTTTCCGCGCATTTATACGGCTTCGATTCTGGCGGGCGAACGTTCCGGGAATCTGGACGAAGTCCTTCGCCGTTATGTTGTTTTCACCAAAGCAATGGCGGGTATTCGTCGCAAACTGCGCAGCGCACTGACCTATCCAACGATTTTGTTATGCGCTTCCGTGATTCTGATTTCGGTGTTAACAACGTGGGTCATTCCGCAATTCGCTTCGATTTACGATAACGTCGGCTCGACCTTGCCAATGATTACCATCGTAGTCATCGGAATCTCCTCCTCCATCAAAAATAATTTATTCTGGTTGTTGCCAGCCATCGTCGGCGGAACTTTTGCCTTTATTTCGTGGCGCAAAACCGAAAATGGACGCCGGACGGTTGACCGCTGGATTTTAAGAATCCCCATTGTCGGTGAATTAGTTCGTCAAATGGCGACGGCGCAATTTTCACGCAGTCTGGCGACGCTGCTCGCCGGAGGCATTACCTTAGTCGAAGGTTTTCAGATTTCGCTGGCTTCGATCACGAACCGCGAATTGTTGCGCAATACGGAACCCGCCCTTCCGCGAGTCCGCGAAGGTCATCCTTTTACCGAATGCATAGCTGAAGCTGGATGGATTCCCGAACTGGCAATTGATATGATCGGAGTCGGAGAAAAATCTGGTTCCTTACGAGAAATGCTCGAAGAAGTCGCAGGATTTTACGACGCAGAAACGGAAGTTAAACTTGGACAACTGACAACTTTTATTGAACCCGCGATTCTCATCACGATGGGAGCCGTCGTCGTCACTATTCTGCTGGCGATTTATATGCCGCTCTTACAGATGGTCGGAAATAAAGGATAATTCAGTTAAGAAATTATCCACGAAGGACACTAAGAAACACGAAGTAAATACGAATTTATGCGCGAGAGAAAGCTGAAAAATACTAGAATTAAGGAAGTAACAATTCTTCGTGTTCCTTCGTGCCCTTCGTGGATAAATAAATCCGATATTCAGAAATAAAAATGGCAACACCAAAAGAAAAAATTGACACTTCGGTAGAGCTGGCAGCTTCCAAAAAAATGGCGGAGCGCTATCGCCTGAATTTTATCGAACTCGAAAAATTCCCGATTGATTACGCGCTCGTCCAATCGCTGCCTGTGGATTTAATGCTGCGCAATAAATTCGTCCCGCTCATTCGCCAGGACGATCACATCGTCATTGCCATGGCGGATCCGACGGATTTAATGCTGCTCGATGAGTTGAAATCGCAGCTTAAAACCCAGATCAAGCCGACAGTTGCGACGCTTTCCGCCATCGAAGGTATTTTACGCAAAGCCGATGCCTCTGACCGAGTTTTTGCCGAAGCAACCGAAGGATTTCGCGCTTCACTCATTAAAACCAACGAAGATGGCAACGAAGAAATCGTAGACCTCGAACGTCTTTCCAGCGACTCTGAAATGTCGCCGATTATTCGCCTCGTTGACACGGTAGTTTTCACCGCTCTCGAAAAACGCGCTTCGGATATTCATATCGAAACCCGCGACAACGATGTGCAGGTTCGCTACCGCATTGACGGAGCGTTATATGAAGCGGGCGAGCCGATTGACATCAAGCATCATCAAACCATTATTTCGCGTATCAAAGTTATGTCCGAGCTGGACATTGCCGAACGTCGCGTCCCCCAGGACGGACGTTTCAGAATGCGCATTAAAGGCCGTCGCGTAGATTTCCGCGTCTCCATTATTCCTTCCGTGTACGGCGAAGATGCCGTTATTCGTATTCTTGACAAAGAACAAATTAACGAAGACTTCAAGGATTTAAAACTTGATGTCGTCGGATTTGATCCGGTTTTATTGTCGAAATTCCGCCGCTTCATTCACGAGCCTTATGGCATGGTACTCGTCACCGGTCCGACAGGTTCCGGTAAAACGACCACGCTTTACGCGGCCTTGAATGAAATCCGCAATGACGAAGATAAAATTATTACGATTGAAGACCCGGTTGAATATCAATTGCACGGCATCACGCAGATTCAGGTGAACGAAAAGAAGGGCTTAACATTTGCCAGAGGATTGCGCAGCATCCTGCGTCACGATCCTGACAAAATCATGGTCGGAGAAATCCGCGATAATGAAACGGCGCAAATCGCCATTAACTCCGCGCTGACCGGGCATTTAGTCTTCACCACAGTCCACGCTAATAACGTCATTGATGTCATCGGACGCTTTCTAAATATGGGCGTTGAAGCCTATAATTTTGTGTCATCACTCAATTGTGTCCTGGCACAACGGCTCGTGCGGCAACTCTGCATGCGCTGTCGTGAAGATTATCGTCCGTCGGAAGAAGAATTTATTGAATCTGGATTGAAATCTGAGCGTTATACAGATCAGGTCTTTTACAAAGCTGTCGGTTGTGATTTTTGCAATCAGACCGGCTATCGGGGACGAACCGCAATTCATGAATTGCTGAATCTGACTGATTCCATTCGAGAATTGATTATTGCACGTCGTCCAGGATCGGAAATTCGTCGTACTGCTACACAGGAAGGTCTGGGTAGTTTGCGTGAATCAGCGTTGCGTTTAGTCTTTGAAGGCCAAACCACCTTGCATGAAATTAACCGCTCCACATTCGTTGAAACTGCATTTTAACCAAGCGAAGGTCATTATGATAATGAAACAATTATTTACCAAACTCCTCACGTTGACGCTGGTTCTCAGCTTTTGCCTTCCGGCTGCCGTATTCGCTGATAAAAAAGCTGATACGCGCAAAGCAAAGAAAAATTTCAATGAAGGCACCAAGTACGAAGGCGAAGAAAAATGGGATTTGGCGACGCAATCATTTTTGCTGGCCATTGCTGCCGACCCGAATAATCCTGAATACCGCTTGCACGCCATTAATGCAGGAGCGAAAGCTTCATTAATGTTTGCCAAGCGCGGTGACGGTTTTGCGACGGAAGGCGATTATGGCAGCGCATACACGGCGTATAAACAAGCCTATGCTTATGATCAATCCAACGAAATAATGTTGGTAAAAATGAAAGCAATGTTTGAGATGCAAAAAGCCCAATCATCGGGCGAAGCGGCTCCGGGTTATAACGTGCAAAATGGAAATTATATCCGTACCAGTGCTGACATCGTGACGCCGCAACCGCGCCAATCGCGCTCGAAAGATGTGGCTTCGACGGTGACGTACAAAGATATTCCGCTGAAAGAAACCATCAAAAATATCGCACGCCAATTAGATTTGAACATGATCTTTGATGATTCTTTCCGCGACCAGCCGAAATATACACTCGAATTACGCAACACTTCACTGGCGCGCGCGCTTGATTTCGTACTCATCCAGAACAAGCTCGTCTTTGAGCAATTGGATCGCCGCACGTTATTGATTTACTTCGATAATCCAACGAATCGCCAACGCTTTGAACGTCAGATGATTAAGACGTTTTATGTGACCAACGCCAAGCTCGAAGACGCGCAACGTGCCGTTCAGCAAATGCTGCAAGGCGGTGCCACCGGAGTCATTCGCCAGATCGTGACGGCTCCGAATATGAACGCGCTGATTATTCGCGCTACGCCGGAAGAATTGCGAATGGTGCAGGATGTCATAGACAGCATTGACAAGAATAAAGCCGAAGTTGCCATTGACGTAGAAATTTATGAAGTCACGCATGACACGATGCTGCAACTTGGTAATCAGGTAGCCGTCAGCCCTGGCGCAGTCACCTTGCCAGGCACTCTCAACAGTCGTGGAACTCTGACGCCAGTTCAAGGTAACGGAGTCGGACTTTCAGCTCTTGGCGGTCTTGGTCAGTTCGCAACCAGTGCTTTAGTTGGAAATGTTTTCGGGGTTGGTAACGGCCTGGGTACAATGCTGGGCGTGCCTTCGACTTCGCTGAGTTTGCTGCAATCCAAAGACAATGCCAAATTACTGAATCGGGTCAACGTTCACGCGCTGGATGGTCAGAGCAATAAGACCAACGTCGGGCGTCGTATTCCAATCAGCTTAGGTTCTCAGCTTCCCAGCGTCGTCGGGACAGGACAACAAAACGTAGTCGGGGGCGGGTTAAGTAATGGATTAAGTGGTTTAGGAGGATACGGAAACAGCTACGCCACGATCCAATATCAGGATGTCGGTTTGAATATTGATGTCACGCCAACTATTACGAATGAAGGTTATATTGAATTAAAGATGACGCTGGAATCTTCTTCCGCGATCCCAAGTTCGACCGCCGGATCAGAACTCACGCCACAGATTTCACAACGTAAACTCCAAACCGTTTCCCGCATTCTTGATGGTCGTACAGCGGTCGTCGCAGGCGTCCAACAACAGACCAAAAACGACGGACGAAAAACAATTCCGGTTATTGGAATGATTCCGATTCTCGGACGCTTTATCACGACTCCGAATGAAACCACCAGTATGAGCGACATTGTTATCACGGTCACGCCGCATATCATTCGCGCTCCGCAAATTGAGCGCAAAGATCATCTGGCGAAAGAAAGTGGAACAGGTCTGGGCAATGCGATCAGCGTCGAACAAGTGCTGATGCGGGCGCAGGATGATGACGATCAGGATCGCCGCATCATTGCCGCCGGACAGCCCGCACCAGCGGCAGCACCAACGCAGGTTGCCGCCGAGACGACACTGACGCAACCATCAATCGTTCAGGTCAATAATCCGCCACAGCCCGTTATGAATAATTCTGTTTCCAATAATAATCGCCCGGCTCCCACCCCTGTTTCGCAACCGCGTCAGGCGATTGAGCCGGCACAGCAGGCGTTACAGCAAAACGAAGAACAATCTGCGCGGCAGGGCAATGAGATCAACGGCATCTTCGCACCAGAGCCAGCGGGCGGCGATCAGCGTCCGATCATCCGACCTGCTATCATGAACGCCGAACAGAAAAAGATGATTGACGAAGCTCGCGCCAGAGCTGGCAGGACTCCACAGGTTCAGGAAACAACCAATACTGCACCCATTGAAATCGTGACCCCTGAAAGAGAAATGCGTCCGCGCATTGTTCCGATGGCTCCCAACAAACCAAAAGTGGAGTCAAATCAATCCGCCCAGTCCGAACCGAAAGAATTAAGCAAGCTTGAGGCGAAACCTGAAGTGAACTCCGGGTCTGATCCACTGGTTGGGCTAACCCTTCGACTCAAGGATAACAAGACTTCGGTGGGCGAATCCTTCATTGTCGTCGTCGCAGTTGACGGCAAATCCAAAATGACCGGAGCCAATATCGGATTAAATTTTGATTCAACTTTGTTGCAATTGAAATCCGTCCGCGATGGTGGCTTGTTGGGGAAAAATCCTGACATTACGCATCTGGAAAAGAATGGTGATTTGTTCGTAACGCTGCAACAGGCGAATGACAACCGGTTTCCTGTGCTGAGCGAGGGACGCTTATTAATTCTCGAATTCAAAGCGCTGGCTCCCGGCGCGACAACGATTGCCTTCAACGAAAAAGAAACGAAATTCCTGGCGGGAAATTTGCCCAGCCCGACGTTTAGTATTTCTCCGGCGCAGTTAGAAATCAGCCGCCAAACGATTTCCAAACTTAACGAGAAATAATGAATATGAAGAACAAATCGCAGGGGTTTTCCCTGCTCGAATTAATAATTTCGCTCACGATTCTGGCGATTCTGGTGGGAGCTGCTGTGCCGATTACGCGCAGTACCGTCAAGCGTCAACGCGAGATGGAATTAAAGCGTAACCTCCGCGATATTCGGCAGGCAATTGATAAATACAAAATCGCCTGTAACGCCAACCAAATTGCGCCACTTGACCGGAAAGACCCGATTGCCGATAACTGCTATCCGCCGAATATGGAAATTCTGGTCGAAGGTACGAAATCGCCAACGACGAATCAGCGGCTTCGTTTTTTACGGCGCATGCCCGTAGACCCGATGACGGGTAAATCTGAATGGGGAATGAAATCTATTCAGGATGATCCGAAAGATACTGACGGATCGTGGGGCGGACAAAATATTTTTGACGTGTACAGCAAAAGCCCGGATGCGGCGTTGAATGGCACGAAATATAAGGACTGGTAAAATGCAATTCACAAATTTCAAAGCTGGTCATCGCCACCAAAGTAAAGGCTTCACGTTAATCGAATTAGTGATCGTGATGACGATTCTGGCCATCCTCATCACAGTGGCTTTGCCGGTTTTCATGACGCATATTCGCCACGCTAAAGAAGTCGTACTAATGCAAGACTTGATGGAAATGCGTAACGCGATTGACAACTACATCACTGACAAAGAGAAAGCACCGCAATCGCTGGAGGAGCTGGTTTCCGCCAAATACCTGCGCAAAATTCCGAAAGATCCAATTGAAGAAGAAGCCGAATGGCAGGTCGAAATGGGCAGCGAACCCGTCAAACCCGGCGGACAGCCCGGCATCGAAAATGTTCACAGCGGAGCTTCTGGAACGGCGACTGATGGTCGCGCCTATTCTGAATTTTAATCCATAAAATTATGTTTACTTCTATCTGGAATTTCCTCTCTGCCCCGACGATGCCGCGCACTTCTTTAGCGGTCACGCCTTCGCATGTCGCGTTGGTCGAGATGCACAAACGCGGCGGCAACCTGATCCCGAAAAAACTTGGTGTCCAAAATTTTCGGGAAGGTCTGGTCGTTCCCTCTTTGACTGAAATTAATATCACCAGAGAAGCTGAATTTATTGACCAATTACTCAGCATTTCGGAACAGTCCGGCTTCGGGAAAAAGTTAAATTTATCGCTTTCCCTGCCCGAAGGCAGCGCACGCAGCCTCGTTGTCAATCTTGATAACAAGCCCGGTACACGAACGGAATTGACGCAGATGATCGAATGGAAAATGAGCCGCACGACGAATATCAAAGCCTCGGAAATGCGGCTGGATTTTCAGGAGCTAAGCCATGAAGGCGGACAACCGCGCTGGCTGGTTTCCGCCGTGAATACAAATGTCATTCAGCAGTACGAGCGATTGCTGGATCAACTTGGATGGCACGCTGGCGTCGTACTGCCACAGCATATCGGAGAAGCGCAATGGCTGCTGCGCAATCGGCTGGACAATAATCAGGATCAGGTCATGGTGAGCGTCAATCCAAACGGTTTCGTCGTCGTGATTGTACGCGGCGAAGAGCCGTTATTAATCCGCGATATCACCTGCGCGCTGAACGAACGCGAAGACGAATTTTATCGCCTCATGATTTTTTACAAAGACAAATACGCGCCGTCTCAAAGCTTGAAAAACATGCTGGTGCTGGGCGAGCCAAACGAACAGATTATTTTTTCACAGGCGTTGTCTTCCGCGCTGCAAGATCATCCGCAAAAACTTTCTCCGGCTTCGCTGGGATTATCGCTGGAGCCGGCTGCGCCCTTCAATCGCTTCGCCGCTGCCGCCGGATTAGCTGCGATCACTTTGTAAAAGTTGCAACAATTACTCAATTATTTCATCACTGTCCCGCGTTATATTTGATTTTTGCCCCTCATCAATCTCACGGAGAAGATCAATATTTATGCCTTCAAAACTTACCAATCGCGTTGCTAAAATAGGTCTGTGCTTGACCTTAGCCACCTGCGCTACTTTTTTCGCCTGTAATAAAAAGCCTGACGCAGTACAAGTCGCACAGGTAAATCCGAACCCAACACAGGCTACTGAAGCAACACGTCAATTGCCTGTCGAGAGTCAACCAATCCCAGGCTCATCACCTGTGGCTTCACCTGCTCCAGGCAATGGAATAAAACACATTGTAATGAACCCGGCAGGCAGCAAAGTTGATCCAAATTTCGATTTCGGAGCCAAAGCCAAAGCCGGACCGACGCCAACCCCTGCGCCAACGCCTGTCGTTGAAGTTGTAGACGGCAAAATCAAACAGCAATGGCAAGCTCCACCAGAAACGAAAAACGTTGCCAATCCGCTGAAAATCACGAAAGAAGTGCTGAGTCAGGGCAAGCAATTGTATATGTACAAATGCGAGCAATGTCACGGCGCAGAAGGTCTGGGAAACGGTGGCTTTAACGATCCAAAATGGAAGCAATCCACCAACCTCGCCAGCGAAATGGTACAGTCCAACACTGACGGAGAGCTATTTTACAAAGTCTCAACCAATCGTGACCGCCATCCGGCGACGAAGATTTTGTATAAGGAAGAAGAACGCTGGGCTATCGTCGCTTTTCTGCGAACATTTAAGAAATAAGCATGCAGTGCAGAAGCCCGCACGCAGTAAGGGCGCCTTTTCGGAGCGGATTTACTTCGCCAAAAAGGCGTCCTTACTGCGTGCGGGCTTCTGCATTATTCTGCCCTGCCCTTCCGCTCAAAAAAATTCCCACGACATAAATATCGTGGGAATCAAGCAGGAGAAGGAGGGAGGTAAATCGAGAACTTATGAGTTCCTTAAAATTGTTTCATTGTCTGACTGTTCGTTATGATTTCAATCCCGGCAAATTTCGGTTTCGTACTGGGAGCTGCTACGGCAGCAATTTTCACGTATTCGCCATTCGTTAATCTCACATAATGCGCAGAAATTTTGCGGACATAATCCTGCGTTTCAGCGTACGGCGGAATCCGATTTCCGTACTTCATGACCGCACCTTCTCCGGCATTGTAACCAGCCAAAGCCAGCTCCACATTACCGCCAAAAGTATCCAGCAAAAATCTCAAATAACGTGCGCCGCCTTCAATGTTTTGCGCCGGATCGTAAATGTCACGCACGCCAAATCTCATCGCCGTGGCAGGCATTAACTGCATTAATCCGCAGGCTCCTTTGTACGAAGTCGCACGTGGATTAAAACTTGATTCCTGCTTCATCACCGCCATCATTAATCGCTTATCAATGCCGTTTCTCGCTGCCGCTGCTTCGAGCAAAGAATCAATTGATTTATTATTAACTGAAACTTCAAGCGGGCGACTCTCCGTCACTGTTCTGGCAGCCACTGCCGACATCATGACGCCATTATTTAGCTCCGGCTTCACGACCGCTTTTTTTTCAAAAATCGAATCACTGGCGACAACCGGTAAGTAGGCAGAATCAAAACCTTTTTTCCCTCGTTTGACCTCAGTCACTTTTCTTTTTCTTGATGAATTTACTTCGGGAATTTTGGCAGTAAAGTCCTGCGAATTAACTAAATCAGCGGTCGTGAGGGAGGTCACGGTTCGAGCAGTAGAAACTTCTTCAACCTGTGCAAGCTGCGAAGAATCCTGCGCGAACACAGTCAACGACAGCAGCGAGAGAGTGAATATTCCTTTGACTAAAATACAACGGATCAAATGTACATCCTCCAGATTTGTAATCATTAGTCAAAGGCCCAAACTAACTGAGGAATCATATTAAACTTACTTAAACCAGTCAAGCAAAAGATGATTTCCGGCTCAAGTATTAGCTGAACGATTGCAAGCTAAACGACTTGTGATAAGCTATTATCGAAATCCCCTTTTCAGGAAATTTTTCTTTTATCTTTCGGGAGGTCAAATGAAATTCAGGTCATCGTATTCTTTATTTCTCAGTCTTTTTTGTCTCGTGTTGAGCGCCGGAATTGCTTCGGCGGACACGATCAAATTAAAAAATGGAAGCGTCATTAAAGGCAAAGTTTCCACCTACAATGATCGTGAATTCACTGTCTTTCTTGAGCTTGGCTCCAAGCGTTCCAGTTCGAGAATGGTGATTTCCATTGACGACATTGAGACCATTATTTTTGAAGATAGTCCGGGTGGAGCTTTGCCTCCCCCCGATAACGGCGGGGCGGAAAAACCTTATCAACCTGTTCCTGCTCCTCCGAAAAAGCCGGAAGTAACGGAAGTTCCGGTCAGCGAAAAAAGCTTAGGTGTACTGGCAGCGGCAGATTGGACGAGTACGGAAATTACCATCCGTAAAGGTCAGCGCGTTGTCATTACAGCAACCGGAACAGTAGATATTGGAGGAAATCGGCGGACTGGTGCGGACGGAGCCGCCGCGATTAGTGACCCCAAAAAGCTGATGGCGGATCGTCCAACGGGATCATTGATTGCCGTCATCGGAGACGATAACGACGATTTCATCCCCATCGGAAGCGGCACCGAATTCATCGCTACCCGTGATGGAATTTTATTCTTGAGTGTGAATGAAGGCGATTTACGGGATAATTCAGGATCATTTACCACCCGCGTCAGAGTCTTTGCCAAATAAATTGGCTCAGCGTCCAAAAGAATTGAGAGTCCAAACTTCAGTTTGCCGAATACCGCGCTTCGCTGGCGTTGGCACGCTGAAGCGTGGGATCTTAACAAGCATCATCTTCCTGCCACTGCCGAGATGATCGGGGTGGAGCCAGTAAAATTTCCCATTCGGATTCCTTTGTGCTACGACGCTGCCGCCATTCATCACATACGCCCTCTGCACTCCCGCGCTGGCGACTTCCATGACCGCGCTGCCGATGACGGAGGAATAGACGTAGTAGGTACTCGCCCCGCCTTCGGTCTTCTTCACCCGTTTCGCATTACCATCGTAACCGTAGCTGCCGGATGCGCCGCCATTGACGCTCTTCAAGCGATTCGCGCCGTCCCATTGGTACGTCGTCGCTCCCGCTGCCGTCATATTGCCTGAGTTG
>JAYVZE010000180.1:0-14557 GCA_043783625.1 Blastocatellia bacterium | reverse complement strand
GGTGATCGCCGCTGTCAACGTTGTTTTCCCGTGATCCACATGTCCTATCGTCCCGATATTCACGTGCGGCTTTGACCGATCAAATTTCTCTTTCGCCATTGGATTATTCCTCTAAACTGACGCTACCAAAAAATGGAGCCCATAATCGGGCTTGAACCGATGACCTCTTCCTTACCAAGGAAGTGCTCTACCACTGAGCTATATGGGCGTGTTTACAATTATCAAAAATTGGAGCGGGAGACGAGACTCGAACTCGCAACAGCTAGCTTGGAAGGCTAGTACTCTACCATTGAGTTACTCCCGCGCTCCGACTCTCTACACCTAGAGAGTCAATAAATGGTGCAGGAGGTAGGATTTGAACCTACGTAGGATATAATCCGTCGGGTTTACAGCCCGATGCCATTGACCGCTCGACCACTCCTGCAAAATCGTATCTGGAGCCGGCGAAGGGACTTGAACCCCCGACCTGATGATTACAAATCAACTGCTCTACCACTGAGCTACGCCGGCAAATGTAAAATAACTTTTCGCACAAACCTACGGGTGCGACTTTACGAAAACGCGAATAGTACCAACTGAGATTTCTTTTTGCAAGCCAAGACTTGACAATTTGCTTGACTTTTTTTGCGGGGCTGAGAAGTTGCTATTTTCGGGCGCGTACGAGTCCTTTCAGCTCTGTCATAAACTCCGAGACATCCTGAAATTCCAGATATACCGAAGCAAAGCGGACATAAGCAACTTTATCAAGGTCTTTCAAGCGACGCATAATCATTTCGCCAATCTTCGTCGTGGGACGTTCACGCTCTGCCGATGATTGCACATACGATTCAATCACGTTCACAATGGATTCCAGTTTTAACGCAGGCACGGGTCGCTTCTCGCAGGCTCGCATCAATCCCGCCATGATTTTTTCACGACTGAACGGTTCGCGTCGACCATCTTTTTTGATCACCATGTAGGGAATTTCGTCAATCCGCTCGTAGCTGGTAAAACGACGTTCGCATTTCAGGCATTCTCGACGGCGGCGAATGGAATCGCCTTCGCGGGATTCACGCGAATCTACAACCTTATCTTCAAGGTGACTACAGAAAGGGCATCTCATGGGACACTACTCCTCTTTAATTTGCCGGCCTGATTTTTCAGCCGATTGCTTTTTCCGGCAATTTGTCACCGGATGTCCCTGCGGACATCATGCTGCGGAGTTGTTCGAAACTTACGTCAACTCTCATCAGATAAAACAACGCCCAGAGAAAGGGCGCACCGAACGAAATAAAATGTGTTGCGATGGCAATGCTTGCGCCTAGATTTTGCTCAACTCCAAGTAAGGTCAATCCTTTCTGCGCCGCGACGTGAAAGGCTCCGGCAGAGCCTCCCGGCGTAGGAATTAATGACCCGACTAATCCTGAACCCAGCACAAAAACTATCTGACTGATCGAAAAATTCAAAGCAAAGGCTTTAATCATCAGCCAATAAGAGGCAGTGATGGCAGACCAGACAAAAATCGTCTGCATCGTAGCTTGCAAAAATGATTGCAAATTTGTCAGGACTGACAGCCCCTCGGAAATATGCCGCAATAATCCAGTGCCAAAGCTCAATATTATTTTCGGCAGCCAGGCGAAAAACTTTTCAATCAATCCAATCAGCCAATCAGATTTCAATCGCAATACAACAAGGAGCGCAAATCCGGCGACGATTCCAATCATCATCAAAGCGCCAAACAAACGCAATTTCTGTAAATCTGCCGGAGCAATGTTGGGCAATTCAATCAACAATAAATTTAGCGCGAAGATAATGGCGACCGCCGAAATATCAAAGACGCGCTCAATCAGGATGGTTGCCAAAGTCGCGCTCACCGGAATTTTTGTTTTCAAACTTAAATACAAAGGCCGGATAATATCGCCAGTTCTTCCAATCAGGAAAACGCTGCCAAAGCCCAGCACCGTCGCCGCCAAAGCATCCCAAAAATTGACTGCCGAAATTGGCTTCAGAAAAATCTGCCAGCGCCACGCCCGTCCAACCATCGTCAAATTAATTAAAATCGCTGCCAGCAGGAGCAACCAGACATTAGCGTGACGCCAATGCTGCCAGATCGCCGACCAGTCATTATTGCGCCCGAACCAGTAAGCCAAACCCACCGCCAGCGCCACAAATAATAAAGATTTCAAATTTTTCGGCACTATACGATTCAACTCCTGATACATCATACAAGATATGGTTAGGCGGGTGAAAACTACTACAAAATCTTCCACCGTGCAAGATTTCAGCGAGTTCAGAGTTACGCTTTTGAGCGTGAAATCTGCGAGCTGCTCGCATAACTCTGAACTTTCCGTTGCGATTTAAGCTGCCTCGGCATATATTTTCCTTCTCACAAATGAAAACTTAATGAACACAACAATTCCGGGAGCACGAAATGATTACATTGAAAGTAAACGGGAAGTCGCAACAATTCGACGGCGATAACGAAATGCCGCTGTTGTGGTACTTGCGCGACGAATTGAATTACAAGGGAACTAAATTTGGATGTGGCATGGGACTATGTGGAGCCTGCACCATTCATCTAAACGGGAAGCCAGTACGCTCCTGCTCAACGCCTGTTTCAGCGGCGGCGAATGCGTCTATCACAACGATTGAAGGAATTTCGCCTGATGGAACACATCCCGTCCAGGTTGCCTGGCAAGAACTTGATGTGCCGCAATGCGGATATTGTCAGGCTGGGCAAATGATGTCGGCCTGCGCCTTGCTGGCGAAAACGCCCAAGCCCACTGATGCAGATATTGACACCGCAATGAATGGCAATCTCTGCCGCTGCGGAACGTATCTGCGTGTGCGCGCGGCAATCCACAAAGCAGCGGAGCTGACGGCATCCAATACTACGCCCAGACCAACAACCAAAGGCGCGAGCTTATTACCCGCCAAAGGCAACAAAAAGTAAGGAGGACACATGACCAAAACAAATCTTAATCGTCGCTCTTTTCTTCAGGTGACTGCGCTGGCAGGCGGCGGAGTGCTGTTCGGATTATTCCCGAAAGCAGCGACCTTCGCACAAGGCGCGCGCGGAGCGCAAACCGGATTGCTTCCCAGTAATTTTATCAGCATTGCTTCCAACGGCATGGTGACGATCATGGCGAAAAATCCTGAGACCGGGCAGAGTTCCAGAAACATGTTGCCGATGCTGATCGCCGAGGAACTTGATGTGGACTGGAAAGATGTCAAAATCCAAAAAGCTGATCTTGATTCCAATAAATACGGCGGACAATTTTCCGGCGGTAGCACCGCGACTCCTACAAATTGGGAGCCCATGCGACAAGTCGGTGGAGCCGCACGTCAAATGTTAATTGCCGCCGCCGCACAGATGTGGGGTGTAGCAGAATCTGAATGCACAACCGCTTCCGGTCGCGTGATTCATAAAGCTTCCAATCGTTCCGTCGGCTACGGCGAACTCGCCTCCAAAGCCGCCGCCATGCCTGTACCCGATTTTAAATCGCTCAAACTCAAAGACGCCAAAGATTACAAAATCATTGGACACACCACGATTGGCGCAGAAAGCAAAGACATCGTGACAGGTAAACCAATTTTCGGCATAGACATCACCTTGCCGGGAATGTTGTATGCGGTGTTTCAAAAATGCCCTGTGTATGGTGGCAAAGCCATCAGCGCCAACTTGGACGCCATCAAAGCAATGAAAGGTATCAAGCACGCCTTTATTGTCGAAGGGCAACCAATCTCTGGCAGCTTTATGACCAGCGACCCGGGTCTTGAACCCGGCGTTGCCATCGTGGCGAATAGCTGGTGGGCCGCAAACTCCGCCCGCGAAAAACTTGAAGTCAAATGGGACGAAGGTAAGTGGGCCACCGCCAGCAGCGTGGACATGGAGAAAAAAGCCATTGAGCTTTCCAAGCAGCCTGCGGCACGGACATTGCGCAAAGATGGTGATGTCGAAGCCGTGTATGCCAGTGGCGCAAAGGTCGTCGAAGGTGCTTATATCTATCCGTTCATTTCGCACGCTCCTCTCGAACCGCAAAATTCTACCGCTCATTTCAAAGACGGTAAATTGGACATCTGGACTTCCAGCCAGACCCCGCAAAACGGACGTGGCATGGTCGCAAAAATTCTGGGCATTCCCGACACAGACATCAACGTTCACATGGTGCGCGGCGGTGGCGGATTCGGACGGCGATTGAACAATGATTACATGTGCGAAGCCGCCTGGATTTCGAAAACCATCGGTGCTCCGGTCAAACTTTTATGGTCACGCGAAGACGATATGCAGCACGATTATTATCGCCCCGGCGGATACCAATTCTTAAAAGGCGCAGTAGACAAAGACGGAAAACTCGCCGCGTGGCAGGATCATTTCGTCGGCTACGGCGAAGCGGATAAATTTACAGCTTCGGGCAATATTGACGGAGCTGAATTCCCGGCCCGCTTTGTTCCGAATTTCCTGATTCAAGCTTCAGTGATGCCGTTAGGCTTGAAAACAGGGGCGTTGCGCGCTCCTCGTTCTAATGTTTATGCGTGGGTGTTCCAATCGTTTATTGACGAACTCGCACACGCGGCGGGCAAAGACCCTGTGCAATTCCGCTTGGAATTACTCAGTGCAGCTCCGGCAGCTCCAAACGGAATTGATCCCGAACGAATGATCGGCGTAGTTAAGCTCGCGGCTGAAAAATCAGGCTGGGGCAAACGCACTTTGCCGAAAGGCACAGCGATGGGCATCGGCTTCCACTTCAGTCACCGTGGGTATTTTGCTCAGGTCGCTGAAGTCACCGTCACCAACAAAAAAATCAAACTCAATAAAGTCTGGGTCGCCGGAGACATCGGCAGTCAGATCATCAATCCCGGTTCCGCCGAAAATCAAACGCAAGGTGCAGTGGTAGACGGAGCCAGCGAATTGTTGCAGGAAATCTCCTTGAAAAACGGGCGCGTCGTTCAATCCAATTATCATCAGCATCCAATGTTGAAGATGTCGCAGACACCGCCTATTGAAGTACATTTTCTAAAATCCAACAATTCACCGACGGGACTTGGTGAGCCTGCCTTGCCACCAATTCTGCCAGCAATTTGCAATGCGATTTTCACGGCTACGGGCGAACGCATTCGGACGCTGCCGATCACGAAACTAGGCTACAGTTTTGCATAAAAGCATGGAGTACAAGCTTCAGCTTGGTTTTACAGTGGCGTACTGTAAAACCAAGCTGAAGCTTGTACTCCATGCGCTTACTCCATGCATGAGGAAACCACGATGATTCAACTAACAATCAACGGAAAAAAACAGCAATTCGACGGCGATGAGGACATGCCGCTGTTGTGGTATTTGCGCGATGAATTGCAATACACCGGAACAAAATTCGGTTGCGGGCAAGGTTTGTGCGGAGCCTGCACAGTTCACGTCAATGGCAAAGCCGTGCGCAGTTGCCAAACTTCAATGAGCAGTGCTGCCAATCAAAGCATCACGACGATTGAAGGCTTGAGCGCAGCGTCAAATCATCCTGTGCAACAAGCCTGGCGCGATCATAATGTGCCGCAATGCGGGTACTGCCAGAGCGGACAAATTATGCAGGCCGCTTCGTTGCTGAAAGAAAAACCAAAGCCAACGGACGCTGATATTGATGCCGCGATGAAAGGCAATATTTGCCGCTGCGGAACGTATCAACGCATTCGCGCCGCAATTCACCAAGCTTCTAATGCCAAAGGGGGTAAATAATCATGCAGAAAATTGAATTCGTCCCCCGTCGCACCTTTCTCGCACATTTGGTTTCGTCCAGCGCTTTCGTCATTGGCGCACGCGCCGGAGCGTTTGATTTCAACGGCGCGACAACTGCTGAAATCGTCAGCGATGCCGACAAAGCCGCGTGGAATCCGAACGTTTATCTTGGCATCGAACCTGACGGCAAAATCATTCTGATCATGCACCGTTCCGAAATGGGAACCGGTTCGCGCAGCGTCTTGCCCGTCGTGATGGCCGAAGAATTAGACGCTGATTGGAAACGCGTCTCACTTGAACAAGCAATTGGCGACCCGAAATACGGTTCGCAAAATACGGATGGTTCGTGTTCGATCCGCGATTTTTACGACACGTTCCGCGAAGCAGGCGCAACCGCGCGCTTGATGCTCGAACGCGCCGCCGCCCAAAAATGGGGCGTGGCTGCGAGCGAATGCAAAGCAAACAATCATTTCGTCGTTCACGCAAAGTCGAAAAAGAAATTGGGCTTTGGCGAACTCGCGGCGTTAGCGAAACAACAGCCCGTGCCGAAAAAAGCAGAACTCACGTTTAAGTCACCTGCCGAATATCGTTACGTCGGCAAAGAACTGCCAACACTTGATCGTGACAATTTGACCAACGGCAAAGGCATGTTCGGCATTGACGCTAAAATGCCGGGGATGGTTTATGCGTCCATTGAACGCTCACCCATTTTTGGCGGCAAGCTGAAAACCTTCGACGACAAAGATGCAAAAGCCGTCAAAGGCGTTTTGCAAACCGTCACAATTCCTGACCTCAAAGTCCCGACGATGTTCCAACCGCTCGGCGGCGTAGCTGTGATTGCGAACAGCACTTGGGCGGCGGCAAAGGGTCGTGAAAAATTAAAAGTTGAATGGAGCGAAAGCCCGAATGCCGCGTACGATTCAGCCAAATTCAAGCAGTCGTTGCTCGAAACCGTACGCAAGCCGCAAACTGTTGTGCGCAATGTCGGTGACGTAGACGCCGAATTTGCCAAAGCTGGCAAAACGCACGAAGCCGAATATTACGCGCCACATCTGGCACACGCGCCGATGGAACCCGTCGCCGCTGTTGCCGAATACAAAGACGGCAAAGTCATTTGCCACGCCAACACGCAAAATCCGCAAGCCGTGCAAGACACCGTAGCGCAAGCCCTCGGCATCAAGAAAGAAAATGTCATTTGCAATGTGACATTGCTCGGCGGCGGTTTTGGTCGCAAATCAAAACCGGATTATGTGGCTGAAGCTGCGTTGCTTTCCAAAGCAGTTGGCAAGCCTGTCAAAGTTACGTGGAGCCGCGAGGAAGACATTCGTTTCGATTACTATCACACGGTCGCAGCGATGTATATGAAGGCGGCAATCGGCGACAAAGGTAAACCAACCGCGTGGTTGCAACGCGTAGCGTACCCTTCCATCAACACGACTTTCGACCCCAGCGCAACGCACGCTGCGCCGTTTGAAATGATGATGGGATGGAACGATGTGCCATTCGATATTCCCAATCATCGCGCCGAAAACGGCCCTGCAAAAAATCACGTGCGCATCGGATGGCTGCGCTCCGTAGCTAATATTTATCAGGCTTTCGCGGTGCATTCGTTCATAGACGAACTCGCCAATTTAGCCAAACGTGATTCGGTCGAATACTTGCTGGATGTGATTGGTTCACCACGCAAAATCGCGCTCGGCAAAGATTACATCAATCACGGCAAATCGCTGGATGAATATCCGGTGGACACAGGCCGGATGCGCAATGTGATCGAACTCGCCGCCGAAAAATCCGGTTGGGCGAAAAAGAAACCAACGAAAGGCCGCGCCCTCGGCATCGCCACGCATCGCAGCTTTTTGACGTACGTCGCGGTTGCCGTCGAAGTCGTAGTAGACGACAAAGGCAAAGTCAGCATTCCAAACATGGACATTGCCGTAGACGCCGGTACCATCATTAATCCCGACCGCGTCAAATCGCAATTTGAAGGCGCAGGCGTGTTCGGCACCAGCATCGCGTTGATGAGCGGCATCACCGCGAAAAACGGCGAAATTGAGCAATCAAATTTCCACGATTACCAAGTCGCGCGAATGAACGAAGCTCCAATGCGAGTCAACGTCCACATCATCAAAAGCTCCGCCCCGCCCGCCGGCGTAGGCGAACCTGGCGTGCCTCCCGTCATCCCTGCAATTACGAATGCCATCTACGCCGCCACCGGCAAACGCATTCGTGAATTGCCTGTGAAACGGCAGTTGGCGTAAACGGTAGGTGAACAAAAGAAAATGCGGAGCACTCGAAAAGGAATTCGGATGCTCCGCATTCTAGTTTTTAATCAATTCCACTTTAGAGTGAAAATTTTAGGCGCGGATGGTCGAAATATATCCTTGAAAACACAAGGCTAAAAACTCTATACGACTTTCGCCAATACCACAGATAGGCGCAATTATTCAGGGTCAATGCCGCAGATAGCGCGTCACATTAAAGCGAAGCTCCAAGCGAACCTCATTGAAAGCACGTTCCTCAGTTACGATTTCACGCGACCCGCTCACCTTGTTCCTCACATATTCCAGATGGAGGTTGAGCAATTTTCTTGTGTACGGCAGATTATAATTAAGACCTGCACGAAATGCCTGTTGGAGTGCCTGACCTTGAATCGTATTGCGACCAAGTACCACTGCATCATAGCGCACAAAGGGGTCAAGGTCTCCAGCACGTTCCGTGTCAAAAAGCGAGACTTGCGCTTGTGCATACCCGCCGCCCACTGTGGTTTGACTGGTAGAGAAATTTGAGAACAGCCCTTCTGCTTCCAACGTGTAAGGGTGTTTTCCAAGACGAGCAGTGTAAGCAATATCACCTTCTACAGAGAGTTTGTTACCTATTGCTTCCGTGCTGCCCAAAGTTTCTCCACCCAGCGCAGCAGCGAGTGTAAAAGCGCGGTTGCGGATGTCTCTGGTATCATCCAGCCCCACGCCCCACGTCAATTTCCGGCCTGCCGCTTCCTCGTTAATGGCAATAGCGTTGAGCTTTACGGCAAGCGAGTTTCCCACTGCATAACGGGGACTATCCTGATTGAGCGAACCGCGATTATCCTGAGCAGACAATGCAAGGGTGTAGCGCGAGGAAAGGGCTTTTTGCAGTTGGATACCGAACTGCGTCCCAAAGCTGTTGACGCTGCCGTGTTCTTCCAGAATCAGGGAGCGGTTAATCGTGGGAAGGTTCCCCGATGAAAGATTATCTTCCCGCGAAAGAATATGTGTATTTTCTCCAAAGAGGACGCGCAACTTGCCGGGGTCTTCCACATCCTGCACGGCAAAAAAAAGATTCTCAAAAATCTTTCCTTTGGAGCCTGTACGGAAAAAATTGTTGTCGGTGAAATCCACTTCATAAAACATCGCCGCGCGATACTGCGGCGCAAAACGAAAGCGCGGCATATCAAATTCCATTCCCTGCCGCACACGCCGCCAGGAATCTGCCCCGTCAGGGGCAAAGACGCGCTCACCAAAGCCCCAGCTTGTCCATTTAAAGCCCCGCTTCTGATAGACAAACCCTGCATCCGGCTGATAACTCCATCCTTGCGGTTCCTTCTCATTGGTTGCAGGTTGTTGCGCGAAGACGTGAGCAGCCGACAGCAAAGACGCGACCAGTACGAAGAGAAATTGTACAATCTTTCTTACGCTCAAATAGTCTTCCCTCCCTTTCGATGATGACGCGCATACCAGATGCGCCACCCAACCCCGATGCAAACGAGGAGTAGACAAACTTCAACCAGCACCTTTTCCGCGTCAAATGGGTCTACCGGACTATTTTTCAGGCGCGGGTCTGTCAGGATGCCGTGTACGAAGAAAAACACCGCTGCAAAATACGCGACATAATGAAAACGCTTCCAAACTTTTCTTCCCAATTGCACTCGGAAATATGACGTCACAACAACGAAGACGAGACTATAGAGAGCGATTGCGCCGAGTGTGTTTTCAAGCGGCTGGGTGGGCGACCAGACCGGAAAGAGAATATCCCACCAGCGAAACCCGGCGGTCGTCGAAAGAAGCAGCAACAGCGGATGCAAAAACACCAACGCAAGCGCAACATAGCCCGTCCAGTTGTGGATTTTGAAAATGTTGATTCTGCGATGAGGCCAGTGCTTGCTCGGATTGAATTTCACCGAGACAAGTAGCCCTAACAAGATATTAAGAGTCAGCAGACAAATGGCGATCAAGCCAATATCCCCGGATAATTCAACTGGTGTCATAAATCAATCAACCTCTTGGTTTATCTACTATTATTAATAGTATTTCAAGTTCAAAAAAAGAACACTACTTCCATCCCTTGCCGCTGCTTAACTGAGTGCCGCGATGATGTGTTCTATCGTGGTGTGCAGCACCGTCAAAATTTGGGGATTCGTGGAAAGTGACGCGGTGGCGAGCAACATTGCCAGAAAAAAAGCTCCGGCAGTGAGAGTCAGCCACACGGTTCTTTTTTCTTGTTGCTGTCCTTGCTCGGCAATTTCCGTCAGTCGTTGCACGCGCCACGCTATCCCGCCCGTTTCATCCCCCATCAGAAACGCCCCGGCGGGCATCGTTGGTGTTGCGCCATCAGGAATCAGCCGCGCAATTTTGATAAGGGCGGAAGCTAGGTCGAGCGCACTCGATGGCGCACATCGCGCGGCGTATTCATCTGCCGCCGCTTCAGAAGTCTGCAACCATTCACGGTCAAGCAAACGACCGGACGGAATCATCATCAGCGCATCCCGGCACACGCGCAGCAGGCCACGCTTAAAATTGTCGAGCTTTTTTAGGTGCCCCGTTTCGTGTGCAAGGGCTGCCGCCAGTTCGTCGTTGTCAAGCGTCGCAAGGAGGGAACGGGCGATGAAAAGTTTTGGTCGTAAGACGCCAACAATGGCAATCACAGGGAACGGATGCTGAATTTGATAAGTGGGAAGCGCGATATTTTCAAGCTGTATTATTTCCGCGTGACGCAACCAATCGGCTAAGAGCTTCTGCGTAGCGCGAAACGAGGAGAAGCCCCGCCAGACAGCAAGCGCAATGCCCGCGAGTGAAAGCGCTGCGAGCAGCCCAAGCTTGATGCTCACTACTTCGTTCGTTGCTGGTGGTTCGTAAGCGATATAAGAGGGAATGAGGAAGCAGCTTACACCAAGCACTGAAATAAGAAGGGGAAAGAGCCGTAGTGTAAAGAGAAAATCGGCGCGGAAAGCTGCCGTCCAGCAGCACGAAAAACGCTTCAACACGCGCCACAGCGATGCAACGACAATAGAGCCAATGGCGTTAATGGTGAGTAACGCCGCGAGCGCAAGACAGGTGCCGAGTAAGCTGTACATCATTGCTCCCCCTTCTGTTTTGCGGAGTGCCGTTTTTGCTGGATGAGACGAGTCAGTTCATCTAGCAACTTCTTATCTCGTGCGCTGACCGCGTCCACAATACAGGCCAGCATCGGCTCCGCATCACGTCCCAACAATTCATCTATCACATCTCTGGCAACGGTCTGCGCAAATTCTTCGCGGGAAACGCGTGCTTGATACACAAAAGCACGGCTTTCTTTGCGTCGCTTGAGCAGTCCTTTTCTATGTAAACGGTCGAACGTTGTCAGCAGCGTGGTATAGGCGGTGTTGCCTGCTAATGACGCGTAAGCTTCACGTACGCTGATTTCCTCACGTTGCCAGAGGAGTTCCAAGACAGTGCGCTCCAATTTCCCCAGCATGCGCTTGACTGCTTCGCGTGGTTGTTTGAAGCCTCGGAGGGTAAAGGAAGGTTTTTTCATCTTGAGTAGTATGAAAAACTCTATCTACTATTGTCAATAGTAGATGATGCAGTTAACTCTCGCAGACGTGAGAGTGCTTATATTTTCTTGCACTCTCGCTCATCTGATAACGCATTTTATGTTCATTTATGTAAAATAGTGGCTGATGATAATTTTAGCGAAGCCAGAAGCCCGGCACTCACGTGATGTTGACCATGTGATCCCGCTACCCAGCGTTGAATCGCTTGGGCTAAATTCAAATCGTCGCGCTGCGATGGTGGGGTGAAATGGCGCATTGGGTATCACGGGCGGCTCGCCTGTGTGTGCGGGCGAGCTGCCCGCAGTACGATTTGATTCAGGCTGTTTTTTGACTACGTTGACATGTAGAAAATGTATGCTTGTACCCTGAGGAAATTAACTAAGTAACGAAGTTAAAATAATCTTACCCATATCGCGCAGCAAAATTAAAACTTTGATGCAAAAAAATAACACTACTGGATAAGCTTATTTTGACTTCATTACTAAGCGGCTTCGATGACAACATCCTGATAAATTTCCGCCATCATCAATTCGCAAGCTACCGAAGTCAATTTCACCGTAGATTCAATCCCGATCACATCGCGCCGCAACCACGCTCCATCGCTCTGCCTGACGTAGTGCGTCACGTGATAGCGGTCTTGCTCAATCAACAAATATTCCTGAAAACTGGGGATGGATTGGTAGGCGAGAAATTTCTTATCACGATCATAATTTGCCGTACTGGGCGAAAGGACTTCGACCAACAAGACAGGGTTCAGCAACATCTCAATCCCTTGTAATTCTTCAGTCTCAGCCTGCCCACACACAACGCTGGCATCAGAGTAGCGGTACGGCGGAGCGGCGGGAACCTTGACGCACATCTCAGAATTGAGAGCTTCGCAGCGGCTTCCCATCAATTTACTTTTCAGAGCAAAATAGACATTGCCGGAAATCCGCGAATGGCTAATGCTGCCGCCTGCCATATCCACGACTTCGCCATCGAAATATTCCCATCGCGTATCTGAGGCAAGCTCCAACTGCAAATACTCTTCCATCGTGTAGCGTGTTCCTTGATGCGGTAATGCCAACATAAGATTTCCTTTCAATCAAGTCATCAAAGTATTTCTGGCAACCCGAGCTATGCACACACTGCCGCCCTACGGTAAGCTCTATTCGAAACCTTTCACTACCTATCGCTAATTCGCTTCAGGCAAGACGCGCAGGTTGCCGAATTGTCGGAAATGATGGTCTAAAGAAATAGCTTGGGTGATTCCCATTGACTCAATAATAATTTTGCTTGAGCAATCCGTGAAGCTCCATTTTTTATCACGGTAATGGCGAAAAAGTTGCCACGCGGCTTGAATCTCAACCTTGCTCAGATAATGTAATTCTGCGACTGCGCCACTAAACAAAGCCTCACCTAACGCATTTGCCCGTTGCCCATATCCACGCGCCTGCAACAACGTCAGTGTTTCATCCACAATATAATCCGTTGTCAGTAAAGGTTCTGTCGCCTCGCGGAAAACCTGCGCGACGGCTAAATGATCTTGATCTGTCGGTACGGTCATCGCAAACCATCCGCTGGTATCTACGAAGATCATGGCTGGTCGTCTTTCGTCGCGCCGTACAAATAACGGTCATGGTCACGCGCTGCTGCTTCATCTCGCTCAATTTCCAGCGGCAGAGCGGCAATCGCGGCGAGTTGCGCAAACGCCGCTGCCGCCGAGTCAACGACTACGATATTGACCCGTGCGCCTTCGTTCAAACCAAGTGGTTCAAGCGGGCGTAAGAGACCTTTTTCATAAATTGCGGCTATTGTCATTTCCATTTTTGCGGTACTCCTAACAGCTAAGTATACAACCTTCACTGCTTGTTGTCGCTCTCACTTCACCTTCCAGAATTCACGCTCCTCTGTAATCTGCGCTTCGATTTCCGTCACGCTTGGACGAGCAGAAGCCGGCAAGCGATTTTTGCGCAGTGATCGTAAAGCGTTTTCGGCATTCCCTTTTAATGGTGGAGTGCCATGGCTTTCTTGTAATACTGTAACAATGATCCGGCTGGGCTTGTCCACACGCAAAGGTTCCAGCCAGCGAATCTGCCCATCCACATCAATGATCCCTTCGACCGTTTGTAGCATAACGTTATGACCTCCACGGCAAGTCTAACACAATTTCATTGCCCGTTGAGCTAATGCGGCAACACTCAAATTGCCGCAGCGCAGCGATTTAATTTCGCATTGTTTTCATGTCATTGAAATTCTTCCTGGTATTAGAAAGGCTTGGCTAAATTTAGCGCGTCATGGCTGCGACGATATTTGGAAGAATAACTGTTCTTACATTCACTTTTGCCTGATTAATTTGCTGGTCGGTAGGTTGCAATCAAGACGCCGTTATCTGTGGCTCTGCTCTCAATAAGTGAGAGCGCAGCGAAGGCTCCGTCGCTTGGAAATAGCCTGCGACCAGAACCAAGAATCAACGGATGAATGAAGAGGACGTATTCATCTACGAGATTATTTTGCATCAGTGATTGAACCAGTACGCCGCTGCCAAAAATCACCACATCTTTTTCCTGTTCCGCCTTCAACGCAGCCACCGCATCAACATCTTTCACGAGCGTGGAATTGATCCAGGGCAACGGTTCTGCCAGCGTCGTTGACGCCACATATTTCTGGATATTATTGAAAAAATCAGCGAAAGGGCTATCCGTTCGTTTCGGCCAGACTTCATAAAAATTTTCATACGTGCGTCGCCCAAACAGCAGCGAACCCATGTTGGCAAGTGCGTTTCCCGCTTGTTGCATTGCGCCGTAAGGCGTAGCCCAGCCGCCGTGCTTGAAGCCGTCGCGTGTGTCTTCGTCAGGTTGGGCAGGCGCTTGCATTACGCCATCGAGTGACAGGTTTGTGAATACAATGATTTTGCTCATACGAAATTCTCCTCAGAAAATGTAGCATCAACGTTCCGCTTACTCCACGCAGTAAAATCTAAACTTTTTTGCTCTCCTATTTTAATTTTGGGTACCATTTTTTCACAGACTTCAACAAAATAGTAGTGAGAAAAATGCAGAAGCCCGCACGGAGTAAGGGCGCCA
>JAYVZE010000179.1:0-68534 GCA_043783625.1 Blastocatellia bacterium | reverse complement strand
TGCTGCGAAATCTTTTTACTGCGAACCGCGAACTTTCTTCCTGCGAACTATTCTTTGGCGGAGGCGTGTGGGAATCGAACCCGACCAACGCTTGCTCTCGCATACGTCCTACGGTTTTGAAGACCGCGCTCATCACCAGACAAGATGCACCTCCGAAAATTTCATCCGGTAATCTAACACATCTTGCGGCGGAAAACAGTTGGCAGGAAGAAGTTCGCGGTTCGCAGTAAATACAGTTCGCAGCATTTTTACTGTGAACTATTAACTGCGAACCGCGAACTTTCTACAACACACGACGAAAATTGTCTTCGTACATCATTTTGGTTTTGATTGGAGTAGTCACACGACGCGCCAATTTGACCAGTTCTGAAGAATTACAAGGCATGGCGCGATACGCTGGTAACACCCCAGCCAGACTTTGATCCCCGGCTAAACGAGTGGTATCAACTAAAACAGAGCTATCCTTGCAACCGTCGCTGCCACGCAAAGCTTCGAGAACGTCTACAACCTTCCCTGGAGCCACGTCAACGACGACCAGATCGTGACTGCCGAAACAGGCGCGCTTAATTTCTTCAGCACTCGTGGCGCGGGTAATTTCGACTTCACTCAGTTTCATCTCTGAGTATAAATAGTTTGACGAATTAACCTCGTCAGAAACAATCAATAATTTAGCCTTTTTATAGTGAGGTGATGAGATTCGCACAACCGCTGCGGATGACGTTAACATTGACGCACTCCTTTCAAAAAATTAACCAAAAAATTCTCGACGTTGAAAATAATCAAAATCCAAATGAACGCAATTTCACCTGACCGCTTTTCACAGTCAGTCATGAGCCATTTTTTCAATTGGGGAACTGTCGGTTGTTTCGGATGAGCTTCACTAAAGTGAGGTCGCTGGGGGACCCCTTAATTTCTTAACAGGGTGAACTAAAGACCGTTAACGAACCCTGTAACTATCAACTTAGGGCGGATTGAAGTTTGCTTCTCTGAGCCAACTAAACTTACAATCGTATATACGGATTGTCAATCACAAAGTTTGTTATTTTTGCGAGATTAGAGATGAATAATTTAAATGATCTGATTCAGATGATGGTGCGCCTGCGAGCACCGGACGGATGCCCCTGGGATCGTGAGCAAACGTTCACGACACTGGCTCCAATGTTGATCGAAGAAGCCTACGAGGTGATTGAAGCCGCCGAAGCTGAGGACTGGGACGGATTACGCGATGAACTCGGTGATCTGTTATTTCAACTGGTGTTTTACGGTCAGATTGCCACCGAACACGGTCACTTCAACCTGCTTGATTCGATGACCAGCGTACATGAAAAAATGACTCGTCGTCACCCTCATGTTTTCGGTGAGGAAAAGGCTGAGACGACGGCGGAAGTGCTGGTGAATTGGGAAGCGATCAAGGCTTCTGAGCGTCAGGCTGCCGGAAAATCAGAAGCAGCGAAATCTTTACTGGATGGCGTCTCCAAAAAAATTCCGGCCTTACTGGAAGCCAACCAACTCACGACCAAAGCCGCCCGCGTCGGCTTCGATTGGGCTAAGCCGCAGGACGTTTTCGACAAAATCGAAGAGGAAATGCATGAGCTTGAGATTGAAATTGAACGTGATGAAGTTAATCAAAACGCAATTGCGGAAGAAGTGGGAGACCTGCTTTTCGTCGCCGTTAACTTAGCTCGCAAACTAGGAGTCGAGCCGGAATCTGCGCTCAAATCAGCAAACCGAAAATTTCGTCGCCGCTTCAATCACATCGAAAATCGTCTCACCGAACAAAACAAAGCCTTCGCCGAATCCAATCTGGTCGAAATGGATGCGTACTGGGATGAAGCCAAAGCCATCGAACGTCAACCAAAATGAAAAAAGCTATAGTCGTTTTCGCCAAGGCTCCAATTGCCGGACAAGTCAAAACCCGCTTGATTGGAACGCTCACGCCCGAAGAAGCGAAAGACCTTTACATCTGTTTCCTGAAAGATACGTTTGAGTCCTTAGAAGAATTACAGGAGGACGATGAGAACGACGAACTTTCACTCGTGCTGTGCTTCACTCCCGCCGATGAACTTGAAGCGTTTGAAGCTGCCGACCTGAACGGCTGTCTGCTGCTGGCGCAATCCGGTCATGACCTCGGCGAACGAATGAAAAATTGCTTTGCTGATTTATTCAAACTGAAATTTCAGTCCGTCATTATTATTGGTGCGGACACTCCGACACTTCCTGCTGAATTTATTTCTGAAGCGTTTACGATCCTCACTCAAGATAAAAATGCTGTCACCATCGGGCCAACTCTTGATGGTGGATATTACTTGATCGGGATGAATTCACCTCATCCGACTTTGTTTGAAAATATCAATTGGAGTACAAATCAGGTCATGCATCAAACCGGACAACAAGCCGAAACAAACAACCTCAAACTTTCCTTGTTGCCGGAATGGTTTGATGTAGATTCTCCCGATGATCTGGAACGTCTCAAGCTAAATATTTTAGCCAAAGAAGCAGAGCCGTATCACACCAAACGCTTCCTGAAAAAACTGCATTCCGCAAAATAAATTGGATCAACCTGCATTTGCCCTCTCCGCCTTGACTGTTAAACTTCTAAAACGTAAACTGGCTATGCATTTGCGGTCAAAATCCAAATTGCAACTTAGCCGGCAAGCGAGAAGCAAGATAATTACAGTGAATTAATATCCACGCGATACAAACTCTGTGACCTGACATCACCCCGTTATCAAGAATGTCAGGCAAGTAGAACAGGATTTTTGCGAGGAGAAACTACTATTATGAAAAAGCCAAGTTTGCCGGAAGCCTTCATCGGGCTTTTGGTTTTGTTTGCCCTGACCACCTCAATTTTTGCCGGAACGATCACCGATCCTAATCTTTCAATTTCCAGCCCAACTGACGATACAGGTGTTTCGACATCGGCTGTCCCGGAAGCAAGTAAACCTGTCCCCGGACGCACCGATAATGCAAGTAACATGCCATCTGGTATACGTTCCTACACCTCGAACGGCGACACTAAAACATACGCATTTAGTACGACGCAGAACTTCTTAAATGCAGTAACCTTGATGAATAACGAGGCTATTTCTTTAAGTAGCGTCAATTTTGGACGGATTCCTTTTCAGCAGCTATTGATTGTGTCACCGAATGGAATTGAAAATAGCTCTCTTCCATCAGCACAACTGCCTGAACCGGCTTCGTTAATTTTGATTGGAACAGGATTAGCAGCGCTGGGATTCGGGATGAAAAAGAGAAAGCGAAAGCCAAATAAATAAATCTTCCTGATTAATTTATTTGGTAGCAGGTCAAGGTGGTGAAATGGCGAAAAAAGTTCACCTTTATTTACCGCCTTCGTGCGTGCGCCCCTATCTCGTTTCGTACATATATATCTAATTCAGGCTATTGAAGCTACGCTTCTAGTCTTACATAGGAAATGATATGAGCCTGAGCAGAGAACCTGGAATTTACATTTCTTTCAGGTTGATTATAGCTCAATGGTGGTGGCTATAACTTAAAGTAAAAAGATGGTGATAGCAGGCTTGCTCTTAATTTATGGCACTTCGCTATGTGGGGATTGAGAAGAACATCGTAAATTAAACCCATGAAAACAATGGAGGCTTTGGATGAAAAAACTTCAACCATTTCTGTCTGTCTTAATTTTGCTAGTAATAGTATTAGGTGTTAAGTATGTAATACAGCTAGGCTCTAGATCTAGCATTGAAAAGAATTTGAAGCAAAGTATCAGCGAAGAACTTTCTAAAAGCAACCCGTCGCCTAGCCCAAGCCCCACTGCCCCTCACATTGGCGGCGCACTTGAGCGAGGAGCATGGCCAAGCCCAACCTCTAGTCCTCAGTGGGGTACCCCTCAGACAGCTTTTGGGACGCCAACCCCAAAGTATCTCATTCCGAAACCATCCATAACAGGAGTCAATTCTCCAGTAAGCATCGTAGGTGATTGCGAATTACCTAACTGTGTACGAACGCCTATTAACAATCCTATGGGAGTGAGTACAACAGTTACAATTTTGGAGGATGGAGGTGCTCAAAACCGAGATACAGTATTTAATCAAATGTCTAAATGCTATGTTCCTTACGGAAGTGCTTTAATTCTTGAACATGAATGGGACAATAATTATGTCCGAGCTAAGGTACGAACCATGGAAGGAACTTACGGGTTAATGTGTCCAAATGGTATTTCTGTAGCGGTAGAAAAAAAATTATGGTGGAAATACACACCGCAATTTTTAGTAGATGAGCAAAAACGGTTAAATAAAACTACGCAATAATTTAACTGCTTGAAAATATGCCCAATAGTTATTCCAACGGAACGGTGTCCGTCAGTGACTTAATTTTCTTCAATAGTACTATGAAATACGCAGAAAGAGGGATCAGAAATAATCGACGATCAAGAAAATTTCTACTTGGCTGCTCCTTAATGTCGTTATCAAATTCAGGATCATAAAAGAAAGTTGGTAGCCTTCCATCGGAGATTACATGAGCTTGAGCAGAGAATCTGGGATTTACGTTTCTTTTAGGTTGCTGATAAAGATCATTATCTTTGTATTGATCTTGCTGGTTATGGCTTATGGTTTTGGATATAACTCAAAATAACACAAGCTAAAACCGTAGTGACAGCAAATTTGCGCCCAACAAAGAGGTTATACGATGATATTCAACAGACTAGGATTTTTAATGGTTTCTCCAATAGTCATGCTGATATATGGTGTAAGCTGGCTTTTCAATACTCCTATTCATGGGGATTCTACGGCAGTACTGATTGCCGCCCCAATTTGGGTCGCCCTTGATGTCACATATCGCAAAATATCTGAGGCTGGGCACTGGTTTCATCCGCATGGGGGAGGGCACTTCTTTTTTCTACCAGTGTGGCTCTGGAGTATTGTCCTGTTCACCATTAGCTTTTTTTGGGAATAAACGAAATGCGATTGACAGGTATTGAGAGTGCTGACTTCAGCCAGAGTTTCCGCAGTTGGTAAGTGATACCTTTTGTTTTCTCAATTGTGTCTACCATCGGCTGCACTCGGAGCGGACTTGGCAGTCAATTTGATTTTTTATTTTTCCGGCTCTGGCTGGTGAAGCAAGTCAATCCATTTTAATTGACGGGGTGCCGGGTTGAACCGGGCTTGTATCGCATAAACGACAGGCCCAGTGGTTAGCATTGCTATCACTATTAAGACTTGCTTCCAGCTATCCTCTTCGCCGAGGATAGAAAACACGGCACAAGCCCCGACAAAAATCAGGAGCGAAATGAACGCCGCTCCGATACCCCAGGCTCCGCCCGAAATCTTGAAAGGGCGAGTCATGTCGGGGTGTGTTTTTCTTAGCCTCATCAGTGCGACATATTCTATAATCAACGCAATCGCATAAATCAAAACATCAATCACTAACAAGCGTTTGAAGCTCAACATCGTGAAGACACTATAAATTACTGCGCAAAGAATCAATGAAACATAAGGGGTTCCATTTTGAGCTGTAGTTTTCGTAATTACTTTCGGTAACAGTCCATCCTCCGCCATCGCAAAAGGCAACCGTGAAGTGTATAGCAATTGGCTGACAAACATGCTCCACACGCTGAACATCACACTCAAGGCAATGGCAGAACCAAGCCAGGGCGAAATCAACTGTCCCGCCACGGTGGAAATAGTAAAATTATCACTGTCCCACTGCTGCCAGTTCGTCGTCGCGCCAAGCGTCACCACTATCGGAATAAAATAAAGCAAGGTCACTAAGCAAACAGAAATCATCAACGCCAACGGAAAGGTACGGCTTGGATTTTTCACTTCTCCGGCAAAAGTGCTGACATTATCCCATCCCATGTAGCTCCACATCACAGCCGTCAACCCGGCTCCGAGCGTCACGGATAAAGATTTTCCCGAGCCTGTGAATGGAACCCAGGGAGTCTGTGTCAACTTCGTAGCAGCCAAAATCGTGAGCAGCAAAAATGCCGCCGTGATAATCACAAAAGCAATGATGGCAGTGCTTCCCACTGATTTTGAGCCACGCCAGTTAATGATTAAAGCCGTGACAATGACCGCCAGATTCACCAGCCATTGCTGCCAACCAGTCATTCCGGGCCAGAAGAATTTCAGCGAAGTCGAAAACAAAACCGGATATACCGCCATGTCTACGAAGGTAAACAACCACGTCCACCAGCCTTCCTGAAAGCCCCAGAAACGTCCCAGCGCAAAATAAACCCAGCGATAATAACCGCCGTCAATCGGCATCATCGCCGACAATTCTGCCGTGACTAAAGCAATCGGCAAGCTCCACATCAACGGCGTAATGAGGAGTAAAAGTAAGCCAAAACCCGGCCCCGCACCTGAGATAATATTTTCCAACCCAAACGCTCCGCCGCTGACAGTAAAATAAATAATGCCAATCAGAGGAACGAGTGTGAGTTGTTTTTTGACCATGGGCTTTCAAAACTAGAAAATCGAATCTACGAAAGAAGTGACCAGAGGAAAGTTACCAAAAGCTGAGCGAGCAACAATTTGGAGTCCTGCATCATTGACGATAGTACGGCTGGCAGCCAGTGGGATTTTTTCACTGACAGCCGAACTCACAATCTTGCTCTCCGCCTTCGCGTTCAATTTTTTCTTCAGCGAGTCCATCATTTTTATTGATTCATCGGTCACTGAGTGAAAGCTCATGACAGCACCTTCGCTTTCTTCAAGTTGCGCTTGCACCGCAGTAAATTTCGAACTCTGCAACCAGGCTAAATTCTTCTGCTTCTCATCAATAAATTGCTTCAGACTGCCACTTGAACCATACGCCAGAAATTGCTCAATCACGGTAAAAGCTTTTTTATTATCACCGGATATTTTTAAGGCAAAGCCCTTATATTCTTCACTTTTTATTCCTTTATTCGGCTGAGAAATCAACCGCATAGCAATTTTTTCGATAGCAGATTTTTCGACGATTTTCGCTAACCAAACTGGTTCATCTTCCCGTTCGGCAAATTTCATGCGGACGACTTCGCTGCCAATCGCGGAGCTGCCGTTTTCGCCCTGCTCCAAACCCAAAAATATTTTTTTGGCAGTCGTGAAAAATTTATGAAAAAGAAAACTCTGTGCGACCCCGATCCGCGTCGTCACAATTTTCTCAACACTATCAACGCTCCGGCTGGGGTCTTGTAAGTTGAACCACGTTACGCCTTCAATCGCCGCCGGAACCTGTTTTATCAAAGCACTTTTCTCCGGTGATTTATTACCGGAAATTTTCATCGCAGCCTTCAACCCATCCGCTACATCCGGCTTGCATAAAACGGTATATTGGTCGGTCACAGCGCCGCGCTCGAACGTTGCGCTGTAGGCCATTCCCTCCACCATTCCGTTGGAAATATCCGACACCAGACTTTCCAGTAATCCAGCGAGCGGCGTCGCTTCCAATAATTTTCCGGCGTAGAGATGCGCCAAAAACTGCGAGAACCGCGAAGCTCCTTGTTGGCTCACAAACGCGAAAACTTCTCCGTCCTTATCCACCGCCTGACGCGCCGCAGGCAATAGGGCATTGGAGCTGACAGCGGGAGCGCGTCCCATTCGCGTGTCAATACAGGCGCGTAAAGCTTCGGGATCGTTGGCAAGAATCCATTCGGATTTGATATTCGCGGTGAGCAGGCTTTGAGTGCCAGCGCGAAAAATAGTGATCGGCACGCCTGCGTATTCGCTGGATTCTTGCACTGGATTTTTGTAAGCGCGGGTCGCCAGTTGCGCGACGCGTTCGGAAATTAGCGATTTTATTGCCGCTTCGCTGCCGTGCGTTTCTGCGACTAATGCCCAGCGCGGTTTGACTTCATCGCCGCGCAGTTCAATCCCCGTGATGACCAGCGCGAACTGACCTCTGAAAAAAAGTAAGCTTTCAGCAGTTCCGATGCCTGTCCATCGCCCCAGCGTCGCTAACCATCCGGTGTATGCAAATTTTCCATCCAATCCATACGCCGGAGCTAAATCCTGCCAGCCTTGCGTTGCAGTCAATTTATTGATGACCTGCGGAACATCGTTAACAACTAAAAATCCTAACGCAGAATCCGGGATGTATGTGTCCATCGCAACGCTTGAGAGACGATGAAAAAATATCCAGATGCCGATCAGGGTAAGCAAGAGAAATAAAACAGGAAGAATTTTCCGGCGAGATAGTAGGGGCATTTTACATCTATAAAAAGGGCGGATGCTTCACACAACCGCCCTCAAATCTGCTTAAATTTTTACGCAGGATTATTTTTTGGAAACGCTGCGATTACGGCGCGCGCGATCCGCTAACGCGGCGGCATTCGGTAATTCGCTGATCGCTTTCTGCATCTGCGCATCCGTTTCAATCATTGCCTGCTGCGCCTTATCGCTGCCATAAGCCGCCAGCAAAACTTCATATCGCACCCGATTTTTAGCCCAGGCAAAATGCTCATCTATCTGTGCCGGAGTCATCGTAATTTCTGGATGCTTCCCTAAAAACGAATTAATTGCTTCACGAAAATTTTTCGCAATTTCATCCGTAATCACAAATTCATTAGACTTCAGAGCGTGATCGAAATTCGGCGGGCCATTCAATTTAAAATCTTTCGCCACTGGAACCTGTCCGCCCACCAATTCACGAGTGAAAAGGAAAATCGGACTTAACAAAACGATCTGCGTTTGATTCGTGATGTCCTGAATATTTTCAATGCGCGTATCTTTGACTTTTACATCAGGATTAATGCCGCCACCGCCAAACACCGGACGGCGTAAATCTGTCATCCACTGCTTCGCATTTTTCTTCGCTTCGTCCGTAGCCTCTGCGCCGGAACGATGCGTAAAATAATCGTACATCGAACTGCTCGAATAATCGCGCTGAATCAACCGACCGCTGGGCGTGTAATAACGCGCCGTCGTCAACGTCAATCCGGCTCCACCATTGAGCGGGATGATGGTTTGCACCAAGCCTTTTCCGAAACTATTTTCGCCAACAATCAAACCACGGTCGTGATCCTGAATGGCTCCTGCCACAATTTCTGAAGCCGAAGCCGAATTTTTATTGATGAGAAGAACGAGAGGAAATGATTCCGGCGAACCAGATTCCGCTTGTAATTCACGATCCTGAAATTTCCCTTCCCGATAACGAACTGACAAAACCGTTTGTCCGCGCTGTAAAAATTTATCGGAAACCTTGATCGCCTGATCCAGAAATCCACCCGGATCATCGCGTAAATCAAGAATCATCGAAGTCGCGCCCTGCTCTTTCAAATTCGCAATCGCCGCCGTCAATTCGTCATTCGTCGTCGAATGAAAACCGCGCGGCATATTGATGTAGCCGATGCCGGGACGCGCCAGATATGTTCCGGTAATGGAAAGCTGTGCAATCGCATCGCGTTCAATCGTGACGGTCACAGGTTCCGCGACGCCTGGGCGACGAACGGAAACATTCACTTTCGTGCCCTGCTCTCCGCGCAATTTTTTCGTGACCTGATTGGAATCCCACGTTTCGGTGTTCTGTCCATCAATGCCAACAATCTGATCGCCGTAGCGCAAGCCTGCCCGCGTCGAAGGAGTATCGCGGAACGGCTCTTGAATAAAAACTTTTCCATCGCGCATGCCAATCACGGAGCCGATCCCGAAATACTGGCTTCGTTGATCGTTGCGCAAATCATCAAAAGATTTTTTATCGTAGTAAGAAGAGTGCGGATCAAGCGTTCGCAACATTCCCAGAATTCCCGTTTTCGTCAGGATTTCATAATCTATTTCTTCGAGATATTTCTCACGAATAATTTCCTGCGCTTCGACGAATTGCGTCATCAGCTTTTGTTCAGACGCACGATCCTCATCCGTCTTTTGCACGGCAGAAGTTGGACGTAGAGCCGCACCACTGGCAACCATCACCAGAACTACACCGATCAGTAAAAATCTTAGCCAGTTATTTTTCACTATTACTCCTTCATTGGTGAAAGGCTTTTCGAGCCTTGAAAACTGGAAACGAGCAGGGGGAAATCGCACTCATCGTACGAAGACATTCGTATAGTAACAACGCGCCACTGAGGATTCAAGCGGCATTTATTAATGGTGGTCGGTGGTCAGTGGTCGGGGGTCGGCAGAGATGCCTGCTACCGACCCCCGATCACTGACCACCGACCACGAAAAACCTTTTACCACGCCGTCCATCCGCCATCCACCAACAGCGAACTTCCCGTCACGAATCCCGCCGCATCCGATGCCAAAAACAAAGCCGGCCCCGCAATTTCGTGCAGATGCCCCCAGCGTCCGACGGGAATACTTTTGAGAAATGCCTGGTATTTTTCAGGATCATTCAGCAACGGCAAATTCATTTCCGTCGCAAAAGGCCCCGGACAAATCGCGTTGACTGTCACGCCGTTCGCCGCCCATTCCAAAGCCAGCGTCCGTGTGAAACCCAATACTGCCGCTTTCGAGGAAGCGTACGGCGTCCGCCCCGCCATCGAAATTACCGACATAATCGAACCGAGATTGATGACGCGTCCCCATCCGCGTTCGCACATTGCAGGGCCGAACGCTCTGGAAACCAAAAACGGCCCCGTCACATTTGTCGCCATCACGGACTCAAAATCTTCCTTCGATAAATCCTGAATGTTGCCGCGAATATTGATTCCGGCATTGTTGATAAGAATGTCAATCGCGCCAAAATGCTTATCCAGATTTTCCTTGAGCTTGATGACATCGGCTTCACTGGTAGCGTCCAACGCCGCCGCAAAAACTTTATTTCCCGTCGAAGCCGAAATTTCCGCCGCCGCCTTTTCGCAATCCGCAAGATTCCGGCTGGCAATGGCGACTTCGGCTCCAGCTTCCGAAAAAGCCTGCGCCATCACCCGCCCTAAGCCCTTCGCACCGCCTGTAATCAGGGCTTTGCGTCCATCGAGTTTGAATAATTCGAGAATATTTTTGTTTGATCCATCAGGTAATTGCATTAGTTTTTCCTTTGTAGCGCAAACTTTCCAGTTTGCGTTTTTGCATTATGTTCCCACATTAACGAATCGGTGTTTCTGTCGCCAACGGCGACCAACATTATAGCCCGGCGAGAATCGCCGGGTACGCCAGCCACATTTTCCGCCGCTGAAGGCGACGTACACCATTCACTGTTCGTCGCCTTCAGCGACGGGTTCAATCGTCATCACGAACCTATGGTTTCGGCGCAACGCCTGCACCATAGGCTATCTTGTTGGTCGCCGTTGGCGACAATTTTTCAAATTATTGGCACTTCACTTATTCAAAAATCTCTGCCAATCAATCAAGTCTTTCGGATATTTTTTGTCCCATGGAAAATATCCTTTGGTAGTCGGATAAATACATTGAAGTACGGGGTAATCGTAGCTCTGATAAAACCAGTTCGCATATCCAAGATAGTCCTGATAATGCGTGACCACAACTTTCCTAAAAGTCACCTCGAAACCTTCGAGAAAACCTTCCTACATTTGCTCAGGTTCGAATCTTTTCCCTTCGGAAATTTCGTCTCGCATCCAATTAATCATGCTGTGCATCAAGTCAGGCTTTAGACCAACGATCAATATTTCGGGATGCTGAAAACGATGATAAAGCCCAATCGAAAAAGCGAACGGAGGATTATTTCTACCTTCGAGTATGTTCACAACATGGCAGCCATATTCCTCAATATTTGCAAAGACTTTTTCGTCTTCAGGGGATGCTGGCGTAGCTAATTTATTTTTCTTCTTTGACATTGCTTATTCCTGAATTGATGAGAAATAGATGCGTCATTTTTTCTATTAGCCCAGCCCGTTTACGGCTGGGTCAGATGCGAAATAGTTCTCTTAGCCCGGTTCACCGGGCTTGCAATCAGCTTCAGCTAAAGCACCAGAGAAGCCCGATAAATCGGGCTGATGGTGCTTTCTACAACTTTTCCCCAGCCATAAATGGGCTGGGCTAATAGAAAAAATACATCCTACCACCGATACCGCTTCTTCTTCCCCGGCTCCAAAACCTCAACATCAACATTCGGCAATCGCAAAGTCACATCCGCGCTCATTTCCCATCCTGCATTTTCTCCGCGCAGCAATTTTGGATAGCCCGCCGCCGCGATCATCGCGGCGTTATCCGACGTGTAAACTGGCGAAGGAATATGCGCGGGGATTTTTAGTTCATCGGCGAGCTGCTGAAAGGCTACGCGGAGTTCTGAATTGCACGCGACACCGCCTGCTAAAATCAGAGTCTTCACCGGATGTTCCTGCGCAGCGCGGCGCAGGCTGCGGATCAGTGCGCGTACGACGGCGTATTGAAAGCTCGCACAAATATCAAGAATCTCCTGCGCAGGAGGCAAGCTGAAGCTTGAACTCTGAACATTATTTTCCTTCACATATCGCAGCACCGCCGTTTTCAATCCGCTGAACGAAAGATCGAATTTCTGTTCCTTAATTTCTGCCACGGGAAAATTAATGGCGCGTTTGTTGCCAAGTTTCGCCAGACGATCTACGACAGGGCCGCCCGGATAACCGAGTCCCAGCAATTTCGAAACTTTATCAAAAGCCTCGCCCGCCGCATCGTCGCGCGTCCTGCCAACTAATTTGTATTTCTCCGGCTCAGGAATCAAAAATATATTCGTATGTCCGCCGGAAACGACCAACGCCAGAGCCGGATATTCCGGTGCCGGAAATTCAAACGCCGTCGAATAAACATGCCCTTCGATGTGATTGATTCCGACGATTGGCTTTTTCGTAGCGAACGCCATTCCCTTCGCGTAATTGATCCCGACCAACAACGAACCAATCAACCCCGGCCCCTGTGTGACTGCGATACCGTCAATGTTCTGCGGAGTCAGTGCCGCCCGCGTGAGAGCTTCATTAACGACCGAACTGATTTTGTCGAGATGTTCGCGCGAAGCCACTTCGGGAACGACGCCGCCGAATTTTTGATGCGTAGAAATTTGCGAATGAATTACATTCGATTTGACGAGATTACCGTTTTCAATGACAGCCGCCGCCGTTTCATCACACGAAGTTTCGATGCCAAGAATGAGCATAAGCAAGACCAACTAACGAATCTTCGGCTTTGGTGGACGCAAAATCTCTGCGCAATTGTGGTAAGATACTTCTTTGATTTTCACCCAAAACCAAGGAGCAATTTACCCTCGTTATGTCTCAAGAACAAGATATTGAATTAAAAGTCACTGACCGCCGCCTGTTTAATCCAGATGGATCAATGCGCGACAACCTGCCAGAACCCGAACCGGAACCAGTCGCAGCAACTCCGCCACCTGTGGCAGAACCTGCGCCTATTCGTCAGGAAGAAATTTTCTCGACCAGTTCCGCTGCCCAGCTTGCGCCGGAGCCAGTCATGGAACCTGTCGCAGATTTCGCGGATGACGGCGAAGAACCGGAAATGACCCCATTTATGGAGCTGATTTACAGCCTGGCAACTTCGCTGGCGTTCATTCATCTGGGATTAATGGAGCATCCCGCGACGGGCAAAGCCGAAGTCAATTTGCCTGCCGCGCAACAAGGCATCGGGTTGCTCATGATTTTGAGTGAAAAAACGCAGGGGAATCTGAATCCACAGGAAGAAGAATTTTTCTCAACGCTACTGCGTGATTTGCAAATGCAGTTCGTTTCGCTACGAGGAAAATAATTTAGAAGTGCTGAGAAAAAAGTACTGAGTGCTGAGTTTTAAGAAAATACCTGATACTTGATTTCTCAGCACTCAGCACTTTCTTCTCAGCACTAACCCGTTATGCGATTAACTTTTCTCGGCACAGGAACATCCGTTGGCGTCCCGATGATCGGGTGCGTTTGTGAAACGTGTACCTCCACTGATCCACGTGACAATCGTTTGCGTACCGGATTAATGATCGAACATGAAAATCAAATCGTAGTCATTGATATTTCGACGGATTTTCGCCAGCAGGCTTTGCGTGCCAAATTGACGAAGCTGGATGCCCTACTCGTTACGCATTGTCATGCAGATCATGTCTTCGGATTGGATGACATTCGCCCTATCAATTTCAAGCACGGAGCCATTAACGTTCACGCCAGCGAAAGCACCTGGAACCAAATTCGACGGGTATTTTATTACATCTTTGAGGCGAAGCACGTCGGCGGCGGACTCCCGCAAATCAATCCGTTGATTCTAAATAATTATGAAGCGCTGGAAATCTGCGGGCTGAGCGTGACACCAATTCCTGTCGTTCACGGCAAAGGTGAAGTCACCGCTTTTCGCATCAGTGATGGAAAGCAAACTTTTGCCTTCGTGACGGATTGCAATCTTATTTCCGATGAAGCGTTGGAAGCTCTCAAAGGTTTGGATTTATTGATCCTCGACGCGCTGCGCCATAAACCGCATCCGACACATTTGCATCTGGAACAATCGCTTGAATACATCAAATTCCTGTCGCCGCACCGGACGCTGCTCACGCATATCAGCCACGATTTCAAACATTCTGAAGTCGCCAGTCAATTACCCTCAAACGTCGAACTAGCTTACGATCAATTAACGATTGAATTATAATCAGAAAGTTCGCAGTATTTAGTTCGCAGTTCGCAGTTTTCCTGCGAACTTTCTTCGCTGCGAACTGCGAACTTTCTTGCTGCGAACTGCTACTATGAATATTATTCACGATCTCCAAAATCCTGACCTCAAACGCCCTTCTGTTCTCACCATCGGAGTCTTTGACGGCTTGCATCTGGGCCATCAGGCGATTGTCAAAACCGTCGTCGAACGGGCTTTCTTAACTGGAGCCACGCCCACTTTAATTACTTTTGATCCGCATCCACGTCAGGTTTTAAGACCCGAATCTGCACCGCCCCTGTTACAAACGTTTGCGCAGAAAATGGAAGGATTAAAGCAGCTCGGCATGCAACAAGTTCTCGTCGTGCCATTCAGCCGTGAACTCGCTGCACTTTCGGCGGAAGAATTTATTGAACGGTTTATGGTGCAAACTTTAGGTGCGCAGGAAGTTCATTTAGGCAAAGGTTTCGCCTTTGGCAAGGATCGGCGCGGCAATATTGAATTACTCAAAGTTGAAGCCGAACGACATGGATTTCTCGCCTCCGAAGTGCCGGAAATCAGGTTGCATAACCATCGCATCAGTTCGACTTCCGTTCGCCATCTCTTGAAATCCGGGCGCGTCAATTTAGCCCGTCGAATGCTGGGACGCGCTTACGGCATTGAAGGAATTGTCATCGAAGGACGTAAGCTGGGTCGCACGATTTCTTTTCCAACAGCGAATCTGGCGGTACAAAATCGCGTCCTGCCTGCGGACGGAGTCTACGTCACACTCGCCCTGATTGATGGCGTCTGGCATCGCAGTGTGACGAATGTCGGCAAGCGTCCAACCATCGGACTTGATCTTGAATCTAAGGTCGAGACGCATGTCATTGACTTTGAAAATTCGTTGTACGGCAAAACCATTCGGATTCGTTTTTTGCACCGACTACGAGGCGAAAGAAAATTCTCAGGACTGGAAGAATTGAAAACGCAAATCGGCAAAGATCGTGACACGACCGTCGAATATTTTGCGACGACGGTGGCGAGTCGCAACTTTACCTACGTCTGAGGCGTATAGTTTTGGTACGCCAGCATCTTGCTGGCGAGGTTTTACGGTGGGTATTCCCACCAAATGCCAGCAAGATGCTGGTGCACCAGTTAGTTACGCATTGAATGTTTTTCGAGGCGTTTGATATGACTATTGCAAGGTACGAAATCGCGGAACTCCCATCATCCAGAAATAATCAAGTCATTGATTTAGTTCCGGTTGCTGCGGCTCCTGAAGAATCACTGGAAGTGAATGCTTTATCGCCTTACACGCCTCCTGAACCGCCAGCGACGTACGATCCAAATCTGGAAATCGGTGGCTGGCATGAACGCTGGAGAGCTGCCCAAATTGCGTGGACATTTGCGCTCTATCACCTTTTTCTTTACGCCTATCATCGTGGCTGGTTCATCGGAAAAAAGAGCGAATCCGAAGAAAAACATTTGCAATGGCAAGCCGAATGGCTCCATCGTCAATTGCTGAAACTCGGTCCGACCTTTATCAAAATCGGACAGGCTGTCGGCACGCGTGCTGACCTGCTCCCACTGGTCTATGTCAAGGAGCTAAGCAAATTACAAGACAACGTGCCGCGCTTCCCCAACGAAGTAGCGATGGAAATTATCGAACGCGAATTGGGTTATCCGATTAACAAGTTATTCGCTTCGATTGATCCTGAACCGATTGCGGCGGCTTCGCTGGGACAGGTTTATCAGGGACGCTTGCATTCAGGCGCGGAAGTCGCCATCAAAGTCCAACGTCCGAACCTGGCCGGAGTCGTCAACCTTGATTTAGCTGTGCTGCGACGCATTGCCGACTTCATGAATCGCTATCCGAATCTGACGCGCGGCATTGACTGGAAAGGGACGATTGGAGAGTTTGCCGCCGTGATTTTTGAAGAGTTGGATTATTGTCAGGAAGCGCAAAATTCCGAAGTCTTCCGGCAGAATTTTAAGGGATGGAATTTCATTCATGTCCCGCAAATTTACTGGTCGCATTCGTCTTCACGAGTGCTCACCATGGAATTTATTCACGGCACTAAAGTTTTGGAATTAGACGAATTGCGAGCGCGTGGAATCGCTCCGCAGGAAGTCATCAAGCTGATGTCCAAAACCTATCTCAAGCAATTACTGGAAGACGGTTTTTTCCACGCTGATCCGCATCCGGGAAATATTCGCGTGATGCCTGACGGACGCCTTGCATTCTTCGATTTCGGGATGGTCGGACGCATTCCGAACGAGCTGCAAACCAAGATGATTGATGCGTTTTTTCACCTCGTAGAAAAAGACGTGAACGGCTTGGTGCAGGATTTAATCAATCTTGAATTCCTGCCCGCTGATGTTGATGTTGAAGAAATGCGTCCCGTCATTGCTGACTTATTTAAGAATTATTTCAACTTAAAACTGGGAGAAATTCGCTTCAAGGAATTGACGTATGAGATGGCAGAAGTGATGTACAAATATCCTTTTCGCCTCCCGCCGAATTTCACCTACATTATTCGCGCCTTGATGACGCTGGAAGGCATCGGCATCGTGATGGATCCGAATTTCAGCTTCTTTGATGTCGCCAAACCATTTGCCAAAGAATTCATGCTCAAGCGCGAAGGAAAATATTTGCGCGATCAATTATTGAAGAAAATTATCTACGGTGAAGGCGGTGAGATTCAATGGTCAAAAACCTGGAAGCTCATCAAAATGGGCGCGAAAATGTACTGGGATTCGTGGTTCGGAAAAACGGAGGCTAAATGATCCAATTCGGCATCAGTGGTTGGCAAAGCAAAGATGAAGTTTTTCAGCGACGATCAGGCAGTGTAGCGTCCCTCAAAAGAAAACGGCATCTTTTCGATGCCGTAAACTATTGAATTAATTGGCTCCTCAGGTAAGATTCGAACTTACAACCCTTCGGTTAACAGCCGTAGGTTAGCCAGTTACAATCAAACTACATCCAGCAACATTTAAGCCTGTAAGTTATTGCTTACAGGCTTTTTCTGTCTCTACGTCCGCTACATTTTGCTACTTTGACAGTTGCCTATGCTACAGTCGAATGTGTTGTTTTAATGTGTTGTTCCAAAAATTAACTGACACTGAAAGGATTCCCGAAATGAAGGCAAGTACCGGATATGTTTTCAAACAAGGCAAGCGTTGGATTGCTCGCCTGACCTTCACCACACCTGAAGGAAAACGCAAAAACCTGACTCGCAATGCGGACACGAAGACCGAAGCATCTGAAGCATTGGATCATTTGCGACGGACATTAAAGGATTATGGTCAGAAACCGTTGGACGGCGAAAAACTCACAGTCAAATATCTTTGTGATAAATACGTCGAGGCGAAAATCAAACCCGCCGAATACCATCAAGAGCGCAAAGTAGCCGGGCGTCGTAGTTGGCGTGCGCCTTTGGGTTACGTCAAAACCATCAAGGCATCCTTCGGGCATCGAAAAATCAAGAGCCTGACACCATCCGATTTGGAAGCCTTCAAATTGGCAAGGCTCAAGGCGCCAACCATTCGCGGAACTGAGCGCAGTATTACCAGCGTCAACCGTGAACTTGAAACGATGCGGTCAATGTTCGTCTTTGCCAAGCATCAAGGCTGGCTTCTAATTTCCCCTTTCGAGCAATCATCCGGGCTTATCAGTAAAGCGGATGAGAAACGCCGGGATAGACATTTAACGATGACCGACGAAGCCGGATTGATGGCAGCGTGTACAGGGCAACGTTCACATTTGAAGCCGATCATTATTTGTGCGCTCGATACAGCCATGAGGCGTGGTGAAATCATCAAGCTTAAATGGCGCGACGTGGATTTTGAAAACAAGTCCGTCACAGTCACGGCAATGAATTCCAAAACCTCAAAGGAACGCCGCGTAGGTCTCACCAAACGGTTACTTGCAGAACTGGAAAAGCTCAGGGCGGTTGCTCCCGATGACCCTGACGTTTTGGTCTTTGGGATTAACGACAATTTTAAAAATGCCTGGGCTTCTGCATTAAAAGCCGCTGGCTTAATTGACCTTCATTTTCACGATTTGAGACACGTTTGCATTACGCGTTGGGTAGCTTCAGGGATGCCGATTGCTGAGATTATGAAACTATCCGGTCACTCCACGTTGACGGCGTTTTCGATCTACGTTGACCACACGCCACAGATTACGCGGCGCGGGGCGCAAGCCTTAGATGAATGGCATGAGCAAAACACACTGGAAACAGATTTGAAGTACGTCAATTAGCCATTTCGGCTTGCTCACTTCGGAGTAATTACCCGAAGGACAGCGGCGCAACCTTCACGCCGTGGCAAGCCGAAAACCTTGAAGGAATACCAATGGAAGGATTGATAAATGGCTAACAAAAAACCGACAAAAGAAGCAATGAAGCTCGCAAAGCAAGGCACTTTAGCAGAAATTCACGGTGACTTGGTTGCGAACGAAATTGAAAATAGGTGGGAATCAAGCTACACCCGAAAATATCAATACAATGGAATGTCAGTAGAATTTTCGACTCCCTACGATCCGTGGTCATATCCAGACAGGTTTACCAAAGAGTGGGAAATCTGCGTAGCTGGATTAGTTGGCGATATTTTTCAAGATATTGCCCAATTCTCGAAAATGGATCAAGTAGAAAAAGAGCGTTGGGGACAAATGATGACCGCTTTTGACGAGGCGAATAAATGTTCGGGGTGTCGGGATGGTAGGAAAATTATTAAGGGACTAACAGAGGTACACGTTGCTCTACATTACCCAAAGAAAAAAGGCAAAGCGGAACCCGGATTAGGGCGGAATAAATTTTTTGAATACTGCCAACAAATGCTAACGCTTCCAACTAAAGAAAAGATTTTAAGAGCGACTGAAAGCGATAAAAATAGGCAGCCTTATCTGGCTGAACCATACCGTTCTCCATTTGAGGAGATGAAAAAGATTGCACTGAAAAGGCTGGGAATTGATCCGGCTAGTATCCCTAAAAAGTAGTCTATCTTTAGGGAACGTTCCCAAATAAAAATATTTTTTAAGGGAATTGGAATCTTTAAGGTTAATAGCGAAACTACACCCGTGAAGCAAAAAGCATCACGAAATAACAAGGGCTTTCCCACAACGACCAAGAAGCCGGAAAGCCCTTAACCAAGAATAAACCCTTTAATCAACTCAAGCGGGAAAGACCCCTGATTTGATTTAAGTAGGAAAACCCTTTGTTTTCATTGTAGAGAGGAAATCGGATTATGACTAGCGCAACATTGCAACCAACATCACAAACCGAACGCAGATACAGCGAACCCGAAGCCCTGAAAGTTTTAGGAATGAAAAACCGATTGACCTTGCTCCGCTGGCGTAAGGCTAAAAGAATTGGCTATTACCGCATCGGCGGACGTGTCTTTTATGGGCAAAAGCATATTGATGAATTCATCCAGAAAAGCGAACGGCTGGCAAAAAAATAAAACCGCGAGACGTTTTTGATGAACAGGCTCGCGGTCAGAATTAATCTAAATATCGTGGATGAATTCTACCGTAAACCACCTGATTTGTCACCTGCGTTTTGCACCGAAAGGAGCAAATCGAAATGTACAAGTTTACCCAACAAAAAATATCCGTCTTCGACGCGTTGTTATGCCGAATCCTGGCACTAGGCGCGGCGGGGCTTGACTACAACGAAGAATTATCTACGGCGCGAACACTGGCGAACGTGCTTTTGAGAGGCGGTGCAAAATGAGCGCAGCAACAACCCAAACAGTTAGCACACTCACGCCGAATGACCTGAAAAGTTTGGCAGATTCTTTCATCACGCCGGAAATTGCCGAAACCGCTGGCATTGTTCGCGTTGATTCGGTGGAAGGCGCGGCGAAGGTTAGCGCGAAGTTGAAACGCGGCGAAGATTATTCCGGTCTGATTTTTCCGTATCGAATGCCGGAAAGTACCAATGACCGCATTTACCGCTTGCGGCGGGATCATCCGACCTTAGAACAATCAGGCGGCACAACTAAGGAAACGAAGAAATATATGTCATCTGGATACGACCGGAATGATTTTTATTTCTCACCACAAGCCAAAGCCGATTGGTTGAAAGACATCTCCATAAAAGCTGTCTTTGTGGAAGGCGAAAAAAAGACACTCGCTTTACAACGCTATTTCGTTGAACGTCATGAACGAATTTTAGTAGTTGGCTTGGCTGGGGTTTGGAACTGGAAAGGAAGGAACGGCAAGGCGAAAAATAATTCCGGCAAATCGCAAGCGACTACAGGCGCAATTAATGACTTCGATCATATTTTGTGGGACAAGCGCGAAACTGAAATCATCTTCGATGCGGACGCGGCGAACAATCAACAGGTCAAAGCCGCTCGCAATGGATTGATGAAGGAACTGACCGGGCGCGGCGCAATCGTTCGCATCCTTGAAATGCCGGATGTAACCAAACGAATTGCAAAGGCATTGATGATTTGCTTGGTGCAAAGGGCGAGGCTTTTGTGACAGGTTGGCTCCAGACCGCAAGGCAACAATCCGCTGGAAAGAAGAGGCAAACAACGACGGCTGGCGGCTACACTTTTGAGGCGAAGCCGGATGGTGTTTTTGCGAAAGACTCCGATGGCAATGAACACATGGTTTGTTCGCCGCTGTGGATTGAGGCGATGACCCGCGATGAACGCAACGCCAATTGGGGGCGGCTTCTCAGATTTATTGATCCAGACGGCAAAGAACACCAATGGGCAATGCCTGCATCACTCAGAGCCGGACAACGCGGCGAGTATGAAGCGTTCCTTGCGGATCAAGGCGTTAATGTCTTCAATCCGAAACTTCTCCATACTTATTTGGCGGGACAATCTGACCAGCGCGTCTTAGTGGTTTCTCGCACGGGCTGGCATCGTGGCGTATTTGTTTTCGCGGATGATTGTATTGGCTCCGATGATGGTGAAGCCATCTTTCATCAATCACCCGAAGGCGGAAACCACTTAATGCAACAAGCCGGAACGCTGGACGAATGGAAGTCAGAAGTTGCCCGCTACTGTTCCGGTAATTCACGCTTGATGCTGGCTGTCTCTGCCGGCTTCGCGGCGTCATTGCTGGGCAAATTAAACCTACAGGGAGCGGGCTTTCATTTCCGTAGCTCAACATCCAAAGGCAAAACTACGGCGTTATTGGTTGGCGGTTCAGTCTGGGGCGGCGGTTCAGATAAGGGATTCTTACGACGCTGGCGAGCCACGATCAATGGTATTGAATCGTTAGCCGAATCACACAATGACGCGCTGCTTTGTTTAGATGAATTGGCTGAAGTTGATCCGCGTCAAGCTGGCGAAACGGCGTACATGCTCGCCAATGGGCAAGCCAAGATGCGCCAAAATAAAATCGGCGGATTGCGTAAGGTTGCGGAATGGCGAACGCTCTTTTTGTCATCCGGTGAAATCAGCCTGGCTGATCATTTAAAGGACGGCGGGAAACGGATTCGCGGCGGCATGGAAGTTCGTTTGATTGACCTGCCAGCGGACGCCGAAAAAGGCTTTGGATTATTTGAGAATCTGTACGAAATGGATTCTGCCAAAGCCTTAGCGGATCATTTGCAACAAGCGTCAAAGCGATATTTCGGGACACCAATCAGAGCCTTCATTAACAAGTTAGTGACGCAACCGGAAAGCGACTTGATGACAGCCTGGCGAAACGTCAAGGCTGAATTCCTAACAACCAATTTGCCAGCGGATGCTAAAGAAGAGGCTGGACGCGTGGCGGATTATTTCGCGCTGGTTGGCTTCGCCGGGGAAGCGGCAACCGAAGCTGGAATTACCGGATGGAAGGAAGGCGATGCCATCAATGCCGCTGCGCAGATGTTCAAAGAATGGTTAGCCGGACGCGGTACAGGTTCCAGCGATGAAGAACAAGCGATTCAGCAAGTTAGAAAATTCATTCAAGAAAATCAGGACGCGCGGTTTCGGAAAATTAATGGTGAAGCAACCGATGACATCCGAACACTTCAGCAAATCGCCGGATGCCGTGAAGAGTCCGGAGACGGGACAATTTATTATATTTCCAAAGATGTTTTCCAGATGGAAGCCTGTAAAGGTTACGACTCGAAATCGGTAGCAAAAGCGTTGGATTCAAAAAACTTTCTCATCAAAAATCACGGCTATCAATTCAAGCGACGCGATCCAGAGAGCAAGGCAATGTCTGCTTTTTATGCTATTTCGTCTGCGGTTTTTGAGGGGGAATAATGTTTTAGCGTGGGATCAATGGGATCAACTCAATAAACACAAGGGTTTGCGTTGATCCCACGGGTAAAAAATGGTGGGATCACGTGGGATCAAGGGGCTAAGGAAACAATAGCAGAGGGAATCTTGATCCCACGTGATCCCACGCAAAAACAGCAATGGGATCAAAGAAAAAGCCTGTAAATAAAGGCTTGATCCCATTGATCCCACCGATCCCACGCTAAAAACAATAGCTGGTAAAAATATGCTGAATTTTGCCTTACAAAAACAAACTGAAATCGAAGCTGAACCTGCAACCGTTAAGGAATCTTTACAAGTTGGAATTGAACCACACCCGCGAAGTTGTCCGGCCTGTGCCAGACAACTATCAACATCCGGCGCATATCATTTCTGGTGTGCAGACGGTCACTACGATGGACACGAAGTTATTCCGGCAAATGAACGGATGAACTACTGCAAATACTGCCACGATCCATTGAGGAATGGCGCGTGTGAAGCTTGCCGGAATCAAGCCTCATCAACCAACGCGGAGACTGCGAAAAGCTCAACAGTGACGGCTTAGACGAAAGGAAAATATGACCAAAATTATTGTTTCAGGAACCTTCAGAAATGCCAGCGTCATCATTGAATTGGAAGGTGCGACACCACAGGAAATTCAAAAGAGTTTGGATGAATGGGTAGCGGCTGGCTTCATTCCGGCAAATCATCAACCACAACAGAAAACGACGGCGAGAGCCACCAATCAATTAGCCCTTGACGCGCAAGCACCATCGGCAAATTGTCCGGTGCATCACAAACCATTCCGCACCAATTCACGTGGTTTCTTTTGCAGTACAAAACTTGATGATGATTCCTGGTGTCAGGAAAACGGGAAGTCAAAACAACGGTCATTTGTGGAGGTGCGACCAACGGCAAATCATCCTGATACTGACCCATTTTAATTGAAAGGAAACCTCACGATGAAGACTTACCTCATCCTTACAATTCTTTGGGCAATTACTTTATGGTTGCTCGACTCCAACGAACCGAAAGGACGGCATTAATGCGACTCAAAGCTAAAGTTGATGCCAATCAAAAAGAAGTCGTCAAAGCCTTGCGTGCTGCCGGCTGCTCCGTGCAATCGTTGGCAGCCACAGGGCGCGGCGTTCCTGACCTGCTGGTAGGCAGAGCCGGAATAAATATCTTGATGGAAATCAAAGACGGCAACAAACCACCATCGGCGCGAAAACTCACCCCGGATGAAAGCCACTGGCATGACAACTGGACGGGACAAGTTGCCGTCGTCAGTTCCATTGATGATGCTCTGGATTTAGTCACTAAAAATGAGGGAAATTAAATGCCGCGAATCTGTACCATCTGCCAACATCCGCAGATGACGAAAATTGATGAATCCTTAATCAATCTGCAATCTTTGCGGGACATCGCGGGACGCTTTCAAGTTTCGTCATCCACCCTTGACCGACATAAATCAAACTGTTTGTTTGCCGTCTTAGCGAAGTCCAAAGAATCCCGTGAAGTTGCCAACGGCGATAAGCTCATTGCCGAATTGAAGCACATCAACAGCGAATCTTTGACCATTCTGCGAGAAGTCAGAGAAGCCGCCAATCACGATTTAGCCTTGAAAGCGATTGCTCGCATTGAGAAACAAATTGAACTCAAAGCCAAACTTTTAGGCGAATTAAATGAAGCTCCCACGATCAATGTCACCACCATTTCCATTGAGAAAATGCAGGCGGTGATTGTGACTGCGCTCAAGCCGTTTCCTCACGCTCGCGTGGCTGTAGTGGAAGCGTTGGAGGCGAACGGACTATGACCATCGCCGAACGATTCAAGATGAGTCTGGACGCGGTACGACTCGCACAGGCGTTTGGGATTGAACCGGATCAATGGCAGGCGGAGTTGTTGCGTTCTAATGCCGAACAATTACTTTTGTGTTGTACAAGGCAAGCTGGTAAATCCACCATCACGGCATTGCTGGCAGTGTGGACAGCCATCTTTGATGCAGGCTTGATTTTATTGGTGAGTCCATCGCAGCGGCAATCCGGCGAACTATTCCGCAAGGTTAAAGAAATGCTGAAGACCGTTAATGAACCTATTGCCGAAGAATCTGCGCTCCGTCTGGAATTGGTCAACGGCTCGCGCATTGTCAGCTTACCGGATAATCAGGAAACCATTCGCGGTTATTCCAAGCCGCGTTTAGTGGTCATTGACGAAGCGGCTTTTATCAGTGACGCACTCATTTCTGCGCTGCGTCCAATGCTCGCGGTAGGGCGCGGACGGTTAGTGATGTTGTCGAGTCCGTATGGTCAACGCGGCGCATTCTATGAGGCTTGGACGAAGGGCGGCGATGACTGGCAACGCTTTAAAATTACGGCTTACGATTGTCCACGCATTGATAAGAACTGGCTGGAAGCCGAACGCCGTCAAATCGGTGACTACTTTTTCCGCTCAGAATATTTGTGTGAGTTTTTAGGAACGATTGATTCCGTTTTTCGCTATGAAGACATTGACAAGATGGTCAGTGACGAAGTGAAACCATTATTCCAGTTGGAGAAATCAAACAATGAATCCATCACACCGTTATTTCATCGGTCTTGATTTAGGACAAAGCCACGATCCGACCGCGCTTTCAATTCTTGAGGAACAAGACCCGAATGTAAAGTCTTACCATATCCGGCATTTGCACCGTTACCCGCTTGGCACGTCGTATCCTGACATCGTGGAAGATGTTTGCAAGATGCTGAAGAATCCAATTTTCTCAAACAATACGTGGCTGGCAGTTGACCAGACAGGCGTAGGCGCACCCGTCGTTGATTTGTTTCGTAAGAAGAAACTTCATTGCACGTTGCGACCGATTCAGATTACAGGCGGTAGCACGGTCAACGGAGACACTGACAAAACTAATGTTCCCAAGCGTGATTTAATTTCAGTGGTGCAACTGCTCCTGCAAACCGAACGTTTGAAGGTTGCTGAAGAATTGCCGGATGCTAAAGTATTGATGCAGGAACTCAGAAATTTTCAGATGAAAATTACAATTAATGCCAATGAGCAGTACGGCGCGTGGCGGGAAGGAACGCACGATGATTTAGTGCTGTCAGTGGCAATGGCTTCGTGGGTTGCCGTCAAAAGTGCTGGCATCGGCGTTTATATCTAACCGAAACCGCCTTTCAATAACAGAAAAGCCTGTGACCTCAATTGAGCATCACAGGCTTTTTTAATTCAATGACCGTTATCCAGCTACAGAACGCGCTTGATTTCCTGACCGACACCACGAATCAAAAAATCATCATTCCAATAGAAACGATCTTCGTGTTCAGCGTTGGCACAGCGCAGCCACGCGCCGTCCATCGTGGGATCGAACAGCTTCACAGTGACCCCGAACGTGGTTTCAACGACGACGACATCGCCCGTGGCAGCGTTCGCACTCCAGCGATAAACCAGATAATCATTCTTGAGAATTCCGGCATCCTTCAAAGCATCGCTTTCAATGACGCACATCGCCAGACTTTCACCATGGCGCGGTGGTTTCAGTAAAAGAATATCTTCGTAGCGCAGGATTTTCATTGCTGTAGGTTTAGTCAATTTTGGCTGTCTTTTCGCTAATGGTTGGTTCATAATTCCTCTGTAAAAGTTGGTCATATTCTGACCGTTTAGTAGAAGGGCTTGGCGAGTGCATGAACACTTTCCAAGCCCATAGTTTTTATAAATCCCATCCCGCAATTGAATAGGTGTCGGCTAAGCCGGAATCCGGCGTCGCACCTTGAAGAACCTGCGCAATCGCTGTCAAGGCTTTCTCAACATTCAAGTACCCAAAGCACTTTGCGCCGATGCTTACGATGTACAGCTTGCGTCCGTTGTGTGATTTCGTCTCGATAGTCATATATTTTTCTCCGTAAAAGTATTGTTTTTCTCTGATAGAAAGAACTATATCGTATGCGATTTAGATTGTCAATATAATAAATCACTTGCGATATAGTTTTATTTTTAGTACCTTACTTGGTATGGAAACCGAATTACTTTCAACAAAAGAAGCGGCGGGAAGATTAGGAATTTCGCCGATGCGGATTAGGGCATTGATAAGTACAGGGCGTTTACCGTCTCAACTTATTGGACGCGATCATGTCATTAAAGAATCTGATCTTGCACTTGTGGCGGAGCGCAAGGCAGGCAGACCAAAGAAGGTTGTGGAACCTATCACTAAAGCCGTTACAGCACGAAAGAAAGAGGTGAAGAAATGAATACGACCGAAGAATTACCGCCTTTAAGCACCGACCAGAAGCTTGACCATCTCATTGATTTGGTGAATTCCTTTCGATCATCATTGATGGAGCAAATGGGGACTATGACGGAAGATTCCCGGCAACGATATGTTGATCTGCGGCAACGCATTGATGCCAACACTTCATCGTTGACACGGCTTGAAGAAAAAGTTGACCGCGTAGACCAACGCTTAGCCAACATTGAAATCCACGTTGAAGATATGGACGCAAGACTTGATGCTCATATCCGTGACTTAGTGCATGTCAAAGCGCGTGTCCGTCAAATCGAGGACACGAAAGAATTGCAAAAGGCATAGCAGTATCCAGTGAATCGAAGCGATGAAATTTGAATGGTATCCGGCGAAAGCGGAAAGCAATCTGACCAAACACGGCGTTTCATTTGATGAAGCGTCTACGGTTTTTGATGACGACTTTCAATTCAGCTTGCGCGATACGCTTCATTCCATTGGCGAGGAACGATTCAGATGTATCGGCAGATCAGATCAAGGGCGGTTGTTGCTTGTGGTCTACACCCAGCCACAATCGAATGTAATGCGCCTCATTTCGGCAAGACTGGCGACTGCCTCAGAAAGAGAAAGATATGAACAAGAAAATTACTTTGCTTGAAGACGACAATTTCGACCTCAATGATGATGTCGAGCCGGAAACGGATTTCAACCGCTGGGAAATATTCAGGCGCGGCAAAAAAGTAGAACTATGTACCGTCACACTTGCCCCGGATGTAGCCGAAGCATTTCCGACTTCTGAAGCCGTCAACGAAGCACTACGAAAAATTCTTCGTGAGAAAAAAGCAGCTTGAAAGATTTAATTGAAATGAGAAAGGAAAGAAAAAAATTAGTGTGTTGCGGATTGTGTTGTTTGCAACCGTTCGGGAAAAATGAACGGCTGCAAACAATTGATTTTATTGGCTCCTCAGGTAAGATTCGAACTTACAACCCTTCGGTTAACAGCCGAATGCTCTGCCATTGAGCTACTGAGGAGCAAGGCCTTGAAAGGCGAGCGTGAGAATACAAAAAGCAGCGAATTGTGTCAACCGCTTTTCGTCATTTTTCACGAATCTAATGACCGTGAACGTGCGGTTGCTCCTGATGGAGTGGCTTGTTTTTCGGGCTTTCCATTCGCATAAATTGGTTCCGGGCGCTGCCAAATAACAGTGTCTTTGGCTGTTATCAGTTCGTAGCCAATCCCGCGCCACAAAATTTTTCTGGTTCGCAAGGAAGCTCCTAAATTATACAAATAAATCAACGAAACCAGCGGACTCAGCAACGCGGAAGCCCAGCGCGTAGACTTAAATTGATCCTGATACTCTTCAGGCAGCAGCCGCGAAGCCAGATACGCCCGAAGCATTCCCGTCAACGAACCCAGACCACACGTTACAATTAACATCGGCAGAAGAAGCCCTACAGTATCCTTTCCCAGCGCACAAAAAAGTAAGCCACCCCAAAATGAAAAATTAAAAAGCGTATGGACGATAGCGGCGACAGTCCAGACCTGTGGAGCATAAACTCGCGTGATAATCATCTGGCGCGTCGTGAATTCCAGCAGTTGGCGGAAACTCACCCAGCCTTCAGAAGCCATCAGGCATTGCGGAACGAACTTAATTTTCAGTCCTTCAGCCTGGACGCGCTTGGTCAAAACATAATCATCGCTGACGGCTCCGCTTTCCCAATGCTGTTTGATCTTGAGGGCTTCAAACGTATCACGATTGATCGCCGTCGAACCGCCCCACGCAAACGATGAGTTTTCTCCTAATAAACTAAGCGCACCGGAATTCCAGACCGATAAAAGCTGCGACGCAAAGCCTCCTTGTGGCAGGTACCACCTAAATCCAGTCGTAGCCCCTACTTTCGGATCAGACAACGGAGCCACCAGATCGCGCAACCAGTACGCATCAGGTCGAGCATCCGAATCCGCAAAAACGAGAACCTCTGTTTTACGATCTACTGAATCCAGCATGTCGAGTGCGGCGCAAAGATTATGAACTTTTTGTCCACGATTATGTGCTTCACCGGCAGTGACTAACCAGGCGGAACGGCTGCTTTCCTGAAGGATTCGGCGAATCACCTGATACGCCGGATCAGCTTCGCTTTCGGTGACGAAAATCAGCTCATAATGACGATAATCCTGCGCTAAATAAGCAATAATATTTTCATTAAAATCAGGCTCAAGCCCTTTACACGGAACAATTAAGGCAGTTTTAGGAACATACCGCTCACCCGATTGTGAGAGCGAACGCCAGACATAGCGCGTTAAGCGGATGACGGCAAATAAGGCCGTAAAGCTTTGGGCAAGAACAAGGAAAATTAAAATAGTGAAAGCGGTTTCCATAACAACGCAAGTGCGGGGATAAAATTCCTGGAATCAAATAATGTAGTGTTTGCTGATCGTTCGGTGGGAACAGGAACGTCAGCCAGCCTCCAAGCATAGGCAGAAATCATTGTCTACGAATTTACCTCGAATTGCCAGATAGAAATTCCAGCCCCGTCATTTTCTCTAAGTGACCGACTGGTTTTCGGCACCTTTAGATTTAATCAGAGCTAGACGTTGCTCAATCAGAGTTGTAATTTTTTCAGGATGCTCTTCCGCAATGGCCAGACGTTTGGCCTCCATCATCAATTCTGTCATTTCAGCGGCTGAAGCCTGAAAGCGTGCGTCTCTGGCGATTAAGCTTTCAAGCACCCGGCGTTCCCGGTCTTCGCGGGAGTGATGTTCAGTAGTTCCGGTGGCGACAGCGTATTCCACCGGAATTGTATTGTCCCTGACAATACAAATAAATGGGTGAAATTCAGCTTTGATTTCTTCGCGGAGCTGATTTAACTCTAGTAGTGAAGTTTTAAATCCAAGCTGTCCGGTCAGCGTCAGTTCAAGTACCGGAGCCAGTGTTGAATCATTTTCCAGATTATGCGGAGTTACCTCCCCTCGCAATTGTAGCCACAAAGCTTCACGTAATTCTTCAGGTTCAACTTTTCCATTAACTTCAAATTTTAGACGGACAAACGGACGCTGCCGATAATCCCGCATTAATCTGGCTTCATGCTTGCCGTCTTTGACTTCGACTAAATAGGCTCCACGAATGTTGTCATATTCATCAATGCTACAGGCTTCCAGCGAGCCGGGATTGTAAACCCAGCCGTCAATTTCAAAGTTTTTATGGGTGTGTCCCAGCGCGAGATAATCTACGACAGATTTCAATGCGTTGATTTTTGCCACTGGAAGCCCTGGAATATGACGATTGAGCTGACCTTCGACATCGGTGTGCAGCATCATGATATTGAAATGTTCGGCAAGCCTGATTTTTCCGATTTCATCCACCAACGCCGGAAGCTGTTTCGCCACTGTCGCGCCATACCAGGTCGTGCCAAAAATCCGAAAATTACTATCGGTGGTTTTTATATCCACATAGGAACCACTTTTTGCTTCATCATCCCAGGCTTTTAAATTCAGATTCCCTGCTTCATCATCAAGCGGTTCTAATAATTTGATAAAACCCCATTTTGAAAGGCTACGAAGCCAGCTAAATTGAATCGTTGATTCACGCTGATCATGGTTTCCTTCAATGACGATGACGGGGATTCCGTTGGATTTTAATTTCATCAGGCTGAACATTGCATGATTCATGCCTTGTGGTTCAACTCGCCGAGTATCAAAAAAATCTCCTGCGATGAGCACAAAATCTACGGCTTCTTCAATGGCATATTTATTAATGCAATCATCCCAGGCAGCAAAAAAATCGCGTGTCCGGTCTGCCGTACTAAAACGCCGATACCGACTGATGCCTAAATGAATATCTGCAATATGAAGAAATTTTGCCATCGCGCTGAACTCTCTTTTCGTGAAATGGAAACGAGTTATAGCTTAGCATAATTTTGAATGAGAATCTGGAGGATAAAATCTGCCGCCAAACGCAAAAGCAGCAGATTTGCTTACGCTTAATCTGCTGCTGGGGTGAGGACAATTTTAGCGCCATTGCTGGCTTTTGTCTTGTGAGCCTCCCGGATTCTAAGCAGGAAGAATCCTAATAGCGGTCGTTTCTGGGAGAGGCTCAATGCCACCGTAAGTCAGATTTGGGGTCTGCTCAGCTAGCAGCGGGTTCGGCCTGGGATGCCTTACCTAAAAACCTTATAAAACTTGTTATCAATCAGGGTTGCTCAACTCTCTTGTTTAGTTCCGATTCACAAGCCACGCTAATGTGGTGTGCCCCGTTCTCCAAATTAGCGCGACCTGCGAATCGAAGTATGTAACTGCAACTAAAATCCGACCCCCGTGTCCTTTCTAGCCAGCAGCTACAAGATCAAGAGGAGCAAAACTCCTAACTCAAAATCTTGCAGGAAAGCGCATCAGAGTGATAATCATTGCTGATAGTTGGTGAAGAACTATCAGCAAAAGTGTGAGGATGATTATAAATGCGTAAATAATTCCAAGGCGCTTTCCTGATTCACAGAAAATAGCCGGGAAGCGTTCCGAGCCTCAAATCCAACTAATAACCAGGTGAGGTGTTTATTAGGTGTGAGGAGGATTTGCGCGTCAAGAACGCCTTCCCTGCTACGAAAGAATTTCTAAAGATTAATAATCAAAGATCGTCTTTTTTATCTTCTTCATCTCTCGTCTGCGCTATAGGTAGTGCAATGACCGTGCCACAAATCCGTAACACTTGCCCAACAACACATAAATATTTATAAATAAAGCACTTATTTATACAAATAACAATCACAACCGGCCTTGGCTGGCTTTTTGATCTATCCTAGTGTCTCCAAAAGATGACAGACATTTTTTGTCACAGTCAACATTTGATGACACCTTGAAGCAGTGTCATCAAATGTTGACATCACTTTTCGGATAATCTTCAATTTAACTTCTCATTTTTCATTCCCAATCATTTTGCAGTCAAAGGTGTTAGCTTGTATATTTAGCAGGTCGTACATCTAATAATTCTGAGGTCCAAATTCACTATGGCATCTAATCAAATGCTACGTCGCGTAGTTATCACGGGAATCGGCAGCATCAGCCCGTACGGTTCAGGCAAAGATTTATACTGGCAATCCATTCAGGCAGGCATCAGCGGTGTCAGCCCTATTACTAGATTTGATGTTTCTGATTTACCGGTGCGTATTGCCGGCGAAGTCCGAAATTTCAATGCAGATGATTTCATCCCCCCCAAAGACCGTCAGCATGTTTCTCCAGCAGTCGCGTACGGAATTGCAGGCGCAGGATTAGCTTTTGCAGATGCGGGAATCAATCCAAAAGAAATGGAACTGGATGATCGCCGAGGCATTGGCGTAGTTCTCGGCAGCGGTGGCGCCAGTTTAAGTTTCGTTGAGAAACAATATCGCTACTATTTTGAAAACGAAGCCAAGAAAGCCAGTATCTATTCTATTCCAACTGCAACGCCGGGTTCGCTACCCAGCGAAATTTCCATGGCGTATGGATTAAAAGGATTCAGCCACTTGGTTTCGACGGGTTGTACGTCTTCGACTGATGCGTTGAATTACGCAGTCCAAAATATTCAGCTCGGCAAAATCAAAACGATTCTTTCCGGTGGCGTAGATGCTCCGCTCGCGCACAGTATTATGCTTGGCTTCTGCATGATGAGGCTGATGACGCCTTCATGGAATGAAGAACCGCATCGCGCTTCCCGTCCATTTTGCAAAGGACGTGATGGATTTGTCGTGGGCGAAGGTTCTTATCTATTTGTCTTAGAAGAATACGAACACGCCGTGAATCGTGGAGCCAGGATTTATGCCGAAATTATTGGCTACGGCTCAACCTGCGATGCGCATCATCGTGTGCGTCTTGATGAATCAGGAATTGAACCCGCCCGTGCAATGGGAATGGCTCTTGCTGATGCCGGAGTTTCCATTGATGAAATTGATTACATTAACCTGCACGGTACAGCGACAGATTTGAATGACCGCATTGAAACACGCGCCATTAAAATTGCATTTGGCGATACGGCGTACAAAATTCCGATGAGTGCAACGAAATCATTAATCGGGCATCCGCAAGGCGCGTCAGGAGCCGCAGGCTTAGCTGCGACCATTGGCGGAATGATGAACGGATTCCTGCCGCCGACGATTAACCTTGATGAAGCCGATCCCGAATGCGATCTGGACTACGTTCCAAACCAATCACGCGCTGGAGAAATCAAAACTGCGCTGTGCAATTGCATTGGCTTTGGATCGAAAAATTCGGCTTTAGTTGTACGAAAATTTACGAACGAATAAAAAGTGAAACCACAAGAAGCGCAAAAAGCACAGACACCTTGAATTTCTTTTTTGCGTCTTTTGCGCTTTTTGTGGTTCAAAAAAATTCTATAATCAAGATGACTAACGAAGAAGTTTTACAAATATTTTCCGACAGCGGCGCGTTACTCACCGGACATTTTTTACTCTCCTCCGGCTTGCACAGTTCGCGTTATTTACAATGCGCCTTAGTCATGCAAAATCCCGCGACGGCGGAAAAGCTCTGTTCCATTTTAGCTGCCAAAGCCAAAGCCGATGAACGCATTGGACACATTGATTTAGTCATCGCGCCCGCTCTCGGCGGCGTCGTAGTCGCGCACGAAGTCGCCCGCGCCCTCGGCGTTCGAGCTTTATTCACCGAACGACAGGAAACAATGACGCTGCGGCGCGGATTTCAAATCGCTTCCGGCGAAAAATGTTTTGTTGTGGAAGATGTCGTCACCACCGGAGGCTCGACCCGTGAAGTCATGGAAGTCGTCAACGCTCTCGGCGGCATAGTTGTGGGAGCAGGTTCATTAATTGACCGTAGCAACGGCGCAGTAGATTTAGGCGTACCGCGTCATGCGCTGGCGACGCTGGAAGTACCAAGTTACAAAGCTGAAGAATGTCCGATGTGCCAGGAAGGAACAACTGCGATCAAACCCGGCAGTAGAAAATAGTTTTTCTCACTTTATCTTGAAATATGTCTGGTAGCTTTCCAGTTGCACATCAAAATAAGGTACAAAAACTAAATCCTGATTATTAACGCGCATCGCATAAGTGTCAGTGCTCTTAACTGCACTTAGTGCTGAAGGAATTGCTACGGCTGTTTCTGCTAATCCTTCCCACGGATTAATTCCAACATACATCACTGCTCCACGCATCATCGCAACGATGTCAGGATGACTTTCGTCAATCGCCAGCGTTCGTAAAGGTTGCGGGATTATAATTTCAATCGTATCGCCAGTTTTCCAATTACGCTCCATCACGGCATATTGACCAGCTTTGGCAATAGTTGCCGCACGACCATTGACGCGAATGGTAGCATTGCTGCTCCACGCGGGAATTCGCACTTTGAGCGCAAATTTACCGCCTGAGCGAATAACCATTCGGCTGGTATCTTCGCCTGGATAATTTGTTGTTTGTTCCATCAAAACAGTGCCGCTCAACCGCTTCCAGCGAACGGTCGAAGAAGCAAATAAATTCACGTACAACGAATCTTCATCGTGAAAATAAATATTGCGCACATAATCGGCTACGCCCTGTATTAACGTGCCCGAACAGCAAGGCCATTTGCGGTGATAATATTTCTTGATGGCATTGGTTCCATAATTTGAATAGTACGAATACCCGCCATCGCTATCAGGTAAACGCGTAGCAAGAATTGTATTGTAAAGCGTTCGCTCCAACCCGTCGGCATAGCGAGAATCACCTGTCAGGCGAATTAAGTAACGCGCTAATTTTATATCAGCATACGCACCGCAGGGTGTTTCAAAATGTGCAGTAGAATTCGACAAACTTTCAAATAATTTTCCCTGACCGGGTTCTACAAATTGCTCTTCCGGCCCCCAGCCGCCCGAAGCAAAACGCTGCACTTCCATAAATCGCCACGCATTTTCCAGTGCTTTTTTGTATTTGGAATTCCCTGTTGACAGATATGCCTGCCCGCCTGAACTCAGCGCAATCGTATGACTGTATGCGTGTTTAGTCGGCAATACATTTTTCCCTGCCGCCAGCGGATCGAACCATTCGCGGTCTAACAAATAATGAACAGCGAGGTCGTAATATTTGCTGTCACCCGTAATTTCAGCAGCAGCGAAGAGGTTTTCTGGCAACACATACGTTTCATCATAAGGCGGATCTTTTTTCCCGATGCGATCTTTGCTGACCGGAGAAATAAAAGGACGACATTTCTGAATGACTTCGGGAAGCATTTTTTTCGCCTGCTCGACTCCGCTCAGCCGATAGGCATCTACCAACCCGACAACGTATTTATCCATTACATACGCCGCCCACATTTTTTCTGCTCCCTGACCCGCATAAGGATTTTCCGTCTGCGATAGAAACTCACCAAAGCCCGCCACCAGAGCGCGAACTTTATGATGACAATTTTCATCTCCGGTGGCTGCCCCTATCCGCGCCAAGCCTGAAATATATTGCCCCAGCGTCAGCCCCGGCACGAATCCGTTCGTGTCATACCAACCACCCATATCTGCGCCGGGAGCTGGTAGCCCAACCCGTTGCCGAAAAACCTTCAGTAATCGGTCATTAGATAACGCCAGATAATGCGCGTGAATACGATCAGATTGTTGTTTGAGCAATCCGCCCGTCAAGTGCACCGTACCAAGAGGAAATTCATGGACAACTTCTTTTCCAGTTTCAGAAATCGTTTTCGCAATATTGGGGATTGCCGAAAGCGCAGCAGTAGTTACCGCACAAGCCGAGCCGCGAATCAACTCACGGCGAGATAAAGAAACTCTATCGCTGTTATGTTTTTTCACGTTAGCCTCATTTTCCTTATTGATTAAGCTCAAAAATCAAATCCGCGAAAACCTGCCAAATCCGCGTCATCAGCGGTCTATTCTTTAATTCCTTCCCAACGCAATCCAAATCTCATCAAATATTTTCGCAACCGATCTGCATCGTTGGCAGTTTTTTTCTGTTCACGGGAAGAATGAAACAGTTTGCGTCCGGCTTCAGAAAGCGAACGCGATTCACGACAAATTTCAATCACCTTCAGGAGCTGCATTCGATCAAATAAATCTAGTTCCGCAATCACATTTTCATCCAATAAATTTTCCAAACCTTCGCCAAACGTCGCGCTGGAATTTTGCCACGCAGCACGAAGCCGTTCAATTTCTTCGTTCACAACTTCCACTGAAATTCTGCCGCTTTCGGCGAATGTCGCCATCCGAATAATCGCGCCATTTAAATCACGAAAATTCCCGTTCCAACTGGCTTCGTTCGACGTTGCGAATTTTACAAAATGATTCAAAGCTTCGCGGCTGAACGTCACCCGCGTCCCGTTGCGTTCGGCGAATTGATCCAGTTCAAATTGCAAATTCGGTTCGATGTCTTCTTTGCGTTCGCGCAAGGATGGCAAGCTAAATGTCCATAAATTTATTCGCGCCAACAGATCATCGCGGAATTTTCCGCTGCTTACGCGTTCCGATAAATCGCGGTTGGTTCCGGCAATTAATTGAAATTCGCTTTTGACTTCTTTGTCGGAGCCGAGTGGCAGAAATACTTTGTCTTCCAGCGCACGCAGCAACATCGCCTGTTCGTCTAATCCCAGCTCGCCGATTTCATCTAAAAATAGAACGCCATTATTCGCCGCACGAAGATGACCGTCACGTGGATTGATCGCACCCGTGAACGCGCCCTTGATATGCCCGAACAAAGCTGACATTGCACCGTCGCCGCGAATCGTCGCGCAATTCACTTCGACAAAATTTCCGCTCATCTGATGTCTGGCTTTTTTTAGGGCGAAGATACGTTTCGCCAATCGTGATTTTCCTGCTCCCGTCGGCCCCATTAATAACAGCGGATCGCGTGAAGCAATCGCTACCTGTTCGATGCGGGCAATTAATTTATTGAATTGTTTGTTGCGCGTTTCGATGCCGGATTTCAAAAACGAAGTCGCTTCTTTTTGCTCCTGCTGAAAGCGCGAAGTCAGTAAGCCGTACTTCGATAAATCCAAATCAATAATGTTGTACGTGCCCGGATCACTCACCTTTCCGCGACGATATTTCGGCGGTGAAGTTTGAATCAATTGTCCGGGCAAATGACGCGATTCAGTTAATAAAAACAGGCAAATCTGAAGTGTATGCGTCCCCGTCGAAAGATGCACCAGATAATCTTCCTTGTCCGGCTTGAAGGAATAATTACGGAAAAAATCGTGTAATTGCCCGTAGACTTCTTCAAAGTCCCATGCGTCATCAAATTGTACCAGATGCGTCTTGATCTCAGTTTCAGGAGAAACGTCTTTGATGTCAGCGATAATTTGTTTGGCTAATTCGTGATGGGTCGGCTGGGTTAATAATTCAAAGCGATGGATGAGCAAATCTTCGTGCGAACAAAGCGCAATTGTCGGACGCCATTTCTCCCGGCGTGCAACACCTTTGCCGGAATCTTTTTTAATTCCGAGGATTCCAAAAACTACTGTTCGTTTTTGCGGCATGAGAAAAAAGTGAAGTCTATTGAGTGGGTGTTTTCATTCCCCGTCGCAGCGCGACGCCTGACTTTAGCCGTGGCGTTTTAACCCACGGTAGACGTTTACATTTTATTTTTTCGTCGCGTCAGCGACGGCTGAAATTAATATTTCTTTCAATCGTCGCTGACGCGACGGAAAATCTAAACACCGCGTTACCGTGGGTTGAAACCACACGGCTAAATTCAGACGTCGTGCTGCGACGATGACGGAAAATATTTATTCCTTATCTTCGCCGTAATTTTCCGACAATCTTGCCAGCATCCCTTTAATATCGGCTGCGCCTTTGATCGCCACATACACGGTGACGGTCGAATACCAGATGACACAAGCCATCGTCAATAAAAACCAAAACCAATGATTTCCCATGATGATCCTCCTTAATTTTTCTGTGCCTGCGGTTTGATTAATGATCCGATGATCATCGCCAGAGCCGCACCAGCAAAGGCTGCGATGCCTGAATAATGCGGGCCGACACTTTTCGTAAAGGCTTTGGTACTGTCCATTTTTTCCATCACCAAATATGCCACCGGAATAACCGCACTGACCACAATCGCCGCCGCCGCGCCCCAGCTATTCGCACGATCCCAGTAACAACACGCAATGAGCAAAACCGAAATACTCGCCAGATAAATTGTTCCCGTCAACGTCAGATAATCCCACAAGCCGCCTTCCAGCTTGTACCATAATCCGTAAATCAGCAGGAAAACGCCGATGATGGCGACGATGAAACGGTTAATCAGCAAACCCTTTTTCTCTGACCATTGCCCCTTGTGAAATGGAGCCATAATATCGTTATAAATCACGCTTCCCCACGACAACATATAAGAGGAATCCGTGGACATATCCGCCGCCAACATGGCCGCTACGAGCAATCCCATCAAGCCCGCCGGAACCGCCACTGCCAGATATTTCGGCATCGCTTCGAGCGAATCAACCTGCGGCCCCAAAGCCGCCAGCGCCGCGATTCCCCAAATACCCGGGATCAAAAATCGGCAGACAAAAAAGAAACTTGTCCGCGTATAAATTTTTCGTCCGGTCTCCGTATTTTTCGCCGCCAACACCCGCGCAATGGTTGTCTGCCACGTCAACACCGCTGCCGTATTCAGCAACGCATTGAAGACCACATAGCCCCATCCCATTTCAGGATTGATAAATGGATTGAAGCCCGCCGCGCCGTAATTGACTTCAACTGTCGTCACCAATTTTTCCCATCCGACATTGACCAAAATTAAAACCGTCACCGCAATCAATCCGGCACTCATCACAATGAATTGCAGGAAGTCCGTCACCAAAACTGACAGCATTCCGCCGAGGATTGTGTAGACTGCCACGCCAATCAACAACGCCGTCATCATCACTTCTAAATATCGAACGTCCATTCCCGCGACTAAAACCAGAAACTGCCCACCGACGCGCAGGAAAACTCCCATATTCAACAAGCCGCCGAGAACGATCACGACTCCCGCCGCCCAGCGAATATTCGGCCCGAATTTTTTATCAATCAATTCCGGCAAAGTCATCACGCCCGAATCGCGTAACGGCTTAATGCAAAACCCCGTCAGCCCGACAATCAACATCGCAGCCGCCATCAGGATTCCGGGAGTCGCTCCGGCAAAACCAAATTTGTAGCCGTTCTGCGCCGTGTACATACAAGTCACGATGCCGAACTCCGTAGCTGCCAGCGATGCGATGCCAAGAAATAAATCCATCTCACGTCCGGCGACCAAAAAATGTTCGACCTTGCCAACGTACTTACGCACCCAAAGTCCGGCGATCATCGTAATCAACAAATAGACGCCGACGATGCTTCCATCCAGAAGCCAGTTGAAATTAGTCATGCGGGGTTCCTTTCAAATCTATACTGAACACGAATCATAATTCATCGCATCGTTCAGCCTTAGAATATAATCTAATTTCTTATCTTTTAAAATCAATTTCACGCTTAGAGTTTTTACTGTGCAAATCCGCTATTTATCCTCATCCTGTTTTTTATCAATGCTTTACCGTTATCAAATCCATTCAGAATCATTCTGGCACGGCTCTCGCATTACTAACAGCGTCGGAATGAACAAGCCGGGAAATTCCTTAAAAAATTGTCCTGGCAAATATTGTCCGAAGAGGAGATTTACACGTTATGGCAAACAAGAATTTGTTTACTTCAATCATCGGTAAGTTACTGCCGAAAACCGATACTGTCAACGAAGCGTGCGGTCAGGCATACACCTTCACGCCCAAACAGATGCTCGCGCAGTACGCTGCGACCGGGTGTTTGAATTCGACTTTTTACGCCGAGGCCGAAGAACAGCTTGCCAAAGTGATTGCGCTTTGTCAGGAACTTGAACCGAAATTCATTGCGCAAACGGCAATTTTTGCGCGTCAGCGCGGCTTCATGAAAGATATGCCCGCGTTGCTGTGCGCCATCCTCGCCATGCGTGACGTGAAGTTACTCGAAGCAATTTTTCCACGTGTCATTGATAGCGGGAAAATGCTGCGCACCTTTGTGCAAATTTTGCGCTCTGGTGTGGTTGGTCGTAAATCGCTCGGCTCTGCACCAAAACGTTTGATCCGCGAATGGTTCGCTTCACGCGATGACGAAGCTGTTTTCAAAGCTTCCATCGGAGCTGCGCCTTCGTTCGCTGACATTGTGAAGATGATTCATCCAACGCCCAACAGCAAAAGCCGTGAGGCATTATTTGGATATTTCATCGGACGCGACATCAACGCTGACGAATTGCCTGCGCTGGTGAAAACTTACGAAAAATTCAAACAGGGGGATCGTGCGGAAATTCCGAATGTGCCATTCCAAATGTTGACTTCGCTTGAACTCAGCAAATACGAATGGGCTGCAATTGCGCGAACCGCACCGTGGCAAATGACGCGCATGAATCTGAATACGTTTCTGCGTCACGACGTTTTCTCGCAGGACGGAATGCCTGAATTGATTGCGAATCGCTTACGTGATTCTCACGCCATTAAAAAAGCTCGCGTGTTCCCGTATCAGTTAATGACGGCGTACACAAACGCCAGTGAAGACGTTCCTGCTGTCGTGCGTGAAGCATTGCAGGATGCGATGGAAATTTCCATCAGCAACGTGCCTGAATTCAACGGCAAAATTTATGTTTGCCCTGACGTGTCAGGCTCGATGCAATCCCCCGTGACTGGTCATCGCAAAGGCGCAACCAGCAAGGTTCGTTGCATTGACGTAGCTGCTCTCGTAGCTGCTGCGATCCTGCGCAAAAATCCAAATGCTGAAGTCATTCCGTTCTCGGACGAAGTGGTGAAAGCTACGTTGAATCCGCGTGACAGTGTGATGACGAATGCACAGAAATTGGCGAACCTGCCTTCAGGTGGAACCAATTGCAGCGCACCGTTGGCAGCACTGAACAAACGCAAAGCCAGCGGAGATTTAATCATCTACGTTTCGGATAACGAATCGTGGGTAGATTCAAAACGCTACGGCGCAACGCAGACGATGGAAGAATGGAAGCAGTTCAAAGCGCGTAATGCTAACGCCAAAATGGTATGCATTGACATTCAACCGTACGGAACTACGCAGGCGAAAGAAAGCACCGACATCATGAACATTGGCGGATTTTCCGATCAGGTTTTTGAAGTCATTGCCGAATTCGCCAGCGGAAAAATCGGCGCAGATCATTGGATCGGCGTGATTGAAAATGTGAGTCTATGAAGTCTTAGAGTCCGTAGAGTCTTTGGAGTCGTCACGACAAGTGACTCGCCAGACTCTATGGACTCAACAGACTCGATAGACTTTACATCCTGGCGAATGCTGGTTGGGAGTACATTGGTTATAGCGGGTTCGACCCCCGCCTCCTCCATTTACGGGGGAGAACTCTCACCGATTTTGTCGCCATAAAAAATAGCTCCGAGTTTTGAGAAAAAACTCATCACTCATTGCTCATCACTTTTAACTAACTTACGACGAATGCCCGATGGAACTACATCTTTCAATGACTAGGTCGCGGGTGCGAATCCCGCCTGCTCCACCAAACTTATGGGGCAGTAGCTCAGTAGTAGAGCGCGAAAACGTTTCATCACTTCTTGTCGTCGTAAAAATTTAGTTTCGAGTTTTGCGTTTCGGGGAGAGCACCTCGAAACCCAAAACTCGAAACTCGAAACTATCTTAGTGACGAATGCTAGTGGAACTACATCTAACTTGTGGGTCGCAGGGTGCGAATCCCTGCCTGCGTGAAAGCGCAGTAGCTCAGGAGATAGAGCAACAACAACGTTTCACACTCACTTGTCGTCATTAAATTTGTTTCGAGTTTCAAGTTTTAGGTTTCGAGGAATGTACCGCGAAACTCAAAACCCAAAACTCGAAACTCATCCATCGGCGAATGCCAGAGGAACTACATGGTAGAGCGTCCGTAGCGATACGGAAGGTTGCGGATTCAATTTCCGCTTGCTGGTAACAGCAATAGCTCAAAAAACGTTTCTCAAATCCTTGTCGCCGTGTTAATTGAATTCTTTGAAAATCAGGCGTTCGGAGTTCACGCTTCAGCGTGGTTTTACTTCACGCTACAAATGAAACACGCAAGAGCGCGAACTCTGAATATAGTTCGTTCTGCGCGACACACAAAAAATTGAGGTTGATATGGCAAGAATAACTAATTTCGACGAATCCTTTTTTCAGCGAACGAACCAGCAAACGCAGACGGGGATTCCCTTCTGAAACCAACGTCAAACGCGGCATCCGCATCGTTCACGGCGACAAAGAGCTACTCGAAAAACTCGGTCGTAATGATCCTTGTCCCTGCGGTTCGAATCGTCGGTTTCAAAAACTGTTGCCTGCGCGCCGGACGTTACGACGGATCACAGCGCGACCATTATTTTTAGGGAATGATTGAAATATTTTCATTGCGTAGAAGTGTCGCCTTAAAGCTCTGAAAGAGCGGGATGCAATAGCCCAGGGCATCGCCCTGGGAAGCACAATAAATATTTTGCAAGCCCTGAATGGGCGAAATAATTGATTGGTATCTCGCCCTTGCAGGGCTTGTGGCTCACGGTATCATTCACCCAGGGCGATGCCCTGGGCTATTGTATCTCGCCCACTTCGGGGCTTGAAAACAAGGGAGGCTGAATGCCTGCCGTTTGAAAAAAAGATTGATGAATTATCTAAAACGATGACAATACGCTCGCGTCGCCGAAAAGGAAGAGGCGCACCAAAAACGATTGTGTGGCGGTCACGGATAGAGGTTGAGGCAGAACCTATAGCGGCCTGATTTTTCAGGCGGGGAAAAACAAGCAAGGGAATCGCGTTTTCCAAACTATCTGTACGTCGCAAGACGGTTGTCGGTTCGAGTCTAATAAAATTATTTATGAGTAATACGCATGAATTAGAGTCGCAAATACGCGATTTGATTAATAACCCAAGAAAACAGCACATACTGCTACAAAATACAGCTAGATGGAGTAAGTTGTGCAGCTCGCTTGATGTAATTGGCGATACGACACTTGCTGTAAGAGCGTATGAAGAGAGTGAAGAACCTGACGATCATGGCAAAAAGTACTTGATCCTTTACGGTATCCTCCAAGTTTTGTTCGTTCAGCAAGATGCCGTCGAGCATCTTGCTGAAGCGTTAACTATTCCGTATACGCCAGATGAAAAACTAAATGAGATTCGAGAAATCAGAAATAATTCTGTTGGGCATCCGACAAAACGAGGCAAGGACAAATCCTTTAATTTCATATCTAGGATTTCCATGAGTCACACAACATTCGACTTGATGACCAATTATTCAGATGGCACTAACAAGTATATTACGGTTGACGTGCTGGAGTTGATTAAATCTCAAACTGAAATCTTAAACGCGACACTCAAGAATGTAATAGAGAAACTAAAGGAAGAGGAAATGGAACACCGTCAAACATATAGAGAAGTGAAGCTCGCTCATATTTTCCCGCAAACCTTGGGTTACTACTTCGAGAAAATTTATGAAAGTATTGGGAAGGATACACTCACAGAATATGGAGGAATGCACGTTGAGCTTATTTCTAATGTACTAACAAAGTTCAGAGATGAGATGACTAGGCGAGGGATACTTGAGGCTCATGATACCGTTGAATATGAGGTTCGCCGTATTTTGTATCCGCTTAACGCGCTAAAGGAATATTTCTCATCACCGAGTACATCGAAGCTCAATAACGAAGACGCAGAGATTTTCATATTCTTCATAAAAAAGCATATTGATGACCTCAGAGAGATTGCAGAAGAAATTGACGAAGACTATACGGCAGAAATATTATGATTTCTCGCAGCCCTGTCGCGCTTCCGATTTCTAAATAAATCACATGAACTTGAGCAGCCCTCAATATGCGTATCTTTTCGGCTTTATCCAAGCCGATGGTCACTTACGTCGAATCAAAGGACAGAAAGGATCGTTAGCAATTGAACTTGGCTGGCAGGATAAATGTCTCCTAGAAAAGTTTGCAGAGCTGATTCCTTATTTCTCATCCGTCACGGAGCGAACGAGAAAGACGAACTTTAAGGATGCTTATAAGTCAGCACAATGGACAGTTTATAGCTTTGAGTTTCGCCAACAGCTTATTGCGCTTGGAATGCCAGAAGGGCAAAAGTCCAGTGTAATCGCTCCACCACAAGTTAACTTCTCTAAGCTTGATTATTATCGTGGGATAATTGATGCAGATGGTGCTTTGGGCTTAACTGCAAATGGATTTCCGTTCTTATCACTCACAACCGATAGCACGGCACTGGCTAAAGGCTTCATCAGTTTTATTGAAGAAGTTACGGGCAAATTAAAAACCACTTCAAGGAACATTAGAGATGGTGTCTATAACGTAGCTGTTTACAAAGAAGATGCTCAAGTTCTCACGGCGTCAATGTATTACAAAGGGTGTCTTGGATTACCTCGAAAAATTGAGAAAGCCAGACAAGTGACTGAATGGGTCAGACCTCATTCAATGAAAAAAATTGATAATCGAAAATTTTGGTCTTCTGAAGAAGACTCGTTCATTCTTAGTCATTTAATCAAGGAATCAATGACAGTGCTTGGTCGTAGCGAAAAAAGTATCAGCCTGAGATTATGGCGGCTACGGAATGGTTAGCTAGAAGTACAAAAATATGGCAAACACAACATACAACCTCATCGAAACAACCAACAGCGTTCCCATCAAAGCCTGGACAAAAGGCGTCAAGATGGAAGATGAAGCAAAACGTCAACTGCAAAATATCGCCAAGCTACCGATTGTTTTCAAATGGGTAGCCGCAATGCCAGACGTACATCTCGGAATTGGAGCCACTATCGGCAGCGTGATTGCAACGAAGGCTGCGATTATCCCAGCTTCTGTTGGTGTTGATATTGGCTGTGGACTCGCCGCAATACAGACTTCATTGACCGCAAATGATTTGCCGGACAACCTCCGCAAGATTCGTAAGGCGATTGAACAAGCGATTCCGCACGGGCGTACCGATCACGGTGGACGGCGCGATAAGGGCGGATGGGGAGAAATCCCGAAACGTCAAAAAGGTGTATGGGCGCAGTTGGAAATTGGCTACAGAGAAATTTGCGAAAAATTTCCGAAGCTGGATCGTGGCAATACGATCAATCACCTGGGTACGCTTGGTAGTGGAAATCATTTTATTGAAGTCTGCCTCGATGAATCCGATAAAGTCTGGTTCATGTTGCACAGCGGATCACGCGGCGTAGGCAATCGCATCGGCACGTTCTTCATTGAAATGGCGAAAAACGATATGCGAAATCATATTGCGAATTTGCCTGACAAAGACCTCGCGTACTTCAACGAAGGCACGGAGCATTTCGATGATTACGTTCACGCCGTCAGTTGGGCGCAGGATTTTGCGATGTACAACCGCAAGCTGATGATGGAACAATTAATTGACGCCATCACGGACAGCGGCGAAGTGAAGCCATTCAAAGCCGAATTGCAAGTCGTCAATTGCCATCACAACTACGTCGCCCGCGAAACGCATTACGGCGAAGAAGTGCTGGTGACGCGCAAAGGCGCAGTACGTGCCGCGCTCGGCGATTACGGGATTATTCCCGGTTCGATGGGCGCACGTTCATACATCGTGCGCGGACTTGGAAATCCCGAAAGCTTCAATTCGTGCAGCCACGGCGCAGGTCGTGCGATGTCGCGCAACGAAGCCAAGCGCAGATTCACTACAGCGGATCACGCGAAAGCTACCGAAGGCGTTGAATGCCGAAAGGACGAAGACGTGATTGACGAAACTCCGGCGGCGTACAAAGACATCGAAGCGGTGATGAATGCGCAACATGATTTGGTGGAAATTGCGCATACGTTGAAGCAGGTGGTGTGTGTGAAGGGATAAAAGAATCAGCGCGGATCAATCAAATTCGTCATTGTTTTTGAAACGTTATTGATTTGTGCTCCCTGTGCATGAGAGCATGCCAGCGATAAGGAGAAACTTCTTATGGCGCAAAATATTCAGCAAATCTCAAATCCACAGCTCTCGCAAGTCATTGAGCAATTAAGCCTCGCGGAACTAGATCGTTTCGCTGATGAAGTGACAGCCTTTCGTGCGCGTCGCCATGCGCCAATACTCAAGGCTGACGAATCGGCACTCTTTGCTACGATCAATCAATCATTATCTCAAGTAGAACGAAAGAGGCTCGTAGAATTAGGTGAAAAGCGAACAGAAGAAACGCTCACCGCTGATGAATATCAGGAATTGTTGATCTTGCAGCAACGTCTTGAAGCCTTACATGTCAAACGGATGAAATCACTAGCTCAATTAGCTCAATTGCGTGGCGTCACGTTGACAGTGGTGATGGAACAATTAGGGATTGAATTCCCTGACTACGCGTAATCATCATGTCTAACAAATATATTCCGGCTGGATTGCGACGGCTGGTGCAGTTACGCGCCTGAAAAGTTTGCGAATATTGTCGCAGCCAAGCCCGTTTTTCTCCGCAACCATTTTCAGTCGAACATATCAAGCCGCGCATTGCCGGTGGTTCCACCACAGCCGAAAATCTTGCTTTTGCATGTCAGGGTTGTAACGGGCATAAATACACTAAAGAATTCGCGCCAGATGCGATTACAAACAAAATCACTTCATTATTTCATCATTTCATCCGCGTCTACAAAACTGGGATGACCATTTTGCGTGGAATGAAGACGCAAGTTTGATTGTCGGATTAACAGCCACGGGAAGGGCAACCGTCGAAGCGTTACAAATGAATCGCTCTGAAGTAATCAATTTGCGCGAGGTGCTTTACGCCGCACAAAAACATCCACCTATCGAAACTTTCGAAGACTAAATTGACGGACACCTATCGCCTACCGCAATCCCGCCGTCGCCAAAATCAACAATAAGGCTCGCTGATAACCGAGGTCTCTGCCGGTTGGCTCATACCATTCGGTCAGGCGATGGGCGTCGCCGCCTTTGCCTCCGGCTCCGATGGTGATGGCTTGAATGCCGAGGCTGATGGGAATATTCGCGTCCGTCGAAGCGCAATTCAGCCAGGGCTGAACGCCGACGGCTTTGGTCGCTTCGATAGCTGTTTGCACGAGTGGCGTATGCTCGGAGGTTTCACCTGACGGGCGATGTCCGATCAGGTTCACATCCAGCCTCAAGCTGTGATGCGCACCGGCTCGCAAAGAATTTTCTGAGCGCATCGCCTGATTGACCGAAGAGAGCAGAAAGTCTTCGACGCGCGATAATTCATATTCATCGGTGGAGCGAATGTCTACGTCAAAGCTGGCGCGTTCGGGAATCACATTCACCGAAGTTCCGCCTTCAATTCGACCGACATTGTAAGTCGTACGCGGATTCTGCGGGACTGGAAATTCGGCGAGTCGGGCAATCGCACGTCCGATGGCATGGGCAGGATTCACGGTTCCAAAATCTGTCCAACTGTGGCCGCCGGGGCCTTCAAAGGCAATGCGATACCGCCGCGAACCCAATGCCTGATGCGTAATAAAATCATTGCCCGGGCCGTCAAACGAAATGAACTGCGAGATTTTTCCGCTGAGCGTTCCGGTGTAAAATAAATGCTTCGCGCCGCGCAAATCGCCTTCGCCTTCTTCGCCCACTGTCGCCACAAAAGCAATTGATCCCCGCAGCTTGAAATTTCCGACATTCAATAACCGGATCATGGCGATCATCGCGGCTAAGCCTGAAGCATTATCACCGATCCCCGGAGCCAGAATTTTATTGGAGAATCTCTTAACTTTAAAATCAGTCTCGGCAGGAAAAACGGTGTCCAGATGGGCAGAAACCACCACTAATTGTCCTTCGATGTCGCCGTGATAAAAGCCGATCACATTGCCTTCGGTATCAGTGTGAACATCGGATAATCCAAGCTCACGAAAACGAGACGCGATGTATTGTCCACGCAGTTCTTCCTGAAACGGAGGAGCGGGGATTTCACAAATCCGAATTTGCTCATCGGTAAATTCGGACGCTGAAATTTTGATAAAACTGAAGGTTTGTAAAACCGCCTCGTTACGCATCAAGGAGCTGACCGAATCAGTCCGATATTGGTCATTCGCAATGGGGAGGATAGATGCAGCCATAAAATGTTGGGGGGAAACAAATATCGTTGTTGATAGTTAGCCGGGAGGGTGTTGACCTCCTGACAATTATTGACTTCGTAACATAAAGCTACGGCTAAATTGATTCGTCAAATCTTTTATCTCGACCTCAATAATTCCATTGGAATCACAGGTGTAGGTTTCTTCGATTAAGTTATGCAAACCGGAAGCGCGGGCGACGGGGATGATGGACAAATCCGCTTCGTCACGCACAGCCGGATCGAAGGGGAAATAAATTTCATCCCAGCGCGTAATGTCGCCCTGCGGCTGGGAATGTTCATCCAATCCACTGCATTCAAGATAGCGAAAATGTCCGACGTTATGCGCGGGAATATAACGACGTTGCAGAATTAATTTGGCTTCGCCTTTGCCCGGTAAGACGGTGTCTTTGGCAAACAAATTATCGAACGCAATCTGGCGACCGGATTCAAATTCACGCCAGACACCAAAATGCCGCGTGAAGCGTTCACGCAGAGTATGTCCGGCTTCGGTGTCAGCGGCTACGGCCAAGCCAATGGCAACGGAAGCATGCGGATAAAGCGAACGCTTAACGAGTTTGCCGTAACGTTCTTTCAACAAACGCGCCACCGGAGGAAAATCGCTTGATCCGCCCACCAGATACACCGCCGCCAGCGATTTCAAATCTATTTCCGCATCGCCCAAACCTTTTTCAATGGCGCGTCCCATCGCATCCAAAGTGCTTTCAATCAACGGACGACAGGCTTCATAAAAATCACTGGTTAAGACGACGACTTCTTCGGCTCCCGGAATTCCCCGCCCCATATCAAGGACGATTTTTTTAGTATTCGGTCGCAAACTTTCTTTTTTCTCGCGGCATTCTTCGAGCAACGGAACGAGTTGCGAATCGGAAAGATTTTCAATCCCGGCCTGCTTGAGCGCGAGGTTTAATAACAGCACATCGAAGTTGTCGCCGCCTAACTTTCCGATGCCCTCATTACTTAAAACTTCATGCGAATGATCCATTAAACTAATCACTGCCGAATCAAAAGTGCCGCCGCCTAAATCGTACACTAATAAATGTTCACGCTTGATTTTCGCTTCGGCCCCCAGAATGTGATGGGCGTATTCAATGCCCGCCGCTGACGGTTCGTTCATCATTCCACGCACAATAAAACCGGCGCGGCGAAAGGCTTCCAGTGTGATGAAGCGCTGATTGCTGTTCGCGTTCGCCGGCACTGAAATCATCGCTTCGAGCTTTTCTTTTTTCTTCAAAGTCAGGTTGGAGTGATGGCGCAAATCGTGATGCAACTGTTCGAGAAAAGAAGTTACCCATTCAAAAACACTCATCTCGTGCGTGCCAACGCGCAGGCGGCTGCTGGTTCCCAAACTTGAAAGTTCACGTTTAAAGGAACGACGGATCGCCCAATTCGGATCGCCCTGTTTCGCCAGCGCTTCAAACCCGAACGCGCATTCGTTGCCGCGTGTCGCCAACACGGACGGATACCATTCGCACGGGTCTCCGGCTTCGCTGGTAAAAGTAACAATGGGATAGTTGCCGCGATTCACCGCTGTCACAACTGTTCTCGTAGTGCCAAAATCAATTCCTAATAACATAAATTCTGATCGGTAAAATTAATTAATATTGCTGCTGGTCGCACCTCAAAACCTGAAAAAATTTAACGCCTGAACAATTGACCATCGCCAACAAATTATGAGATGTATACGACTCGTGTTAAATTGAACCACATAATGCTGAGTTAATCGAATTAATTGGCTATTAAATAAGTCAGAGAGTCACTGACAAAAGTTACAGAAAGATAGCCAATGAACAGATTTTTCAAGCATTAGTCCCATCAATGATCGTCAAGGTATATTTCAAAACTGCCGATCAAAATATTATTTTGTAAGGAGCACAGCATGACATCCGGTTTACCAATTCGTCAGGATGGCGCACTTGATTTAGTTTCTCTCGGCGCCCTTATTCACCGTTTAGACCCTGGCATTATCCCTTTTCGTAAAGCTACAAACTGCGCAATTCACGTCAGTGGAGGCGAATTCAACGTCGCGGCAAATTTAGCTGATTGTTTCGATTTAAATACCGCCATCGCTTCCGCCATGGTGGATTATCCGATTGGCGATTTAATTGCCGAACGGGTCAAAGCGATGGGCGTCAAAGGATTCTATAAACGCTTCAAACACGACGGCGTGACAGGTCCGAATATGGCGACCGTCCTGAGCGACCGGGGACACGGAGTCCGCGCCCCGGTGGTGTTTTACAATCGCGCCAACGAAGCGGCAGCGCAGTTAAAACCGGGCGATTTCGATTGGGATCAAATTTTTTCCGGCGGCGCGAAATGGTTTCACAGCGGCGGAATTTTCGCCGCCCTGTCGGCCACGACCTCAGAATTAATCATCGAAGGAATGCAAGCTGCTAAAGCACAAGGTGCGATGGTGTCATTCGATTTGAACTTCCGTGCCAAGCTCTGGAATATCTTCGGCGGCGGAGATCGTGCCGTAGCGACGCTGCGCCGCATCGTTGACAACGTAGATGTCTTAGTCGGAAACGAAGAAGATTTACAATTAGGTTTAGGAATTCCCGGCCCTGAAGTTCATGCCACTTCCAAGCTTGATCCCAGCACATTTTTTGCGATGATTGATCGCGTTACCGCGCAGCATCCCAACATCAAAGCGGTGGCGACGACGTTGCGCGAAGTTCATTCCACCAATCATCATAGCTGGGGCGCAGTGACCTGGATCAACGGTCAAACGTTGGTGGCTCCAACCTGTGAGCTGAATGTAGTAGATCGTGTCGGCGGCGGAGATGGCTTCGCGGCAGGCTTTATTTACGGCTTACTTTCAGGCGAAACCCCTGAAGATTCTTTACGATTAGGCTGGGCGCACGGAGCTTTATTGACAACGTTCCCCGGTGATACGACCATGGCAACGGTGGATCAGGTTCGCGCTTTTGCCAAAGGCGGATCAGCGCGAATTCAACGATAAAAAATTCCCCTCCTGTTTTAGGAGGGGTGTCCGAAGGACGGGGTGGTCTGTATTCAAATTCCGACCACCCCCTACCCCCTCCTAAGACAGGAGGGGAGCTATGAATATTTTTCCCATCCTCGAAAAGGAGTACTTATGAGAAATTTAAAGCTAATCATCACTCTATTTTTATTGGCTCTTCTTACTGTTTCCGCCGTCGGGCAATCAGGTCGCAAACAAAAAAAAGCACCTGACCTTCCTCCTGTTCAGGGTGTTCCTGTGCCATCCAAAACTCCCGAACTTCCCAAGTCTGACCTGCCTGAACCAGACCTCGAAGACGACAAGAAGAAAGAAGAAAAGAAAGCCGGACAACGCGGCATTATTCTCGGCACAGATTGGGCGGACATGAACGCTGGCATGGGTGTCGCCGATTATGTGCGCGGGGCTTGCCGGATTGAACTCTTGCGTGCAGTGCGCGGATTGGAAGTTCGTGACACCGGAAATATGAGCCGCTCCGACGCCATTAAGATGGCGAAAGACGAAAACCGTTTTTATGTGGTTCAGTTAGAATTTCAAACGTTTGGTCAGCAATACGAAGTCCGCTACACGATCTACGAACCCAAGACAGGCAAGAATCTGGGACTTGGTTCCGCTTCCATTTACGCCGATCAATACGGTCGAGTCAGCGCGTATTCCTACCAACGCGCCGGACGCGATTTGGCACGACAGATTTTAGGTCGGGTAGAATTACGCGCTCCGATTCCGAAAACGCCGTAGCGCGGTACGCCAGCATCCTGCTGGCAAGTTTCCCCCTCCCAAAAATGCCAGCAAGATGCTGGCGCACCAATTATGATTCTCGAAACAGAACGCCTCTACTTGCGCGAACTAACGCCTAATGATGTTGACGCGATGCTCTTGATTTGGAGTGATGCGGAAACGATGCTGTATTATCCGCAGCCGCTGGATCGTGAAATGCTGACCGCTTTGATGGAAAGACAATTCAAAAGCTATGAGCAAAACGGCTATGGATTGTGGGCGATGATTTTGAAAAGTGAAGAAACATTAATCGGTGATTGCGGGCTGCTCCATCAGGAAGTTGACGGAGCGATGGAACTGGAAGTCGGCTATCACGTGAATCGAAATTATTGGGGGAAAGGCTACGCCCCGGAAGCCGCACGCGCCTGTTTTGAATATGGCTTTCAGCAACTTCATCGAAGCCGGATGATTTCGATGATCCGCCCTGAAAATGAGCCTTCGCGCCGCGTCGCAGAAAAAAACGGATTACAAATCGAAAAAGAAATTTTCTGGCGCGGGTTTCAGCATCTGGTTTATTTTTGTAACTCCATCTAAATCTCAAAATCTAAATCGTAAAGCTCACAGGAATCTTTCAGCGCATTTTTGCGATATAATGATTTCCTTCCTAAATTATTGATTGGTGAATTAATTTTTTCACGAAACAAAGGAAACTAGCTATGAAAAAAATTCTGATCTTAATCTGCTTCGTAACCTTAACAGCTTTGGGATGCAGCGCGACTGCCACCGAACCGATTCAAAAAACCAAAGAACCTTCAGAGAAAAAGGATAAAAACAAAAAAATGGACAACACAAAAGAAATTGCGACGGTAGCGGGCGGGTGTTTCTGGTGCATCGAAGCTCCGTTCGATGAATTGCGCGGCGTGGAAAAAGCTGTCTCTGGATACACTGGCGGTCACGTCAAAAATCCGACCTATCAACAGGTTTCTTCCGGCGACAGTGGACATGCCGAAGTCGTTCAGATCACCTTCGATCCCAAAGTCACTTCCTATCGTGAAATCCTCGAAGTGCTATTCATTCTGCACGATCCAACGACATTAAATCGTCAGGGCAATGACGTCGGGACGCAGTACCGTTCTGCAATTTATTATCACTCGCCCGAACAAAAAGAAATCGCAGAAAAATTCATCGCCGAACTGACGGCAGCCAAAGCCTACACCAGCCCCATCGTGACCGAAGTCGCGCAAGTTTCAGAGTTTTATTCGGCTGAACAATATCATCAGGAATACTACGTCAACAATCCAAACGCCGGATATTGCAGCTACGTGATTGCGCCGAAAATCAAGAAATTCCGCAAGATTTTTGCGGATAAATTGAAAGTCAATCAGCAGGCGAAAAGTCAGTAAGACGGAGAGAACGATGATTACCAAAATCGAACTCACGAATTTCAAAAGTCACGCGCATACGGTCATTGAACCGGGGCGCGTGACTGCACTTGTTGGCCCGAATGGTGCAGGTAAAAGTAATCTGATTCAGTCCATCAAATTACTTATGGATAATTTGTCCCAAGCGATCACTGCTCCGTTTTCTTTTGATAATAAATATCTCGACCCATCACTCAAAATGATCAGAGAAAATAGTTTTCAGTTAAAAATATGTGTGGAAGGAACAGATCAAGAAAGGTACTGGAAAGCATCTTTATATTCATCAAGCCAGGAACAAGTTTATCCAGAATATAATCATTCCAGCGTAAAAATACCCGCATGGGGATTTTTGATCAAAGGTGGGATAGATATATTGGAAGAAGGAATTGGATATGATGAGGGATTCGTTGCAACACCCATTGACGTCGAAGCTCCCGTCCGATTTGGAAGTCAAATTCAGTCCCCTTTACTTAAAGTAGGAAAATATAAATATTTAAAAGCTACCTCTTCCAATTTATCCGCTGCGTCTTATTCTGAAGAAATACCACCCCAGTTTACTTCAGAAGGACATGGATTGGCCTCAGTAATTTCCTACCTAAAAGGTGCGGACGAAGAGCAGTTCGATCTCATTCTTGCGGCCTTGCAGCAAATTGTTCCAACCATTAAACGTGTTAGAGTAAAACCCGCTAAAGTAATCTTGAAAGAAACTAAAACTATCAAGTATGGCGAGTCAGTTTTTCCAGTCCCTGAGGAAAGACCTGTAACCGGGCAAGCACTATTTTTTGACACTGTTTCAGCAAATGACTTACCAGCTAGTTCAATAAGTGAAGGAACCCTGCTGAGTCTTGGTTTGCTTACATTGCTTTATGGTTCTACAGACAGCAAAATCTTTTTACTTGAAGATATTGAGACAGGACTTCATCCCCTTGCACAACGTCAATTAATGCAAACGCTCAAAAACTTCGCCGAAAAACATGATCAGCAAATTATTCTAACCAGTCATTCGCCTTACATCATTGATGAGCTTGCACCAGAAGATGTCTGGGTGATGGATATGGATCAAGACGGCGTCAGTCATACCAAACGATTAAGCGAACATCCTGATGCTGGACGCGCTTTAGGAGTTTTGACGACAGGCGAATTATGGGACGCCGAGGGTGAAAACTGGGTCATTGAAAATACAGCGGAGCCGGTGAATGCCTGAGTTTATTGTGGTGGCGGAAAATGAATCAGATGCGCGAATGGTTTGTGCGCTGGCGGATCGCGTCTTGCTTGAAGCAAGCCCTGATTGGTTGGATGAAACTATTCTGCCGCATAGCCGTTCGTGGACTTCCATCGAAGGTAATCAGAGTTGTACTCGATGGAGGAATATTCATAGCTTATACCAAAACTACAGGCTTCCCCGTTATCGTGGACATGTCAATAACGAGCCACAAGGAATTGATACAGCAGTGACGCGAAAAGCTATTCGCCTTGTACTGAAAATAAAAGCAGAACAACCAGATCGAGAAATTATAGCCCTCGTTTTATCACGCGATCTCGACAGTCAGAAAGAGCGAAGGCAAGGGATTCATCAGGCGATTACTGAAATAGAAGACCAATTTCCTGTGGCACTTGCTGTGCAATATCCTAAACGTGAAAATTGGATTTTAAATGGATTTCATAGCGAGAACGAACAAGAAGAACGTCAGCTTTTGGCAATTCGACAGCGGCTTAATTTTGATCCGTGTGAAGAAGCTCATCGCCTTCGTTATTCTTCAAACACTTCTGATCCGGCGCGTAATCCAAAGCGAATTGTTGAGGAATTAGAAATTGATTTCGAGCGCGAACAAAAATGCTGGAACGGAGTTTCATTAGACATCCTGCGAACACGTGGCGAGAATACTTATCTGCGGCATTATCTTGATGAAGTAGAAGAAAAGTTGTTACCCTTGCTCACAGGAAAACCTCCAACTTCAAACTAACATTGTCAGAACTGTCATTGCCCGAAAAGAAAAACCTCACAGGAGAATTCACGAAATATGTTTTGTATGAAATGCGGGACGGAGCTACCAGAAGCTTCAACGTTTTGCTTGAAATGCGGCTATAAGAATGTTGATCCTGAGCGCATTATTCGCAGCCATCGCACCAGTAATATCTTGTTCGCCTCAACAATTGGCGCAGTAGTGCTGGGGCTGATTACCCTTTTTTTTTTATTGCGTAACCACGAAGCCGAAGTCGCAAAACTCTCGGTGCCGAACACTGGAATAAAAGCTTCGCCGTCACCAAGTGAAGCTATTTCTCCTTCGCCGTCTCCTTCGATTTCTCCCAGTCCCAGCCCTTCCCCGTTGACTGATATTCGCACTATTAATTTCAAAAAATTGAGCTACAAATTAGGCGATGCCTCTGTCAAAGGCAGTGATAATAATGTTCAGACAATTTATGGCGATTTGGATGGAGACGGCAAAGACGAAGCAATTGTCAATGTGACTTACACGACTGGCGGCGAAGGAGCATTTTCCAGAGGATTAGTGTACGCAATAGAAGAAGGTAAGCTTCAGCGCGTGACGGAATACGAAGGCGGAGACAAAGCCAAAGGTGGCATTATTAAATCAAATATTGTTGATGGAAAACTTGAGGTCGAACGCTGTGTGGCAGACGAAACCGACAACAGCCTGAACATTGAAACGACCACGTATCAGTTGCAGGGAAATCAACTGACTCCGGTTGATAAAAAGCGAAAAAAGGCGAACGCCTGTTCATAAAATTATGCTGGCAAAAACTCCTGAACCTCCTTACTACGCGGTGATCTTCTCAAGCCTGCGCACCGAAGGCGAAAATGGCTACGGCGCGATGGCAGATCGGATGGTTGAACTCGCTGCGACCATGCCTGGATTTCTGGGCGTAGAATCCGCCCGTGAGGGTTTAGGCATCACAGTTTCATATTGGGAAAGCGAAGAGGCGATTCGCCATTGGCATCAACAAGCTGAGCACAAAGTGGCGCAACAAAAAGGTTATGAAATCTGGTATCGGTCATTCAAACTCCGCATCTGTAGAGTCGAAAGAGACTATGGATTTGAAAGGAACAGCGAATGAAGGACGCAATAAACCTGAACCCACCATCCGTCTTACAATCAATTGAAGAGGCCACGCAAGCGATTGGTTTTACGATGGCGTCGGATCACTTGACTGGTTCACTGCTCAGAACATTAGCCGCTTCCAAGCCTTTAGGAAAATTTCTTGAACTTGGTACAGGTACAGGCTTGGCAACTGCATGGATATTGGATGGAATGGATGCGAGCGCAAAATTAGTGACAATTGAGCAGGATGAAAATTTTGTTGCTATAGCGCAAAAATATTTAGCCAAAGACCAGCGTATCAACTTTCACATCGCAGATGGTGAAAGCTTCATCCGCGAATTAGTCGCACAAAATGAATCCTTCGATTTAATTTTTGCGGACACTTGGCCCGGCAAATATTTCGTACTGGAAGAAACACTTTCGTTGCTCAAAGTCGGCGGACTTTATGTGATTGACGATATGCTGCCACAATCAAATTGGCCGGTTGACCATCCACCAAAAGTAGCGAAATTAATCCAAACATTAGAACAAAGACAGGATTTTCAGATAACGAAACTCAACTGGTCAACTGGATTAATACTTGCAACTAAAATTAGCTGATGAAGAAATGAGTGAAGATTTATCAAATTATCAGACACCCATAAGCGATTTTTTTAAGGCTCCAATAACGCCGGACGAGTGGGATCAATATCGTCTATCCATTGAGCAAATTGAATTTTTTCATGAGTTTGGTTACTTGTCCGGGATTCAAATTCTGAACGAAACCCAAATCGAAAAGCTTCGCGACGAATTGACTGAGATTATTGACCCGAAACATCCTGCCCATCATCTGTTTTACGAATTCCATTCCAACGAATCAGAAGACCTGACAAAAATATTATTTCACGCACTCGGAGCGTGGCGCCTCACGCCAGGATTCCACGATCTTCTCTGGCATCCACAATTTGTGATGGCGGCTTCGCAGTTACTTGGTGGAGATGTCCGCTTCTGGCACGACCAGTTATTCTGTAAACCAGCACATCACGGCGGAGTCGTCGCCTGGCATCAGGATTATTCATACTGGACGCGAACGCAGCCGTTAGCACATTTGACCTGCTGGATCGGGTTGGATGATGCCACGCAGGACAACGGCTGTCTAAACTATATTCCCAAATCGCATCGCTGGCCTGATTTGCCCAAAGTAGGACTTGCCGGAAATATGGATGCGATCCAATCAATCCTGACCGACGAGCAGAAGCAAGCCTTCAAACCTACAGCGATAGAATTAAAAAAAGGTCAGGGAACTTTTCATCCTCCACGGATGATTCACGGTTCGTATTCCAACCTGACAGAACGGCAAAGACGGGCGACGGTCATCAACGTTTTTAAGGACGGAGTCTGCTCTGCTTCAGATCAACCATTACTTCAAGGTGTGCCGATCATCTCAAGAGGAGAAAAAATAGCGGGGCAATTCTTCCCCAAACTCTTTCCTCTTTAAAATGCTAAACCTAACTTACCTTCATTAAAGATTTTTCTGACAGTTTCCCATTGAAATTTATGATATTTCTGTTGTAAACTGATGATGTCTGTGCAAGATGCGGTTACCGGCCTTAGTAAAATATAATTAACTTGAATTGATTCTGCCCTATTAAGGTAAGTTATCGCCTTTACACGGACAGCTTTTTTGAACTCACCTTCCTTTCTTCTGATTTCGCTGAGTTGTACCTATCAGTAATGTCAGACTAAGGATTCAACCAATGGCGAATATTCCTGCCGGAGTTTATTCACCGCAGGATTTTGAATGGGTTGTTTGTAAGGTATACCTTGCTGCCCCCTAAAAGGAGTAATTATGATCCTCACGTTCAAGAGACTATCACTTCTCACTTTAGTCTTTCTTGGCATGGCTGCTTTTCATACAGTGAAAGCAGACCCAATTAAACTTTTCACAACTGGTGTTAATGATGCTGGCACAAATAATGCTGGTGGTACGGTTGACAGCCACTACAAGCTGGTAGTTGGAACAGGTACACAGAGTGCCTATGTGCTTGGCAATGATAATGCGTCACCTGGATCAGGTTGGGCAGCTAACACTTCCGGATCAAAATGGATCGTGCCAGGTCCTGGTGGATTGCTTGACGTTCCCATGGGTACTTACACCTATCGGACGACTTTTACAATTGACCCGACACAAGGATATGATCTATCCACTGCGACGATCAACGGTACTGTCTTTGCAGATGATCGTGTCAGGATTTTCATCAATGGTGTTGACACAGGAATTGACCTGCCAACAAGTGGTGGTTCTGGATATGTACCAGCGGCCTTAAGTTCTTTTTTGATTAAAACTGGATTTAAGTTTGGCGAAAATACCATTGATTTTGTGGTTGCCAATACTCCATTTGCGCCAACACCTTCTGGTCTGCAAGTTACAACCCTAACTGGTTCTATCTTTAAAGGCACACCTGCTTCTGTTCCCGAACCAGCAACATTAATCCTGATCGGAACGGGTCTGGCTGGTATCGCAGCTAGAGCACGTAGAAAAAAATCATAATTCTACGTTCCTTGTCAGGGGCCGAAAATAAAAAAACGCAGAAGCCAAAAGGTTTACTTTTTGGCTTCTGCGTTTTTTTATTTTCGATTAAAAATGCTTGGCTAATTTACGGAAAGTATCTTCAAGACTTTCAGGAAGAACTCGCGTTTCTCCGATAGTCGTCATAAAATTAGCATCCCCATTCCAGCGCGGCAAAAGATGTAAATGAAGGTGTCCAGCGATTCCAGCCCCCGCTGCACTCCCCTGGTTCATCCCTAAGTTAAACCCATTAGGGTGATATTCTTCCATCATTGCACGCTGGACTCGCTTCGCTAAATCCATCATTTCATCGGAAGCTGATTTCTCCAAACTTGATAAATCAGCAATATGCTCAAACGGAACAATCATCAAATGAGCCGTCGTGTAAGGGAAAAGATTGAGGATAATAAAGTTGAAGCGACCACGCCAAAGCACAAATGAGGCTGGATCAGATTCGGGTGAGCTTTGGGCGATATGACAAAAAACGCAGCCCGATGGCTTCTTCGTAGAAGCAACATAATGGCTGCGCCAGGGACTCCAGAGAAAATCCATTTTCTTACTCAGCGAAAATACTATTCCTCATCAGCATTAATTAATTCTTTCAATTCTTTGCCCGGCTTAAAATAGGGAACACTTTTGGCTGGAATATCTACGGGTTCACCTGTTTTCGGATTACGCCCACGACGAGCACCACGCTGACGAACCCGGAAAGAGCCAAAGCCACGCAGTTCTATTTTTTCGCCACGATTAAGCGATTGGATAATATTCTTAAAAACTTCATCTACAATTACTTCAGAATCTTTTTTGGTTAGCTCAGCGGCTCGTGCCACCTCTTCTACTAATTCAGCTTTCGTCATCGCTTTTACCTCTATCTTTTTCGCAAAATATTTATTACTGCCACTGGTATTTAAATTTGATTGAAGTATCTATCTCGCCAACCTTCCCCGCCCATTCTTCTGGTTTTGATAAGAGTTTTCCAACTTTTGACAATCCTACCAGATCAAGTAAAGAAAAACCTTCGTGCGGTTCTGGTGGAGTTACAATAGTCGGCTCGCCCTTCATCCCAATCAATCCAGCCGTATACTTCAAGGCATCACGATAATCACCAACCTGATCTACCAATCCATTCTCAACAGCAGATGCTCCCGTGTAAATACGACCATCAGCTAAGGCACGTAACTTGGCTTCGTCAAGTTTTAGCCCTTCTGCGCCACGCCCGTTGCGACCTTCCAACACTACCCGGACAAACTGATTGTAAAGCTCATTAATCACACCCTGGAAATATTGTCTTTCACGCTCAGTCATTTCTCGCGTCAGATTTCCAGTATCTTTAAATTCACCACTCTTAAAGACGATTGATTTAACTTTAGCCCACTCCGCCAAGTCTTTTAAATTCATCCATTCTGCAATGACTCCGATACTACCTGTGACAGTGCTGGAATTGGCAAAAATCCGCTCGGCTGGAGCAGAAATATAATAGCCCCCTGAAGCTGCAACAGTTCCCATTGAGACGACAATTTTCTTTTTCTTTTCGTCTTTGACACGTTTGACTTCGCGGTAGATTTCTTCCGAAGCAGTAACCCCCCCACCAGGGCTATCAACTTTCAAGATGATCGCTTTGACCCGAGGATCGTCCCCATATTGACGAAGGTGACGGCTGACAGTTTTTGCCATTTCAGACCCGATGACACCTTCAACTGGAATCACCGCGATTTTATCGCCGCCAAACCCAAAGCCGCCACCGTCAGAAAGCGTCAACGCTCCAAGTACGAGCAGGAAGCTAAAAGCTCCAAGCGCAAGCACACCAAAAATGATAATCCAGCTCAATTTTTTTCTAGTCATCGCTGAAAAGTGAAGAGGCTGATAGCTTGAAATTTGCACTCAAACTATCAGCCCGTGATAAAGAAACTACTCTTTCGTTTCGCCGCCATCTTCAGACGCTTCAGCCTCAGCCGGACGGTTGAAGTCAAAAAGGTCACCCAGACTTGCCATTCCGCTGTCACTCGTGGTGTAGCTGCGAACGTCAATAATGGGTTCATCTTTTCCAACTGCACGAACGGAAAGACCGATTTTCTTGGCTTCAGGATCCATTTTGAGAATCTTGAATTGCAGACTCTGTCCAACCTGGACTGCATCTTCAGGCTTCTCAACATGATTTTCTGAAAGTTCAGAGACGTGACAGAGCCCTTCGATACCGTCGTCTAATTCAACGAACGCACCGAAGTTAGCAAAGCGTGAAATCTTACCGGAGACAACATCACCCAGCTTCTTCTCTTCAAAGAAACGATCCCAGGAATTCGGCTCAAGGTCTTTGATTGAGAGCGACAAACGACGGCTTTCAGTATCAATAGCCGTGATGATCGCTTCGACTTCCTGATTTTTCTTGAGAGCTTCGGAAGGATGCTTGATGCGCTTCGTCCACGAAATATCCGAGACATGGACTAATCCATCAATGCCCTCTTCAATTTCGACGAAAGCTCCGAAATCAGTTAGGTTACGAACCTTGCCAGTGACACGAGTTCCGACCGCATAACGTTCCTGCAACGTATCCCACGGATTGATTTCAATCTGTTTGATACCGAGGCTGATACGACGATTATTGGTATCAATTTCAAGAACAACAGCTTCGATGTCTTGCCCGGTATTGAGCATCTTGGAAGGATGCTTGACACGCTTCGACCAGCTCATTTCAGAAACATGAACGAGTCCTTCGACACCGTTTTCAAGCTCAACAAAAGCACCATAATCGGTGAGCGAAACGACTTTACCGGAAACGCGCGTGCCAATGGCGTAGCGTTCGGTGACAGTGGCCCACGGATCAGGGATCAGTTGTTTGTAGCCTAAACTGACGCGCTCACGGTCACGATCAAACTTGAGAATCTTGACCTGAATCTTATCGCCGACCTTGAACAGCTCCGAAGGATTCTGAATCCGTCCCCACGACATATCCGTGATATGCAGCAGTCCATCCAGACCACCAAGGTCAATAAAGATACCGTATTCAGTAATATTTTTAACTTCGCCTTCGACGATAATTCCCTCTTCAAGATGTTTGAGAGTTTCGTCTTTCTTACCGGCGATTTGAGCATCCAGCAAGGCTTTGCGCGAAAGTACAATATTGCTGCGCTTTTTATTGACCTTCAAGACAAGGAATTCCATATCCTTGTTGCGATAAATATCCAGATTACGAACGGGACGAACATCTACCTGGCTGCCAGGCAGAAACGCCTGAATACCACCGATGTCCACACGCAAGCCGCCTTTGATTCGATCCGTGACGCGACCAATGATCGTGACATTGTCTCGATGAGCGTTTTCGATCAAATCCCACGTTTGCATCCGCACAGCATCCGCACGCGAAAGCTCGACATAGCCGTCATGGTTTTCCAGTTGCTTGACCAGCACATCAACTTCGTCGCCGACTTTGATGGAAACTTCATCGCCGTCTTTAAATTCGCTGATGCGAACAATGCCTTCTGATTTGAAGCCGACATTAATGATGACGTCCTGACCGGTAATTTTCACGACGGTTCCCTTGACGACTTCACCTTCACTGACTTCCAGTTGGCTTTGTTTTTCGTGTTGGTCGAGTATTGCGCCAAAATCTACATCGCCATAATCATCGGCATCTGGAGCATCGGGCGTAACAGTTTGGGTTGGTTCTAAAGCTTCCGCTGCACCGCTGGAAGCTAATTGGTTATTGGTTTCGGTTGACATTGAAAAAAGGATTCCTCCAAAAAGATTTGAGGCGCCTGCCTCAAATCGCAAATTTGCAAACAAACTTTTCGTCGAGTTTAATAATTAGCCTGAGCGGATTTATCTCGTGAATAAATAACCATCTAGCCTAACGCTAACTCCGACTCTAATTCCGTTTCGAGAGATTGTAGCCGCCTGACAACTCGTTGAATCATCCAATCGGGCGTCGAAGCTCCGGCACTAACGCCAACACGCTTGACTCCGCGTAAGTCAGCAGGATTGATCTCATTCTCGGTTTCAATTAAAGTCGCTTGTGGACATAAATTTTTAGCGGCCTCCACCAGTTTATTACTGTTGGCACTATGCTTGCCGCCGATAACGTAAATATAATCAACTTCCGCCGCCAGCCGACGAATGGCAGATTGATTTTCTTCGGTCGCGTCACAGATGGTCTCTGCAAGCTTCACCTCTTGGGCTTTTTTCCGAATAACATCAATGATTGCCTGATATTTCTGTGGACTAATCGTCGTCTGCGCCAGCACCCCGGCACGTTCCATTAAGGGCAATTCCTGGGCTTCTTCAATCGTTTTCACGACGTGAGCCTGATCGTTAATATAGCCGAGAATTCCAAGGATTTCAGGATGCTGACGATCACCCACAATCACCACCTCGTAGCCTGCTTCAAATAACTCAATAGCCTTGCGCTGCGAATAATGAACGTACGGGCAGGTACCATCCATAATTCGCATTCCACTGGCTTTCAGCTTTTCATAAACCTGTGGAGCGGCTCCGTGCGCCCGAATAATTGCGATGCCTTCGCTGGGATGAGTATCTTCACTTGCCAACCGAATTCCATCGGATTCAAGCCGCTCAATTTCCTGCGCATTATGAATAATCGGACCGAGCGTGACAACAGGTAATCCATTGGATTTTTCAAGCGCACGATAAGCGAGGTCGACGGCGCGCTTGACGCCCATACAAAACCCCAGACTTTCGGCTAAAACAATTTCCATTTGTTAATACAAAGCAGCGACTCCAAATCGCAACACGTATCTTACCCCCGAAGGCGTCTAAATTGCCAGTCAATTAGCCCCGAATCCTAAAGATAAAATGGAAAGTCAGTAAGCAGAGCAACAATGGAGGCTCGAACCGACAGAGAGGCAGGTAAAACGTGTACTTTGCGCAGCATCAGCTAATTACATCCTACATCAAGATAAGAAAAATCGAATGTAATTGTTCTGGTGTGCCTTGTCAAGCTATAAGATCAGTGATTCGTTATGCTTAACCGTGTTTCAGCATTTTACAAGTGACGCCGAGTTTGATGGCTCGACGACTATAACACCTATAAAGCTGAGCCAATTACCAGTTCCTGTTGACATTTCAATTTCCCAACTCGAATAAGTCATTTGATGACAACCAGTTTCGGAGTTTTGTTGCCATGATTAATGTCATGTTCGTAAACGCAGAAACAGTCAAAACTGAAAATCCGCTCAATTGCGCCCGGACTGTACTCGCTCAAATTCATCACACCAAGCCTTGAAATCTTTCCAGGATGCTCTTGTCGCCGAATCCCCAAGATCAATCACATGTAAGCTCGGTGTCGTAGCAGTGGCAAAGATCGTCTTGTATTTACCTTCATTCGTTTCTAATGGTCCATCTTTAATCGCTCTCAAGACTGCCATGTGCCGTATCCCCTTCTGACGCCAATAATCCCACGCTTGCTCTGTCAATTCACCTGAAACGGCTAAGCGGTTGGTCATCAAATATACTTTGGCAGGATTCGTCGAGGCGACAATCGCGTCAGCGGGTAGGTTGTTTTGTATCCAACGACAAGTTTCATCCAGATGAAGTCCAAAATTCACATTCGGGATAGCTGATGGTTTCGTCTGAAAAATACTAATATAACGCACATGCTCAAAAGCAAAAAAGAAAGCAAAACAAAAGAGGGCAATTCGCGCTATCGCAAAATTATCGAAATCTCTTTTGAATCTTTCAGTAAGCCTCTGTGACATCACCCTCGTACCGTCAATAAAATATGCGATCAAAAATGGTACTAACGGAAGCACAAATCGAAAGGTCAGCCAGGGCCAAATTACAATCAGTAGAAGAGTAATCGGAACTAATACCTCAACACTTGTCAGACGCATTCGGCATTGAGCAATAAATCCGATGAGAATAATTAGAGAAAATATCCACGAGATAGCTGTTGCCTGCCAGGCAAAAGGGATAGTTTTTGCCAATGATTCTACCCCACCTAACCCGAAGACCTCTTCACCACTCCGCGTCTCATCACGGAGAGTTGCGGGAATAAATAATCCGAGCATGTCTCGTCCAATAATACTGCCGGTATTTCCTGCTACACGATAAAAATAGTCTGAGGCGGTAGCCAATCCCGACAAATTGTCACCAGCAACTTTATAAATTAATTGTCCTTTATATTCGACGACAATGTGCCCACCATGATTGGCTCGCAGAGCCTGATTCGGGTATAAATTCTTAGTATAAACTGCCCAGGCTCCAATCATTAAACCCATCCCGATAATAAATGTCAGGGCATATTTTTTTGGAGCAAAACGCCAGAGCTGAAAGACAATACCAATAACCAATGCTATTCCTAATGTACGAGTAAAATAAGTAGCAGCCGCTAATAATAATAAACCTCCAATCGTAGAAAATCTTACTTTATTTTTTAGGATTGATTTCTCCAGATAAATCACCGCCCATAACTGCACACACGCAAAGACACATTCAGATAATACATACGAAGTAGCGATGAAAACGAAGGCCGGAACTATTGAAACCATTACTGACGCCAGCCAACTAATTAACAACGGATATTCTTTAACCTTTCGACAGTAGCGGAACATTCCTATCCCCAAAAAGTTCATTGCCACAATAGACACTCCCTTGAGCATCCAAAGTTCATCTGGGTTGAGAGAAACTATTCGTAAGATGACTGCCAGCATGAAAGGAAATCCAGGCGGATAGACTGGCTGAATACCCTGAATCGGAGAGGAGATTAGTTGATAAGTACCATATTCTGCAATTGATTTTGCTAACACAATATAAAAGGCATCGTCATTAAACTGTCCAATTATATGATTAATGCGAAAGAAATAAATTAGATTAACAACGATAGCGGTAACGATGCCCAAAACCGGGAATGACTTAATCCAGTGAGTTAAGCTATTCCTATATTTTGTAGCTAACGGATGTTCATGATGCTCTATGGCAGCTATATTGTCTGGCATGTCTTATTTTATTTCAGGGCTGGGGGCGTTGAAATATTTAGAGAAAAAAGTAAGGCTTAGTAAAGAAAAGTAATCTACCGATTAAATCGGTAATAATAAATTTACTTAATTTCTCGACTGCTTTAGATAATACTCAACTAATGATTTTTCATATTCTTCCCATGAGTCTCTGGTTTTCGGCTCACCGAGATCAATAACGCGAAGGCTTGGTACTGTCCCGGTATCATAGACAGTTTTATACTTTTCAGGAGTTCGATCAAGCATTCCCTTAGAATTAGGAGCCAGGATCGCCATATACCTGACATCCGATTCTTTCCAATAACTCCATGATTGTATAGACAGATCACCAGCTACCGCTAAATGACCAGTTGAGAGAAATATTTTTGCTGGATTTGTTGAAGCTACAACGCTCCCCTCTGGTAAATTTTTACTCATCCAGGAACAAGTTTCATCCGCATATTTATTTGCATTTACCCATACTAAAGACTTCTGATCGGTTTGTAGAAGCCTTACATAACGAATATGCTCAAGTAGAAAAAAGACAGTGAAACATATCAATGATATTCTCACTAATGCATAACTATCGTAGTCTTGATTAATTTTTTTGTTTACCCATATAACAACTTCTCTAATGCCTTGCACCCAGTACGAAAGCATAAATGGTGCGATTGGTAAAATAAATCGAAACGTAGCCCAAGGCCAGGTTATCACACAAATAATGGTCAAAACGACCACGATTTCTGAGATTGTTATTTGATGAATACATTGTCTAACAAATCCAATCAGAAGGAAGAAAGAAAGTATTACTGAAATCACAACCGCCTGCGTTGCAAACGGGATTGGCTTATCAACGGTTCCACCTAATCCGAATACTTCTTCGCCACTTCGTGTCTCGTCATGTAAAGTCGCAGGGATCAGAATTCCAAGGATGTCTCTTCCCGCTATCGTCTGAAAATTATTGCTAACACGTAATAGATAATCGTTTGCCGTTGCTCGTCCTGTAACACTTCGACCAGCAGTCCTATAGGATAAATTTTCTAAGTAAGTAGTAACAATGCTACCGCCATGATTATTCTTTAAATCATTGTTTGGATAAACCTGTTGGCAGTAGAGTACCCAGGAAGTAAGTATTATCCCGAACCCTATCCCAAATAACATGGCATAACGCCAGTTTACTACTCGCCAGAGCTGTATGATCACTGCTACTATTAATGTAATCCCTAGTGACCTGGTAAAGAAAGCAGCACTACATAAGCCAATCATCGCTAAAATAGTAGTGAGTCGGAGAGTTTTATTTCTGAGTGCTTTTTCTGAATAGACGACAGCCCAAATCTGAAAAAAAGTAAATACACATTCCGACATTACTGTTGAAGTAGCAAGAAAAACAAACGCTGGCATAATCGTAATCATCAATGACAAAAGCCAGCTAATATGCAATGGATAATCTTTAACTTTCCGGTAATATATAAAAGTACCCAGTCCAACCAAGTTCATGGCAATAATTGACAGTCCTTTCAGCAACCAGAACTCTTCGGTTTTGAGTGAGAATACTCGTAGAATCCCTGCCAACAAAAGTGGGAAGAGTGGCGGGTAAACAGGCTGAATTCCTTGAATAGGTGAACTAATTAGTTGATAGGTTCCCTGCTCTGCAATTGACCTGGCTAGGACAATATACCAGGCATCATCCCCGAATTGCCCGACAACCTGATCAAGCCGGAAAAAATATATTGAATTGATTAAAATGACAGAAACCGCTGCAAATACTAACTGAATCCTAGTCCAGTGAAAACTATTAATAGCTGTAGTGTTCAATCCAGGACTATTACATACATTAATAACATCTATATTTTCTGACATGAATTTTCATAGCTAGTATAGGGCTGGTTGCGTAGAAAGATAGAGTCTTTGTTATGATTTTATCTTAAGGGAGGTTTACCTAATGCATCTTTTGATTTCAGCCCTTCGAGTTTCGCCGAAGCTTCTGAAATCTTACTATTCATTTTTTCGATCTCTTGATTTATTTGTTCACGCTCAGTGTTAATTTGATTCAACTTATATCGGTCTGCATTTTGATTGCCTTGATTATGTAGCTTACTTAGTTGTAACTGCATTAACTGTATTCTGAATTGTGCATCAATAACTTCTTGTTGGTATTTAATTGATTGCTCGTTAACCGCCTGATGATCTACTTCGCCTTTTTCATTAATCAGTTTTGGTGCTGAAACCTTAAATTCTTTTTCTTTTCCGTTAGTGACAGCTTCATCCACCTCTGATTGCGACGATTGGGCAGATTCCCGTAACTCACTAAGAGCCTTAGAAAGCTTGGCAATCTTATCAAGTGCTTCCCTTTTCTGTTCTGGAGAGCTTGATTGAGCACTGGAAAGTTTATTTCTTAACTGGTTAATTTCTAAATCTGCCTGATCGGCAAGTCGTGCTAGTTGAGCGGCTTTTTCTTTTGAACGCTGAAGTTTTTCATTCCACAATTTCTCTTCAGGGTTCCCCTCAATTTTCTTCCCATCAACCACGTTCAGACTATCTTTCTCAGAAGATTTTTTCTCAAGTTTATCGGTGGTTTCTGTTTTCTTCTCTTCACTAACACTTTTGCTTACAGAAAGAGAAGAGGGAGCAACAATATCATCTGTAGTTAAGGTCGGGATTCGCTGCTGTGCAGTGGCTGCCAGTGCGACAAAAATAATTACAGTGATGATTACTGGTGGGCGAAACTTCATAACTACTCCATTAGTGTTAAGCGTACTCCGCGACAACTGGCAAACGAGGGAAAAGCAGAGTACTTTTCCCTCGTTTGCGATTTTAATCGTTGTCAGGTTCTAGCTGGCAGTAGCCACACCGATTGGTGTCGCACCACTAGGAGTCGAACCAGCCGCTGGGACAGTCGCTGTACCAATCGTGATTCCGCTCACAGTTGTA
>JAYVZE010000178.1:0-5201 GCA_043783625.1 Blastocatellia bacterium | reverse complement strand
GTGCGCCGCAGCAAGGCTCCAGGCGCACCTGTCCCGTTATCATATTCCCAGACATCTTTCGGATTGTTGTAGGGATAGGTGTCCGTATGCACTTTGGACACCTGATTGTTTTCGGTCAACGTCGTTGTAGACTCGGTGCATAACGTTGAATTTATGTACAATTTGGGGGAAAATAAACGCGAACTAACAGTTCACGATCCCTCACTTTTCACCGGGCGCTACATTCCTAAAAAACAAATCTTGCCAATCTAATTCTGACCGTGTTACTATTCCGTTGAAAATTATCATAAGAAGAATCTGGATGTGCTCTCACAATGGTTTTCGCGCATTCCCGATCACAGTGTGGTGATAACTTCCGCTTCACGCCAGCGGAAAATCAGGTTGTAAATTCTACAACCAATTAAACATATATTTATACACGCGCACCGCGTGCAATCACTGGGAATTTAGGTGACTTTCCTTGCGTTGAAGGGATTTGGCTCCTTCTGCTTTCCGCAATGAAAAGCGAGTGAATATCGCCTATTACACTTGCGATGTCATCAGGCTTTCTTCCGTCCCCACGGCCTGCCATCGTACCTCACGTTCAGCTATCAGGGAGTTTGTTTATGCAAATCAGGCATTTTTTCTCATCTATATTTAATAAGTTTCGGGTCTCACCCGTACTGTTATCATTACTTTCATTACTGGTCATCGCAGCAGCGGGAGCATCTGACGCTTTCGCTCAGACCACCAGAACCGCAGCGAAAAGTCTGGCCAGCGGGAATAAAACCGGATCAGTTTTATTTTTCCACAAGTATACCAGCGACACCACCCAGTCCGATAAAGTCAATACCCTGATAACCTTGACGAATACCAATTCTGCCAATGGAGTGACGGTCCGCTTGATCGCAGTCCATGAATGTCAGATTACAGACAGTTTTATTAATCTGGCACCGAATCAGTCGCGGACAGTTCTCGCCAGCAAAGAATTCCCTGACAGCACCGGGTATATCATGGCAGTCGCCGTGACGCCGACCGGAGCACCCTACCAATTCAATTGGCTGATTGGCGAAGCATCCATGAAAGACGCACAAGGATTTGAAGGCAGCTACAACGCTTTCGCGGTAGCTAAAAGAACAGCGGGTTCTGCGATTTTTGAAAATCCTAATTTTATGATGACTTTTGATGGTGTGCAGTATGATCGGCTGCCTCAGGTTGTCGCAATTGATAACCTCCAATCCATTAATGCTGATATTGCGCTGTATTCACCTGCCAATGATCTGACTTCCAGCTCAGGTGGAGTCAATGCGCGACTCTATGCCAGTATTTTTGATAAGGCCGGAAAAGAGAGCGTGAGCGAAATTGATACCTTCAATTGTGGATTAGTGAGCAGCGCTTCAGACCTTTGGATAGATCAACCGATTTATGAGTACATTAAATCCGGCAGTAATGGCTGGGCTAAATTCAGTGCGGTTGACCGAACTGATGTCAGGCGTTCCTTTGACTTGCCAGTGATGGGTATTTCTTTCAGCAACACCAACGGTAAACCCAAAAGTGGAGCACTTGCAATGCCTGTGCTTGACTGGTTATCTACTCATAAAATCAAAGTTTCTCAAGTTATTCCTAATATTTCTGCGGCTCCTGAGTTCCCCGGTGAAGATCAGGTCAATGCCACAGGCAGTGGAATGAGTGAATCCAAAGCTGGCAGTGTTCTTTATTACTCTCGTTATCTCAGCGGCACACAAGGCTCAACACAAATTAATTTAACGAACACTCATCCGGCACAGCGCGCACGTGTACGCCTTTATTTTGCGGCCACAGCTCCGACCACCGAATTCTTTGAAAAGATCGTGACGATAGAGCCAAATCAGGCGATTACAGTCAACGCCAGTGATGTCGCGTTTCACTCGAAGGGCTGGGTCATGGCGGTTGCGATTAATTCCGGTGCGCAACCCATCAGCTTCAACTATTTGATTGGCAGCAGTGTTGTTACTGACACGGCCAATGCTTCCACTTATTACAGCGCACTTGCTGTTGCCAAAAATACGCAGGGAGCCGTTCCGCGTAATACCGATAATATTAAGGAAACTGACCTTATTTTTGATGACGTGCAATACGACCGCCTGCCTGCGAATCTGGCAATCAGCGGATTGCCGAATCAAAACTTTAACAGTTCCTATCTCTATTATTCACGTCTTACGAATTCCCTGCTTGAACCGCCTCAGGCTCGCGGTTCGGGATCAGTGGCGATTTACGATGACAATGGAAATTCTTATGGTGGATTAGTCGGGCCGTCTGAATTTAAACTCGGAGACCTTAAAAATCTGAGATTTACTCCGACGATGCCTGCCACTGCGATTCAGCAGAATGCCGGATGGATGAAATTGCCGCTCACAACTCCTGTGTTGGCAATCTTGAATAATCTGTCTACGAGCGGAATCACTATTAACCAAACCTCAGGATGGACAGGTGGATTGTCAGGGCAGTTCAATTTCCATATCCTGACTTTCACTGATTCGTTTACGATCAAATCACCTGCCGGAAATCCCGGTAATCACAGTCCTGTGGCCGAAGCTGTTCCGATTGAACCTGTCATTGAAGCACGCAATGCAAATGGTACGATTGTTCGCCTTGACGCGCGTTTCTCCTCCGACCTTGACCCGGAAGATACGCTGACCTATCAATGGTTCGACTTGGACAAATTGATTTCAACGGCTGAAGTATTGGATTTCCCGATGAATATCGGCTACCACGAAATCAAGTTGATTGCCACTGACACCAGCGGCGAAGTCAGTGAACCATATATTCTGGGAATAGACGTGAAAGACACGACAGCACCTGTCATTAGTCGGATTCCTTCGGCTATTGATATTTTCACCAGCAGCACGAGCGCGGCTGTCACGTTCCCGTTACCTGTCGCTTTCGATGCTAAAGATGGCGCCGTCAGTGTAACTTCAAGCCGTGCTTCGGGAAGCTCTTTCCCGCTTGGAACCAGTACGGTAATTTTTACGGCGAAAGATGCGGCAGGCAATAAATCTACTGCCTCAATGGATGTGACGGTTAACTTCGGTGGAACTTCGCCTCAAGCAGGTGGTGAGGCTGGCAGTACAGCTCCATTCCTGCCGAATCTGGAAGATCAGTATGTCAGACTAAATGAGGTTCGGCGGATCGTCCTGCAAGCTTCAGATGACGAAGGAGATTCTGTTTTCTTCCGTCTCAGTGGCCCAACAACTGCCAATGTGGTCATCGGATCACCTGATCCGGTAGCCAAGCGTGCAGTTTTGTTCATTGGCCCTCTGGCTGCCAATGCACAGTCCAACAGCTTCAAGATCGTAGTCAGTGATAATAAGCGCCAGGCCTATACGACGTTGTCATTTGTCATTGCTGCGAGCGACATTCCCAATACCGTCTACGTCGCACCGTCCACCGGATCAGGTGGGAGTACGGGCGGCAGTACTGGAACTATAGGAACAGGTACAGGTGGTACGACCGGGGTTGGCGGAGGACGCGGCAATCACGCGCCAATCGCTAAGATGGTTGCCTTGCCTGCCACCATTGAATCAACCGATGAAGAAGGCGCCTTGCTCCAACTTGATGGGTCACTTTCAACTGATCCTGACGTAGACAGCCTTAGTTTTGAATGGTATCTGAACGATCAATTGCTGGCGCAGGGAGCAATTGCTGAATCCAAGCTTGGGGTTGGCACTTATTCAGTCGTTCTGAAAGTCTCAGACGGAAGAGGCGGTGTCAGCGTGACAGCACCTGTCAGCGTACAAATCCTTCCTCGTCCCTTGAGTGTCAAATCCATTGATACGCCAAGAATACAAAGAGGTCGCAACTATACGATTACAGTTCGAGGCGCAGGCTTTTCTCGTGGGACACGAATCTATCTAGGTTCCGGGATAAACGTAGATTTGCCATTTGCTTCTTCGGAATCAAGCTTGACGGCTCGGATCAGTGTCCTGGCTTCCACTTCTCAGGGTACACGCGATGTCATCGTCATCGCCCCTGACGGCAAACAAGCAAAACTTCGGTCGGGGATTACTGTCCAGTAACTCCGATCCGACAGAACCTCCTGCTAGAGCGAGCTGAAACCGTTTTGTTTCAGCTCGCTTTTTAATTTTTAGAAAGAGTTTTGGCCACGGTCTCAACCGCTACCTGACGAGGGACAGTAATCGTTGCCTGTAGGCGATTTCCTGTTTGCGATACTTGAATATTATTCAGTAACAATGTCGAAGCCGTATCCCGATCTTTTTTATTACGCGCTAATTTCAGCCCGCTCCAGGCCAGAAATTGAAGTTGCGAGACTTCCTCCGGCGATTTGGCAAAACCCGTGGCCGTCAACTGGACACGTTGCTCATTGACTTCAAGAATCATCGTCAGCGAAGTCAGACGCGCCAGCGGGCCGAGCGCGTTGCTTTCGCTGACAGCCTCAATAATTGCAATCGCCGCCCGATCAATTTGCGGATTGCCGGATTTGATGACAACCTTTTCGTTCTTAATCGAACCATCCGCCTGCACGTCACCCGAAACGCCAACCCGCAGCCGATTCGTATCAAAAACTAACTTCCCTTCCTGCTGCAACTCATAAAGCCGTTGGATTTGATCTCGAATCGGACGAGTATTAATCGGCTTGAAAGTCGTCGGTATAATTGCTGGCTGGGGTTTTGGCTCCTCTGTTTTTGGGGTGTTATTTTTAGCAAGTTCTTCCGCTTTAGCTCGACGTACAAGTTCCCGCTCAGCTTCTTTTTTGGCGCGAGCAGCTTCTTTTTTTCTGACTTCTTCCAGCGATTGCTGACGTTGCAGTTCTATTTTTTTGAGTTGGGCTAAATCAACCGTCCTCACAGGAGTTGTAAAACCTGCATAATTTCCTGGATATTTGAGCGGAACAGAAAGATCAAGCAGGATCGCACGATTATAAGCAGCATCAGTAAATTTAATATCCTGAAAACCCCAGGCCATTCGCGCTACTGGAACTATCGTCAAGACAGCGTAGCCAACCAAATGAACCGCTGCCGAAACCAGTAACCCGACTCCGACACGTCGAATATTCGGCGTCAGCCACGAATTTTCGAGTAACAATTTCAGCTCTTCGGCCTCGTTATTTTTCATCTTACTCTCCTTCATCTCGTTGGATGCAGAGTTCGACTAAAACGCTATTTATAAAATTGCAGAAGCCCGCACGCAGTAAGGGCGTATCTTCTCAGACTTGCAAGAACGCC
>JAYVZE010000177.1:0-17918 GCA_043783625.1 Blastocatellia bacterium | reverse complement strand
GAGCGACGACGTATCAATGGGACGGCGCGAATCGGCTCAAGAGTGTCACGAACAGCGTAGTGAGTAGTTACGGCTACGACGGCAACGGGAAGCGCGTCAAGAAGACCGAAGGCGGCAGTACGACGTATTATGTTTACTCATCGATGGTTTCGGCGGCGGTGATGGAAGTATCCAGCGCAGGTGTGCAAAGAGCGTATGTCGTGAGTGGTGGAAGTTTAATTGCTCAACGGAACGCTGATGGTAATTTTTATTGGGTTCATCTCGATCACTTGGGAAATGGTCGTAAAATGACCGATACATCTGGAAACATGACATATCGGGCTGAGTTCGACCCTTATGGCAAGCTCCTGTACGAATGGTCGCTTGGAAATCAGGCAAATCGTAATAGCAGGAAATTTACTGGCTATGAACGTGATGCGGGTTCAGGTTTAGATTATGCGCAAGCGCGAATGTATAGTAGTGAATGGGGGAGATTCCTTTCCCCTGATCCGACCAGCGTCAACAGTGCTAATCGCTTTAGCCCACAAAGCCTGAACCGCTATTCCTATACCGACAATAACCCTGTCAATCGAGTAGATCGAAGCGGAACAGAATGGGTCACTGTCAGTATCGCTTGTACTTCATATTTGGGATCAGGAGTTTCAGGAACGAGATATTGGGTGAAAAGCTGTGAGGCATTTCAAGTATGGGTTCCTGAACCGCCGCGCCCAAACATTTTCGTCAATCAAAATCCTACTCATCCAGGTCCTTATGTTGGTACTCCTAGTAGTGGAAGTGTAGGTGCTCCAGCTTACACACCTGATCCCCCTGAAGATGACCCACATTGGTGGGGGGCATTGAGTGACTCTAAGAAAATGGATTTTATGAGGAATGGGGCAGCGAACCTGATCAAAAATGCAAGTGATGATTGCAAGAAGCTTTTTCCGAAGGGATTTCAAGATATTCTTGATAATAAACTACATGCTGTGCCGATCATAATAACGAAGCCTTTAATAGTGAAGCTATTTATGGAGCGACCAATGGTAGGTCAATTATTATAAATAATCAGTCATCAATCTTCACGGGCAATCAGAGTGGAACTGATTTTGATAGTCTGATACGCAATATGAACCCATCGGCAAGATTTGATTTAGGCATCTTACAACCAATTAATAACATAAAGGATTTTGCAATATTAAACGTACTTCACGAACTTTATCACATGGCTAAATGGCCTTTTGAGAAAGATAAAGGTGACCCAGCTAAGACAGCCGAAATTAATAGAACAATAATAAGGGCTTGCTTTCAATGAAATTGAATAATTCAGAAAAGTCAACAAAGTATCTATGAAACCGAATCTAAAACACATGAATATCAATTTAAAATTCTTTGTATCAGTTGCTATTTTAGTAAGCAGCTTGATTCAAGTCCCTGTAGTCGCCAAATCAGATAAGCAAAAAGAATTCTCATTAGATTCAATCTGCACTATCGAAAGTATCGCGAAACAATATTTGAATAAACCGATAAAAGTTTCAGGTAAATTAATATTAGGGCCTCATAACTATTCATGGTTTGAAGCTCCTAGCTGTAAGTCTAAGAAGCTATTCGTTCATCTAAAATGCAACCCAGAAAGTAATTGTAAACATGACGAAATTTCACAAAAGTCTAAAAAAAATATAACTTATGGTGAAGTCAACATTTCTCTAATTGGTAAAATCAAGTACTACCAGAATGAGAAAAATTATGAACTACAGGTTACTCAGGTCTTAGAAGTCAAATAGTTGATTTGGAAACGGCGCGAATCGGTTGAAGAGTGTCAATGGCGGGACGTCCGGCAGCTACGGCTTTGACGGCAATGGGAAGCGCGTCAAGAAGACGGAAGGCGGCGCGAGCACGTACTATGTCTATTCGTCGGTGATCGGCAGCGCAGTGATGGGAGTGGCGAGTGCGGGAGTCCAACGCGCGTACGTCATGAACGGCGGCAGCGTCGTCGCGCAAAGAAATCCCGATGGGAATTTCTATTGGCTGCATCAGGATCATCTCGGCTCAGGACGCAAGATGACGAACACCAGCGGCAACCTCACCTACCGCGCCGAGTTCGATCCGTACGGGAAATTACTCTACGAATGGAGCGCGACGCCCAACCAGAATACGAAGAAATTTACGGGCTATGAACGCGATGCGGGATCGGGGCTGGATTACGCGCAGGCACGAATGTATGGCAGTGAATGGGGCAGATTTATGAGTCCTGATCCGATTGGGTTAGAGGGCGCAAGTAAGAATAGTCCGTTGAGTTATAATAGGTACAGTTATGTCAACGGAAACCCTGTTAATCACATTGATCCAAGTGGGAATTTATTGGCAAACCCCGATGAGTCTGGCGGTAGTGCTTGTACCGGATTTTTCTGGGGATCGTTTACAAATGATGATTACGGAAATTCTACTATTCGCGTTTGGGGAGGGTTCTGGTCTTGTCAGGTTTCTGGCGGCGGCGGAGAGGGCATTCAGCCAGAAAAAAAGCAGAAGAAAAAACCAAGTTCAATAAACTTGTCCTACGCATACCAGTCGATTGATGAAAAAAGTATTGCGAATTTTGCAATCAACAAGGCTGGTAGAAAGTCAGCAAACCTAGAAATACTTGCTGCTTTCTGTAAAAAAGATACAGTTTTTGACATTGCAATAAATTTTTCAACTACTAATGTTAATTTAGTATTTGATCCTTATATTCCAATACAAGGTCGCTCAATCAGACCAAATAAATCTACATTAATCCTTGTCAATGATAATATCTCTATAGAAGATATTACTGTTAAGATATTAAATGATAAGGGCTTGGATCGTGACGGTAACGAACTTGCCTCGTACCAGTGGTTGTTACGAATAAAAATATTAAATGAGACAGCCGATAAAATACTTTCATCAGTTAATATCAATGCACGAGGGCAGGAAACCCTTTATCTTGGTAGAGCCGTGCCATTAGTGTTTGACGAAGCAACTCTAAATATTTCATGTAACGCTGAGTGAGTGCTTATTTTAGGAGTTTTATGTATTTAAATAAACTGTTTATTCAATTGATTTTCGGGCTCATATTAATCCTGAATAATGACATTTCCAATCATGCGATAAAAAATTCAAAGCCTATCCTAGGTATTACTTTTAGATCCCTACCTCTACTCCCTTTTCAATCCGATTCTCCATTAAAGGTAATCGCTATTAAGATAGAGGAGCAAAAAGTAGATAATAAAATTATACAGTACTTAGCGACTGTACGAGTTAAGAACATAAGTAAAAAAATAATAAGTAGGGTGAAAATTGTTGCGATGAGTCCTGATGGTAAAGAATCTGGACGAAATGCTATTTTTAGCCCAATCAATGAGATGATTCGCCCTCAGCAAGAAACGGACATTATTACTTATGTGGAGTTTTCAAAAATACTAAATGATAGGATTGCTAATCGTCCTGATGAAGACTACACAGTATTCCATATAATCTACCCTATTGAAGTCGAATTCTCGGACGGAGTGATCTTTAGTGACTTGCAAAACTATGAAAATTTAAAAAATTTCCTAACAAGATATTCAAGTACTAAATAGTGAGTATCTAAGAGCTACATAGAAATTTACGGGTCGTAATCGTCCGGCAGCTAAGGCTTTGACGGGAATGGGAAGTGGGTCAAGAAGACGGAAGGCGGGGCGAGCACCTGATGCAAGTTTCAGGTGTCGGGTATCAGGGGTTGTGTGAGGTTAATATTCATAATCACTGGTTTCCTTTCTGACAAAAGTTTTCCTTGTTTTTCGTCAACTTCCAAGCTCCCTTTTCGCCACACATAACGTCCTTTATGTGTGGCTATTCCTGAAACTTTTCGCTACCATCAAGTCACGGCAAAAGCTGCCGACAGCTTGTATCAAGTTCGGTGACGATGGAAATTTGGGCAGATCAAAAAAAAGAATTTATGGGCAACGACGAAAAAAATAAACCAACCATTCCGGTCGAACTCCACGAAGTCATTAAGGCAGGTGTCAAAGCCAATCGTGAAGTCTCGGGCAGTGTGGCGGTTGGTGGTTCGGTCTGCGCGCTCTTTGCGCAGCATCGCTTATCCATTGATATAGACTTTGTGTTGACCGACCTTAATCAACGATTTCAGGAAGTGCGCGATCATCTCTTTGAAATTGCAGGTTGGCAGGAAGCCAGATTTCGCGTTCCGGTTTTAATTCTTGGTTCATTGGATGGCATAGCAGTTGGGTATCGGCAATTACGCCGCGCGATGCCACTGGAGACACAAGAGATTCAAACGCCGGAAGGCGTGTTGATCGTTCCAACCCTTGAGGAGCTATTACGGATTAAAGCTTTTCTGGCGTATGAACGTGACTACACGAGAGACTTTGTAGATTTTGCTGAACTCTCCTGCTTACTTCCTGATGAGGAAGTCGTAAATATTTTGAATGGATTGGATGAAAGATTTCGTTGGGAAAAACAGCCTTCGATGATTATGGAAGTGACCAAAGCTTTATTGCGCTGCGAGCCTCATGATAACGCTACGCATGGTTTTTCAACCCTGCGATTATTGCACCCCAAATTTGATTCGTGGGAACAAGTACGAGTACGTTGTCAGGAATTAGGAGATAGACTTTTAATTAAACTGCTAGGGGAAGACTAAAGATGCAACATCGAAACATCGCTACACAGGAATGGACGAGAATGGCGATAGACTCATTGTTTGACCGGGGACTTTTGCCAGACTGGAAAGAGTTTGCGCAAGCATTGCGCCATGATGAAACGTTAGCGAAAGAAACTTTATTGATGTGTGCGCGGCATCATGAGCGTGGCTCGGTTGAAGCCGCCCGCCGTTTGGTGACTCATTTTCATCCGCAACTTTTAAAGTCATAGACGACAACAACGGAAAGCGGGTCAAGAAGACGGAAGGCGGGGCGGCGAGAACAGGTTTCGGGTGTGAGGTGGCGGTGTCAGGGGTGAGTATGCTGAAGCTAAAATCTCACAAAAATCTCCCGTCCTTTCTCAGAACTTCTATTTATTCAGATTTGGTGCGCCATGCGGAGCGGAACAGTACGAGGAGCGGTAGCGAATTGGTAACTCGTGGCATTTACCAAATCGCTACCGCTCCTTGTACTGTTTCGCTCCGCATGGTTGCGAGCGACGACAAAATTAAAATTGCCGGATGCAATTCATTTGGCAACTGCGATGTTTCGGACACTCAATTTATCGCAAATTAAAATTCTCTCTGACTTGAACCTACTGTAAGAAATATTCAATTGAGCTGTAGGGCAAACTTTCCAGTTTGCCTCTTTCATCAACACATACCGTCCTTTTTTACGTGTTGTCATGGCTAAAACTTTCCGCTACTCTAAGGTTGCGGCAAAAACTGCCGAGTGACTTTTTTGCGGGGAATTTTTATGGCAACTATCACGATCACGTTACCGCCGGAACTGGAAAAGCAAATTCGCTTACAGGCGAGCCTGCGTCATAAACCTGTAGAAGACCTTGCTCTCAACTTCATCGCGCAAGGGCTGGACGATCCACGCGGCGACGAACATTTACTGGATGTAGCGTATATGGATGCCTGTGCGAAGGATGCAGACCCTTCGGTCACGCTGGAAGAGGTCAGAAAGATTCTCTCGAAAATCTCCGGCTCTTTGGCTGATACAGTTATTGCAGAACGAGACGAAAGATTTTAATGGCGAATTATTTTTTAGATACCAGTGCTCTTGCCAAGCATTATTTCTTTGAGCCGGGAACAGCAGACGTTGAGAATCTTTTGCAAGAGCCAAACAGCGTTCACTATGTCTCAAGGCTAACCACGGTTGAGATTTATTCCGTCTTCGCATTGAAGGTCAGGACTCACGAAATCGCGCTCCACGATTTAGCCAACATTCATAAACTGATAGCGACTGATTTTAATACCCGTCGCTTTCCCGTCCTACGAATGTTTCAAAGTCATTTTGAAGAAGCAGGAAGATTAATCAAAGATCACGCCCCTACCAAATCGTTACGCACCCTTGATTCATTACAACTGGCAGTGGCTCTTGATCTGCGAAATCAGGGTAAGCTGGATTATTTTGTTTGTGCTGATCTGAAGCTGTGTAATGTTTCCAAAGATGAAGGGCTGTCTGTCATGACTCCGTAAAAAGTAGCGTAAGCTTTCCAGATTGCCTCTTAAGTACCCACGCCAAATAAATCCAGCATAGACATGATTGACAAGATGAACAGGATTTACGAATCCTCAAGGTTGGAGGGTGTTTTTTCTCATCTCGTCAATCCTGTTCATCCTGTCTAAGCCTGCTTTATTTGGCTTGGGTACTTAGTTTTGCGGTATGTGAAGTTCCTGAAATCGTAGAAATAATGCGTTCCGCTGCGAGAGCAGGCAATCGAATGAGCGGAGCGGGGAATAATCCACCGAGTAACAAAAACAATAATGCCGCCGTTAAAATCCAGCGTTCGCGCGGCAAGGCATCTGCTACATCATGCGCCGCAGCAATCGGGCGACCCAGGAAAAGTCGCGCAAATAATCGCACTACGCTGAAGGCATTCAGCGCTGTGACAACAGGCAGGACAATGCCAAGATAAGGATTCGTCGCGAGTGTGCCTTGCAGCAATAAATCTTCAGCAGGAAATCCCAGCGTCAGCGGCAATCCCACCAACGCCAGTCCTCCGACAGCAAAAAAGACAGCCATTCGTGGTGCGCCACTGGCTAAGCCGAGGAATCCCTTATTTTGGAGCGCAGTTTCGAGCCGCGCTTCCAAACCCGCATAAACAGACGCCAGCATCGTGGTTGAAACTGCGACGACTTGCCAAAGCACTAAGGCTCCGGCAATGCCGACGGGCGTATTGCTTTCCAATCCGGTCAATAAAAAAGCGGATTGGCTGATTGCAACCAGTGCAAACAAACGGCGCGGATTAGTTGCGACGAGTGCGAGCAAGGCCGCATACGCCGCCGTCAATAATCCTAAATTACCGAAGAGCGGCCACGCGTTATGCGCGACATCGGGCAGCAGTGGCAGGACGATCCGCGCGACCAAAAATGCGCCGAGGTGTCCGTTGACTAACAAAGTGATCGGCAGTAACGATCCCTGCTCAAACGATGCCACTACCCACGAATGAGCAGGGAAAATTCCTTTGCGCAAAATTACTGCGCCCATTAAAAAGCAGAACGCAAAAAATAATAATCGGGTCTCGCCAGTACGTGCGGTTGCCAGGCTTATAGCATCGTGCCAGCTTGCCTGCGGCGCAGCGTAAATCAGCAATGCGACACCAATGCACAAACTCACGAGACTGGTTGAAAGCACAATTTGTGCAAAGAGCGGCAACGTTCTTTTCCCGCCCTTAGCGTCAGGAGCAAACGCTCGCGTCAATAAAAATGGAGCCAGCGAGCCAGCCCAACCCAGCACAAACACGATAAGATTATTTGCCGCGTAGGCCATAGTTGTCGTCGCGCTCAACCACAGTAATCCTCCCAACCATTGCGGAGTTAATTTGCGTTTCGGAGCCAAAATAACTACCCCGAGTACGAGCGCGGCGAAGAGCGATAATGGAATCGCGTTCAAGGCATCTACGACAAACCATTGCCAAAACATTTCAGTAAAACGCACGTCAGGTGTCTGCGTGATTGTCAGACTGGCGGTAAGAAATGCGGCGAAGCTCAATGTTAATGCACCTGCCGTCCACTTTCGCGCTTGTTCGATATTGGTCATACGCCAGACCAGCAAAGAAGCGACGAGCGGCACGAGCAGACCAAGGCTTAGAACTGGAAAGAGTAACTGGTTAAGCATCAGCTCCCTCCGTAGTCTGATTCAACGGTTTTGGTAGGTTTAGTAAACCCGCTTTGACGGTCAGCGGAGTTTTGGTTGTTTTGTCTGTCATTCCGAAAATCCCAACCCATTTTTGTTCGAGTTGATGTAACCAGCCTGCCAGACTGAGAACAGGCGCGATGACCAGCCGATCCAAAAAAGTATCGTGATGCCCACGATCTAACGCCAGACGATACAGCCAGCTTTGTGTTGTTTGAGGTAAGGCTTGGAGGTATTTTCCAGTTGCTCCCAGATGTCCGCCTGAGGCCGCGTGGAGGCGATGATGATCGTGCAGCAGCGAGGGCGCTCGCAAAAATTGCATCGTCCGTAAAAATGCATGTCCGACGATGTGCCACAGTGCCAGCGTCTGCCAGCCGAAACCGATTTCAATAAAAATAATTCCCAGTTGCGTCATCGAAGCATACGCCAGCGAAGTCTTGGCATCAGGACAAGTGCGCCCGACGAACGTTCCGTGCAAGGCGGTGAGTAACCCAACCAGAATAATAGTTTCAGAAACGAATGAAGAAGCCGCGATAATTGGTTGTGCGCGCAGCAATAAATAAGCTCCGGCGTGGACGGAAAGTGCGCCGTAAAAAATCGCGCTTGAAGGTGTCGGTCCTTCCATGGCCCGTGGCAGCCAACCTGAAAAAGGCACTTGCGCGGCTTTGCCCATCGCGGCGAACAACAATAAAAACGCGACCATCGTCGCTGAATTTCCCAGCAAAGGAGTATGTTGCTCAAGATTATTTGGTAGGATTTCGGTGAACTCTGAAGTGCCGACAAAAATATGCATCAGCACTACGCCCACCAGTAAACCTACATCGCAGGCGCGATATGTGGCAAAGACGCGCAAGGCGCTCTTGACCGGATCATCACGATATTGAAAGAAAGCGATCAGTAAAATTGAAGTAATTCCGACAACTTCCCAGCCGCCGATCATCAGGTCGAATGAACCCGCTGAAAAAAATAAAAGGATGCCGCTGCCGAACAAATTCAGCAGCATAAAAAAACGAAAGAATCCCGCGTCACGATGAATGTAACGGCGCGAGAAAACCGCGACGAGAAAGGTCAGCAACGCGCTGAGCGTGAGCAGTGGCAGCGAAATATAATCCGCCCACAGCGCGAGTGGAAAATGATAGTGTCCAACCTCAAACCAGTTGCCATAAACGGCGTGCAATTGGGCTTTGCCGGTAGTTAGCAATTGCCACCAGAGTGCTGCCACAACTAATAAAACTGCGCTGTAGCAAGCCGTCGTCAAACGCGCCAGCAACCGTTCAGGCATTTGCCAGCCGAGCAACCAGCTCACGCCCAACGCCGCGCAAAGCCCGCCCGGCAACAAGATTAACAAACTGAGTAAAAGGCTTTCATTCATAGCGAAAATTCTTAATTCGTAGCGTGAGCCGCAGTGGTCGTGACGTGCGCAATCGGCAGATGTTCCAGCTTGCCGCGATACCATTCTACTGACGAAGGAATGGCGGGTATTTTTACCGTTTCGCTAAGTGATTCAAAAACTCCATCGCGGTAAACATGAACAGTTCCATCAGGACTCATCGAAACCAGCCGAATCCAGCGGTTCTCAACCAGCTCTGTTACCTCGCTGCTGCGACGAACGGCTTCCATAATTTTTTCCGGGGTATTCTCAACAATGAGCAATAACCGCACAGGCTCATGCACTTCAACCATTTGCCACGGCAAGCCCGTCCGCAAATCGCTGGCGTGTCCGTTCATCACGCCAACCAATCCGGTGACATTGTGCGGTAATTTGGTGCCACAGCCATAGCCTTCGTTATCCACAAACGAAAAATAATATTCGAGATTAATGCCTGCGCAGACTGGACCTGCCGCACCCAGAATAGCTGCCAGGCTGTTATTTTCAGGATCGCATTCAGGATCGTAGGAAATTAGAAAGGCGCGCCGGTCTAAAAATAATCCACGGGTAATGCTACGCCGCCCGATCACGCAAACTGCATTCGTACAGTGACCGTACTCCGGTCGCGGTTCAGACAAATGTTCGGCGCGTTCCTCAACGTGATGCAACGCCGCCTGCGGTGTCTTGTCACGATAAGCTGCTTCAAATCGTCGTGCGCGTTCCAGCGCATTCGCCGCACGCGCCCGATCAAGCGATTCTGACAACTGCGCAAATTCTGCCGTGTGCGTAGTTGGAATTTCCCTCGTATCATAAAGCTCAACTACATCGTTGCAAGTGTCGTGATAACCGCCCACGAACCAGGTGTCGTCGGGGATTTTCATTCCAAGTTCGTTCATCCGTTCACGCACTTGCGGATGATTCACCATCGTCGCAAACGTCCGCGCATTCGGTCCGCCGCGCCGTCCACCGCACGCGCCGCAATCGTGGGCAGATTCGTGCGGATTGTTCAGGCTGGTGGAACCGTGACCCAGAATCACTACCAACCGCGAATGGTTTCCCGTCAAGCCCGCAGCACGCAACGTTCCCGCAATTCGTTCAGCTTGTTCCTGAATCGTGAAGCCTGGCAAGAAGCCGTTAATTTTTTCCTGGTTTTCCTGATTATCGCGCATCAGTGCCAGTTCAGTTTGCGGTTGCGGCAAGAATAAATTCTCCAGCCGTGCATATAAATTTCCTGCGCGTCGCGGCGATAATACACGCGTAGTCAACGGAAACACCGAAAGCCATCCCAACCCCAGCGTCCCGATCCAGCCGCGCAACAGCGTGCGTGAACCGACAAAACTATGGTGAGTAAGGTCAGACCAGAGCTTGCGGCGGCTCTGCCGTTTTTGCGAAAGTTGTTCATCGGCGGAATGCGGACGTTCGACGATAGAATGTTGTGGCTTGACGACCACCGGACACAACGCAACCGCGTGTGCATCATCCAGCCCTTGATAATTCAAGGCGACGCCAAAAAATCCGGCGGCTCCTAAAGTCTCAACGCCGGGGGTGAGTTCTTCGAGTGCGCGGCGCATGGATTCTTCACGTTCATCAATACAAAAAATCACTTGTGCTGTCGGGCGATTCGCAGGACGACAAGGATCAACCGTAGCGCGATGCGTGAGGAGAGGTTTGAGAATTTCCTGTTCGTGACGATGTTCGTAGGCCAAATGCCAGACGCGCCGCCGTTCCCAATCGTTAAAGGCGTTGATCTCTGCAACCAGCAGATTGAATTCATCGGTGGGGATTGAATTAATTTTTTCAGCGGATAACCCGATCAATTGGGCAACGTCAAAAATGCGCGCAGTGGCGGACATTTGTTGAGCTTCGGTCTGCGGTACGGGAGATTGCGGTTGCTGCCATTTTGACCAAAATTGCAGCACCGATCCGTGTTCACGTCGCGCGTTTTCAGTAGCAACCATCGTCAATGTCAGGCGAACTGCCAGAAAATCCATTAACGAACAGTGCAGTTGGTCATGCGGAGCCAGTTCCGGTTCAGCTTCTAATTTATTCATCAGCCCGGCCCAACCGGGCAAGGATAATAATTCGGCAGTTATCACGGATTCCCATTCAGATTGTGGGACGCCGAATCTATGCAGGCAATCCACCACAACTTCTGCTGAAGTTTTTTGCTGTACTATCTGCTGCCGGAAAGCTTCTTTCAAACCACCCAACAAAGCAGGCGGAACCAAACCGAGCTGAGACATCATCTGTCGCACCGATTGATAGAATCCTTTTTCTCGCATTGGTATTGACCAGTAGGACAAGCCCTGATCAAAAAACACTGCGCACAAACGAATCAACCAGGTGTTAATAAGTTCGTCGGTGTCAGTACCATGCAGAGCCAGCAGCGCATCGCGCGGACGCCCGGCACGTTCTGGCACAACCGATTCAGCCGCAGGCATCCGGTGGTAACACGCCGTAAACAATGCACGGATGGCCGTCCTTTCGTTGCTGCCGTTTAGGATAAGTTGCCTGGTAGTATTTGAAAGATCAGGACGCAACCGATCCAGTAATCCGTCTTCATCCATGAGCCATTCGAAGTTATCCGGTGTAATTGAACGTAGCCCTGATTCAAGCAGTAATCGCCGTAATTCGCGACGACCGAGCAGACCGGGTAAAATCTCTTTTTCTGCTTCCCGTTGCAGCACTACCTCAATATTTTCCGGTTGAATACGTCCTCGGGAAAATTCTTTGCGATAGGCTGCCTCTGTCAAAAACGGTTCTGTCTTGAACAGGCGCGCCGCTTTCTGCACCGCATCTTCAAAGGGTAAATGCTGAAACGCGTGCAGCGTATTGTGATGAATAAACACGCCGATTGGACCTTGCGCTGGCAAAAAATGCGCAGCGTGAGCAACCACATGCTGCAAATGGTGGAGCGTATTCGGTTGCTCTCCCGTAGTATTCAATTTAATATTAGCGACCATTAGTTATAATTCTTGTTAATTTACGCTTTTGCCCTGCCGGCTAAATCTTTCTTAGAAGAGTAATAAGTATCTTCGTAAAACTCTACTTCTCCACTTTCCAGATGGTGCATCGCCCCGATAATGGCGACTTCTCCTTTCTCAATCATCAGTTCGAGAATATTGCTCCTGCTAATAATGGATTTAACGGAACGTTTGACGTTCAGAGCTGCTACATTTTCTACAAACTGCGGGTTTTGGGAGTTTCTTTCTTCGGGGTTGGTAACGGTTTTTTCTTCGTAAACAGCGGGCTGTAATTTGGATAATAGCTCGGTTAAATTTCCCATCTCAATGTGATCGCAGGCACCTTTGACCGCACCACAATTTTCGTGTCCCAGGACGATAATCAACTTGGCACCGGAAACTTTGCAGGCAAATTCCAGACTGCCAAGAATGTCAGTATTTACGACAAAACCGGCAATCCGAATTGAGAAAATATCGCCCAGCCCCTGATCGAAAATAAGTTCCGTTGATGTCCGACTGTCTATGCAGCTTAGAATTACAGCGAAAGGCCATTGACCATCTCGCGTTTCATTCGCTTGTTGCAATAAGTTACGGTTGGCCTTTAAGTTATTAATAAATCTTTGATTACCCTGCTTGAGAATTTCTAAAGCTTCCGCCGGAGTAATTTTTTGTTGAAGTTCTTTGGTTAATGTTCTCATATATTACTACTATAAATTATAATTCTTAATAAGAGCTGACGTGACTTGTGTTTTCAATCTTATATGCTTCTTTAAACCCAACTAATCCAACTTCTATATCTTTTTCTTTTGAACCTGAAGCTACAAAGTCTCTGATAAGCTCAATGACATCATGGTCAATATAAACAGAATTGGCAGCATTAATGATGACCTTACTATCATTCGGTAAATCCGACAAAGTTTGTTTGACGGCTGCTTTATTTAAGAAAGAAACCTCCTGCGCTAAATCAATATGGATGGTATCTCCGGTATGATGCTCTTCTTTCTTAAAGAAATAAGCCAGTCGCATATTTCCTCTGAGAATAAAGAACACACTGATAACTAAACCAATCGCTACGCCTTTCAGTAAGTCAGTAAAGACCACCGCAATTACCGTGATAATAAATGGATAAAATTGAAACTTACCATTATCCCACATGTGTTTGAAGACAAATGGATTGGCTAACTTCCAACCTGTCATTAATAAGATTGCTGCTAAACAGGCTAACGGAATTTTATTTAGAATAGTTGGAATTGCGATGACCGCAACTAGCAAAAAAACACCGTGAGCAATCGTGGAAATTTTCGTTCTCGCTCCCGAATTTACGTTCGCTGAAGTTCTAATAATCACAGAGGTCATCGGCAGACCGCCCAGAAATCCGCTCACGAGATTTCCAACTCCTTGTGCTTTAAGTTCCGTATTAGTATCTGTGTATCGTTTCAGTGGATCCATTTTGTCGGCTGCTTCAATACAGAGTAAAGTTTCGATACTGGCAACAACAGCGATGGTGACAGCCGTTACCCAAACTTTTGAATTTGTGATTGCAGAAAAATCAGGTCGGGAAAATTGCCCCAGAAAATCAGCAAACGAAGCAGGCATCGGAAGACTGACCAGATGTTCCTGTGAAATCGCCAGATTTGATCCGGTACTTTTGAAGACTTCATTCAGAATCACGCCGATAACTACTGCCACTAATGCACCGGGTACAACCTTCAAGTTTTTTAGAAAGGTAACTTTCGTAAAAGCAAGTAAAATGGTAAGTGAAATAAGAGTTATTAAAATTGCGCCAAGATGCGAATAATTAATGGCATCAATGATCGCAGAAAAAGTATTATGACCAGTTCCTTTTTCAATAAAGAAAAAGTCTCCCTCGTTATCTTTGTCATAACCAATCGCGTGTGGTAGCTGCTTTAAGATAATAATAATACCAATTGCAGCTAACATTCCTTCGATAACGTTAGAAGGGAAGTAGTTAGAAATAGTTCCCGCTTTCGCAAAACCAAGCGCAATCTGGAAGACGCCCGCTAACATCACCGCCAGCAAAAATGCTTCGAACGATCCGAGCGTTGAGATTGCTACTAAAACAATCGCGGTCAGTCCTGCCGCTGGTCCTGACACACTGAGTTCAGAATTGCTTAAAAAGCCGACGACAATACCACCGATAACACCTGCTATGATGCCAGCAAATAATGGAGCACCACTCGCTAGGGCAATCCCCAGACAAAGCGGGAGCGCGACTAAAAAGACTACTAATCCTGATAAAATATCAGTTTTGAAATATGTGAATTTAGATTTCATAGCTTCTTTTTCTGATCGAAATAACAACTTGAGAAGACCTTCTTATCGGCATGTACGCCGAACGAAACATTCCAATGCAAACACTATTTAGGCAACTCTGAGACCATTGATTAACTATTTGAAAAAGCAGGGTTTATAATAAATAGTAAGATGACTGACTAAGGCAAAATGTCACACGAATGGGACATTTTGCGACAGCTGAATAGTGAAGAACTAAGTACGTGGTGATTACGGGTAAGAAAAATTTAGGCTTGGTGAATTATCTTGAAATAGAGGTTAGAGTGCCGTTTTAGTCATGATCCAGAAGAATTGGTTTGCGCGGATCAACCAGCCACCAGCACAACGCACCAAAAAAATACAGAATTCCGCACACATATAATGGCGCAGACCAACTGCCGTATTTTTCGACGAAGAGTGCCGCGACAATCGGGCTGAGAAATCCGCCGATTTGTCCTGCCGTATTCATGCAGGCACTGACCGTTCCGGCGTGATCGCCGGCGATGTCGGTGCATGCGCTCCAGCTTGCGCCGAGCAGAAAATTAGACGACGCGAGTGCCAATGAAATCAGGATGACTGCGAGGATGTTGTGTTGTGTCGCCGTTCCAATAATTAACAAGACACTGGCGAACAGATAACAAATGCCGCCCACGCCACAACGTCCCACCCGCAAGCCGAATCGCTTCGTCGCCCAATCGGTTGTCAGTCCGCCAAATAAATCTGCCGCCGCGCTCATCAACAGTGGCAAGCCCGCCATCACGCCTAGCATGGTCGAAGTGAAGCCGCGTGCATTTTCGAGATACGTCGGCATCCACGTAATGAAAAAATAGAATCCGTAGGTTTGCGTGAAGTACGCCAGACAGAGCGCGATCAAGCTGCGATTCGTCAGGATATTTTTCCACGCTGTCGCACTAAGCTGATGCGAGGTAGCCTTGCCGCGCCCCTGCTGAATATGTGCCAGCTCGGCGGGTGAAACAGATGCGTGTTGCTCCGGCTCATCGCGGAACCACCAGTACCACGCCGCCGCCCACACGAATCCGACTGCACCAAAAATAAGAAAGACGCTGCGCCAGCGCATCCGCGTGAGCATTGCCGTCACCAGCAACGGCGTCAGTCCGCCCGCCAGATGCGCACCCATAAAAAAGATGCCCTGTGCCGTCCCGCGCTCCGTCACAGGAAACCAGCGCGAAAAAGTTTTTGCCGCATTTGGCCACGCGCCTGCTTCGCCAATGCCGAACAAAAATCGGATGACTAAGAGGGAAGCGTAATTGAATGCTCCGGCAGTAAACATCGTAAAGCTCGACCACCAGATGACGATGCGCGTGAGCACTCGTCGCGTCCCGATGCGGTCGCCCCACCAGCCCGTCGGAATTTCAAACAATCCATAAGCGAGTGTGAACGCGCTGAAGACCAAACTCATCTGCACTTTGCTCAAGCCCAGATCGCGCATCATGGCAGGTGCAGTCAGCGAGATGCAGACGCGATCCAGATATGTGATTCCGGCGAGCATTACTGCAAAGGCGAGGACGCGATAACGCACACGGGAAGTGGGGTTGAGGCTGGTCGTTTTTTCGACATTAGGCAATTTGTTCATTATTTTGATTTCTGCGGGTGTCTCGATTGGAAATAGAAACAGAGAGTAAACCGTGAAAAGGGAAAGCGCAAATTTATGCCGGAAACACTCGTATCTTGCGGGCTGAGGCTGACGAGAGGCGCTCCCGGCGCATAACAGCAAGCTTGCGAAATAGCAGTTGAAGTTGAAGCTCAGGCGATTATACGGTCTGCGTTGATTGACCTTTCATCTTCACTCTTCGCTGCGCACAAAATCGGCAAATCAGTGTCTGCCTCTTTCCACAGCGCGAAGAACTCCGCATAAGCCTTGCGACTCTGCGCCAGCTCATCCATTAGTGCCGCTGCACGTGCGAATCCGAGATGCGCGAGCGGGTATAACGGCGAGAATGGCGCATGTCCACGGTGCGCAAGAATCTTTTGAAACTCTGCCAATGCTTCCGACCCGCGTTCGAGTTGTAAGTATGCCAGACCACGCAGGTATTGCGGCCAGAATTCAGCCGCAGCTTCGTAGCTTGTCGTGGGTTGGAGCTGCTCTATTGCTTGCGCGGCGTGACCGCCTTGAAGCGCTAACGCCGCACGAATTGTGGGCAGCCAGATCGCATTGATGACGGTGTCGGCGGGATAGCGCTCGCTTAATTCATTCATGAGCAGTGTGACCTGCTGCGACTCACCGCAGAGTGCCAGAGCGAGCGCCGCGCGTGGCAGGGTGGCTCGTCCGCTGGCGATTTTTAAGCCTTGCGCGGCGGCGGCTTTGGCTTGGGGGTAATCTTCCAGCGCCACACCACGCAGCGCTTGCTCTACCGCATAGCGTGCCGCCAGTTCTTGCGTGTTGCCCCGCGCAGCCAGATCAATGGCGCGGCGCGTGAATTCCTGCGCTTGACGCCATTGTCCTGCGCAACTCGCCGCGCTGGCCTGCCAGTCGAGAGCGACGAACTCATCCGGCCTCCCCTGTGCCCAGGTTAGTTGCTGCTGCCTGCCCGTCGTGTCACCCTCCACGCCAGCTATCAGATAAAGGACGGCGTGGATATTGGTCACATCGAATTTCTGCTCAATTGCCTGCCTGGAAATATCTTTGGCTTCCGCGAAACGATTCACCCGTAGGAGCGACCGCCCCAGATAGAAATACGCAGGTGCAAAATTGGGGTTGAGACTGATGGCTTCACGGCCTTCGGCAAGGGCTTGGTCATGTTGCCCCAGCAGGTCGTAGGCAACCAACAGGTCAATCGGTGCAGTGGATGTGCGCGGGTAGATGCGCTTGAACAGGGTCGCTGCCTCAAGTGCCTGATGGAGGTCGCCGGTGAACAGGAGGTGATAGCGAAAAGTGACTTGGAGTTGCTCGTAATCGCTCACGCGATCCTTCAGCGCGTAGGCTTTTTCCGCATACTCAGCCGCCAGTCCCGGACGGCCAAAGACGCTGTTGTGAATCGAGAGCATGCTCCAGGCATAAGAAAAGCCCGGGTCGAGTTCGACGGCGCGGCGGTAAAGCTGGATCGCGTCCACCAGCCTGCCGCTGAGGGTCTGCTCATAGCCCAACGAATAAGCCTGAAAAGCCTCCAGTTTCTCCGTCGTCGTTTCTTCCAATTCCTTATCGAAAAGCTGGATCGAACTCAAAGACTCGCCCAGCTTGGCGCGCAGCCGGGACGCCGCTTGCGAGAGCGCCCGCAACACCTGCTCTTTTTTCTTTGCCTCGACCTGCTCGGTTTCGAGTGTCCAGCCCGTCTGACCGTCAATGGCTTCGAGCGTGATGACGTAATGGCTGCCGAGCGGGGCAATGGAACCGGCGATCAGCGCCTTGAGGTTATGCCGCAGGCAAACCTCCAGCGCGATCTTGGCCGTGACGCGTGCTTCGGGCGCGAGCTTCATCAGCCGCAGCGTATGGCGCACCCGCTCTTCGGGAAACAGTCTCAGGAAGGGCGACTGTCGCAACTGAATCGCCAGCCC
>JAYVZE010000176.1:0-4482 GCA_043783625.1 Blastocatellia bacterium | reverse complement strand
ATTCCAATACCTTTTCCATTGAGGGTAGTTCCACTTATTAAGCTCCGAATTTGCTGCGCTCCCGTCGTGGTTTCGATATGCCCAAAAGCCATCAACGGGCGATCAGGACTCATATATTCGATTTCTGCTGACGCGGCTAATTCATTCAATTGTGAGCGGGGTACGTCAATCGTTGCCAGATTCATATTTTGATGAATCTGATGGATTTTTCCTCCTATTCCCAGCACTTTGGCCTTTATGACGGAATCTGAAACTGAGCCATTAAATTTGACCACGATACGTTGCAGGTCATGGCCTTGAAGATTGGACGGCTCTTCCAGATCAGGGGCCATTTTCTTTTTCCACGAGAAAGGTTTTTCAGTTTTTTGCAGAGACTGGTTTTGTGCTTTGCTTCCAGAAAACTGTGTCGGCAGTACGAAAAATGCCGCCAGCAGCAGAAACGAGAATCGGTAAAGTTTTTCTCGATGTAGGTTATTCATACGATTCTGATCTCTGAGTGCATTGTGGGTTTTTACAGATTACAGATTATTGCCTGCGGTTCACAGAGTCTCGTTCGATAGAAACATTCAATAGGGGAGAAGTTGCAGAGATACCAAATAAATTTGTCAGCGTTTTCGTAATTTATGATGAATCTCCTAAATAAATGTGGCGATTGAAAATATTACAACAACAGTGAACGTTCATTGGCTAGTAGGAGGAAGCGGCGACATCCCGTTTCTAAGCGGATTCAGACAGTAATCAGGATTTTATGGCAGATTCTCGAAGTGACAAAAAATCAGCTTCAGCGCAACCGCTAAAACGCACGCCCGGTTGGAGTAAGTGCGTGAGTCAGGCGCGTTCTGCCATCCAAAGTTTTTTATACGAAGAGGCCATTGCTCATTGTGAACTCGCACTTGGGTCTTCCGGCCTACGCCCTGAATCTGAAGCGGTGATCCGTTGTCTGTTAGCTGAGGCACTGGAAAGTTTAGCGCAGTTTTCCAAAGCATTATCTGTCTTGATTAGTTACGAAGATGATGCTCGCCGTCGGGCTGTTTCAGGACCTGCTCAAAGTGAGATTTTTTTCAGGCTGGCCTCCGCTTATGGCGCAACTGATTTGCCGAAGGCGATTGCCTACGCTAAGCAATCTATCGTTTTATCGCAGGAAGGAAATGCTTTGCAGACAACTGCCAAAAGTCAAATTTTGTTAGGAACACTGTATCGGCGTTTGGGGGAATTATGGTTTGCCCGTGAGCATTTCTCGAAAGTGATTAATGGAAATCCGGGGCAAGGGCATTCACTATTACTGGCAAAGGCTTATAACGGAATCGGAATTGTTTATTTTTTGGAAGGTGAATTTGACCGAGCGAAGCAGTCATTTTATCAAGCTCTCGAAGTCTTGAGCACGATTGACGAACCGTTGATGCAAGGCAGTACTGACATCAATTTAGCGGCGATTGCTTCGTTACAAGGTCAAATGCGGGAAAGTGTTCTTTTAATTGAGCGTGCTTTGCCGCTCCTTGAACGCGCCCGCAATCCACGCTTGATTGTCAATGCCTACTCAAATCTGGGCTACAGTTTATTACGGCTGGGTGAATTGCGACGGGCTGAAGAGGCTTTGCATGAATCGCTTGCCAGAGCAAAACATTGTGAAGCGACACTGGTGGTCGCCACTTCGCTGGAAACACTTGGCGATTTGTATTACCTGAAAGGCAATTTTGAAAAAGCTGAAAACTTGCTGACAGAAAGTCTGAGTTCATTAAAAAAACTGAACGTTGGATTTAACTATGCGGCTGCCTTGTTGGTTCAAGGACGAGGCCGACTACTCGCGGGCGATATCCAGAGCGCCATCAGGTCTTTCGAGGAAAGTTTGCAGATTTGCGAGCGGATGGGGGATCCTCGCGGACGGGCTGCCGCCCAGCTTTGCCTTGTAGAATCACATTTAGCGGTGGGAGAAATTGCCATCGCTCAGGAACTTCTACAGTCAATCAAAGAAGAAATTGAGCGGATAGATACCAACAACCTGATGGGGCATTTGCGCGAAGTTTCCGGTTCTGTGCAATTAGCACTGCATCAGGCGGCGGAAGCTGCCCGGTGTTTCAATCAGGCAATTTCAATTCGAGAAGTAATGGGGGATCGTTACCGATTAGGGGTGGCTAATTATTATCTTGCTGAAGCTCAGTCCCAGTGCGGGGAACTAAAGTTTGCCCGGCAAGCCTTAAAAACAGCCAGAAATATCTTTGAAGAGCTAGGGGCACAGCCAATGCTGGATTGCGTTAAGTTGCTTTCTCAGAGTTTTACGGCGGCTTCCGCGACAAGCTCAAAACAGTCAGGAATATCAGATCAGATCATTTCCGTTATTACCCGGCTGCTGGATGCAGAATTCTCGCAGGAAGTGTTATTACGTGAGATGGTTCGTATTTTATTTGAAGAATTACAAATCTCACCGATTATTTTTTTCAAGGAAATCAATGACGGACTGGAACCTCTTGTTTGGCGTGGCTGCACTGAAGCGGTCGCCTCTGAAGTGGGGCAGGGCTTAATGAAAAATGAAATTGATCCACGAGAGGCGAGTCTTTATTCATTTTCAGAACAGAGCGAAATTAAGTTTTTATACGCGGGAAAGCAACGGGCGGACTTACCCGCTTCTTTACTGGAATTACTTATTAAACAATTTCGGGTTGGATTGGAACGAAACAACCATAAATTGCCGTTTCTGGCTGCCCCTTCTTTTGCTTCTGAGATGAATCAAATTTCACTGCCGGGTCTGGTGTACCGCAGCGAAGCCATGAAGAAAATTGTTGAGCAGGTGCTGCGTCTGCGGAGTAGTGAAATTACGGTCTTAATTACCGGCGAAACTGGAACTGGAAAAGAATTGGTAGCGCGTGCGATTCATGCTTACAGCAAACGCGCCGCTCATTCATTCATCCCTTTTAATTGTGCTTCGGCTCCGCGTGAGCTGATTGAATCACAGCTTTTCGGGCATCGTCGAGGAGCTTTTACAGGAGCCACTGCGGATTTTCCAGGAATGATTGGCGCGGCTGAAAATGGGACTCTTTTTTTGGATGAAATAGGTGAGCTGGCGCACGAGATGCAACCAAAATTACTCAGGTTTTCCCAAAATGGGGAAGTCCAGCGGCTGGGCGAAGTTGCGCCACGGATCGCCGATGTGCGGATCCTCGCCGCTACCAATTGTGATTTGGAAGAGATGGTCGCCAATCATCAGTTTCGCGCCGATCTTTATTATCGGTTGAATGTGATTGAATTTCGGATGCCTCCATTGCGTGAGCGCCGTGAAGAAATATCACTTCTGGCGGAACATTTTCTGGCTCGTAGCCTGGCGCAATCTGACAAACAGGATATTTCTCTTTCGTCGAATGTTTTGTCATTGCTCAAGCAATACGATTGGCCTGGCAATGCGCGGCAGTTAGAAAATGAAATGCAAAGATTAGTGGCGTTGACTCCCTCGGATACCACGATTACAGAAGAGCTTCTCTCGGCGAATATTCGTACTTCATCTAAAATCCGACTGGTCACAGCATTTTCTTCCCCTCTCAAACATTCGTTGGCAGAAGCCGTCGCAGATACTGAGCATCAAGTGATTAGTGAAGCACTGGTGCGACATAAAGGTAATATCTCCAGAGTCGCAATAGAATTAGGCGTTTCACGATACGGTCTACGAAAAATGCTGCGCCGACATCACCTGCTACCACAATCTAAAACCGCTTAGCTCGTAGTAGCATCGAAAATCTTCCTCACAGTTTTCTCAAGCGCACTGATAAATTTCTCCCCATTAATCTCAGTTTGAAATTAGTTTATTTTCAATAACTGCAAAGAATCAATCAGAAAAAGCGAAGTTTCAGGAACTTAAATTTAGAATAAATTTGAGGTGGCAACAAAGTTGCCTGACAGATTATAGCGTTTGTTTATAAGGATAAATAGTAACTTGATAGAATAGACTGGCAACAAAGTTGCCAGTCTATTAAGGCAGCAGCATTTTAGGGGGTCAGGCATTTAGAGATGATAAGTATTGTTAATGCAGTGGTTATCCTCAGGATTTCTGTTCAGGTTTAATCTGGCACGCAGATTGATACTCTTATGTTTGTAAAAATGAGGATAGGTCGAAATTTTTAGTAAGGTAGTTTCAGTTTGTTACCGAAAAAGCAACGTGTATTTCTGAAGCTCTGCCTGCTGTTGAGAGGATAGTTTTTAGACTAGGAGGTACTCGTTCAAATTATGCTTCGATAGCATTTGGTTGCTCAGCCTAAGTCCCGGTGGCAGGTCGTCCAATGCTGGTTAATGCATATCATCAAATAGCAGTACTTTTAAGCAGGATAGCTAGATGAAAGAAAGCAACACTAATTTGCTTTCCTCTGATGCCCCCAACTTCAGACATAATTTTTTCTTCTCCTCAGCTTTGGTAAAGGTGCTGGTATTTATTTCGTGTTAGCTTGCCATCGTCTTTTACCAACTTAGCCAGCTCCTTTCTGTCGGGCTTTGCCCACC
>JAYVZE010000175.1:0-12823 GCA_043783625.1 Blastocatellia bacterium | reverse complement strand
ATTGCTGTCCATTGAAGCACCTCGCTCCGTGATTCGGCAGTTGGCAGCCGAAGGCAGCGTGGCGTATGTCAGCCCAGATCGCCTGATTGCCGCAATGGGGCACATCGAAAATACGACTGGCGCAGAGCAGGTGCGAACCGCCGTCAGCGGGATCTCCGTAGTCAACGGCAAGGGCGTCGGCATCGCGGTCATTGACAGCGGCATAGATGACTGGCACAACCGTATTTACGACAATGTGTCAGGGGTAACGTATCAAAAGGATTTCACCGGAACAGGCTCCTTCCGTGACAATTACGGACATGGGACACACGTCGCCTCTCTCGCCGCCGGTGTGGATTACACGTGGGCTGATAATTTCGAGGGGCCCGCCAAGGAGTCACCCATCATCAGCCTGCGCGTCCTGGATACTTATGGGCTTGGCTCGGCGACCAGCGTGATTGCCGCCCTGGATTGGTGCGTCACCAACAAGACGACTTATAACATTCGTGTAATCAATATGAGCCTCGGCACGAGTGCAAAAGACAGTTATAAGACCGACCCACTCTGTCTAGCGGCACGGCGAGCGCACAACGCTGGCATCGTCGTTATCGCCTCAGCGGGCAACCGAGGCAAGGATTTTTCAGGCAACAAGGTGTACGGCGGAATTAACTCGCCCGGTATTGAGCCATCGGTCATTACCGTCGGTGCCACCAACACGTATGGAACTGACGCACGCGGGGACGATACCGTCACCACCTTCAGCTCACGCGGCCCGACACGCGGTTACACAACGGTCAATGGCGTTAAGAAATATGACAACCTCATCAAGCCTGATCTGGTGGCGCCCGGCAACAAACTGATTTCCGCTGCGGCTGGGTACTACGGCGGAAATACACTATTGACCATCTTCCCGTCGCTGCTGGCGAAAGATGGTGCTGTTGACGAACGGATGATGTACTTGAGCGGCACGTCCATGTCTGCGCCGCTGGTGGCAGGTGCGGTGGCGATGATGCTCCAAGCGAATCCGAAGCTAACACCGAGCCTGGTCAAAGCGATTCTGACATACACGGCGCAACCGCTCAACGGTTTCAATATGCTCGAACAAGGTGCGGGGCAACTCAATGTGGATGGCGCGGTGCGGTTAGCGAAACTCGTCAAAACGACCTTACCCACGACCAATGGCGCGGCACTTTTGACAGCGGCATTGCCGACTTCGCAAACCAGCACGATTGCGGGGCAAACGGTCAAATGGGGGCAGGGCGTCATTACCAATTATGGTTTTCTCTATGGCAGCGCACTGATGACCAACTGGCAGGGCGTGTATGCTTCCGGTCAGATTCTGGGCGATGCGACGACGTATGCCAACAGCACGCTGAGCCTGGTTTCGGGCAAAACCTCTGGTGTGACGCTCAAGTCGGGAGCCATTACGATCACCGCCAGCGGACTGATTCTGGGGGATAGTCTCAACACCATCTTTGCCAGCGGACAGGTTCTCGGCGATGGACAAATTCTGGGGGATGGACAGATTCTCGGCGACGGCACAATTCTGGCGGATGGGCAGATCCTCGGTGATGGAGTGATTATGGGGGATGGCGCGGTTCTGGGCGACAATACGGCTTGCATGAAGCCACTGCCGTAACCTGACAACTTCGAGCTGATAGCTCCAAATTCATGAGGTTCTCAGGAGAATTTATGAAACAAGCATTACACCCACAATCAGACCCGCAGGAACTATTGCAAGTGCCGCACCAGCGCGTCCGTGCCCTGGCCGAAACTGATCGGGCAGCGGTGCAACAGTTGTTGCAACACTACCCGCTCGAAAGTGTCTTTCTGCAAGGACTCCTCGACGATCACGGCCTCTGTTCGCCCAAACTGCGCGGCCAATTCTTTGGCTGGTTCAAGAATAATGAGTTGGCTGCGGTCGCCTTGCTCGGTCATCAAATTTTGTTCTGCGGCGACCCGGCCGCGCTTCCATCGTTCGCCCAAACAGCGGTTGAGAGCAAAGCGAAGGGCTTCGTTGTCTTCGGGCCGAAAGCGGAAGTTGACCGCTTGGGGCAATTGCTCTCGTCACGCGGACGAGCCACGCAAACTGTGAAGGACTTTTGCTGGTATGTCTGCGAAAAGGCCGCACGCTCAACCGCGCAGTGGCAAATGCAGCAAGCCAGCCTGGAACACCTTGAGGTGATCCTCGCTTTGCAAGCGCAACTGCATCTGGAAGCCACCGGCGTGGATCCGCGACTGGCTGATCCTGACGGCTTTCGAGAGCGTGTGGCCGCGCGCATCGAACGCGGGCGGACGTGGATCAAGATGGAAGCGGGACAGCTCGTCTTTAAAGCCGAATTGCAGAGCGTAACGCCCACCGCCGTTTACCTGGAGGGCATCTGGACCAATCCCGACTTTCGCGGGCTTAACATTGCCAAAGAATGTGTCCTGGAACTAACCGAGCGCAGACTGCATCAGCAACAGACGATTTGTCTGGCTGTAGAACCGGAAGAAACCGCCGCGCGCCATATTTACGAAAGCGCGGGATTCCGGCAGCAGGGCGAATATCAGGCGCTTTACCTGAAACCCCTCGGGGAACCATCGCCATGCTGAATTGGCGGTAGCTTCCAGCCTGATGAAAAGTCATCACGCACTCATCATTACTCTGTGAAAAAGTGCTGGTAATTTCTCATTTGTCCGTAAACCAGCGCGACAGCGCCCCTGCAAAAATGCTCTTTTCATTGAATTGTTAACGTCACCGATAATCGTCTGCGCGGCGAGCGAAAGCCCGCGCGGGCAAGTACTCACCGACCTACGTCACACGTGTGATACGGCAGCGGGAGTCCCCGAAGAGACAACCGAAAAAGCACCAGGCCGATCTTCGCACTTATCACAACCGAAGATCGGCTTTTTTCTTGATGAACAGAGTCCGGCGACTACGAGGTAAAGCAAGATGAATATTAAAATGAAATCAAAACGCGCCCTTGCCTTAATGCTGACTGCCTTGTTACTGAACGTCCCTGCCTTACTGGTGGGAACCGCTGTGCAAGCCCAGTCACTCAAAGAATTGCGTGCCAAACGAGAAGCGGCCAAATTACCGAAACTGGCCCCTGACCTCGAAGTCTTACTAGCCGATGACGATGAAGAAACCCGTCAGGCTTTGGCAGGTGGCAAATCTCTCGAACAAATTAAAAAAGAACGTCGCGCTGAGGCGGCGAAACGGGCGAAAGATGAAGGCGATGAGGCACCTCGTCGCAGCCGCATCAGCGGTGTCCTGCTGCCTTCTTCAGAAGTTCTGGCCGAAGAAAAGCAGAGCTTTATTGTGCAAGTGGACAGCAGTGTTCCCAGCATTGTTTTGCAAGAAAAACTTGCTCTGATGGGCGGCTCCATCCGCCAATCACATAGCAGCATGGGATTGCTGTCCATTGAAGCACCTCGCTCCGTGATTCGGCAGTTGGCAGCCGAAGGCAGCGTGGCGTATGTCAGCCCAGATCGCCTGATTGCTCCGATGGGACATGTCACTACCACCACCGGAGCAGAGCAGGTTCGGTCGCTGGTGAGCGGCACGACCCTGGATGGGCGTGGAATCGGTATTGCGGTGATTGACAGTGCCTATTATCTGGATCACACGATTTTCAAGTCACCGACCGTGACTTCAATTACACAGGTCAATCAGGATTATCTTGGCATTTACCGGATGGTGGATGACAGTTATGGGCACGGCACCCATGTCGCCTCGCTGATTGCGGGTAATGCCGCATTCAAGGGCGCAGCGTATACCGGAATTGCGCCGGGCGCAAAGCTCATCCTGTTGCGCGTGCTGGACGCGATGGGAACGGGCAGTGCCAGTAATGTGATTGCGGCACTGGACTGGTGTGTCACCAACAAAGCCGCGCACAACATTCGCGTCATCAACCTGAGCCTGGGATCCATCGCCAAAGACAGTTATAAAACTGACCCACTGTGTCTGGCTGCGCGGCGCGCCCACAATGCTGGCATCGTCGTTCTGGCTGCCGCAGGCAACAATGGCAAAGATATCAATGGCAATAAAATTTACGGTGGAATTCACTCGCCGGGAATTGAACCATCGGTCATTACGGTCGGAGCCACCAACACCTGGGGAAGCAATGTCCGTACAGATGACACCGTAGCCACGTACAGTTCACGTGGCCCGACACGCAGCTATGCGGTCGTCAATGGGACAAGAAAATATGACAATCTGATCAAACCCGATCTGGTGGCACCAGGCAACAAATTGATTGGTGCGGCCTCTATCCAGTTTACGAATGACACCAGAAACACCTTGCTAATTTACAATCCGACACTAGAAGCCAATCCTGATGCTTTTGTCTATGACTATGGTACAGGGTCCTGCTCCGGCGAAAAAAACGGGACGATGTATCTGAGCGGGACTTCCATGTCAACGCCGCTCGTCGCGGGGACAGTGGCACTCATGCTCCAGGCCAATCCGAGCTTGACCCCCAATCTGGTCAAATCAATTCTGATGTATAGCGCACAGCCACTGGCAGGCTTCAATATGCTCGAACAGGGCGCTGGGCAACTCAATGTGGATGGCGCGGTGCGGTTAGCGAAACTCGTCAAAACCACCTTGCCTACAACCAATGGGGCGGCTCTACTGACCACTGGCTTGCCAACCCAACAAAGTACGATTGGAGGAACGACCTTCAATTGGAGCCAGGGCGTTATCACGAATTTCGGCTTCCTCTCTGGCAGCAACCTGATGACCAAATGGCAAGGCGTTTATGGATCGGGCCAGATTCTGGGCGATGCGACGACGTATGCGAATGGCATGTTGAGCCTGGTTTCCGGGAAAACATCCAGCGCCACTTTGAAATCCGGTGCCTGGCAGATCACGGGCAGCGGCCAGATTCTCGGCGACAGCCTCAACACTCTGTTTGCCAGTGGCCAGATTCTCGGTGATGGACAAATTCTGGGGGACGGTCAAATTCTGGGGGATGGGCAGATTCTGGGCGATGGCACGATTCTGGGCGATGGGACAACGCGTGCGAATACAATCATCAAATTCGGCAGTAATGGAGCCGCGCTCGGTGATAATACAACGGCCATGCAAGTGGCGCCTTGAAATGGAAAGGTCAACTTATCTCCACTCCAAAAGCCAGGTCATAAGCCTGGCTTTTTATTTGTCAGGTGCAATCCTTGCCTGTTTCCAATTGTCACGGTGAGTATCAGCAACTCATCATCAATCCTCAACTTTCGTCGGTTTTAATGCAACTGTTCAAGCAGAGTCCCGGACGTTGTCAGCACAAAGAATTCTATGATGAAAAATCGCTTAACACTTGCCTTAATCCTACTTTTGAATGTGCCGACCTTGACGGTGGGAACTACTGTTCAGGCACAATCGCTCAAAGAGTTACGCGCCAAACGAGAAACTGCCAAACTACCGAAACTGGCACCTGACCTCGAAGTCTTACTAGCTGATGACGATGAAGAAGTACGACAGGCTTTGAGCAGCGGTAAAACGCTCGAACAAATTAAGAAGGAGCGCCGCACTCGTGCCGCTCAGCGTGCCGCAGAGGAAGGAGATGATGCGCCTCAGCGCACTCGTACCAACGGCGTCCTCTTACCTTCTTCAGAAGTTTTAGCCGAAGAAAAGCAAAGCTTTATTGTGCAAGTGGACAGCAGTATTCCCAAAATCGTTCTTCAAGAAAAACTTGCCCTGATGAGTGGTTCCATTCGCCAATCACATAGCGCTATGGGATTGATGATAATTGAAGCTCCCCGTTCGGCGATTCGTGAATTGGCCGCCGAGGGCAGCGTGGCGTATGTCAGCCCGGATCGCGCGATTGCCGCAATGGGACACATCGAAAATACGACCGGCGCGACGCAAATCCGCAGCCTCGTCAGCGGCACAACGTTTAATGGGGCAGGTGTCGGCATCGCCGTGATTGATAGTGGCGTGGACAATACCAACAAATTGCTGGCATCTTTTACCGGGCATCCGGGGATCGTTTACAGCAAGGATTTCACCGGGCTTGGATCACCTGTTGATTTATACGGGCACGGTACTCATGTTGCCGGGCTGGCAACGGCGGATGCCGACGCTGGCAAGCTCAAAAACGGCGAATACAATGGGATCGCACCGGGCGCACAAGTCATCAACCTTCGTGTTCTTGATAGCAACGGTCGGGGCGTTGCGAGTAGCATTATCGCGGCACTGGATTGGTGCGTGACGAATCGGGTTTCGTATAAAATCCGCGTTGTCAATTTAAGTCTCGGCACTATGGCAAAGGACAGTTACGTGAATGATCCTCTTTGCCAAGCCGCCCGGCGTGCTGTCAATGCAGGCATTGTCGTTGTCGCCTCAGCGGGCAATAACGGCAAGGATTCCAACGGCAACAAAATTTATGGGGCGATCAATTCGCCCGGCATTGATCCATCGGTGATTACGGTCGGCGCAGCCAATACCTTCGGTACGGATGCACGCTCCGATGACACGATTGCAACGTACAGCTCACGTGGACCGACACGCGGCTATACAGTTGTCAATGGCATCAGGAAATCCGATAATTTACTCAAACCCGATTTAGTCGCGCCAGGGAACAAATTAATTAACGCCAGAGCACCCAACGGGGGGCTGGCAATTACACTAACCACTCAGTACCCGGCCTTGGAACCCTGGACCAGCGGCGTTTATACAGATCGCGCCATGTATTTGAGTGGAACTTCGATGGCGGCGCCTATTGTGACTGGTGCGGCAGCAGTGGTACTGCAAGCTAATCCAAGTCTCACGCCTTCATTGGTCAAAGCCATTTTGATGTATACGGCACAACCGCTGCTCGGCGTGAACATGCTGGAACAGGGTGCGGGATTGCTCAATATTGACGGGGCAGTGCGCATCGCACGACTCGTCAAAACCACGTTACCAACGACAGAGGGAACAGCATTATTAACAGCCGCGCTCCCTACGCAGCAAAGCACGATTGCCACCCAAACTTTCAATTGGGGGCAGGGTGTCATTACCAATTGGGGCTTCTTATCTGGCTCAGTCTTAATGACGCAATGGCAAGGCGTCTATGGCGCAGGGCAGATTCTGGGCGACGCGACCACCTTTACCAATAACACGTTTTGTCTGGTCAGTAGCAAAACTTCTACCTCTGTCACACTGAAATCAGGTGCGTTTAATATCACGACCAATGGGCAGATATTAGGTGACGGCGTAGTTTTTGCTGATGGTACTACATTAGCGAATGGGCAGATTTTAGGAGACGGGCAAATCCTCGGTGACGGACAGATTCTTAGTGATGGGCAAATCCTCGGTGATGGAACCACACGATCTGATACCACCTTGAAGCCTTTCAGTGGCACTTCAATTCTGGGCGACAACACGGCCTGTATGCAACCTGCCCCCTAACCCGGGTCTTGAGGAACAGAGTGTCTCATGTAAAAAAAACTCCCCTAATTTCTTATAATTAGTTATACTTCAAGCTTAGCGTTGGAGAAAACTCTAACGCTTTCTTGGAGCCATTTTGCAGCACCCGGTTTGTAACCTATAGCTTCTCACGCAACCCCAATAAAAAAGATTTTTTATTAGTGACGATACGCGCTAAACATCCTGTGTCAGCCCAAATTTTCCAATGGACGATCATTGTTCTGGGAGGACTTTACTGGCTGCAAAACCTGCTGCTGCTGATTACTGAACGAGAACATCTCACCGAAATTACGGCGTTTGCCATTGCCGTTGTCATTGTTAGTTTGAGACCTGTCCAGATTACTACGCCAGGGTTAAAGTTTGGCAGTAAATCGCAACAATCTCTTTCGCTTTCAGATGCGCTAACCTATTTACTGTTGATCTTGCACGGCCCTGCGGCAGCAGTGGTGGTGAGTGGACTTGATGGATTTGTCGCCTCTTTGCGAAGCATTCGCAGGCTTGGTAGCAATCTCTTTTCAATGGCGATGCTGTCCCTTGCTTTTTTTGGCATCAGCCTGAGTTACGAGCTGATGATGAAATTACTCGGATTAGCTCCCTACCACGGGCTTAATCAATCAGCCATAAATTTAGTGCTGCCCCTGTTGGTGGCCTCAGCAGTTCATTTCCTGATCTGTAGCTCCCTGCTGGCAACAATTCTTGGCTTGCGCTACCGCACTTCTCTCTGGCGCTCGTGGGTTGATAATAATCTGTGGGCAGCCGTTACCTATTTCCCCTTATCATTTCTTTCCGTCATCGCCTATTTTTGTGTGCAGCAATTTGGCTGGATCACGATTATCGCCGGCCCGCCTGTCCTCATGCTGATGTACTTGTCGTACGCCCAATACAACCAAAAAGTGGAAGAGAAAATGCACCGTATCGAAGAGATGAATGACCTTCATCTTTCGATTGTGCAAGCTCTCGCACTAGCGATTGATGCTAAGGACAACGCCACTACTGAACACGTCGTTCGCGTCAAAATATATGGTCGAGGATTGGCCCGGATCCTGGGCTTGTCAGAGCTTGAAACGCAGGCCATTGAAGCGGGAGCCATGTTACACGATGTGGGAAAGCTGGCGGTGCCCGATTACATTCTCAACAAACCCGGTCATTTGACCCAGGCAGAAGAAGAAAAACTCAAGATTCATCCCGTCGTCAGCGCAGAAATCCTTAGTCAGGTGAAGTTTCCTTATCCAGTCGTTCCCGTTGTCAGGCATCATCACGAAAGATGGGATGGAAAGGGTTATCCCGATGGTTTAAGCGGTGAAGAAATTCCACTCACGGCCAGAATTCTGAGTCTGGTTGAAAGTTTTGACAGCTTGCGGGAAGGTCACTTGCATCAGAAGCCCTTGAACCGCAACCATGCGATCAGGGCAATTCAAAATCAGGGTGGCACCGTTTTTGATCCGCAACTGGTCGAGCGCTTCCTCAAACATCTGCACGAATTTGAAGCTGAAATCACGGCTCGGCAACCAGGCGCTTATGAACCAAATGAAAGTGATTCTTTAGCTATCATTGAGCCGACTTCTCCTCTGGATAAAATCAGAGAGGCGCACCGCGAAGCGATTCTGCTGTATGAGATTGCACAATCCATTGGCAGCAGCCTTTCACTCCATAACACTTTGGCGGAGTTACTAACCCGGGTCTCAGCACTCATTCCTTCGACCACCAGCGTGGTTTATTTGAAACATAAGGAAAGTGAAAGATTATCCGTCGCACACGCGATTGGCAGGGACGACCAACTCTTACTTGAGCGACAGATGCGCATTGGGTTAGGTGTCTCCGGCTGGGTCTTTCTCAATCAGGCATCGCTTTGTAATTCGGGACCCCGGTTAGATTTCAGTGCGCTTCAGGTTGAACTTTCCGATGATTATTTTTATTCCCTCGCAGTGCCTTTGATGAAAAATAACACGGTGCTGGGAGTCCTGACGCTGTACTCTGTTGAAGCAACTCCGTACACCAATGAACACACGCGAATTCTTGAATCTATCGCGCGTCTCGCCGGTGACGCCATCATCAACGCCCGTGAACACGAAGAAATGGAAACGACGGCGATGACTGATCGCCTGACCGGGCTGCCAAACCTGCGGGCAATTCTCAAGGAATTTGAGCGTGCTTCAAATCACGCACGACGCTCCCAAAAGCCGTTTTCATTAGTGATGATGGACCTTGATGGATTTAAAAATATCAATGACACGCTGGGACATAAGATGGGTGATCGCTATCTTGAAGAAGTGGCAGAAGTCATGCTCTCGCATCTCAGAACCCACGAGTTTCTTGGACGTTATGCCGGAGACGAATTCGTGGCAATCCTGCCGGAAACCAGCAAACACTCCGTCGAAGCGTTACTGGAAAGATTACGAGCTGCCGTCACGACACTGGTCGTGCGTGATGAGAACGGCGGCGAAGCCAGAGCCGGCGTCAGCCTCGGAGTCGCTGAATACGAACTGGACGGCACCACACTTGAAAAATTAATGACAGCGGCTGACACCGCGATGTATGCAGATAAATCCAAAAAGCCACATCGCCAGAGATCAGCAAGTGCCACCGATAAAGTTATTCCCTTTCCGACTTATCGCAGTCAGGCGAAATAAATCCATGTTCAGAGTTACGCGTTTACGCGTGAATGGGTCGGCGAAGCCTGACGGCTCCTTCACGCGTAAACGCGTAACGCTGAACGTACTCTATCTCTTCGTCAGCATCGCCCAATCATCCGTCCGAAACGGCACTGCCGGTAAGCCTTCTTTGTTGTACAGATTGCAGGTCGGAAATTTTGCCCAGGCGTAACGCACCGCAATCGGCTTCGCCACTTCAGCAGAAGAAACAATGACAGTTTTACCTTTAATTTCAGCTTTGGCTTCACGCCAGATTTTGTCTTCTCCGGCGATTAAAAATCCTTTCAGCTCTCCGCCCTTCGCCTCTAACCCGCCGCCTGTATGCTTGAAATTTAAGGTAATTTTATCGCCATTATTTTTCATCACATCATACATCGGGCCTGAAAACACGAGCTTTTGATTGTAAGCAACGGATCGCGCTGCCAGTGCCAAACGTTCCCCAATCGGCAATTTATTTTTCGGATGAATATCATCATACGTCCCGTAATCAATCGCCAACGCCTGACCAGTTTTCGGCGAGGTAGCCAAAGTCATCGTCTGCGCTTCACGCAATTCCGCCCAATCACTTTCACCTAATTTGTCCCCGTTTGGCCCGAACGCGGCAAGCTGGACGAATAAAAATGGAAAATCTCCCTGCCCCCATTTATCGCGCCAATTTTTAATCATCACCGGAAACAATCGGCGGTATTGATAAGCGCGTCCGGCGTTCGATTCGCCTTGATACCAAATCGCTCCCTTGATCGCGTACGGCGCAAGCGACGTTAACATTCCGTTATAAAGTCCTGAAGGCATCCACGGCTTACCGGGAGCATTCGGAGCTTTCGTACCGTCCACTTTTGCCTTCTCAACAGCCGCTTTATGTTTTTCCACCGCAGCTTGATAATTTTCCATTTGCTTCGGATACGCATCATGAAATTGTTTGTATTCGCTGTCACCGTTGAGCACGGCATTGCTCGCCCACGATTCAGCCGGAGAGCCACCGACCGCGTTATTAATCAAGCCAATCGGGACATTCAGGTTTTTGTGTAAATCGCGTCCGAAGAAATATCCGATGGCAGAAAAATTGGCGGCGGTTTCAGGAGTACATTCCTTCCAACTGGATTTGACAGCAGATTGCTCACCCTCAATTTCAAGACGCGGGACTTGAAACAAACGAATCTTCGGATAGTTCGCAGCGGCAACATCAGCCTCCGCATTGCTGGTTTGTTTCAGACTCCATTGCATGTTGGATTGCCCGCTGCAAATCCAGACATCGCCAATCAAAATATTTTTTATTTCGAGCGAATTAATCTTCAGAACGTAAGGCCCACCCGCTTTGATCGGCTTGAGCTTTGCCAGCCAGTTCCCTGAACCATCAGCAGAAGTTGTGACGGATTGCCCATTTAATTCAACCGTAATTTTTTCGCCAGGATCGGCAGTCCCCCACACGGGAATAGCAATTTCGCGCTGTAAAACTGCGCCTCCGGTGAACAATGCGTGCGGCTTAACCGCAGCCAAAAGAGTTGCTGTTAAGCTCAAAATAAATACGAGGGTCGTGATAATTTTTTTCATTGGTTCTCCTTACAGTTCAGAGTTATGCCTTCAGGCGTGAGTGACCGCCGCGCTTCGCCGGTGGTTTCACGCCTGAAGGCGTAACTCTGAGCAAACAAAATTTTACTTCATCCGGGCTTCTGCATTATTTTCCAAAAACTTTAAACTCTGCGCAATTCCATCCCAAACCGTTGGCGTCTCATCTTCAATGATATACCACTGAATCTTCGTTTTTTTCGCCGCCTTGAGCACTGCATTCCAAGCAACTTTCCCCTGTCCCATCGGTCTGCCGTCTTCATCTTTGGCTTCGCCGGAATTATTGCCAACGATGTCTTTACGGATGTCTTTGAGATGAATGGAAATGAACCTGCCAGAATATTTCTGGAGCAGCTTCGCCGGGTCTTGTCCGGGATGTGTGACATGAAAAGTGTCCAACTGGAGCTTCACAAATTGCGGATTCGTCTGCGCCATTAACAGCTCAAACAGAGTTCCCGTCCCGCCTTCATTCGGAACGAATTCATAGCCGTGCAGGTGATAAAAGAATGTCATGCCCTGCGCTGCCATTTTTTCTCCGGCGCGATTGAAAACCTGAGCCGCTTCTTCGCAATCTTTTTTCGTAAACGGAGAGTTGATCCACGGGACGCCGACCTGCGTTACACCCAATGTATTCGCATCTTTGATGACTTCATCCAGCTTATTTTTCACGGCATCGTATTCAACATGCATGCTCACCGCGACGAGTCCAGCCTTCACTAATTCGCCTTTGAATTCCTTCGCACTCATCCCGTAAAAACCTGCCAGTTCAACCCGCGTGAAGCCGAGCGCACGGACTCGTTTTAGCGTTCCAGGCACGTCTTGCTTAAAGTCTTCGCGGAAGCTCCAGAGCTGAACGGCCAAGCGACCTTTGAATAACTTGCTTTGGGCAAACGTGGCTGAACTGGTGAGAGTCAGCAGAACTAAAAAGATTATTTTTGGTAGTGTTTTCATATATTTTTGGTCAGACGGCTGTGACGCGAATAAGAATTCACCCGAATGCGCCACAAGGCGCGGTACAGTACAGGGAGCGGTAGCGACTTGGTAACTCGTGATATTTACCAAGTCGCTACCGCTCCCTGTACTGTACCGCTGGTCGCACTCAAGTGAAATCCTCTATATTCGCGTTACTTTATTTTTTCGTATTCCTTCTTCGCCTTGATCAACATCGGCAAATCGGCGTCTGCGTCTTTCCACAGCCGAAAGAATTCACCGTATGGAGTGCGGTCGGCTCGCC
>JAYVZE010000174.1:0-30193 GCA_043783625.1 Blastocatellia bacterium | reverse complement strand
GCTCCGCAAGCATAGATGTGATCTCCTTTGTTTAGTAGTAATTAGGTGAGGTGTGGGGAGATGTGCCGGGCATTTTTGCCCTCCTATTTTGGAGATGTGCCAAAATGGGCTTGTAAATTCTTTAAACTATGATATTTACAAAGGGTACTGTTGGAGTGCTGATCGAACCTTTGAGGAACTGAAACGCAAGGTAAAGTTTGCCACCCTCTGTTCCGATGATCCGTTGGAGTGCTGATCGAACCTTTGAGGAACTGAAACTTTCGCCGCCACTTTCATTCCAACAGCGCCACGGCCAGTTGGAGTGCTGATCGAACCTTTGAGGAACTGAAACTGCACACTTGCATCAGGGACGGCAGTGATGGTGATTTGGTTGGAGTGCTGATCGAACCTTTGAGGAACTGAAACATGTTCCTGCCCCTTAACTCATTTACATATTGATAAAGTTGGAGTGCTGATCGAACCTTTGAGCAACTGAAACTCCTGGCTTCTTTGTACTAAAACTGAGCGAGTAGTTGGAGTGCTGATCGAACCTTTGAGGAACTGAAACTTCATTACGTCAAAAAGTACTGAGTGATGAGTAACTTTTTGAGAAGTTTTGGATAGGAAGGAAGCAGGAATAGCAGTCAGATCATTGACCAAAATCCTGCTGAAAGGTCAAAGCCACTGCCACGCAGTGTTTGCAGGCACCACCTTTTGTGGCAAACGGACAGGTGCAGGAAAATTGCAGGACGTTCCCTTTGCGCCAGAAATTCACCTCATATAACTGGCTTCCCCGCACTGTTGCCACCAAACGATTTGGCGTAATCGCCAGGACGACAATTCGATCCTGGGCGAAATAAGCCTGTCCGCGCTCCCACGTGACGAGGCTGGTCTGATGCTCCAGTGAATGATGATGGAGTAACTGTTTCAATGTTTTCATCAATTCTCAGGGAGAAGTTCGCTGTTCGCGGTCAGACCGTGACACCAGATTTCTGAGAACGAATCGCTGCGAACTCATCACGGCGAACAGCGAACTAGATTCTGCGAACTTTTTACAACCCAGCCATCCCAAATCCTTGCGAATTGGCACTGCCGAAGCCACTCTCCCATCCGAGCTGAATGAGAACCGGGTTTCCTTGGACAATAAAAGGGGCTAGGACGCTTTTGATCTTCGTTTCCTTATATTGAATCAGGCGGGTAATTTTTCGACTCTCTGCGCCTCCTGCGGCGGTCAGATACTCAGGGTCAAACCTGAAATCTAACCACGGGTCTTCCGGCGCGACTCCGAACAAGGCTTGATACTTGGCGCGAAGATTGTCCGCCACCAGTTCACCAAACAAAACTTCGTCGGCTCTGACATATCGTTTTTGTCGTCGTCCGGTGGTGTCCTGTTCTGTCGTGGAAACCATTAACGGAGACAATGCGATGAAACGCATCGGCGAGGTAAATTCAGGGGATGGCAACAACTCAACCTGACTAATCGTAAAACGGGTCTGTCCGATACGGACTTCGCGTTTCGCACCAATGCCAGCGAGCAAGGCTTCCATAAATTCCGGTAAAGGCGAACTGATTTGCCACCAGACGACGCCTTCGGTAAAACTCTTGCCGTTGGGCTGGAAGGTGAAGCGCGGAACATCAGGCAGGCTAAACACAAAGAATTTGAAACGATGATCGGTTTGTTGATCGGGACGCCAGCCTACTTCGTGCAGAAAACTAGCGAATTCTGGCGCCGCTACTGCGACGGTTTCGTAAATAAACGCGGCCAGTTGATGATGATTCAGCGGCATTACTGCCGGATAACTGGTTGGCGTTAGGGTCAGTTGGATTCGCATAAGAGTTCACAGGAACAAGTTAACATTTGAGGTTCTTGCGCAGTAAGAGGCACTCGCAGAATTCCTGCCGCAAACGGCAAACTGGTTTGAATGTTAACGTCAGGTCAGGCACGTTGAAATGCTTTCCGGGTTAAATTTGCTCTAATTTGTGGACGTGGATTCATCGTTTTTGACAGCGTGGACAGAAATACGTCGAACGTCCGCCTTGCGTGAAGCGTTGGATGGGTGTTTGGCATTGGTAGCAGGGTTTTCCGGCGCGTTCGTACGTCTTCGTCATGGATTCATAGACGCCACCGGAATAGCTGCCATCCAAATCGGCGGGGTTCATATTCATCGTACTGTTATTGGTAATCGCTTCGCTCAGCACGTGGATAATCATTTTTCTCAGAATTTTGGTACGCGGCAAACTCAGCAGGGAAGAGCTGAGTTTGGGGTGAATCCCCGCTAGAAAAAGAGCTTCCGAGGCGTAGATATTTCCGAGTCCTAACACTTTGGTTTGATCCAGCAGCGTTAATTTTATTGGTTGTTTGCTGCGTTTGAGAATTGCTTGTAAATACTTATCATTGAATTCTTCACTGAATGGTTCGGGGGCGAGCTTGGCAATATATTTTGACTCAGCCACTTCAACCGTTGGCAATAAATGCATGATCGCAAAATGTCGTGGATCGGCAAAGGCTAATTTATTTTTTTCAAACGTGAATAGCGCGTGTGTATGTTTGGGGTTTTCCTGCGTCAGTTCCAGTTGCTGAAAACGCCCTGTCATTCGTAAATGAGTAATCAAAGTTTTTTGATTATCAAAATGAATCAGGATGTGTTTGCCGCGCCGCGTGACTGCTTCGACCTTGGCATTTTTCAGCCAGCGCGAAAACTGGCGCGGCGAATTTTCGGCGGCTAAGCCGGGGCGAATCAAGTTTGCTTTCAGCAATTGATGACCGGCAATTAAATCATTCAGATGGCGCGTCACCATTTCAACTTCGGGTAATTCAGGCATAAGCTTTTCGGTACGGTACGAGGAGCGGTAGCGACTTGGTAGCTTTCACGAGTTACCAAGTCGCTACCGCTCCTCGTACCGTACCGCCGTAATTTACAAACCAAGATGCCTGTGCGAAGATTCGTTTGTCAAATTCCGTGTTTGAAAATATTTGTTTTTGGAGGCTGAGAAATGGTTCCCACTCATTCTGAGCAATGTCGAAAATTATCTGTCATTATTCCCTTATTCAATGAAGAGGAAAATTTACCTTTGACGGCGGAAGGTATCTTTTCAGTTTTAGGTTCAGACCCGAATTTTCTGGAACTGGTGTTGATTGACGATGGCAGTCAGGATCGGACGGTGGAAATTGCGAAGGAATTAATCAATCGTGAGCCGCGCATTCGATTGGTTCGTCACGATAAAAATCGTGGTTTAGGCGCAGCGATTAAAACCGGATTGCAGGCTGCCGAAGGCGATTTGGTACTTTATACTGACGCAGATTTACCCTTTGCTTTTACACTGATTCCTGACTTACTCGCACTTTCAAAATCGAACAATATCGTGATTGGTTGCCGCCAGAATCGTGGCGAAGGCGGGCGACGTTGGATATTGACGAAAGGCTATAATTTAATCACGTGGCTCGCGCTTGGTGTCAGAGTTCAGGACGTGAATTTTGCCTGTAAGCTAATCCCGAAACGCGCAATTCAGGGAATGCAGTTGCAATCGGAAGGTTCTTTTATTGATGCTGAGATTTTGCTGGAATGTCGGCGGCTGGGTTATGCCATCGCCGAATTCCCTATGGAATATTTCCCTCGCCAGTTCGGACAATCTACGCTGTCCCGTCCCGGTGTAGTCGTCGGAATCGTCATCGAATTACTGCAATATTTACTGCGCAGTGCCTCTCTCCCACGTTATGAAATTGTCGAAGAAGTTGATCCTCAACGCTGATGATTACGGACTTTGTTCTGAGGTCAACGAAGCTGTAGAAATGCTTGCCGCCGCCGGACGATTAGGCGGCGCGTCAGTTTTGGTCAATGGAAAATGCTTTGATTCGGCGCTTCAATTTCTCCAAAATAATCAACATATCAGTGCTGGAATTCACCTCAACTTAATCGAAGGAAGGCCTTCTGCGCCAATGAAGACGGTGCAATCCTTACTTGGATCGGATCAATGCTTACTTGGATTTCGAGGCTTGATGCAGCGCTGGTTTTGGCATCCTGTTCGTCTTGCGAAAGAAATTGAAATTGAATGGCGTGCGCAAATTGAACAGCTTCTATTTGCAGGGATCAAGGTTTCTCACGCCGACAGTCATCAACATTTTCACGCTTTTCCCTTTGCGTATTCTATTGCTGTCAGGCTTTGCGGGGAATACAAAATTCCCTTTCTTCGCCTTCCAAATGAGCAACGAAATTCATCAATGCGCGGCGCATCTTCTATCGCCATTCGCGCTTCCTTAATGACTGCGCGGTTCATCGCACCTGCTTCAAAGATTCGGCATAACGATCATTTTTTAGGTTTTGAGCGAGCCGGGGAATACGATTTACCATCCTTACTTGAAGACGTGAAATCGTTGCGGGAAGGCGTCACGGAATTGGCTTTGCATCCGAGTATTCGTGAGAATTATCCGTACTCAGGCTTACGTGGGCGTTCGGAGTTAATGGCTGTGTTGGATCAAAAATTTGTCGCCGCATTATCCGCAGAAAGCGTTGAATTAACTTCGTGGAATAATGTTTAGCAGGGAGGGCGGAGCCTTTGGAGTGCGGCTGCCCGGAGCCGCTTTCGTGTTCATTGCAAAACGATTTCGGCGCAGTGTTTTCGGTGGCGAAAGAAAAGCGGCTCCGGGCAGCCGCACTCCAAAGGCTCCGCCACTTGATGAGGCAAAATATTTATCATGGTTTGGATTCATTACACAGCAATTTTTTTTCTCTCAATTCTGACCATGGGCGGAGCCGCATATTATTTATTAGCCATTGATTCCGTGCGCCGCCTGCGCCGTCGAAGCCCTGTAAATATTACCTCTTCGCTACCTCCGATCAGTTTACTCAAGCCGTTATGCGGAGTCGATCCGGGGCTTGAAAGTTACCTCGAAAATTTTTTTCAGCAGGATTACCCGGCGTTTGAAATTCTGTTTGCGGTGCGCAGCGAAGCCGATCCGGCAGTAGCCATTGTCGAAGAATTACAACAGAAATTCTCACACATTCCGTCGCAAATAATTTTCACCGGAGAGCCTCCGTACGCCAATGCAAAAGTTTTCAGCATGGAAAAAATGGCGGCTCTGGCTCGGCATGAAATTCTGGTGATTACGGACAGCGATGCATCCGTCGCGCCGGATTATTTGCAGGATATGGCGATTTGTTTTTCCGATCCCGCTACCGGAGCCGTGACCAATCTTTATCGTGGCGTCGCTGGTTCGGATCTGTGGTCAAAGCTGGAAGCGTTGGGCATGAGTACGGAATTTATGGCGGGTGTCGTCGTTGCCGAACGTTTGGAAGGAATGCATTTTACACTTGGCCCTTCAATGGCGATTCGCGCTGAAACACTCAATAAAATCGGAGGCTTCGTGCGGATGGCGGATTATCTGGCGGATGATTTTGTGTTAGGGCAATGGACGGTTGAAGCCGGACAAAAAGTAGCTTTGTCATCACACATCATTAATCACCACGCGACAGCGATGGGATTTCTGCACAGCTTCAAGCATCGCGTTCGCTGGAATCGCAGCTCGCGTTTTTCGCGTCCGGCAGGATACCTCGGACAAGGTTTCACGTATGGCTTAGTGTGGGCGATTTTATTGTTTTTGGCTGCTCCGGTTTGGTGGAGTGCGTTGGCTTTATTGGTGATGGGCTTGATTAGATTTTGGTTGGCGTATGAATTAGGATTTAAATTAATGAGAGACGCTCAGGCAATAAAATCAGTGTTTTTGATTGCATTGCAAGATTTGCTGAGTGCATCTTCGTGGATCGGCGGATTCACCGGGCGCGAAATTATTTGGCGCAATGAGCGGTATAAATTGGTAAGTGGCGGGCGATTTGAGTTGATTAGTACGAGAGAAAATAGTTGATAATTAGGGGTGGGAGGTTGATAGTTTTAGTCATCAGGGTGATTGCTGAAAACGGATTTCCCACCGGTTTTGGCAATGGTAATCAATGCCCCGCCTAGCTGATTTTTTACCTTCTCAAATTGATCGTCATACGTCACGAGAAAAACTCTCCTCGGTTGTGCCCATAATCCCGCCAATTCATTTTGATCAATAAATACAGGTGGACAATCGGCATAGTGTGATCCGAATTCCAAAACGGTCGTTCTGCCATCAACTAATAAAACCTGTCGTTGCAGGTAAAATCCGACGCTGGCATGGGTCTGAAATTCTCCGTTGAAAGCTACGATGTTATCGGGTTTAATCCGGCTCTGAATTTCTTTCGCTAATGGATACGTCGAAAGCGCCGGGTTGAATTTTCCGAAAGCATCGTGCGCAAAAAATAGAAAGGCTGCGACGGTCAGCGCGGTGCTCAAAGTAGCTGCCTGATGTCGTTGTTTGAGGCGCAGAAAAAATGCTAACAGAAATCCCAAGCCTAACGTGATCGCGGCTCCGGCGGCAGGGAATCGCAAAGCCGCAAACGCTGCCGTCGTCAAATCTGAGGCGTGTCCGAGCGACAAGCGATAGTTCTCAGGATTGCTCGTCAGGAACTGTGAAATATCTCCGCTGGGTATCACATTACGCGAAAGCCACAAAACGTAGCCAAGCCCGATAGCGACGATTAATCCAAGCATCATCAGGAAGCCTTGTCCCCAAATTACCAGTTTGTTTTTTTCTATTTCGCCCCGTGATAACGCATCGCCGAGCAGCAATGCTAAGGCTGGAAAAACAGGGAAGGTATAATATTCCTGCCGTGTCGAAAACGAGAAAAATCCGACAATTACCAGGAACCAAATAATCGCTAACAAACGGATTTGATCGCGTCTTTCGGTTGGTTGGATTAGTCTTTGAATGTCACGAAATGCCAGCGGTAAAAAGACACTGAAAGGGAAGAGCCAAACCAGATGCCCGAACCAAAATGGCAGCAGTGGCATCGTGTCGTAATCCATCGGATAGCGTGTTCCTAAAAAGCGATTGACGTGTTCATTGATAAAATAAAACCAATAGAAATTTGGATTGCGCGATCCGGCTAATAAATGCCACGGAGCTGCCAGAACCAATAATAACAGCCCTCCGGTGAGTGGCTTCATCTGAAAAGCGCGTTTCCAGCCGTTCGTTAAAACGACGTACCAGAAAATAATTCCGAGTGGAAAGATGATTCCGATGAGGGCTTTGGAAAGTACGGCGGCGGCTAAGCTGGTATAAAAAAGATAAATCCAGCGTGGATGAATTTCGTTGAAATAGACCTTAAAAAAAATGAAAAGTGCCAACGTTACCCAGAGCGTTAAGATAACTTCAAAAATCAAAATCCGTGTAAAAAGGTAAGTCCCGATTCCCACACTTAAACTGAGTCCGGCGTAAAAGGCGGTGCGCTCTCCGCTCATCCATCGTCCGAAAAAGTACACAAGAATAACTAATAAAATTGTAGCTATCGCCAACGGCAATCGGGCTGAAAAAGTTGAGACGCCAAAGATTTTATAAGCAGCGGCAATCGCCCAATACATCAGCGGAGCTTTTTCCAGAAAGCGGACGCCGTTCATGTGCATCGTGACCCAATCATTGCGTTCGACCATTTCGCGTGCAGTCGCGGCGTTGGCAGCGTCAGCATCATCAAGCAGGGCGGGCTGGAATGCGCTTCCAAGATAAATCAGCGCAGTCAACGAAATCAGTAGTAATAGTTTTTTGTTCATAGCCGTAGCGCGAAATGTCAGTTCGCACTGAATTATTCGGAACTAGAAAAGAAGGTTGGTTTCCCGTTAAAACTGTGATTTTGGGAAACAGCACAAACTGACACTTTACGCTACGGTTGGCATTTGATGAAACGATGTTGCATCATTCACACAGCAACTAACATAACAATATTTTTTGAGGTGAAACTGTGAAACCTACCAACGATATAAGTAGTTTTTCAAGACCTGCCAATGCGCTTGGATGGTTTCTGGCGTTGCGGCGAAATTTTCCTGAATGGTACGCAACTTCTCCGCGTTCGCTGGCGCATCCGCATCCCTGGCCTGCACGGTTTAATCCACAAAAAGATTCGGTCTTTTCTTACAATGAAATTTTTATTGAAGGGGTCGCTCCCGCGAAAATTTTTGACGTACTTGTAGCAGCAAAAAACTGGTCGAATTTTTATCCGAATGCGGAGGCGGTAGAAACTCCGAACGGCGAAAAACTTTTCCCCGACTGCGAATTTCAATGGAAAACTTTTGCGACGAAGCAGAAAAGTAAAATTGAATTGTATGAACAGGATTACGCGCTGGGATGGTCAGCCGAAAGTCCGGGTACGCACGCCTTTCATCGTTGGATTTTAGAACCAAAAGACAACGGAACCCTTGTCATTACGGAAGAATGTCAGAATGGGATGGTTGCATGGTTAGATCGTTTTATTATGAATCCCGGCTTGCACGCGGCGCATCAACTGTGGCTGGAAGGGCTGAAGAACGTGGTCGGGGATCGGGGGTCGGATCGGAGATGACCGAATAATAAGGGATGGTCGCGATTGACTGGAGCGCGAGCGTCTCGCTTGCCCCGTTTGCCAGCGCAGCGTCGCAAACGAACATCGCGCAGGAAATCAGGTGTCATTCACGCGCCGCTACGGGACGCGAGCGGCGTTTCACGCACTCGCGGAGCCAGCAGGATGCTGACGCTCCCAGCGAAATTATCTCGCGAAATATCCTTTTTTCGACTTCGTAATTGCTCCGTCCTGATTCACCGTAAGCTTCAATGTCCGCCATTCTTTCTGTGTATTTTCATTGCTGGATGAAAAGGCGAGGCTGTAAATTGTGCGCAGCTCATTGGCTACCTGCGCATAAACTCCGGTCAAATCTTTGATGTCGGCAACGTGGTAAAGCGTGCCGCCGGTTTGTTCGGCGACGGCTTTTAATTGTTGTCTGGCGGTGGCGTACGTCTCGTGTGTGTCGCGCCCTTTTTTCTTCACCACCACTTCTTCTTCAGTGTCTAAATACAGCGGATAAATGGTGACATCTTCTTCGGCAATGCGTTCCATTAATTCGTTAAAGCTATGTTTTGTCGGGTAATCTTTCGGGCGGCTGATGTGATTGTCTACGCCGTCAGTCAGGACGACAACCGCCTTTCGTGAAGTCGTCGAGCCTTTGAAAAGATCAAGCGTATTCCACATCGAATCGTAATACGCTGTGCCGGAGGCGTCATAATCAATGTCTCCGATTTTTTTCTTCAGTAATTTTTTGTCGGCAGTAAATTCTTGAATTAATTTTAGTTTACGACCAAAAACAGCCACGGCGACACGATCATTGACACCGAGCGAATCTACAAATTTCTTGGCGGCTTCACGCATGAGTTTTTGCTTGTCATCAGTGCTGCCGCTGTAATCAAGCAATAAAATCAGATTGATTGGCGCTGTCACAGGAGAGAAGTAGGAAATTTCCTGTTTGATATTATTTTCATACAACGTGAAATTTTCTTTGGATAAAGCTGTCAGTGGCTGACCTGACGCGTTTAGAACTTTGGCATTGACGTTGACGAGTTTGGTGTCAATTGTGATGTCGGCTTTGACTGAAGCTACCGGTTTGACGGGAGCGATTTCACTGTTGTCCGATTTTAATTCGGGCAACTTCGCAGAAGAATCAGGAATTTCAACATCGGCGCTGACAGTTGCTTCTGACGCTTCCGTTTTCGTTTCGGTATTGATTGCCTCCTGACGCTGAGCCGATTTATTACCAATCCCGAAAACATCCAGCACAGATCCATCCTGATTGTATTTTTCAATGAGCTTTTGCATTTGCTCAGGATTAACTTTGACAGTGACGACGACGGCTTGTCGTGCTTCGATGGAAGTAATCAGGAGCTGAAAATCTTTGCCTGCTTCTTTGGAATAGAGGTAGGTACGCTCGCCGGTTTTTTTAGAGTAGCTGCGAATATTCGGAGTCCAGTTGCTATCGAACGCATTCGCAAAAACACTTTCCATGGAATTATCTTTGAGCGGTTTAGAAAAATCCTGATCTTCGAAAACGGCAATTTTTAAGCCTTTAATTGCGCCTTTGGTGAAAATCCGTGCGCCAATTCCAACTAATCCAAAAACCATCGGGATGCGCATCTGCTTCGCGTTGTATTGCTTTTTAATTTGGCTGACAACGGTTTTGAATTCGTTGGGTTTGGCGGAAACGGGAAGAATGAGAAACGACGAAATCAGGATGAATGAGAAAAGACGGGTGAGCTTTTTCATGGTGTTACCTCGTAAATACAGAAGAATATTAGACAGGATTGGCCGGATGAACAGGATTAACGAAAGCGATGGCTTGTTAGTTTAATCTTGTAAATTCTGTCAATCCTGTCTGACGCTCAGGGGTTATTATCGGTCTTCACTTTTTTTCTTAGGCTCTTCTTTGGGCTTGTCTTCTTCTTTGGCTTTATCTTTTTTCTTCACGATGCCAAGACCGTCGAGATCGAGATCGGGTAAGCCTTTGAACTTGCCGCTGAGTTCACGGATGCGAGCCGGATCAAATGTCCCGACAATATTGACGACGGCAATTTGCTTTGGCTCTGCTGCGATGATGGCAAGACCCAATAAATTATCATCGTCGTCAGTCATCATCGAAACTTCAACATTGGTCGCATCTTTTTTCTTGCTGCGGACCCCGGCGAGGCGAATCCAGCCGGGAGCTTTCAACTGTGTATGAATGGTCTCGAAATCTGCTACGGCGTATTCCTTTTCATTCTCGAACTGGTAGACCTTGACGTAAATGCCTTCGATGCCGGCGACGAGATCGCGGATTTTAATTTCGTCAGGGTCTTTGGAATTTGAGAAATATTTCAGCGCCAGCCGCAACGTTCGGCGATCAATGGTGACATCTACGACTTCGGAAGCTTTGTCTTCGAGCTTCGCTAAATGGCTGATGTCAATTTTGGCTTTGGCGTATTGGCTCTGCGCTAAATTGTTTTGCTGTGCGAATGAAACAGAAGGCAGTAAAAAGATGAAAAGAGCCAGCAAAAACAACTGTTTGGTGAATGCTGTGGTTTTTGAGATAGCTTGAAAAATTATGAATGTAATCATTTCGTCCTCCATGAGAAACGGCTGTTATTAGTTTGAATCCGCTGAAATTTTGTGTTGAATGATGTCGAGTTTGTCACTGGTGATTTGCAGCGCAAACATTAATTTGTCCTTCGCCATCCGCTCCTGCATCGCCATTGAAGGTTGGTTCCGCCGATGACTTACCTGAATGGGTTTAAAGATATTTGGTTTTCTTCTGACAAAGATTCGCTGTGGTTGATCGGGAGCCTTGGGCGTATCTTCTACTAATTTATTTTCAGGTACTAGGGGCTGTGTTGCAGCCAATGATGGCAATGGTTTCGGGTTACTAACGATTTGATTTGAACCATCATTTTTAAATGAAAGCCAGAACAGAAATCCAAATGCAATCAGTACTGTTGCCGCAATTGCCGCGATTCTATAATCAAAGGCAAAAAATCTTTTAGGTGGCGCGACAGGCAAAACCAGCGGACGCGGCTGGTAGCGGAATTCGCTCAGCAACGATTCCAGTTCTTTCGTCTCATCATCCGGTTCGGTTGTTTTGTCCCACAAATATTGTTCGTTCATAACAGCACCAATTTTGATCTAAAATGCAGAAGCCTGCACGCAGTAAGGGCGTTTTTTCGTTTCGCAGTGGTGTCCTTACTGCGTGCGGGCTTCTGCATTAATTCGCATTCAATATTTCCTTCAGCATCTTCATCCCGCGATGCAAATTGACGCGCACCGAATCGGGTGTCAGCCCCGTTTGTCCGGCAATTTCCGGCCCGGTCATGCCTTCGACTAAACGCAACAGCAATGTTTCGCGGTACGCTTCCGGCAAAGATTTAATTGCTTCCAGCGCAGCCAACGCCTCGGCTTTGTGCGATGGGCTGGCGGTTAACGATTCCGCCGAGTTTTCGGTGAGTTCTTCCGAATCGTGTTTCTGGCGGTGAAAATCCATCGCACGATTGCGGGCAATCATCCCGATCCATCCGCCAAACGCCGCCGCATCGCGGAGCGTACTCAACTTGCGCCACGCAAAAAGAAACACGTCCTGTACCAGATCGTCAGCTTCGTGGCGCGGCACACGTGCCAGCACAATGCCGTGTACCATTCGATTGTATCGTTCATAGAGCAACGTGAAAGCTTTGCTGTCGCCGCTCTGTGCCAGTTCGACGAAGCGAATTTCATCAGATTTTTCCTGCTTCACCAATCGCAAGGTTGAAGTCGTCCGCGAAGTTTCCGGTGACGGCGACACGATGCTTAAAATGTTATTGGCGGTTTGTGCCATAGTAAAAATTCGTACGATCAGGATTCGTTGACAGTTCCGCTGACTGCCTCATTTTCGCTTACGGAAATAAAGACGGGAAGGGGTGGAGAAGTGTTAACAAGGATAGTTTTGAGTGCTGAGAAGAAAGTGCTGAGTCCCGAGGTCTGCTCAGCACTTTCTTCAGCTCTACTTTCGCAGGAAGTCCCGCATGATCGGAACTAATTGCTGCGGTTCTGCCAGAAAGCCGTCGTGTCCGTGATTGGTGAAAATGTTTTGGTAGCTGGCGTCGGCTCCGGCGGTGAGCATTTGTGCGGTCAGCGTTTTAATGTCAGAAGTCGGGAACAGCCAATCCGATTCGATGCCCACCAATAAAATTTTTGATTTAATTCTGGCGAGTGTGGCTGCGAGTGAATCATAGCCGAGACTGAGATCGAAATTATCCATTAATTTCGTAATGAATAAATAGGAATCCGTCTCAAATCGCTGATAAAAAATTTCTCCCTGATAGCTTAGGTAGCCGCCGACATCATAACGATCACTGAATGAATTGAATGGATTTTCGCCGTTACGGTTTGGCTTGCGGGCGTAACGTTCGGTGAATAAATCCGGCGACTTATACGAACACATCGCAATTTGGCGGGCTAAGGAAAGTCCTTTTTCTGGATTCAATAAAATGGCTTCACGTTGCAGGTGATTCAGCGCAAGTCCCATGGCAGAAAGTGGAGCTGATCCCACGGCGATGCAGTGCTGAACTTTATCAGGAAAATCCACTGCCCATTGCAGCGCCTGCATTCCACCGATAGAACCGCCGATGACGGCTTTGAGTTGTGTGATGCCGAGATGCTGAATTAATTCGGCTTGCGCACGCACATTATCTTTGACAGAAACGAGAGGGAAGTCGCGCCCATAGGCTTGATTGGTAGCTGGATTAATACTTGTCGGCCCGGTCGAGCCATAACACGAACCAACCAGATTGATGCCGATGATGCAAACTTTGGATAAATCAAAAACAGAATTTTCACCAAATAAATCAGGCCACCAATCGCCAACGCGAGCGGAGCCGGACAGCGCATGAGGCACGAGAATCGCATTGTCACGCGCTTCATTGAGTGCGCCATACATTGCATAATGAAGTGTGACGGAAGGCAGCGATTCTCCCGACAATAAACGAAACGGAGAATCTCCCGCCAGCGTGAAATCACCTTCGTAAGTTAATGAATCAAGAGTAGACATGAAAAAAGTACTGAGTGCGGAGGGGAGAAGTGCTGAGTTCCGAGATTCTTACTCAGCACTCAGCACTTCCTCCCCTCCGCACTTCTTCTTAACTGTTCAGTGCTTGTTCTAAATCGGCAATGATGTCGTTGATGTTTTCAATGCCGACTGACAGTCTGACGAGTTCGGGTGTGACTCCGGTTGACGCTTGTTCATCCGCCGTCAACTGTGAATGCGTCGTCGAGGCCGGATGAATAATCAATGATTTCGCATCACCGATGTTGGCTAACAGACTGAATAATTTGACGGAATTGATTAATTTTTTGCCTGCGTCTAATCCGCCTTTGATGCCGAACGTGACCAATGCCCCCGCGCCTTTGGGAGAATATTTTTTTGAACGTTCGTAATATTTGCTGGATTCAAGTCCCGGATAATTTACCCATTCAACTTGTGGCTGACCTGCCAGAAATTTGGCCACGGCGAGCGCATTTTCGCAGTGGCGTTCCATTCTTAAATGTAAAGTTTCTGCACCTTGTAAAATCAGAAATGCGTTGAATGGTGAGAGGCAGGCTCCGGTGTCGCGCAATCCTGACACTCTGGCTTTGAGGATGAACGCGAGATTCCCAAACGCTTCGGCGTAGACAATTCCGTGGTACGAAGGATCAGGCGTCGTGAAGTCCGCGAAGCGTCCAGCGGCTTTCCAGTCAAATTTTCCGGCATCAATAATCGCTCCGCCGATGGAAGTCCCATGTCCGCCAATAAATTTCGTCAAGGATTGAATGACGATGTCAGCTCCGTGTTCGATGGGACGTATCAATGCAGGTGATGGCGTCGTATTATCAATTATCAACGGCAAATTATTTTCGTGTGCAATGGCTGCCAGCTTTTCAATATCAACTACGTCAAGTTTTGGATTACCGACAGATTCGGTATAAATCGCTCTGGTTTTGTCATTGATGGCGGCGCGTAATCCGGCTTCATCTTCGGCATCAACAAAGCGTACCGTAATTCCCAGCTTCGGCAGCGTATAATGAAAAAGATTGTAAGTTCCGCCGTACAGCGAAGTCGTCGAAATGATTTCATCTCCAGCGTTGGCGATGTTTTGAATGGCGAGCGTGGTCGCTGCCTGACCGGAAGCAACACAGAGCGCAGCGGCTCCGCCTTCGAGTGCAGCCAGACGTTTTTCCAACACATCGGTCGTCGGATTCATGATGCGGGTGTAGATGTTTCCGAATTCCTGCAAGCCAAATAAACGGGCAGCATGATCGGCATCATCGAAGGTATACGACGTAGTTTGATAAATCGGGACGGCGCGTGCCTTGGTAGTAGGGTCAGTGGATTGACCACCGTGGACAGCCAGAGTTTCAAATGAATAGTTGTTATCAGACATCGTTGGGTTCCTTTCAAGCTTATCTGGAAATGCAGAAGCTCGCACGTAGTAAGGGCGCTGGTACGCCATACGAACATCCGCAGGTTTCTAATCTATCTATTTTCAGTGTAAAAGCGCCCTTACTACGTGCGAGCTTCTGCATTTTGAAAATTTCTAAATTAAATGGCAAAGAGCCTTAACGGGCTAAATCACGTTAAGGCTCTCTTAAAAATCTTTGGATTCGAGAAGCGGGAAACGCTCTTTAGCAGTTTTTTTCGTGGAGCAAGTCGCTGAAATCGCCACGTAAATTGTTAGACGGATATGAGACTAGCGAAGTTCAGGAATGTTGTCAACCGGACTGGAGCGCACGCGTCCCGCTTGCTGCGAGCGCGTGAAACGCCGCTCGCTGACGTGGCGAGATGGGCGTGTGGTCGCCAGCAAATTTCCTGCGCGAGGTTCGTTTGCATTGCTACGCTCGCAAACGGCAAGCAAGATGCTTGCGCTCCCGGAAAAATTTCTGGAACTATTATCCTGCTCCGCGCAATTACAGATGTGAGGAAGATGTAACCCTGAATGATTGCCAATCGTGAGAACAATGAACTCCATACAAAATTGCTCCGGCAGGTCATCGCGGGTGATGAAGCGGCGTTCGTGACGCTCTATCGTGACTTCAGTCCAGGCATTTATAGATTTGCTTTGCGGATGAGCGGGAACGAATCGCTGGCAGAAGATGTGACACAGGAAGTTTTTATGATCATGATGCAGGAAGGTCATCGCTACGACGAAGCCAAAGGTTCGCTGAAATCTTACTTGTACGGCGTTACAAGATTTCAGATTTGGAAAAAAGTAGCGCGTGATCGTTCGATGATTTCGATTGATGATGAAAACGATTTCGCGGAAAATTCGTTTTCTGTGTTGCCCGATCCGTTATTGGATTTATCCAGAGCCGAAACCGTGCAGCAAGTTCGTGAAGCGATTTTGGTTTTGCCTCCGCATTACCGTGAAGCCGTTGTTTTATGCGATTTGCACGAATTGAGCTACCTTGAAGCGGCAGAGATTTTAGGTTGCGCAATCGGTACGGTACGGTCAAGATTGCATCGTGCCAGAGGAATGCTGGCGGAGCGTTTGCGTCCCGTTCAGCAAGTTGCCCGTCATTGCTCACAATAGAAAAAAGCTATGAATTGTCTTGAATTTGAAAACCAAATACTCGATCTGGCGAAAGGAGTTTCGCTGTCTTCGGAATTGAAATTGCACGCGCAGGATTGTCCGCGCTGTGCCATTCGTTTGGCGAATGCTGAAGCGATGAAATCCACTTTGTCGCACGTGGCAATTTTGGATAAAAATGCTGCGCCTTCCCCAAAATCGGAAGCGGCTTTACTAAACGCTTTTCGGCAACAGCACGAGAAAAAAAGCGTCCCGGCGATTGGATGGATGGATTCGGTTTATGCTTTGTTCGATCAATTCAAATGGGGCTTGGCGACGGCGGCGGTCTTGATTTTGTTGGGATTTGCCGTGGCTCAAATGTTGCCGAATGATTCACAAAAAATCGCTGTAAAAACCCCGGAATTAACGCTAAGTGTTAGTGCTTCATTGCCAGTGCCGGAGCCGAAGGTAATTCAAGCTCCTGAGCCGGAACCGGAAAGAGTACTCGTCAAGCGCAGCCCGATGAATTCGATTCGGACGATTCCGGTTGTCTATAAAAATCGGAACGGAAGTTTGCCAAGACCAACTTCCAGCACTTCTGTTGAAGTTGGAGATTTTGAAATTCTCGAGCCGGAAAAGCCGTTATCAGCGAAAGATTTTATTGCGTTTGATTATGCGGAAACGATGCCGCCAGCGGATAGCCTACAGTTGATGCGCGTCAAACTGGCGCGTGAAAAATTGGCTTCGATGGGGCTGACCATGCCGCGCAACAATCGTCAATCTCCGTTTGTGAATGCAGATTTATTGGTTGGTTCCGATGGCATCCCGCGTGCGATTAACGCGGTCAGCCTTCGATAGTTTTTAGCTACGATAAGCGTCCCGCCTATCGAAAAATTATTACACTTGGACAGGCGAGACGCCTATCTTACCTTTGGAGGAATTTATGAATCGTAAATTGATTAGTGTTGCCAGTGCGTTTGCGCTCATCGCCAATAGTTTGGTTGCTTTCGGTCAAAACCCTGTGCCGGATAAAGCTAGAACTGAAAAACAGGATGTCATTATTAATCGTGAATTTAAAGTTATCACTGATGAAACGGGTTCTGGCGAACGGACGATGTTCTTCAGTCAAGCTACACCCGCAGGCGCAGTGCCAGGGTTAAGCATAGGCGATGGAAATTTCAGTTTTGGTGCTGCCCCTGCACAACTTCGGATGGATATGAAAGTTGTTAAAGGCAAACCGTATTCAGCAGAAATCGTGAGCGAGCATATTCAAACGCTCGGAGACGGCAATCGCATCACTCGCAAGAGCAACGCCTCAGTCGCCAGAGATAGCGAGGGCCGGACTCGTCAGGAATCAATTTTGCAGGCTTTTGGGCCATTTGCTGAAGCGATGAAGGATTTGCCAAAACATATTTCGATTTATGATCCGGTGGCGGGAACAACATTCATGCTGAATCCGAAAGAAAAAACTGCGATCAAGATGCCGCAGCTCAATATCCGCGTCGAAGATTTCATGTCCGGCTCCGCTAAGGATGCAACGATACGAGAAACAAAAGTAACTGCATCATCTCCATCTGATACGGTAATAACGTCTTCGACTCGCGCTATCCCGCAAATCCAACGTGTTTCAGGCGGAGTATTGTCAGCCAAAGCTATTAATAAAGTCCAACCGCAGTATCCGGCAACCGCCAAAGCTGCTGGCGCACAGGGCGCAGTACAAGTAGCGATCACCGTCAATGAAAAAGGTGAAGTCCTTACAGCAGATGTGGTTGGCGGACCTCCGCTACTTAGAGGTGCAGCATCTGAAGCTGCTCACCTGTGGAAATTTCAGCCAACAGAAATTCAAGGTCAGCCTGTTAAAGTTCAAGGGATTCTGACGTTTAATTTTACGCTCAATGATTCTCCTGCTATCCCTGCAACTGAAAAGATCAGGGGAATCGCAGTACCCGGTCCCGATGCAATGATGAATCAGGATATACAGATATTTAGGGGTGGCGACAGCAAGTATGAGAAAAAGTCCGAACCACTGGGTAAGCAAAATCTTGAAGGTGTGGAATGTGAAGGAACGCGAAGCGTGATGACCATTCCGGCTGGTGAATTAGGTAATGACAATCCAATCAATGTCATCACTGAAACCTGGACTTCAACTGATCTTCAAGTAACAGTCCTGCGCAAATTCAATGATCCGCGCTTTGGCGAAGACATCTATCGCTTGACGAATATCAGTCGAAGCGAGCCGGATAAAGAATTATTCAAAGTCCCGGCAGATTTTAAAATCATTGAGGAAGGTTCAATGATGCCGGGTCGGATGATGCGAACAATGCAACTTTCAGAACCCGGCGAAGAAGGTCCGATAAAAATACGCCCGGCAAAACGAATTGAGGAAAGAACTACGAAAGAACAGTAAAATCAAGTGCTGAGAAGAAAGTGCTGAGTTCTTAATACTCAGCACTTTTCACTCAGGACTTCTCCTCTTCGTCCGATTCATCTACGCCAAAATACCGCATCCATTTGTCTAAATCGTTCATCTGAAAATCATCTTCACGTTCTTTCACGTCTTCCACTTCCTGCAATAAATTCCGAAACGCTCCGGCTTTCATGATTTTTACGCCGTAGGCTTTGACCTTTGCGCTCAAGGCTCCATCGGTTGTGACTACCGTCAAAACAGCTTTATTGCTTTGATTTTCGACTAATTTTACAATTCTTGTATCTGCGTCGGAGCTTTCGCCGCCATAGAAAACTTTGACGCTACGATAGCTGGAACCGTCGGCGATATTTATTTCTGGCATTCCGTCAAAAACGACAGCTACTTTTTTCTTTTTGATGCGCGTGAATTTGGCGAGTTCTTCGAGCAAAGTTTTACGGGCAGCAGAAAGGGAAGCGGCGGAGTGGATTCGATTGCCGATTAAATTGTTGCCGTCAATTAATAGCATAAGGTGTTAGGTATCAGGTGTCGGGTGTTAGTCCTGAAACCTGACACCAGTCACCCGACACCTGCATTCACACTTTAATATTGTACGCCTTAATTTTACTGTTCAGCGTGGTGTTATTTAATCCCAGCAATTTCGAGGCGCGGCTTTGATGACCTTCAGTGAATTCCAGTGCCTTCTTGATAAGATCAATCTCAAAACGTGAGACTTCATCGTAGAAGGCGATGCCGCTTTCGATATGGATTTCACGGGCGTCCAGTGAAGATTTATGTTCAGTTTCGGCTAATTCAGGATGGATAATTTCAGGGCGCAGACATTCCATCGTCAGCTCATTACTGCGAGCAATAATCACGGCACGTTCAATCGAAGATTCCAGTTCGCGGACATTACCGGGGAATGGGTATTTCTCCAGAATATTTAGTACTTCGGCTGAGATTTGCTCTGAGACTTGCCGGTTATTTTCCAGATTATATTTCCGAATAAAATGTTGCGTCAGCGGCAAAATATCAGCTCGACGATTGCGCAACGGTGGCAGGTGAATGTTGATGACATTCAAACGATAAAATAAATCTTCGCGGAATTCTCCCGATTGGACGGCGCGTTTCAAATCAGTATTCGTCGCCGCAATAATTCGTGCATCAACTTTGTGCGGAGTCGTATCGCCCAGCGGAGTGAATTCGCGTTCCTGAATGACGCGCAATAATCGCGCCTGTGTTTCCGGCGGAATGGTGCTGATTTCATCAAGGAAAATTGACCCGCCGTCGGCAACTTCAAACAAGCCTTTCTTGGCGTTGACCGCCCCGGTAAAGGCTCCGCGTGTATGTCCGAATAATTCCGACTCCAATAAATCGGAAGGGATATTGCTGCAATTCACGGCGACGAATTGACCACCCTCCGCACGTGGCGAAGAGAAATGAATGGAACGCGCCACGACTTCTTTTCCCGTCCCGGATTCGCCCGTAATCAGAATTGTCGTGCGCGCTGGAGCGACCTGTTCAATTAAATCGTAGACTTCGCGCATTGGCGCAGAATTGCCAACAATCTGACTGCGATCTGCGGAAGCTTTCAAAGTACGTTTCAGCGTTTGCCGTTCTTCGTCCTTGCGGCGGCGATTAATCCCGGCAGCGACAGTTTTTAAAATATAATCATTTTCAAAGGGTTTGCGGACGCAGTTATACGCACCCAATTGCCACGCTGCGACGGCAGTTTCAAAAGTCGCAAAAGCAGTAATCATAATGACAACGGCTTCATGATCAAGTTTGAGAATTTGTTCCAGCGTACGGATGCCGCCCATGCCGGGCATTGAAACATCCAATAAAACTACGTCGTAATTTTTTTCAGAATATTTCGCCAGACCTTCTTCACCTTGCTTGGCGAGATCAACGCGATAGCCTTCAGGCGAGAGAATTGTTTCCAATACATCGCGCATGATTTCTTCGTCGTCAATGACTAAGATATTTCCTTTTCGAGCCATAATGATGCCAGCCTGATGAGAAATTAGGTGCGGAGATTGGAGGCGAGTTTTCGCTTGAAATCAATAAATGCGGATTCTTCCAGTTCAATGCGTTCCGCGATAATTCGTTTCAGCCATGTCTTGGTGTCATTTTCTTTGTGCAATTTAGCGAGAAAATCTGCACGCATTGCCAGATTTGCGGGCAGGGATAAGGAATCTTCTTTTTTTCGCTTTACCTGAATTGGCGCATCCCAGGCATCTTCGTCGTCAGCTTGAGATTCAACCAAATTATCAATTTCTTCTTGCGAAAGAACTCTCTTTTTAGTTTTATTTTTTGTCATTATATTTCCCACCCTGTAATGAGACGAACTATATTATTTGGCTTCAATTGAAAAATGATCTTGAGCGTCCGTCCACCTAAAGTGGTTCCGAACAACTGATACCTGTCGGTGTATCGCTTATTTTTTCGAATCTGAAAGTCTGAAAAGAAACATTCAACTGCCTCGTCAAAAGTGACTCTGTGGGCGAATAATTTATCCTGCTCAAAATCATACTCAAAATCTGAAGGTATGAACCGATGCCAATTTGCCATGTTTGCATTCTATCAAGCGTGGGAGTCTGTGCCAAGAAGGGAGTGAATAGACCGCCGATGACGCGGATCAGGTCAGCGAAAATCCGCCAAACCCGCCTCATCGGTGGTCTATTCCTACCGCTTCAACTGCACGTCCGGCAATTATCATCCCCCAACCTTGCCGATTCACATCAATTGTTTTCAATCGAATCGCCGTATCAATCAAAATTCGTTTCACTTTTTGCGGCGTCAACGTTGGATTTGCTTCCAACATTTGCGCGATGACTGATGACACAATCGGAGCTGCAAAGCTGGTTCCGTCGACGTGTTTATAATTCCCATCAATAATATTGGTATCGTGCGCTTTGATGTTGATGAGCTGACGAATTAAATACGGCGGAAGCTCGCTGGCGGCGTCCAGTTCGGCATTAATTCCCTGATGTGCTTGCAACAAATCCCGTAGCTGATGATCGGGTGCATCGTGCAACAATGAAATTAATTCCGCTTCTTCGGCGGTTGGGGTTCCAGGCAAAATCGGAGCGGCTAACCAGATGCTGGGCGCAATAACTTCGGGCTTTTGTAAGCCGTCAAAGGTTGGCCCGTACGACGAATGGAAAGGCTCGTTGTCGTCGAACTCAAGTGTATTGTGATCGTTGACGCCGCCAACTGTAATGACCGAAGGAGCAGAGGCTGGAGGCAGTACGGCGTGGGCTTGTGAATGCCCGGAATTGCCTGCGGCGCAGACGACAATTAATCCGGCTTTGACAGCTTCTTCGGCAACCTGCGAAAGTTCATCGGTAAGATAGGAAGCTTCAAAATCTCCGCCGCAGCTCAGATTCACGATGCGAATATTGAATTCTTTCTGATGCGCGATCACCCAGCGCAGACCGTTTGTAATGTCCTGTTGACGGATGCGCGAAGCCGTTCCGACTTTGACTAAAACGACATCGGCTTCGGAGGCGATGCCGCGATAATTTCCATTGGACAAATGACCGTTTCCGCAGGCTACAACCGAAGTCATCATTCCGTGCCAACTAGAAATATCAGGCTTGAAATATTCATCCGCAGGCGCATTTTCATTGGCGATGTTGACGTAGTGTTTGATTCGATTATGCGGTTTGATGAGATCATCATGCGGGAAAAATCCAGAATCCAGAAAAGCAATTGTGACGCCACGCCCTCTGAATTTTTCATTTGCTCCGACGCGCTTCGGAGTCGGCAGAATATCATAGGCTCCGTCGTGGAAAATTTTATCGCTGGTTTGTCCGCGCCGATTTGCCTGATGAAATAAATCATCACAAGCAGGGCAGAGCCTGTCGTCAGGTTGCCAGTTGGGGACGTTTGTTTCGATTAATGTTTCCAGCGAAGCATCGTCGGCGTGACGTAGCGCTTCGACTTCACGATTGCAAATTGGACAAGTGATATTTGACACCGTTGGAGTTTTGAATAACTTCGTCCATTCGTCAACTCACTTGCCGATTCTTCATCGGATTCGGTACTATTTCCCGGATATGAAATCTGCCAAAGAATTAGCCTTTATTTATGACCTCTATATTGTTCCGAATTGGCGCGAAGCGTTTGACGCTGCGCTTGAGGAAACTCTCAAATTACCGAAAAGTGGCAGGATTCTTGATGCCGGATGCGGTACGGGGACTTTCGCTTTTGATCTCGCCGTCAAAATGGGAGAGCGCGGCGAAGTCATCGCCGTCGAAGAAGATCAGGAACGATTAAAACTTGCCCTGGGTAAAAATTCGATAAAAAATCTCGAAAATCTGAAATTTATTCAGGCTCCGCTGGATTCAATTAGCAGCCTTGAACGTGCCTTTGATGTCGCTATTTTGGATGTCTCGTTATTTTCGCCCTCGCAGCTTCAGGATGATCTGGAAATTATTTTGTCAGATTTGAAAAAAACCTGCGTCGAAGATGCAACTTTTATTTTAAAAACCGCTACGCGCGGAACGTTTGACGAATTCTTTTCTGTGTATTGGGAAGCGTTGTTTGAATTAAACCTTGAGACTGAGGAATTGGATTCGTTAATTCTGAATCGCGTGACGATTGACGAAGCGGAACAGTTCGTCAAAGATGCCGGGTTTCGCTTGGTTGAATCTTCGACGATTAAATGTGAACTGCTTTTTGATGACGGAAAAGCCTTCATCGAAGACCCGATTATCGAAAGCTATTTTCTGGATGACTGGCTGGCGATTGTCGCCGAAGATCAACGTTTACGGGTGAAGGCTGCGATTATCGAAGTCATTGACCGTGTCCGCGAAGGCGAAAAATTCGATGCTTCATTTAAAGTTACGCTGATTAAAGCTACGGCGTGAAATGGCTCAAAATAAATTTTTTAGAAATGAAAAAACTCCTCATTGCTACTACCAATCCCGGAAAAATTAAAGAAATATCTTCGCTGCTCGAAGGGCTGCCCTATCAGGTAATCGGACTTGGTGATTTACCTGACAGTTACGACGTAGTTGAAGAAACGGGCAAGACTTTCACTGAAAACGCTATTCTCAAATCGGAGTATTATTTTGCGCAGACGGGCATCTTATCGTTGGCAGATGATTCGGGATTAGCAGTGGATGCGCTGAACGGTGCGCCAGGGATATATTCAGCTCGCTTCGCCGGAGAAGATGCAACGGATGCGGATCGTGTGGTCAAGCTCCTGAGTGATTTGCAAGGCATCGCACCGGAAAATCGTGGAGCGCAGTTTGTTTGCAGCATTGCCATTACCGGCTTTGCGGAAGGAACAAAAACTTTTGAAGGAGTGGCGCGAGGAATCATTGCACAGACCGCCCGCGGCGAAAATGGATTTGGCTATGATCCAATTTTTGAAGATATTATTTCAGGAAAAACGTTTGCAGAACTCAACCGGACAGAAAAATCCCTCAGCAGTCATCGCGGAAAATCGTTGATGCTGGCGAAGGAATTTCTGATTTCTCGATTAGATTGAGGTACGCCAGCATCCTGCTGGCAAGGTTTGTCGAGACAGCAGTGCCAAATGCCAGCAGGATGCTGGCGTACCAAGTGCTTAACCCAGATGAATCAAAACTTTGGCGTCACGACCGAATTTTACGTCAATTTTCTTTTCACGAACGTCATGTACCAGTCCCAACCCGAAAGTGGGGTGAGAAATTTGATCGCCAATCTTGAAGCGCTGCTGGGTCGAATAGATTTTTGTGGGACCGCTCGCCACAACCTCTGAAGAGCGTGGAGTGCGCGTACTAGCGGCTCGTTTTGGTTTGTCGGAGGGAGCTTTGTAGTTATGCTCGCCTTTGCAGGTTCCGCACCGAACTCTGGCGATTTGGCCTGCATCTGTCACTGCGACAATGACATGGGCTCTAATATCTTTGCACTTTCCACATTTTGTATCTACATCATCTCCCGGCCCTAAATTTTTCACGATACCAATTGCATTCATCATAATTTTACAAATACCAAGTGATTAGTTGACTATTGATTTAGCTCAGTTTTTTCGGGAGCTGAACTAATAGAACAGTTTACCTCACCTTGGACGAATTGAGTAGCCGCAAACGCATACTTTTATTGTCCCCGTGAAAAATGCGAAGAACGGCAACGTTGTTAAAAGATTATTCTCAGGTGGGATTATTTATTGGACGATGATGGAAGTGTTCGCTGAATCCAGGATAACTTTGCTCTCAGCGTCAAAAATTTTCACTTCGAGCAGGGCAGAACCTTTCGCAGTGACGTTCAATGGAACCGAGATTTTTATTGGTTTCAGCTCCGAAGTTGCCGCTTCGGTTTTTCGATCACTGAACAGACTTTTACCGCTTACTTCGTTTACTTTAACTTCAATAATGACACCGTTTGGAGCCGGCCCCAGAAATTCAATGGTGACTTCGGCTTTTTCTCCGATTTTGTAATTTGGTTTGTCGAGCGTGATTTCGCCGATAGCGGCGGTTTCTCCGGCAAACAATTTATTTAAATCGGCGACGCCCTCGGCGACGGTTTCACCCCGCGAATCGGTCATTTTGTAACCAATGGTTTGAAATTCGTATTCGTCAGGGATTTTGAACTCAACTGTGCCTTTTCCGTTCACGCCGACGGCTTTCAGGTCATCCAGATTTTTTCCTTTAATCGTCAATGACCCATTGAACGTCTGTTCAGGCGCCGAGATGTCGAATATTAAAAAAAACGGATCATTTTCATTGGAGCCGCCCGTTAATCGAGGACTGACTTTGATGCTGCCTTTTGAGGCTGATTTAGGTTCAGGCTTGGGAGGCATCGGAGGCGGAGGCATTAGGGTGGAGGTTGGTGCGTTATTGGTTAATAGTAATGTCGTATCAAAGCTTGTTTTTGAATTAGCAATTTTGTGAATGATGATTTTGCCGTTCGGATAAGTAGCGATCATTAAATATTGCTCGCCGTTACCACCGGTGGGGCGTACCGTAGCTACGACGTTTTGTTGTGGCCCGACAGTAATATTAAAGCTGGAGAAGATGGGATTTTCTGCCTGATAATTAAAGCAGACGCGCACCTGACCTGTGAACGCCCGACTTTCGTCGTTATTGGAGACGACTAAGCGAAATTCTTCGTTGATTCGTAAGACTTCGCCTGTCAGGTCAGGAGGATTGACCGGAGCCTTCGGCATGGGAATAGCAATTTGCGATTGCGCGTAAGTAATGGTAACGCTGGCTAGAATTAAGATGATTGAAAAGATTTTAGTCAACATTTACTCCCCCAATTGCAGAAGGATACGCTATTACAGGCGGACAGAAAAGTAGAAAATGCGGGCGGCAGTTTGAATTACACTGCGCCCGCATTTGAATAATAGATTCGTGCGACCTGCTATTGATTGGAGGTCTGTTGATCCGGCTCAATTCCGTTGATGATTTCATTCATCCGGCGGATGATGCCACGACGTTGACGAGCAACATTAATCTGAACTGCCATTTTGCAGGCCATCGTGGTGATTTCACGACCCGAGTCAGAAATGTCAACGGTGAAGCGGTTGAAATGAACCTTCGCACCGACGACAACCAAATCCATTGCACTGAAATCCAGGTGAAGCACCGGGCATTCCGTCAATTTCTGGTAATTTCCATTAACTTCTGCCTGTGTAATGGTGGCTGGAACCTGTCCGACGGCTTTGCCGGTAATTTGCGCAATTTTCGCTCTGGCATCTTCCGGTAACGTGTAAGTGATCGTTCCGGTAAAAGAATCATCAGAGTTCACCGCTGCCAGTACAAAGGTAACTTTGCCACGTACGTCAAAAGATTCGCCTTCGCTCACTTTTAATTTTGTGACCACGAGTTTTGGTGCAGTCGTGATGGTTTCACCTTTCTTCTTAGCTTGTGCCTGCGCCGCAACGCCGACAACAACTAAACAAGCGGAAAGAAATAAAACTTTGAGGGTATTGGTTTTCATGTAAATAAAGCTCCTAAGTGTGTGATCGTCCAAAGTTTGAGAATCGCCTTTTATAAAAGTCTTTGGCGATTCCGGCTATTCAAATCAAGTTAGTCTTAACAGGGTTGTGAGGTTAAGATAGGTGCTTCGTTAATCGAAGCGAAAATTTCAAATCGTAGCGCTCTTTGCTTTGGGCTATCTCAAAGCGCTAACATTGCCGGTGTTTTCTTCAACGCGGCAACTGAGCAGAGGTTTCATTATTTTTTCATGCCATCACAAAAAAAATCTTTTCCAGAAAATATTCGCATCGGAGTAGACACGGGCGGGACGTTCACCGACTTCATTGCCATTACTAACACTGCGCTGCTGAGCTTCAAAGTTCCGTCTACACCGCACAACCCTGCACTCGCCATTCTGGAAGGAATACTAAAAATTCTCAATGATCTGGGAGGCGCGGGAGCTGCGCTGGAAATTTCTCACGGAACAACGGTGGCAACGAATGCCTTGCTGGAGCGCAAAGGCGCACGGACAGCTTTGATTACGACTGCGGGCTTTGAAGATGTCATCGAAATCGGGCGGCAGAACCGACCGGATATTTATAATTTCTCCGCCCAAAAACTTCCCCCGCTGATTCCATCTGATTTGCGCTTTGGCAGCGCAGAGCGAATCGGAACCGAAGGCGAAATACTTGAAAGTGTGCGTGACAAAGACCTCGTGTTGCTCGTGAAAAAACTAAAACAGGCTCACGTCGAATCTGTTGCAATTTCCTTACTTTTCTCGTTTGCGAATCCTTCGCACGAAATTGCCATTGCTGAAGCGTTAGCCACCTTAGCAATTCCGCTTTCAATTTCGCATCGGATTTTGCCGGAATATCGTGAGTACGAACGGACTTCGACAGTGGTCGTTAATGCCTACATCGCACCACTGGTCAGCCGCTATCTGAATAATTTACAAACGCAATTGAAGCAGCTTGAGTATCCAATTTCATTGCGTGTGATGCAATCTTCGGGTGGCTCAATTTCAGTTGCAACCGCTTCGGCGGAACCAGTACGAACTATCTTATCCGGCCCTGCCGGGGGCTTAGTCGCAGCGCAGCACATTGCTGCGCTGGGTGGCTACGAAGATATTTTAACGTTCGATATGGGTGGGACTTCGACGGATGTTGCGTTGTGTCAGGGCACACCAAAAACAACCAGCGAAGCGAAAATTACTGATTTACCGATAGCGGTTCCAGTGCTGGATATTCATACCGTGGGCGCGGGCGGAGGTTCCATTGCCTTTGTTGATGAGGGTGGCGCGTTGCACGTCGGCCCCGAATCCGCCGGAGCGAATCCCGGCCCGGCTTGTTACGGGAAAGGAATTCTGCCCACCGTCACCGATGCCAATGTTGTGCTCGGAAGATTTGGAGTCGCCGATTTACTGGGCGGAGCAATGCCGCTCCATCGTGATCGGGCTGAAAAATCTTTGGATGATTTAGCTCTGAAAATGTCGAAATTCTCTTCACGAAAAATAGATCGCTGGCAGGCGGCGGAAGGCGTCATTAAAGTTGCGAACGCCAATATGGAAAGGGCTTTGCGCCTGGTTTCGCTGGAGCGCGGATTTGATACACGGCGATTTACTTTGGTCAGTTTTGGTGGCGCCGGCGGCTTGCATGCGTGTGCGCTGGCAGAGGCTTTGAAGATTAAGCGAATCCTGATTCCAGCCTATCCCGGCGCATTTTCCGCGCTTGGAGTTTTGCTTGCCGATGTCATTAAAGATTATCGAAAAACTGTCATGCTGAGCGGTACTAATCGAACCAGCCGTGAGTTAACGAAACAGTTTTTAAGCCTCAAAAAACAAGCGCAAATTGAGATGCGCAACGAAAGAATAGCTCCGTCTTTATTAGAGTTTAAGCGTTCGCTAGGTCTGCGCTATCTAGGACAATCGTTTGAGCTGGAAGTTGAATTTAACGACCAATGGGAAGTCGCGGAAAATGATTTTCATCAGCTTCATCAAAAGCGGTACGGGCATTCAAATCCCGGAGCCTCAGTTGAAATCGTGAACCTTCATTTACGCGCCATCGGAGCGACGCAGAAACCGCAGCTACCAAAAAATAAAGTCAAAAATCATCAAGCGAAATCTGCAGCCAAAATTGAAATCTGGCGGGAAGGGAAGCTCGTCAAAATTGATTTATATGATCGCAGCAATTTGAAATCCGGCGCACGAATTTCTGATGGCGGATTAGTGATTGAATACGGTTCGACGACGATGATTGAGCGTGGGTGGGAGGGGAAAATTGATGCGGGTGGGAATTTGATTTTAGTTAAACCTTAACGCAAAGGGACAAAGGGGCAAGGGAACAAAGTTAATACATCCAAAATGTTTTCCTTGACCCTTTGCCCATTTGCGTTAAGACAAAATTCCTCACAACTCCGCTACGTCTAAATACTGTGGAATCTCACAATCCCAGCTCAGTTTTTCCTGAATTAATTTCTGTAATCCCTGCGCCCCTTCGGGTTCGCCGTGAACGATGAAAGTTTTGCGCGGAGCGTGCTTGAATTCTTTCAACCAGCGCAAGATTTCCTGTGAATCCGCGTGTGCTGAAAGGCTCCCGATAGTTTCAATTTTAGCGTTGACGGGGACATTTTCACCCAATAACCGCAGTGTTTTTTCTCCGTTTTGCAATCGTCTGCCCCGTGTTCCTTCCGCTTGATAACCGACCAGGATAACCGTATTTTTCGAGTCGGGAAGGTTGTGCAAAAGATGATGCATGATGCGTCCTCCGGTCGCCATCCCCGAAGCTGAAATAATAATCGCCGAACCTTTAATTGAATTGATTCCTTTGGATTCCTGTCTGGCATGAACCAGTCGGAAATTGGTGGTTGCCAGAGGGTTTTTATGTTCTTTCCCCAGCTCTTTCATTTCCAGATCATGTTCTTCAGTGTGGCGAGCGTAAAATTTCGTCGCTTGTGCGCCCATCGGAGAATCTACGATGACGGGCAAAACCGGAATGCGATTTTCTTCTTCCAGTTCACGAATGTAATAAATCAGCAACTGCGTTCGCCCGATAGCAAAGGCGGGAATGATGATTTTCCCTCCGCGCTCGACTGTCTCATTTACAATTTCAGCGAGACGTTCCTTCGGGTCGTGATGTTCATGAACGCGATTTCCATAAGTGGATTCAACCAGCAAATAATCAGTTTCATGAACGGGAGCAGGATCATTCAAAATTGGTTCGTTATATCTTCCTAAATCACCGGAGAACAAAATCGTGATCGGCTCTTTGCCATGTTCTGTGACAGTCGCCTGAATGCAACCGGAGCCGAGAATGTGTCCGGCTTGCGTATAACGAAGCGTAATATTTTTGCTCAGTTTAATCGGTTCTTCGTACGTGATTCCGTACATCAGTTTGATCGCAGCTTTGGTGTCCGCTTCCGTATAAAGCGGCAACGCCGGATGATGTTTTGAGAGGTGTTTGCGATTGGCGTAATCGGCATCTTCTTCCTGAATCCGCGCCGAATCCGGCAGCATGATGGTCAGCAAATCTCCGGTCGCACTGGTGACGTACACATTTCCTTTAAAACCGTCTCGAACCAGACGCGGCAGATAACCCGTATGGTCAATGTGTGCGTGCGTCAACGCTACTGCATCAATCGTTGCGGGATCAATCGGGAGCGGTTCCCAATTGCGCAGGCGAAGTTCTTTCAAGCCTTGAAACAGTCCACAATCAATCAGTAAGCGATAGCCTTCGGATTCCAGTAAAAACCTTGATCCGGTCACGCTGCCTGCGGCTCCGAGAAAATGTATTTTTGCCATGTGCAGAAGCTAACAGATAATTAAACCGTGAAGCAAGTCGGTACGCCAGCATCTTGCTGGCATTTAGTTGCCAGCAAGATGCTGGCGCACCAGTTGAGGAAAATTATTTTCTTGCCGGGTTGCTTGAGGAAGGGATATATTTGCAATCGGCTTATCATCAATCTAACAAAGATTTTGCCGTAAAC
>JAYVZE010000173.1:0-14740 GCA_043783625.1 Blastocatellia bacterium | reverse complement strand
CCCGATTAGTGCCTTGTATGACGGCGAAAAATATCTGGTCGAGACTTATCGGCACGTCGTCTTCACTCCGGCGAGCAATGCCCGCCTGAAAGACACGGTCAGTAAAAACTGGCAGGCGTTAGGACTTGGCGTCACCAAATCATTTGGCGACAATATCCCTGCCTTGCCCGCTGTCGCAGCAGAGATGCGCGGCATTATTCGCTCGGAAGCGAACGGGAAAGGCATCATGCCGGGGATCGTTAAACTTGATGACCAATTCACGCAGGAGTCAATGTTGACAGGACTGCGAGCGCGTCCGTCGGTCGTTCACGTCGCTTCTCACTTTCAGTTCAAACCGGGCAATGAAACAGATTCCGCTTTGCTGCTCGGTGATGGCAAGTTCCTGAGTCTCGCCCAGATCAAAGCCCTCCCCAATGTTTTCAGTGGCGTCGAATTGCTGACGCTCTCCGCCTGCAATACCGCCACGGGCGGCAGCGGGGCGAACGGCAAGGAAGTCGAAGGGTTCGGTGTCCTCGCCCAGCGGCAGGGAGCCAAAGCCGTCATTGCCAGCCTCTGGCCCGTCGTTGACCGCACCACCAGAATTCTGATGGAAGAATTTTATCGCAGTCGGGAAGCCAACAAACTGACCAAAGGCGAAGCCTTGCGTCAGGCACAATTGAAATTACTACGCGGCACTTTGGCGAAACAACCGGAGGAAGATTTAGCCAGTCGCGGCATCCTCCATGAAGACGAAAAACCATCGAATGCTCCGAAATTCAAAGGAGACCCCAAAGCACCGTATGCGCATCCCTATTACTGGGCTCCTTTTATCTTGATCGGCAACTGGAAGTAACCTGAAACGTTTGAATTACTACAAATTCTCGGGCGAGGAATCATCTCTGCCCTTTAGTTTTTGCGACTCTCCCCGGAGCAATTACAAACTTAGCTACTTAGTGATTGCAAGCAGTAACTGCAAGGCATTTTTGTAGGCTTCCCTGCCAGCTTAGCCATGTCTGGAGGGTTAACAGGAAGGAAAAAATGAGAAACTATTTACGAAATATACTCTTTATTTTGGTTGTGCTTTCGTGCAGCTCGTTAGTCAGTTTGGCTCAACGAACCACTGGAAGTATTGAAGGAAAAGTAATTGATGCCGCTGGCGCAGTGGTTCCCAATGTCAGCCTTACACTCACGGGTGTCTCTGTCGGATACACGCGCAATGTGCAGAGCGATGCAGAAGGACGATTTCGCTTTGACCAAATTCCAATTGGCACATATAAAATTGCCACTACGGCAATGGGCGGTTTTGCGGCTTCCATTTTCGAAAACATAGCCGTTTCGATTGAGAACACTTCAACTCTCAATTTAAAACTTGGTATCGCTTCGGCCTCTGAATCAGTAGTTGTTACTACCGACGCGTTAGGCGCAATTTTAGAAACTTCTGAAAGCAAACAACAAACTAATATCTCTGCCAAATTAATTGAGCAACTGCCCAGAGGCGTGTCATTTACTTCCGTCTTGAAGATTTCACCAGCTACCAGAGGTGAAGGTCTGGCGGGAGGTTTTCAAGTAGATGGTGCTTCCGGTTCAGAAAACTCGTTTGTAGTTGATGGTGTCTCAGTCGAGAATTTCCGCACTGGTACTTTGAACGGGGTCAATAATCTGCCGACTTCGTTAATCTCTGAAATTCAAATCAAAACGGGCGGCTTTGAAGCCGAACATGGTGGAGCTTCAGGCGGAGTGATTGTCGTTGCAACGAAAGGCGGAGCGGATAAATTTCACGGAGAGATCAGTTCAGAATTCGTACCCAGCGGGCTGCAACCCGGCCCGCGTGCAGTGCTTTCGCGCTTTGTCGCTAGTAATGCCAATGCGGCGGCAATTGCAGCGAACCCTGATTACCTGTATATGCTCCGGCAACCACGGAGTCAGTTTTTAGCCTATTACCCGACGCTGACTTTTTCGGGTCCGCTCATGAAACAACGAGTCTGGTTTTTGGGCAGCTACACACCACAAGCTTCCAGAACTACCAGTATCTCAAATTTTATTGCTCCCATCAGCAACGCTAATTTTTCTACCGGAACGTTTATCCCGGCGCCACGCCTGGTCAATGGACAACCTCTGGCTCCTCTCAAATACAAGGCAAGCTCAGTTTTTGAGTATGCGTTTTCCAGAATTGACGCGCAAATTACAAATAACCTTCGCGGTTCAGTGACTTATTTATGGAATCCGCAAATCAGCAATGGAGCCATTCCGTTTGCACAGATTACAACGTCTAATCCAGTGAATGTTGTTTATGCCGGGAATTCTTATGCGTCCGATCAATTTTATCGCCTGAACGGTGGGCGCACGAATTCCAATAATTTCACCAGCCAAATGGTCTACACGCCAATCAGCAAATTAGTAGCGACGTTTCGTTATGGTCGTACCTTTTTGAATGAAAAAGGCGGTAATTATGCGGTTCCAGATGAGACCCGGTTTACCTGCGGAGGAATTCAAGCAGCCTATACCACCATTGCCACGGGCTGCCCGGGAGGCATTGGATTTAACAACATCACTAACAACAATACGATTACGCGTGATGTTTCGATCCGTAATGAATACAACGGCGATGTCACTTTCCTGCCGGGGAACTTTGGCGGGAAACACGAATTAAAAACCGGTTATCAGATCGGTCGCATTAAAAACGACGTGCTGCGAGGTTATGCGGACACAGGCATAGTAACTCTGCAATACGGACGAAATTATGCGCAAGCTGGAACCGGAGTCAGCCTGCCCTGCGCACTGGGAACTGCCAGTTGCATTGGCGTTGGAACACTCACTAGAATCGGCACAAAAGGCATCGGTAGTAACACGTATCAGGGCTTCTATGTGCAGGATAAATGGCAACCGTCCCGGCGTCTCTCATTAAACCTGGGAGTCCGTTTAGAAAAAGAAAACCTGCCAACTTTCAACTCCGGCTTTACCGTCTCAGGATCAAAGGTCAATCCGATTGAATTAGGTTGGGGCAAGAAAATTGCGCCACGCCTGGGCGGAGCATTTGACCCGTTCGGCACGGGCAAAACCAAAATTTATGCCAGCTACGGCTGGTTTTATGATCGCTTGCGTTTTGAATTGCCGCGCGGTGGATTCGGCGGTGATTTTTATCGCGTAGACTATTTCCCCATCACTGGAGCGAACCCGTCTTACAATTACTACACGCCAGCGCGAATTCTAGGCAGTTTCGCTGACCCCATCGGCGGCGGCAATCCTTCGACAACGGGTGGACTCAGCCAGTTGCAACGTGACTTCAGAATTCCATCTAATTTGACCGCCGAACAATTCAAGGCTCTCGGATTGGTTCCCACTGGAGTTGACCCGGATTTGAAACCCTTCCGTCAAAGCGAAATCACTTTTGGCTTTGAACGTGAGCTAGGCAGGTCGTTAATTTTGACAGCGCGAGTCACCCGCAAAAATGTAGATCAAGCCATCGAAGATCATGCAATTCTCGGTCTGGGTGAATCCGAAAATTATCCGATTGGAAACCCTGGTCGAGGTTTCGTACTCGCGCTCGATAAAGCTGCCGGATACTCAAAATCCGCTGTTCCTACGCGGTTGTATCGTGCATTGGAAATCGTCCTGAACAAACGGCTTTCGAATAATTACTTTCTTAATGCCAACTATACGCTTGGCAGATTGACAGGAAATTATTCAGGTTTAGCCAGCTCAGACGAAGGCGGACGAACTTCGCCCAGCGTGAATCGTTTCTTTGATTACGCAATCAATGGCTTCACCGCCACCGGACAACCGGATAATGGCGATCTGGCGACAGACCGTCGGCACGTTTTCAAATCGTATGGCGGATACATGTTCAATAAGTGGAAAAGCAAATCTCACGAGACTGAGCTGTCTTATTTTTATCAAGCGCAACAAGGATCACCGCAAACCACTTTTATCAATGTTGTTGCTACAGCAATTCCGTTGCTAAAGCGCGGCGATCTCGGTCGTACTCCTGTTTTGACACAAACTGATTTAGCCTTCACGCATCGCTTTCGAATCAAGGAACGAATGAACCTTGCATTTTCCATCAATGCACTGAATGTCTTCAATCAAAATACCGTCACCGCTCTTAATACAAGCAGGTATCGGGTCACGAACACAGTATCGGCCAGTGACATTGATCCGACCTATAATGCCGCGACACAAACATTGACCGCCGTCCTCAACAAGATTTTGAACGGAGAAATTGGCACCGTTCTCGGTCAACTTGAAAACGGAGGATTACCCAGCACAGGCGGATTACCGAATCCCAAAAGCAGCCTATATGGACAGCCTTCGGGTTATCAAGGTTCACGCAGCATTCGTTTTGGGTTCCGCATGACTTTCTAGGTCACGCTTAAAGGTAGAAAAGCCTGTGGCAGACGCTGGCTTTTCTACCTTGTTAAAGAAAATTATCAACTGATTCGTTACACCAGAGAAGCAAAACCAATGAGTCGCGGCGTCCTCCACGAAACCGAAAAACCATCGAATGCTCCAAAGTTCAAAGGAGACCCGAAAGCCCCGTATGCGCATCCCTACTACTGGGCTCCATTTATTTTAATTGGTAACTGGAAATAAGTTTCCTTGAGGGAGTTCACGCACGAAATACGCTCTACCAGATAGAGGAACAAGGTATGACAAAATATTTATTTTTTTTGGTCACGATAATTTGTGTATTTGCTTTGCCAATTCAGGCGCAGGAAGAAGAGGTGCGGCAGCTCGTCCCTGAAGAATTTATCAAAGCGCGCGCGAAAAAGAATTTATCTTCGCCTGCCAAGCCTCCTCAATATCGTGTTTCCACTCCGGCAGGAAAAACGTCAACGGCATCAGAAGTTCAATGTCAATCCGCTGATTGTCGTCAATTAGGATTAACACTGTGGCGGCTGCGCGGGACAAAGGCAACCGATCAGGAGGTAGCACGAATCATTGTTCAGGAAGGTAATCAGATTCGGGAATTTATCCCCGAACGAATCGCTGCCAATACGCCAATGAACTACGGAGAAAGAATCCGGCTGAGCTTCGAGGCTCCGTATAAAGGCTATTTGTATGTGATAGACCGCGAACTGTACGCGGACGGTTCAGCCGGAAAACCATATTTAATTTTCCCGACCAGGCGTACACGTGAAGGCGACAATCAGGTAGCTCCAGGTCATCTCATCGAAATTCCCGCCCAGGATGATCGTCCCAATTTTTTTACGCTCAAACAATCCCGTCCCGACAATATCAGCGAATTGATTACGGTAATCGTTTCGCGGCAGCCGTTAGAAGGCATCACCATTACAGATGAGGCACAGGAATTACGCATCGAACAGGTCAAACAATGGGAGCAAAAATGGAGCGGGAAAACGGAGCAATTTGAAATGGTCGGTGGTGCGGGCTTAACCTGGACAAAAGTAGAGCAACAGGCCGGTGCGGATCGTACCCGCGATTTAGGGCAAAATGATCCGGGGCCGCAAACCATTTATCGTGTCGTCGTCAAACCTGATGCTCCTTTACTCGTAAAGATTGGGCTGCGTTACATTAAAGCTGAAAAATTTAAAAAGTAGCAATTTTGATATTAATCGTTTCTTCACATGAAATTGTATCAATGGTTTTTGGTAAAATACCCGCACAGACTGAGCCACTGCGAACCCCTCCTGCTGAATCAGATGTTTTCACTGAACCTATCGAAATTGAAATCACGGATGTTTTCGATCTGCATTCCATCCCGCCCAAACAAGTGAAATCCATTGTCAAAGAATATCTTCATCAAGCCTATGAAAAGGGCTTCCGCTACGTGCGCATCATTCACGGCAAAGGCATTGGCGTCCAAAGAGAAATGACGCGTAAGATTTTAGCGGAAACAGAATTCGTACAAAGTTTTTCTGACGCTCCGCCGGAAGCGGGAGGTTGGGGTACGACAATTGTAGAGCTGAAAGTAAGAAGTGATGAGATAAAAGTGACGAGTTGCGAGTGATGAGTGATGAGTTCGGAATTGCTAAAATAATGCTCCCACTCCATAATTAGTTCGCAGTAGGAAGAAGTTCACAGTTCGCAGTTCCGACGAACCAATCTTACTGCGAACCGCGAACTAACAACTGCAAACTTTTCTTTCTGCGAACTGCGAACTAACAACTGCGAACTTCTTTATGCGACTTTCACCCTTTAAAACTGAACCTTTTCTTGATTTCACCAACGAAGCCGAAGCAACGAAAATGCGGATTGCCATCGCGCAGGCGGAGAAAGAATTTTCCCGCGAATATCCGCTCGTCATCAACGGCAAAAAAATTAAAACCGGAGATTTGCTGACTTCGTACAACCCGTCGAATTTTAAACAAGTCGTCGGCAAAGTGCATCGCGCTGACAAAGCGCTCGGCGAAAAAGCGATTCTGGCGGCGAATGAAGCTTTCAAAACATGGAAGAATACGAGCACCGCTTACCGCGTCGGATTCCTCATCAAAGCCTGCGCAGAGATGCGTCGCCGCAAACATGAATTCGATGCGTGGCTCGTGCTCGAAGCCGGAAAATCCTGGGGCGAAGCCGAGTCCGATTCGTCTGAAGCCCTTGATTTTATGGAGTTCTATGCGCGTCAGGCGTTACGCTTCGCCGCACCGCAACCGCTGACGCAATCTCCGAATCAGGACGAAGTCAACGAAGTTTTTTATATTCCACTCGGAGCCGGAATCGTGATTCCACCGTGGAATTTCCCGCTCGCAATTTTAGCCGGAATGGCTGCGGCTGCGATTGTTTCCGGCAACACCGTCGTCCTAAAGCCTTCGAGCGATACGCCGATTATTGCGGCAAAATTTTGTGAGCTAATGGAATCCATCGGGCTGCCGCCAGGCGTTTTAAATTTCCTCCCGTGCAGCGGCGGCGAAGTTGGCGATTCATTAGTCGCGCATCCGAAGACCAGATTTATTTCCTTCACCGGATCAATGGAAGTCGGCTTGCGCATCAATGAACTCGCCGCGAAAACTCCGCCAGGGCAAATCTGGATCAAGCGCGTCGTCGCGGAAATGGGCGGCAAAGACACTATCGTCGTTGATGAAACGGCCGATTTGGATTCTGCTGCGGAAGGCATTGTCGCTTCAGCGTTTGGTTATTCAGGGCAAAAATGTTCTGCCTGTTCGCGCATCGTTGTCGTTGCTTCGGTTTATGAAAAATTGATGAAAAAAATCGTCGAGCGTACTGAAAAATTAACTGTTGGCGAAGTCAAAAATGGTGATGTTTACACTGGCCCCGTCGCCAGCAAAAAGCAATTCGATTCAATTTTAAAATACATTCAGATCGGCAAGAAAGAAGGTAAATTATTGCTCGGAGGCAATAAACATAAGCTTTCCAGCGAAGGCTGGTACATCGAACCGACCATCATTGGCGACGTGAAACCTAATGCCAGAATTTCACAGGAAGAAATTTTCGGCCCCGTTCTGGCGTGCGTCAAAGCCAAAAATTTCGATGAAGCTTTGGACATCGCAAACAATACGCAATACGGATTGACAGGTGCGCTATACTCCAACAATCGTGAGCGCATCGCACGCGCGAAACGTGAATTTCACGTTGGTAATCTGTACATCAATCGCAAATGTACCGGAGCGTTTGTTGATGTGCATCCGTTCGGCGGATTCAATATGTCAGGCACGGATTCCAAAGCCGGCGGACGCGATTATTTATTGTTGTTCTTGCAGGCGAAAACGTTTGCGGAAAAATATTGATATTTTTTGACAGGATTGACAAGATGAACAGGATGGACAGAAAAGAGCAATAATCATAAAGCTTTATCAATCCTGTTCATCTTGTCAATCCTGTCAAAATAATTCTTCGAGGTTTTATGCGCCAACCACTTTCATCATTCATCGCCCTGTGTTTATTAACTCTCGTTGCCTTCGCGCAACCTGCAAGGCTTAGCCTCGGACAAGCTGCGCCGGATTTTTCTTTGAAAGACATCAGTGGAAAAATTCATTCCCTCCAAGCCTATCGCGGCAAATTCGTTGTCGTCGGATTTGTCGGTGTCAAATGTGTGATCGCCAACGCTTACATTTCGCGGATGAATGCGATTGCGGATGAATATAAATCTCGTGATGTAGTGATGCTCGGAATCAATTCTAACTTTACTGAACCCGTCAAATTCATCAAATCCGACATCAAAAAAAATAAGATTGGTTTTACAGTTTTGAAAGATGAAAACAACGTCATCGCCAATAATTACGGGGCTTTTGTCACGCCCGAAGTTTATGTAATTGATAAAGAAGGAACGCTCCGCTACCACGGACGCGTAGACAACGCGTCGGATGCGAAGCGCGTCGAACGTCACGATTTACGTGTTGCCCTCGATGAAATGCTAAGTGGAAAACCTGTCAGCAAGCCTGAACTAAAAGCCTTCGGATGCGAAATCAAACGCATCGGAAACGCTCCCGCATTCGTGTCTGCGCCAGTAAAAAATTCAATACAAACCGATACTTCCGTAACGTTACTGAAACCTGCTGAATTCAAAAAAATCAAAGACGAAGCGAAGGACAAAGTTTTAGTCATTAATTTTTGGGCTACGTGGTGCGCTCCGTGTGTCGCGGAATTCCCCGAATTCGTGAAGCTCGACGCTGAATATCGCAGCAAAGGCGTAAAGATTATTGCCATCAGCACCGACGAAAAATCTGATTTGAACGGCGCAGTTATTTCCTTCCTCAAAAAACAAAAAGCTGAATTTCCTTCGTATCTTTCCGATGCCGATGATCCGCAGGAACTCATTGATGTCGTAGATAAAAACTGGTCAGGAGCCTTGCCTGCCACCTTCGTTTTCGACAAAGCCGGAAAGATAATTCTGGCAAAATATGGGATTATTGATCGAGAAGAATTAGTGAAAAAAATTGAGGATGGTTTAAGGTAGGATAGGCGTCCCGCCTGCCCACTTTTCCATCATAACTCATCGCTCATTAGTTTTGATTGTCCCCCTCTCGCACCCGCAAGTAACCCACAAGCCGCCGAGTATCCAGTCTGTCACAAAGCATAGAAACAGAACTAAACCGTGACGTGGTGAACATTCCTGAGTGCCATCCTTCCTTTTTTAAGATTCCTGCTATCAATTCCGTGCGAAAGTTAGAGTCAAGCATTCTGGCTGCAACACGAAACCGTAAATTCAGAAGGAAATCCTATCCATGGCAAATATTATTGAGACAGCGATTGCCGCTGGTACTTTCACCACATTAGTAGCCGCAGTTAAAGCGGCTGATTTAGTAGAAACACTTTCAGGTCCTGGACCATTCACGGTGCTGGCTCCTACCGATGAAGCATTTGCAAAACTGCCAGCCGGTACAGTCGAGGGGTTGCTTAACGACATCCCCAAACTAAAGTCAGTGCTGACGTATCACGTGCTGGCAGGAAAATTCATGGCAGCCGATGTTATTAAACTTACTTCGGCAAAAACCGTAAACGGACAGGAAGTAACCATCGCCACCATCAATGGTGTCACTGTTGACGGAGCAACTGTTATCAAGACCGACATTGAGACGGATAACGGCGTGATTCACGTTATTGATAGCGTGATCCTGCCCAAGTAAAAAAGTTGTAAAGATCAGAGTGGGAAGAAATTTCTACTCTGATCTTTCCCCTCGAAATTTATCCCACAGGAAACCTTCATGTTTAAAAAATCTGACATTTTTATCTTGAGCGCGGCAGCTCTCTCTCTATTTTTTTCCATCTCGCTCTGGTTCGGATTCTTTGGCACACCTGATAGAGAGGCTGGCATTTTTGTTGGTATTTGGGTGCCTTCAATTCTTGCTACCGGAAGTTATTTCAAGCTCAATCTAAGAGGCAAATAGGATGTCAAATGTAACGATTTTTGTAGTAGGCTTATGCGTCGTCTTATTACTTAGTAGTGGGCTACTCTATACAATTCTCGAAATGCGAAGCATGTATAATAAGTCGGAGTAAGTTACTCAGCGAACAATTAGACGGCTGCTATTTAATTGGCGAAATTTTGATTATTGATTGAGAAGAATTAATCCAGAAACCCCCACAAAGTACAGGTATTTCTTGTACGGTGAACTGTTAGTTCAACTACTTTCGATATAACGATTTTCCAATGAAAACGCGCGAACTAACAGTTCACGCTACCATCTACGCAACCTGTAAAAGTTCCTGTGCCACCTGACTGCGATTCAGGACTGCGCCCAGAATTTTGGCGTTCGCTCCCTGTAACTTCTTACGCGCCGTATTCATCGCCTGCCCATACATATTTTCTTTTTTCGCGACCAGCACCACACCGTCAGTACTGGCGGCAAAGGGTGCGACCCGCTCGGAAAAATTCACGGCATCCGTCACAATTAACACGTAGTCAAAGCGATCTTTCAGCATGTTCGTCATTTGTTGGACATCACATTCCGCCAACAATTGATCTAAGGTGACATCACCGCTCAACGTCGTAATATCAAACAAATTCGGAACCCTGGTTTTATTCAATTTAATCCGAAAACTGGCTTCGGGATGCAGCGCACGTGCGGGATGCTTCCGGCTTGGTAATTGAAAACGTGCCACGCGCAGATGCGAATGCTCCGCCAGTGCCAGTGATAAATTATCGGAAACAAAACTGGCATCGTCTTCATTTTCCACTCCACAGATAACCATGACTTTTAAGGGCGAACGCTCTGAAGTTTTCAGCACAATTTCACTCAATTGTAAAAAATCGTTGCGGTATTCGGTTGGAACAAGATCACGTTTTTCGGATGGCAGACCCGCCACAGGAGCTACGCTCACTGCACGATTGACAAAGGGCTTAACCTGAACAGCCACCGGGATGCTGATCGGTGCGACGGCGACAGGTGCAGCCACTCGTGACATGACTGGAGCATAATGCGGTTCAACTTCCAGCACCGACAAATCCTCAGTCAAAGCATTGACCGTCGCAGCCAGAGATTGAGCGATTGAAATATCTACACTGACATCGGAATAATAATCTGCCTGCGCTGGTGCGATTTCAGCAACAGGCAAAGAATAATCTGAATAATCTGACTCCAGTACTTCAGTTTCCTGATACACAGCGGCTTGATAAGTGACAGGTTGATAGGTATTCGCTGGCAGTACTTCTGAAGAAGCCGTCGCATAAGATTCGGCGTATGTCTCATTCAGATGAGCGTCAGAAGCCATTGTCTGGAGCGCCGGCAACTGGTCATAATCGGTGCTTGATGATTCACTTACTTCGCCAAGGTCTTCGTTGGAAAAATCGTAATCATTCAGAAACTGTTGCGTCGCTTCCGGCGCGTCATGGCGTGTCAGCAGCATCGCCTCGTAAACTTTAGCCATCATCCCTCCCAGGAAACCAATAATTTTTTCCACTTCAGTCGGGGCGACCAAGTTACCGGGAGGAACGTAACGAAAGGTTATGGATTTTTGATGACATTGTAATGATAATGCTCAAAATACAGCTTGAGGATTATTTACAGTGAGGAGGGGTGAGGGGAAGTAAAACTGATCCAATTTTCAATCCCTACTGAACGCTAATGGCTTCATTTAATGCACCTTGGCGATAGCCTTCGAGATCAAGCGCAACAAATTTGAAGCCGATTCGCTTGAAAGCTTCTACCATTTTCTTTGTCATGTCAACGTTTAACGCGGCTTCCAGTTCATCAGGTGAAATTTCGATACGGGCAACGTCTCCGTGATGCCGAACGCGCATTTGCTTGAAGCCAAGTCTGCGCAAAGCCGCTTCGCCACGTTCGACTTCAGAAAGCTTTTCAATTGTCACGGGCATCCCGTACGGAATCCGCGAAGACAAACAGGCCGAAGCCGGGCGATCCCAGATCGGCATTCCGGCGGCTTTGGCTAACACCCGAATTTCGTCTTTGGTTAACCCGGCTTCGATCAGCGGAGAGCGCACCGATAATTCGGCAGCGGCTTTTCGTCCGGGACGATAATCGCCGACATCGTCCGCGTTGTTTCCATCGCAGACAAAATTATATTCACGCTCTTTGGCGACGACTGATAATTTATCGAACAGTTCGTGCTTGCAAAAATAACAACGGTTCGTCGGATTCGCTAAATAATTCGGATCGTTAATTTCTTCGGTGACAATCGTCTCAAAAGGAATTTGAAATTGCTGCACAACGGCTTGCGCATCCTGCCGCTGAAAGTCAGGATAGCTGGGGCTTTCTCCGGTAATCGCCAAAGCTTTTTCGCCTAATTCTTTGTGTGCAATGTAGGCGAGATAGGCACTGTCTACGCCGCCTGAAAACGCCACAATCACGGATTGCATCTCGCGCAGGATTTCGCGGAGTCGCTGTTCTTTATTGGCAATTTCTGGTTGCATAGATTTTAAAATTTACAGCTTAAGAACGAGAAAAATAACTACTAAAAGCTCCCCTCCTGTCTTAGGAGGGGCAGGGGGTGGTCAGGCTTCCAAAAATTTACCACCCCGTCCTGCGGACACCCCTCCTAAAACAGGAGGGGAGCTTTTTTAACTAAAAAAATCCAATAATTCCCAACGCGAGACTATAAACATTATAGCGGCTAACAACGATCATCTGACCATTTTTTCCAAAAGCCAGACCAACTAAATCGCTGCCCGCGACCACGACTTCGGCGGATTTCCCATCCTCGGAAATCTTAATGATGCCACGCTGCCCACGCCACGAAGCTGCAACATAAAGATTCCCGACATTATCAAAAGCGAGTCCCTGCGGGCGACCGAGTCCCGTATAAAATTTCGTCACCTCGCCCAACGCATTAATTCTCATCACGGAATCAAATGTCGAAACGGTTGGCCCCGTCGCATATAAATCCCCGTTGGGAGAAAAGGCCAAATGATACGCCGAAACGCTTGGTTCCATGGAAGCAAACGGACGCGATTCACCCAGATCGTTGATTTCAAAAATTGTCCCGCCGCGATCTCCGACATAAGCTTTGCCACGAGAACTAAAAGCAAGTCCGGTCGCTACGCCTAAATCTTCGGCAACGATTTCGGCTTCCTTGAACGGCGTGACGCGATATAAAACTCCGTCATAGCGGCTGGTCAAATGCAAAATGCCACTGCGATCAAACGCCATTCCGGTCACGTTCATGACATCGGATAAATACGGCGCAGGTTCGTCTTCGCCAATAATTTTATAAACCGAAACCGGAGATTTTTGCCCCCGCGAACCAGAATACGCGACATAAATATCGTCATTTTCGGGGTCAACTACCGGATTGGCGACCGAATATAAATTATCGGCAATACGCTCACCGCAAACGAATGGGCTTTTTGAACTAAAAAATTCGCTCTCCAAGCGCAGGCTCCCGCTGGCACTTTGCCCGGAAGGAACAGCCGCAATCACACGACGCGCAGAGGCACTGACAATGCGACCTTTATTTTCACCAAAATAAACGCCGCACTCCGCATAGTTATCGGAGCCGAAATCGTGACAACTAATGGTGACTTCACCACCTTCGACACCCGCTGCCGGAGAAATTCGATTAATAATTCCATTCATAAATAATCAGATAAAAAGTTTCATCGCGCATCAGCACCGTACATCGTAATTGTGCATCATACGCGAGCCATTTCAGGTTGTCCATTGCCTCTACTTTGGCAGTTTGCAAACGTCGAATTCAGTGCTACACTGCGCGATTCTTTCTGGCTTTCCCTTGCTCTTTCTACTGCCCCGTTTGACCGTTCCCCCGAAATTATTTTTTCGTAAGAAGTGAGAAGTACTAATGCAAGCATTGATATTAGCTGGTGGCAAAGGAACACGACTCCGACCGCTGACGATTCATACACCAAAACCAGTCGTCCCTATCGTCAATAAACCTTTTCTCAATTATCAGATTGACTTACTCAAAGCCGCCAAAGTAACTGACATTACGCTGTCGCTTTCGTATCAGCCTGGAAAAATTGAAGAGATTTTTTCCGATGGACAGGATTACGGCGTGCGCATTCATTACGCCGTCGAAGCTTCTCCGCTCGGCACCGGTGGAGCCTACAAAAACGCGCAAGAGCATTTGAAGCAAACCGCCATCGTCTTCAACGGCGATGTTTTGACAGACATGGATTTGGCAAAAATTGTTGCGCAGCATAAAGCCCGAAAAGCGGCAGCAACGATTGTTTTAGTCCCTGTCGAAGATGTCAATGCGTTCGGAGTCGTCGAAACCGATACTGATGGTCGCGTCCAACGCTTTGTCGAAAAACCGAAACCCGGCGAAACCAATTCCAATACGATTAATGCGGGCTGCTACATTTTAGAGCCGCACATTCTGGATTATGTTCCGGCAGGCGAACAATATTCGTTTGAATATCAAATCTTCCCCGCGATTCTGGCGGCGGGGGAGCCGTTTTATTCATACGTTCACGAAGGTTACTGGTTAGACATCGGGACGCCGCAGCGGTACATGCAGGCACACGACGACTTGATTAATAATCGCTTGAAAGCTCATCCGGTGGAACGTCCGGCAGTAACTGTGAGCAACGGCAACGGTTCCCACGAAGAAGCACAGATTGATGAATTATCTGTGATTGATCCGAGCTGTACGATTAAGTCTGGCGTGACAATCAAGAATTCTGTACTGGGTGCGAACTGCGTCATCGAAGAAAAAAGCTATATTGAAAATTCGGTGATCTGGGCTGGCGCCCGCACTGGCAAAGAAAGTAAAATCCTGAATTCGATCATCGGAAAAAGCGGACTCATCGGAAAAAACTGCGTCATTGATGGCGTGATTCTGGGAGATAAAAGCTCGTTAACGGATTACACAATCATTTAGGAAGAAGTGCTGAGGAGAAAGTGCTGACTGCTGGGTGAAAAGTTCTGAG
>JAYVZE010000172.1:0-27244 GCA_043783625.1 Blastocatellia bacterium | reverse complement strand
TGTTCCATTAACTGTTTTGTGCCAGGCTGACCGGGCTTCATTTTGCGTAACATGCCGCTTCTCCTCTACTAGAGAAAAACTTCATGGACCAAACTGAGTGGCTTTACTGTAGGACAGCACGAAGTATAATTCGGCTTCATAAAACAACGCAAGAGTTAACCAGCTCGCCGGAACAATTATTGGAGAACCTTTATGACGACTACCCCCAAATCGTCTCCGCCAAAACTCATGGAGCAAGTCCGTATCGTAATGCGCCTGCGCGGACTGAGTTATCGTACTGAACAAACTTACACTGATTGGATCAAACGCTTCATCATTTTTCACGATAAACGCCATCCCAAAGACATGGGAGTCGAAGAAATCCGCGCTTTCCTGACGCATCTCGTCATGGAGCGCAATGTCGCGGCATCCACACAAAATCAGGCCTTACATTCCATCTTATTTCTCTATAAACAAGTGCTGGAAATTGCCTTGCCGCATCTTGGCGCATTGCCGGAAGCCAAAAAACAACCTCGCTTACCCGTCGTGTTTACACGCGAAGAAACGCAGGCAATTCTGTCACACCTGAGCGGTGAAAAATGGTTGCTGGCAAGTTTGCTGTATGGCTCTGGATTGCGGCTGATGGAATGTTTACGGCTGCGAGTAAAGGATCTTGATTTTGCCCGCAACATCATCACGATCCGCGAAGGCAAAGGCGCGAAAGACCGCGTGACGATGCTGCCACAAAACGTCAAAGAATCGCTACGAAATCATTTGGTACAGGTAAAACTGGCGCACGAATTTGATTTGGAGGAAGGTTTTGGAACCGTCATGCTACCGTTCGCACTTGAGAAAAAATATCCACAGGCAAACAAAGAATGGAAATGGCAATACGTGTTCCCTGCGCCGAAACGTTCGTGTGATCCACGCAACGGTATCATGCGTCGCCATCACCTCAATGAATCCGCCTTACAAAAATCGGTCAAGCTGGCACTCCATCAGGCCGGCGTTCACAAACACGGAAGCTGTCACACATTTCGCCACAGCTTTGCGACGCATTTGTTGGAAGCAGGTTACGACATTCGTACGGTGCAGGAATTGCTCGGACATGCGGATGTGAAAACGACGATGGTCTACACACATGTTTTGAATCGTGGTGGACTGGCTGTGCGCAGTCCGTTGGACAGCTAACATTTTTCATCTTTCATTTACAAGTTATCATTGAATGACAAATGATAACTTTCAAATGAAATATGGAAAATCCCTACTCGCCTTCACGCTCAGGCGCGAACGCTGAACACTCATAATTTATGACGATTTCTTCTTTTCTTGGCTCATGGAAATTAATTTCTGCCGAATATCGCGGCGCAACGCAGACCGCTTATCCGTTCGGCACTGATCCCGAAGGGTTGTTAATCTATGATCCCGCCGGATGGATGTCGGTCCAAATTATGCACCGTGATTACGGGCAGGAAATTCAAGCGGCAAATCCTTCGACGGCTAAAAACCGTGCCTCATTCAATGGCTATTTAGGATATTTCGGGACGTACGAATTTGATGAAAAAAATAATCAGGTTTTCCATCGCGTCGCGGGCAGTACGCTGGCGCATTGGGTCGGATCAGTGCAGCAGCGCAGCTATGAATTTGTGGATGAGAAATTAATTCTCAGCTCGCCTGCGACTTCAAAAGGGGAAGAAATTTTGGCTGTATTAGAGTGGGGAAAAGTGCTGAGTAGCAAGTGCAAAGTGCTGAGTAAGAAGTGCTGAGTGCTGAGTAGCAAAGTGCTGAGTAGAAAATAGGAGTAGACGGCAGCGCAGCACTCAGCACTTCTTACTCAGCACTTTTAGTATTTTCCACCTAATAACAGCGTCAATAAATTATTTTGCATCGTCGCATTCAGTGGCAGATCGCCGTGCAATTCACATTGAAAGACGGCTCGTTCCGGTTGATGCAGCGGAGAAATCCAGCTCGACGAAGTCTCATCAAGCCGTAATCCGAATAAACTTCGACGGGTCACGCGTCCGTCACCGGGAGAGTAAATCAATTCATCTGCCCGTGAACGGAACTCACGCGTTCCCAGACTTCGACTAATCCGAAACCACGTCTGCTGTGGAGTCACAATCGCCCCTTCTAACGTCCGTTCACAATCGCCACCGAATAAATGAATTTGCAACGAAGCAGGCATTGAAGAGGCTGTATTTATTGCCCGATGAAAGGACTGCGCCCGTCGCAACGCCAGCCGTAAAAAGGGTTCGCGAGCCGCCAGCATCTGCTCCATTTTCGCTTCTATTTCGCCTAATTTATTTTCAGCCTCCGCGTCCTTTTTCTTCTTCAAACTGCGCCGGACTTGTTGAAATCTTTTCAGCTCCCGTTCCTTAAAACCACTCTCAAAAGCAATTGACCAGCCGTATTTGCGCCACGTCTCCAGCTCAAAAAGATCAAGCTTGAGTGGCTGTAAATTTCCATCAAAAAATTTCGCGGAACCCGGTTGCGGCAACATCTGATAAATCGCCGGCGAAGTGAAAATTGCATCCCGATCCAGCGCATCAATCAGCTTCAATTGCGGAAAATTTGTGCCGAGCGCGGAGTAGCCATTAATAACCGTACTCATCGCGTCCATCGAACCGGAATTCGGAGTCCCGAATAAAATCAACCGTGAAAAATGCTGCTCTCCGCTCCACGCCGAATGAGGATGAGATAAAACATCCTGTTCGCCATACATCGCCGCGTACCGCGCAATCAACCCGCCCATCGAATGTGCGACGACATCAAATTTCAAATTCGGTTGCTTTAATTTTTGCTTGAGCTGGATAATTTTTTGCGTCAAGTTCTGCGCGTTTTCGACGATGTCGCGCCGCCAATCGTAGGCAAAAACATAGAATGTATCGTGGTCGCCGTCCGACGCAGGTGCATCCCAATTACCATGTTTATAACCTCCCGCCTGTTCCAGCGAGGTCAGCAACGAATCATAAAATCCGATCTCCGGCGAAAGTTTAAAAAACTTCGCGCGGTCAATAATTTCAGTCGCCATCAGATCGTCGCGGTTCTCAGCAAAATTTTCCGAAGTAATCGGCAAAGCCAGCCCGGCGTTTTCCGAAATCACGAAGCGCGGCCACGCCACTTCATTTGTTTTTTGATTCACCAAACGCGATCCCAAAGTCCCCGGAATCACAATCACCGGACGCTTTCCGGTCGGGCGCGGCAAATCGCTGGCGTTGTAAATACGCGGCAGATTCGGCTTGCCTGATTTCAAGATCGTGCAGCCTCCGGCAGTCAGGCTGAAAATCATCAGGAGCGTGACGAATGATCTTAAATACAGGTGGTCGGTGGTCGGCAGACGGTGGTCGGTAAAAGGCAGTTGTGTCGAAAATTCTTCCGACCACCGACCACCGATCACCGACCACCAGAACTCAAATTGTAAAAATTTAATCGTATCTTTCCTAGTTTTGTGCATAACTTCTTGCAACATTTCGGCTGTATCAATGATATATTTTCCAGGTACTTGATAACATTTTTTTGTGATGCCAAACCGTCGAACGATCCTCATCGCTGTCGCCATTATCCTACTGCTCGCGCTGGCAGTAATTCTGACCGTGCGCGTTGCCATCCATTCTTATGATCGCCAGATTTATTCAAAAATCGAAGCTGTAGACACCAGCACCTGGAACGAACCCAGAGTCGCCATCGTCTTCGGAGCCGCAGTATATCAGGATTATTTGTCCGTTATCCTCGAAGATCGTGTCAAAACCGCCATCGCGCTGTATAAAGCCGGAAAAGTTGACCGCATTCTGGTTTCCGGCGACAACCGGACACAAAATTACAACGAACCAAAAGCGATGGCGGAGTATCTGGCTTCACACGCAGTTGACCCCAAACATATTGTGATTGATTACGCTGGACGTTCGACGTATGAAACCTGTCTGCGGGCGCACGAAATTTTTGGCGTCAACAAAGCCATTTTAATCACGCAGGGAACGCACCTCCCGCGCGCCGTATTTCTAGCCAATAAATTAGGCATCGAAGGCTACGGCGTCATTGCCGATCATCAGAATTACGGCAGCGAGACGACGTATCAGAAATTGCGCGAAATTCCGGCGGGGATGAAAGCGATTTTAAATGTTTATGTATCTCCGCCAGCGGCTGTACTAGGGGAAAAATTGCCGATTAAATAAATTTCTTTTTTTAGACAGGATTAACAAGATTTGTTCAGGATTTACAGGCTATTCTTCAATTTGAAAAATTCCTTGTAAATCCTGCCAAAAATCTCGTAAATCCTGTCCTGTCTTTCCTCATCCGTTTGTGCAATTCCCTACTTTGTGGTGAAATCCCCTTTTTGCAATCCTTCAGGATTCCCAAACATTCGTAGAGTTATTTTCAAATCTTTGAGAGAAAGGTATTTCTAAAACTATTATGTCGAATACTCCTATTACAGTAGCCCACGGCGACGGCATCGGCCCTGAAATTATGGCGGCAACGCTCCACATTATTCAAGAAGCGGGCGCGCGCATTGACCTCGAAACCATCGAAATCGGCGAGAAAGTTTACTTGTCCGGTAACTCCGCCGGGATCGCTCCCGAAGCGTATGAATCACTGCGCCGCACAAAAGTATTTTTGAAAGCTCCGATCACTACGCCGCAAGGTGGCGGTTACAAATCGCTGAACGTCACAGTGCGCAAAACGTTTGGACAATTCGCCAACATCCGCCCGTGCGTAGCCTACCACCCTTTCGTGGACACGAAGCATCCCGGCATGGACGTGGTCATCGTGCGCGAAAACGAAGAAGACACCTACGCCGGAATTGAATACCGTCAGACGCAACAAGTCGAAGCATGTTTGAAGCTGATTTCGCGTCCCGGCTCCGAAAAGATTGTGCGTTATGCGTTTGAGTACGCGCGCAATTACAACCGCAAAAAAGTTACCTGCTTCATGAAAGACAACATCATGAAACAGACCGACGGCCTGTTTCATCGCGTGTTTGATGAGATCGCGCCAGAATATCCCGACATCGAAGCCGAACACTGGATCGTAGACATCGGCGCAGCAAAACTTGCCGACACGCCCGGAGCATTCGATGTCATCGTGATGCCGAATCTGTACGGCGACATTCTCTCCGACGTAGCCGCGCAAATCGCCGGTTCCGTCGGCCTCGCAGGTTCCGCCAACATCGGTGAAAACGTCGCGATGTTTGAAGCCATTCACGGCTCGGCTCCGCGTCGTGCGAATCAAAATTTAGCGAACCCGTCCGGCTTATTCCTCGGCGCAATTTTAATGCTCGTCCACATCGGACAACCCGACGTAGCCGCGCTCGCGCACAACGCCTGGATGAAGACGTTGGAAGACGGCATCCACACCTACGACATTTATGCCGAAGGCGTGAGCAAACAAAAAGTCGGTACGAAGGAATTTGCCGAAGCCGTCGTCGCGCGTCTCGGTCAAAAACCGGAAACGCTGAAACCCGCCGAATACAAAGCGGCGGATTTATCCAAGCTCGGTCAAATCAGTACGCCTGCAATTGAGAAAAAAGATTTAGTTGGCGTAGATGTCTACCTCGACTGGACAGCCGGATCAGTGAGCGATTTAGCAGCGATTCTGGAGAAAACGAATGGCGACGAAATCAAGCTGGCATCGCTGAACAATCGCGGCACCAAAGTCTGGCCGGATGGTTCGCCGGAAACGTTCTGTTCCGATCACTGGCGCTGCCGTTTTATGGGCGATGATGGCATTCATCATCGCCAAATCACGAATTTGCTGAATCGCGTTTCCGAAGCCGGACTCGATTTCATTAAGACCGAAAATCTGTACAACTTTGACGGCAAAGCCGGATATTCGGCGTAGGTTTAAAAAGTGAATTAGGGAAGATGAAGGACGGGGTTTCGGCTTCGTCCTTTTTTTATGAAAAAATTTTGAGTTGTGAAAAAATTAAATTCAGACCTTTTCTGCACGCGGGCGAAGCCAGTTTTCGACTTCATCAACCTTCCAGTTACCCGCTTCAACGGCTAAAACCATTTCGACAATTTCAAGTGTAGTCGTTGCTAAGTTCCAACCGTTTCGCTTCAAAAACAGGTTGGCTAAAAAAGTTGCTGTGCGTTTGTTTCCGCCTTCCCAAGGGTGACTTTTGATGAGTCCGAAAATTAAAGTTGCGGCTTGGCGGATGATGTCTGCGTTTTCGTAGGCGGCTGCATGTTGTGGACGGGCCAGAGCAGATTCGATGAGGTTGCGGTCAAAAACTCCAAAACGTGTTTCGCCAACTTTTCGCATGTAGAGGACATGAAATTTGACTGCTTCCGGGAATGAAAGATAAACGGTTTCTTCAGTCGCCAATTTTTTTCAGCTCCTCGTTCAGCGTGGAAAAGTTGGCAATGAATTCTTCCACTTCCTTTTCATCCTGATTGTTATATTCAATTATCTCCGAAATTAGTTTGCCGTTGCGCATCGTCATACTGACAAAACATTTTTCAGGAAAGCCATTCGCCAAAGCAAATTCTCTTGGCACTTCAACGATGCAACTGTCGAAATTTTGGGAGACACTTTTTTCGATTGTTTCTAACATAACGAAACCTCAATCCGAATTTTAGCATTATTTGATTTTTGGCGAAATGAAGGAAAAATTTCAGCGTCACCTTTTTTATTTTCTCGAAAGTCTGTTAAAAATAGGTTTTGAATTTAAGTAGCAAAATGAAGAAACCAACCGATAGAAAAAAAATCAGCGGACGCGCCACAAAACTTTCGTCTCCGCTCGTCGCAATCATCATGGGCAGCAAGTCCGATTGGGACACGATGAAGCTCGCGTCAGAAATACTGACCAAATTTGAAGTGCCGCACGAATGCAAAATTGTTTCGGCGCATCGCACACCATTGCTGCTGGCCGAATTTGCCGCGAACGCCGAATCACGCGGACTCGAAGTCGTCATCGCCGGAGCAGGCGGCGCAGCGCATTTGCCCGGAATGGTCGCCGCACAAACTCCCGTTCCCGTCCTCGGCGTACCCGTGCAAAGCAAAGCTCTGAGCGGAATGGATTCGCTGCTATCTATTGTGCAAATGCCCGCCGGAATCCCCGTCGGAACGTTAGCCATCGGTAATGCAGGCGCGACGAATGCGGCATTGTTGGCGGTGGCGATTTTAGCGAATACGCGACCGGAATTGCGTGAGAAATTAAATCAATTTCGGAGCCAACAGACAGAAAAAGTTTTGCAAGACATCTTGACGTAAAGCTACTCACTCAAAGCCGCTCAATAAATTTTATGGCTCAAACACAACAGCCCATTCTTCCCGGCTCAACAATTGGCGTTCTTGGCAGCGGTCAGCTCGGTCGTATGTTTGCGATTGCGGCGCGGCGGATGGGGTATCGGGTGCATACCTTTTCGCCGGACTCCGATACGCCGACAGGACAGATTGCAGACGAAGAAATTATTGCTTCGTATGACGATTTTGATGCAGTGAAAAAGTTTGCCCGCAACGTTAATGTCGTCACCTTTGAATTTGAAAATGTTTCTTCGGCGGCGGTGGAAGCGGCGGCTTCGATGACCCAGGTTCATCCCAGTGGTCACGTCCTGCATACGACGCAGCATCGCCTGCGGGAAAAAACTTTTCTGGCGCATTATGGTTTTCCAGTCGCTCCTTTCAAACACGTCAAATCGCTGACGGATTTGAAACAGGCGATTGAAATTATTGGCTGTCCGGCAGTCCTGAAAACTGCGGGCTTCGGCTACGACGGCAAGGGACAATCGAAAATAAATTCGCCGGATCAGGCTCCCGAAGCGTACCTAAATTTAGGCAATCGAGAAGCCATTCTGGAAGCCTTCATTGATTTCAAACGCGAAGTTTCTGTCGTGGCGGCACGTGGGATTGATGGCACATTTGCCCACTACGGCGTCGTCGCCAATGAACATCATCACCATATTCTTGACCTGACCACTGCGCCTGCGCCACTTTCCAGAAAGCTCCAAAAAGAAGCTATCGAAATTACGCGTGGTGTACTGGAATCCCTTACTGTAGTCGGCGTGATGTGCGTCGAATTTTTTGTCACTAAAGACGGAAAATTGCTCATCAATGAAACGGCTCCGCGTCCACACAATTCAGGACATTTTACCTTTGATGCCAGCGTGACCAGCCAGTTCGAGCAACAATTACGGGCAGTTTGTGGATTACCGCTAGGTTCGACGGAGCTGATGCGTCCAGCGGCGATGGCGAATTTGCTCGGAGATTTATGGCAATTCGGAGAACCGAACTGGGCGGCAGCGGCTGCATTTTCAAATGTCAAAATCCATCTTTACGGCAAGCTCGAACCGCGTAAGGGTCGCAAGATGGGACATCTCACTGCGCTGGCAAATACTCCTGCTGAAGCCCGCCTGCAAGCCATCTTCGCCCGTGAAGCCTTACTCACCAGATAAGCTAAGCTGGTCTTTGTTTTTTGGGCTTTGGCTTTTAATTAGGGGACGGGTCTTTTGTCGCAATCGTACGTCAACTCAAAAACATAATATTTTCAGCATCTGTACCAAGACCAAAGATCAAGGCCCCAAGCTCCCTCTTTAAAAACAATTCAATCTTTTTGAACTTGAAATTTATGTGATTGCTGGCTACTATGTTTTCATCTTCCCTTCTTAATTGTAATCAGAGCAGCCGCAGCTTTCATCTCGTAGTTGCGGTGAGCATTAGGCGCACGTTTTATCCGCAGATGCTCAAGCTCAAAACCTCACATCGTCCTCACACTGTAGCCATAACTCTATCCTGAGATCACCGGCAGCGATCTCGAACCAGTGAACCCCATATCCTCGGCAGGATGTGCTTTTTCAAGGAGACCTCAATGAAGCCATTGTCCCAATATTTACTTGTTTTGATGCTGGTGTTTTCGCCTGCTCTGAATTTTTCAGCCAAGGCACAGACACAAACCAAACGGATTCAAACTGAGAAAGAAAGCTCACCGCAAATCAGCGAAAGTGCGATGCAGGAAATCGAAACGATTCTGGAAGCCAAACGTAACCGCACTCCTGAACAACGCAAAATTGATTCGCAATTATTGACTGACATCAAAGAATTCAAGGCGCAGAAAGATGCCGGAAAAAATAAAACTGAGAATCTGAACGACCAGCGCGTCACGGTTGAAATCAGAGCGCAGGTCACTGACGACATGCTTGAACTCATCAAAAATGTGAACGGTGAAGTCATTTCAAGCTCCGTCAAATCCCAAACGATTCGCGCCAAACTCCCGTTGGAAATGCTGGAAGGAATCGCCGCCAGAAACGAGGTAAAAGCCATCCGGCATGCTCCCGTTGCGCGGACGAATCGAAAGGAAGCAACCAGCCCTTTCGTCCTGAAAAACCTCAGCCTGCTGCTGCCTCGCCCCGACTTCGGCGAGCCAAAAAAGATCGTCCAGCGAATGCACAGTAAATATATCTCGCTTCAAGCAGACGACGAGACGCCACTCGCCAATGCTTTCCTGATTACCGGGCCGCCTAATTCGCAAGGCGACATTGCGCACCGCGCGAAAGAAGTCCGTGAAACTTTTAATGCTGCCGGCAAAAGCATGAAGATTGGTGTTTTATCTGACAGCTCACGCGGGCTGGCAGCTTCTCAGGTAAACGGAAATTTGCCCAAAGACGTGACCGTTCTGCCGGGACAAAGCGGAGTTCAGGCTGATGCATCCGATGCGGGAGAAGGAACCGCGATGATGGAAATCATCTACGACCTCGCGCCGGAATCCAAACTCTTTTTCGCCTCTGCTTTTGAAAGCCCTGAACAGTTTGCACAGAATATTCTTGATCTGCGCTTTAAGTATGGATGCGACATTATTGTGGATGATGTTGGCTGGTCGAATGAAGCTACCTTTCAAGATAATGACATCGCACAAGCTGTCAACGCAGTCACAGGGAATGGCGGTTTATATTTTTCATCGGCTGGAAATCAGGGAAATGACTTTGATGGAACGTCTACTACGTGGGAAGGCGATTTCAAAAGTGGCGGCAATCTGCCCGCTATCGGCGGGGCGATTTTTGATTTGAATGACTTCGGCGAAGGTGTCATCTCTAATCGTTTTTCAACCGTCTATACAGGCGGTGCATACGTTCGATTGCTTTGGGCTGACCCCTGGGGTGAAGCTGAAAATGATTACGATTTGTTTGTGCTGGATTCGACGCTCACCACAGTCCGGGCGTATTCAGCCAACGATCAATCCGTATTTCCCTTCCCGATTGAAGATGTCGGAAGCTCCAGCATCCGCACCGGCGACCGCATCGTCATTGTTCGGTATGGAAACTCTCAACCTCGCGCTTTACATCTGGATACATTTGATTCGGCTTACATCGCCCTGACTACTGATGGCGGGACTTATGGACATTCAGCCGCTGCTGACGCCTATGCAGTCGCCGCCGTAGCCGCGTCAACCGCACGTGGCGGAGCCTTCACAGGTGGGGTCGGAAATCCGGTCGAAGCTTTCAGCACCGATGGTCCGCGCCGCATTTTCTTCAATGAAGACGGGACGCCGATCACTCCCGGCAATTATTTATTTGAAACCAATGGCGGCTTTGAAAGAAACAAACCTGACATTGCAGCCGCCGACGGTGTAGCAACTTCTGTCACAGGATTTACTTCTTTCTTTGGAACGTCCGCCGCTGCTCCACACGCCGCTGCCATCGCCGCAATGATTAAAGGAGCTAAGCCGGGAATAAAAAATGACGAGCTGCGCAAGCTGCTCACGAAAACCGCTCTGGACATCGGGCCGAAAGGTCGTGATAAGGTTTCCGGCTATGGTTTGCTTTCGCCCTTGAATGCGTATCTTCAGCTCATTCCTTCGCCGTTCCTTGAATTGAATTTGACGGCGGCCTATGAACTTGAAAATGCCAACTTCAATAAATTCATCGAACCCGGTGAACGTGGAGCCTTACGCATTATCTTCAAGAATAACGGGACAAAACGCGCCGAAGGAGTCAAAGCTAAAGTCACGACAACAACCCCTGGCGTCAAAATGATTGTAGACGAATCGGATTACTGGCAAATTTCTGAAGATAAAGCTGAAGCGAATTTGCAACCCTTCAAATTCGATCTGGCGTCGAACGCCCCCTGCGGCTATACAATCAACTTCACGGTCACGGTGTCGGATAATAGCGGGTCGAATCCACGCAGCTTCCCGCTTTCCGTTCTCACCGGACGCCCTGCGATAACCCCGTTTGATGCCGCATACAAAGGAACCGCAGTAGCAATCCCCGATGGATCAAACTCAGGAGTCAGCATTAAAGTTCCTGTCACGGGACTTTCAGGAGCCATCACCAGAGTTGCCTTCCGCATCAACGGGACAGATTGTACCAAGCCTGATGGCGCAGGGTTGCAACACGATAAAGTGGGAGATTTGGCCATGGCTTTGATCTCGCCAGCCGGGAGCGTAGTAACGTTGATGAATTTACCGGGTGGAGCTGGAATGCCGGGCAAGAATTTCTGCAATACATTGTTGGATGACAGCGGCAGGAGTTCGATTCAAAGCATCACGCCAAGCGGTGCGCCGTACTCTAATCTCTATCGCCCCGTTGGTTTATTGTCCACCTACATCGGACAGAATCCCAACGGCATCTGGGACTTGCGAGTCTTTGATTTCGTCGCCACCGGAGCCGGAAAAATGAACAGCTTCTCAATCCTGATTTATACGTGGGACTGCCAGAAGTTCACTCAGGCTCTGACGGAAATTGAGGTGCAACAATAGAAAGTAATGAGTGCTGAGTAGAAAGTGCTGAGTGCTGAGTTTTTAGCACTCAGCACTCGCTACTTTCCCCTCATCACTTCTTCAGCATTGCTTCACGCTTCGCTTTGAATTCAGTTCCGGCTTTCCATTCCGGCCATTTGTCGCCGTTCGCAACGTTGTAACCAACCATAAACAAAGCTTGTAAATCTTCGAGTGCGCCCGACAAATCCCAGTTCGGTTTCACTTCGTCCGTCACGCCGTGATAATCCTTTTCGGTATATTCGTCGCGCGTTTTTTGCCCGTAATCGGCTGGCTTCCCGATGTATTCATTACCGCCATCAGGATCAAGTGCGGGAACGCCCTGCTTCGCAAATTCAAAATGATCGGAGCGATAGAAAAATCCTTTCTCTGTTTCAGGATCACCAACAATCGTCCGTCCTTGCATCTTGATAACTTCCGCCAGCGAATCATCGAGCGTTGAATTTCCTAAGCCGACCACCGTGATGTCTTTCGTTTTGCCCCACTGATTAATGCCGTCCATATTGATGTCGGCGAGGGTTTTATTCAGTGGATACAACGGATGTTCAGCGTAATATTTTGCACCAAGCAAACCTTTTTCTTCCGCCGTCACCGCCAAAAATAAAATTGACCGCTTCGGAGCCGGAATCAGTTTTCCAAACCCTTTCGCCCATTCCAGCAAACACGCTACACCCGAAGCGTTATCAATCGCGCCATTAAAAATCTGATCGCCGGATAATTTCGGATCGCGTCCCATGTGATCCCAATGCGCTGTATAAATCACGTACTCGTCTTTGAGCTTCGGATCAGAACCTTCTAATTTCGCAACCACATTCTGCGAAGCGATTTCGCGGATCGTTGATTTCACATTAATGTTCGCCTTCGCATTCAGCGTCACAGGTTTGAAATCTTTCGTCAGCGCAGCTTTTTTCAGCGCCATCAAATCCTGTCCGCTCGCCGCAAATAATTCTTTGGCTTTATCAAATGAAATCCAGCCTTCGACCGGAACGCGTCCTTTTTCCGAGCCTTTCAAGCCAAAATTTTCCTGCCGCCAACTATTCAACGCTTTGAGCGGATAGCCAGCCGTCGCCGTTTCATGCACAATAATGGCCGCCGCCGCGCCTTTCTCTGAAGCGATTTCGTATTTGTACGTCCAGCGTCCGTAGTATGTCATCGCCTTGCCTTTGAAAATCTTGTCGTCAAGTTTCGCCGGATCGCTCGCCTCAGGAATTTGCGGATCATTGACGAGCATCACAATCGTTTTGCCTTTCACGTCTACGCCCTTGAAATCGTCCCAGCCGTATTCAGGAGCGACGACGCCATAACCAACAAAAACTACGTCAGAATTTTTCACATCTACATTGGGCTTGAAGGTCGCCGAACGCGCCAGATAATCATCGCCGGCGAGTTTCATTTCCTTGCCGCCAGCATTGAACGAAACCGTCGGATTCGGCGTGTAGCCAATCAGCGGAACTTTTTGCACATACGTGCCATCGGGATTTCCCGGCTTGAGTCCGGCTTGTTTAAATTGATCGCTGATGTATTTAACGGAGAGTTCTTCGCCCTTCGTCCCCGGCGCACGTCCTTCGTATTCATCAGAAGCAAGCGTCTTGATATGCGCCATCAAAGCATCCGATTTCATGACCTCCATCGCAGGTTTCACTGCGTCGGGATAAGCAACCGTCGCCGTCGGCGCAGTCACCGTAGTTGGCGTTGTAGTCGTTTGCTTTTGCTCGCATCCGACTGCGACTGCCATTGAAAGTAAGAAGAAAAATAATAACGAATTTCTGAACATGAATGCTCTCCTTGGTGTTGGTTGATCGTACCTGAATCAGATGTCAGTATGAGCTGCCTTTAAATATTCATCAAGCTTCTCTAAGGCGCAGACTAAGATTGAAAAAATTCTTGGACTGAAACCTAATAGAAAATCCACATTGGTTCGATAATTAAAGGGCAATATATCTCACTTTTTCTTAATAAAACAATTCATTTTAAAGGAAAACAATTGTTTCTAACTTTAAAATGCACTAAACTGCACTTATCGCAGCAAAATAGTTTTGTCGCGCCTTAAACCATTGATTTTCATAGAAAAACGCCATGTCTTTAGAAGAAATAACTTCGGAATTCAAACTACGGCGTATTGCGCTTGCCGTGACCCAAGAAAATGTCGCAGAACTTTCTGGTGTAAGTTTGCGCACGATCAAAGAATTCGAAAGCGGTAAAGGGAATCCGACATTCGCTACCTTAAACAAAATCGCCGACGTTTTAGGTCTAGAAATCAAACTAGAATTGAAACAATCTGTAAAGTAACCCGATGAGAAAAGCCGCTGTTTATCGAAATGGAGAATTGTTAGGGACGCTAGTAGAGGAAAGCAGTGCAAGCTACATTTTTCGCTATGATGATTATTGGTTCGCGGATGCGAAAAAGCCGGCAGTGAGTTTAACGCTGCCGAAGTCGCAGCAAGAATATCGAAGTAAAATCTTGTTTCCATTTTTTTTCAATTTACTAAGTGAAGGCGTGAACCGCAAAATGCAAAGCAGGCAATTAAAAATTGATAAAGATGATCATTTCGGTTTACTGCTCGCCACTGCACAACACGATACGATTGGTGCAATTACCGTACAACCAGAATGAGTTTTCCCGACATACAATTTTGTCCAGGCACATTGGCGGAAGGGTTTTCGTCGTACAGCCCTTCATGTCTTCGGAATTTATTTAATGGCAAAAAAGTTAATCATATTTTGCCCTTCGAATCTCCAAGCAAAAACGAAGACGATGCCGCATTATTTATCGAAAATCGCCAACGTATTTCCATTTCCGGCGTCCAGGAAAAAGTCAGCCTTCGCCTTGAAAAAAATAAGTTGCGGCTGACAAAGCCGGGCGAATTTGGAACTTACATTTTAAAACCCATCCCGCGTGATCTGAAAAAAGTTGATCAGGTTCCGGCGAACGAACATTTGACAATGCAAATTGCGCGGCAAGTCTACGGCATCAACACCGCAGAAAATGCGCTGATCTTTTTTCGGGATGGTACACCTGCTTACATCACGAAGCGCTTTGACGTGATTACTGACGGGAGCAAGCGCAGCAAAGAAGATTTTGCTGCGCTCTCCGGCAGAACCGCTGACAATGCTGGCGACAATTTTAAATACAATTCCAGCTATGAAGAGATAGGTTTGTTACTGCAAAAATATTCCCCAGCAGCGTGGCGCATTGAAATTGAAAAATATTTTGTGCTCGTCGTTTTCAATTATTTATTTTCGAACGGCGATGCGCATCTGAAAAATTTTTCATTAGTTGAAATAGCCAGCGGTGATCACATTCTTTCGCCTGCCTATGATTTGCTGAACACAAGCTTACACGTCGCCGATTCTGATTTCGCCTTAAAAAAAGGATTATTTGCCGACGACTTTAAATCTAAAAAATATCGCAGCAGCCTGCATCCATCACAAGCTGATTTTATTGAATTCGCCAAACGCATCGGCGTGCTGGAACGGCGTATCGAAAAATTACTCGCTCCATTTTTAGAAAAACAAGCAAAAGTCGAAGCGTTAATTGATCGTTCGTTTTTGAATACAACGAGCAAGCGAACATATCTGGAAAATTATCGGCAGCGCAGAAATTACCTTCTGGCTTAAAAAGCGTGATTGCCTTTTTAGAGAAGCCGCCGCTTGCGCACTTCCGGTAGTAGATGGTGCGGCAAGATTCAAATGAAGCTGCCGCACCAGTTTGTTAGCGCAGGTGTTTGTTGAAAAATTCGAGCGTGCGCGTCCAGGCCAGCTTGGCTGCTGCTTCGTTATAACGCGGCGTCGTGTCATTGTGGAAGCCGTGCTGTGTGCCTTCGTAGGTATAGATATTGTACGGCTTATTGTTGGCCTTGAGTGCCGCTTCGAAGGCTGCGATCCCGGCATTGACACCCTGGTCAGTGCCAGCGTAAGTGAGCATCAGCGGAGCCATGATTTTCGCTGCATCTTCAGCACTTGGCTGGCGACCATAGAAAGGGACTCCCGCTTTTAAATCAGTGCCTAGCCGTACCGCCAGTTGATTGACCATCCCGCCGCCAAAACAAAATCCGATGGCACCAAGTTTACCGTTTGAATCGGAGCGCGTCTTGAGCCACTTGGCAGATGCAACGAAATCTTCCGTCATTTTTTTCCCGTCAACCGTGCGAAAAGCGGCGGCACCTTTCTCATCGCTTCCCGGATAGCCGCCAACCGATGTTAATCCGTCAGGTGCAAACGCGATGAAATTGGCGAGAGCGAAGCGTCGGGCGACATCTTCGATATACGGATTAAGTCCACGGTTTTCGTGAATGACCAATACCACAGGCAGTTTTTTTCCTTTGGCTGGACGGGCCAGGTAGCCTTTGATCGAGCCATTACCCGCAGGTGAAGGAGCGACTTCGTATCCCACCTTGATGCGTTTATCATCCGCAGGCACTTGTTGCGCCCACGCATAGTTTGGCTTCAGGCTCTCAAAAATCGCCATCGCGGTCAGACCACCGCCAGCGAACCTGGCCGCGCGATCAAGGAAACTGCGGCGGCTGATGTCGCCATGCTGATATTCGTGAAAAAGGTCTAAGAGTTCCTGCGGATAATCGGATGCTTTCTTTCGTTCCATTTGTGACTCCTGAGTGTACGAGGTAAGCGATGATTCTCAGCCACCTCTGGTTGATCGTAACTTTATCGAATGGCAGATTCCTGGCGTCAAGCAAAAGCCATCAGTACTGAAATAACAATAACTATTTGTATTGGCAACCAGCCCGGGCAATTCGATGAAGTCAATATTATACAAGCATTTCCTTAGACGAACTTGACAGCAAATGGGTTTCGATTTTTGCGATGCCAGCTTGTTGACGTTTTGACAAAGCGAAATGCCTCCTCCGTTTTATTTGCACATCTCGAAGTCATCACGCCCTTCCCTCGCGCATGCTTCTGTACTATGATTTTCCCGTTCCCCGAAAAAGCAAATTCCCCTGCAACCTAAACTGAGAAACATTTATTTTGATGACTATGATTCAATTCACACATAAGACGGTAAGTTGACCGTCCTCGCCTGAGAAGGTTGGTCACTTGCCATTGGAGGTATCTATGGGTAAGAAAATGACCAACCGACAAATCCTTTCTTTCAAACTTGATCATTTGACGGAATCCGAACTGGATGAAGTGATGGAATACGTTTCGATCATGGAATCCATGCGTGGTGCCATGCGTCGTGAGCAAAAATATCACGATCATTTGATTGATGATTTGAGTGCGGCCTACGAAAATCGCCGTGCGCAAAAAGTCGTCGAATGGGAAGGCATCCGGCATCGCTCGCATCGCGTCATGCATCGGTGAATATAGGTGTCGGGTGTCAGGTGTTAGGTTTCAGAGAAAAAACTGACACCCGGCACCTGACACCTAACACCTTCTCAAAATATTTTTTCTCCCCCCGCGTAACCTTTTTCATTCTAGCTGTAATAACCAATTGAGCGAGAAATGATGAACAAAAATACGCTCATGAAAACAACGTGGATATAGTTTCCGAACAACACGATTTATTACTTTTTTCGTCAGACTGCGCGTCCCCTGTAATGACCGATGAAAGCTTACTTAACGCAGCGGCTCACGGCGACGAGTCATCGTTTTGTCTGCTTTACGAACGCCACCGCGATGTTGTCTTTCGCTTTGCGTATCGCTTGTTGCAATCGGTCGAACTCGCGGAAGAAATTACGCACGATTGCTTCCTGAGTCTGATCAAAAAGCCTGCGCTCTTTGATGCCAGAAAAGCGAGTTTAAAAACATATCTGTGCGCGGCAGCACGTAATCAGGCATACAAACGCTGGAACAAATCCAGCCCTGAAACTTCGCTGGAAGAATTATCCGTCGAGCCGCAGGAAGCAGAATTTCGGAGTCCGTTGCGTCAAGTAATGGGCGCAGAATTATCAAGTGTCGTCCAGAAAGCCATTGCGGAATTACCGCCGCTGCAACGTGAAGCAGTGATCTTGTTTGAGTTTGAAGAATTATCTCTGGCGGAAATCGCCGAAATAGTTAACGCCGATGTCGGTACTGTTAAATCAAGACTTCATCGAGCGCGTGAAAAACTAAGGATGTTATTGGAACCTTATCTCAAAGGTTAAAAAGCAGGAGCGCAAACGTCTCGCTTGCCGGTTAAGCAACGCTCACATCGAGAGTTGGTAGGTAAACAAGAAGGGTCGGCAAGCGAGACGCTTGCGCTCCTGAAAGTATAGATCATTCTCATTATTTGCAGAAGCCCGCACGCGAGTCGAGGGCGCCTTTACGACGCTAAAGACTCTCTCGACTAAAAACGCCCTTACTGCGTGCGGGCTTCTGCATTGTAAAAGTTATGCAAAACGAAAAACATTCATCTTCCGAAAATCCTGATTTGAAAGAATTGCTCAAATCCTGGGAAGTGCCAGAAGTGCCGAATTCATTAAACCGGCGTGTCATCTCTGATTACCGTCAGCACGTGAATCGCGTTCCCTTCTGGAAAAAAATATTTATGTCTTCAGTGAGAATCCCGATGCCACTGATGCTCGCGCAAGCCGCATTACTATTAGTCGCGGGTGCATTTGTCATTTCTTCGTTCGTGAAGCAACCACCTGCCGCTACGCCTGTCGTAGCCGAAAATATCCAAACCAAATTTATCGAAGTTCCCGTCATTCAGGAAAAAATCGTCACGAAAATTGTTTACGCTACGACCCGGACAAAGCCGCAAATCAAAGTCGTCACGCTGCCGCCGACGCACTCTGAAGAAATGACCGTGCGCGATGAAACCGCTGCACAAATTCCTGTCGCAGTGCCAGAAGCGAGCCGCTTGATTACGCCGAACGTTCGCGCGATCCGCAGTATTCAAATCCCGGAGTTGCCCGTACAAAAACAAAATTTTGCCGAAACTGCTTATATCTCAGATTCACCATTTACGATTTTAGCGAGAAATAATTTCGACCTCCCCGCGACACTTTTCGCACGACCTGCGGAACCTTCGTCAATGAAATTCAGTAAGCTCGCTTCGTCAACGACAGGTCTGATGATGAAGATGATTGACAATAAATCTACGCGAATGGTGTACAGATTTGGCGGGAGAACGAAGACCTTTGCCCAGGAAGCCATCATTGATCGAATTCTATTTCGCCCCCGTATTGATCCGAACTGGAGTGCGGCATTTGGGGATGCGTGTGCACCGCATTAAAAATTTAGCCACGAATTTTCACGAATTGGCACGAAGAAAAAAATCGTATTCTTTCGTGAAAATTCGTGGCTAAATTTTTCCGCTTCCCCTTTCCCGATGCAGCATCGCATAAACCGTCGGAGTTACAATCAACGACAACAATAGTGCTACCGTCAATCCGCCGATCACCGCCAGAGCCAATGGTTGCAGGAGTTGCGCTCCTGCACCTAACGCTAAAGCCAGCGGCAACATGCCAAGAATCGCCGCCAGCGAAGTCATCAAGACTGGTCGAAATCTTCTGTGCCCGGACTTAAGCAAAGCCTCATTGAGCGAATCGCCTGCCGACAAATGTTCCTGCACGGCATCTAGCATCAGAATGCCGTTTTTGGCGACGATGCCGATGACCATAATCATTCCCATCAAAGAAACAATGTTGAGCGTTTTATGCGTCAGCGTCAGCATTGCCAGCACTCCGCTAAGTGCGAGCACTGCACCCGTCACAATCGCTACCGGATGCGCGAACGAACGGAATTCAATTAACAACACTACAAAAACCAACGCGACCGCCAACAGCAAAGCAATTGCCAGTTCACGAAAACTCGATTGTTGTTCCTGATAAACGCCACCGTATTCCACGGTCATTCCCGGCGGAAATTTCACTTCGGCGTTAAGTTTTTTCTTGATCGCATTGATCGCCGAACCGAGATCAAGGTCGGATAATTGCGCGGTGACGGCGACGTGTTCGCGTAGTCCTTCACGTAGGATTTCTGCTTGTCCGGCGTCGTACTCAACATCCGCCACCTGATCCAATCGAAACAGTGTATTCGTAGATGTTGAGCGAATTTGCAACGCACGCAACGCATCTAATGAAGTGCTGGAAGATTTTGGCAGGACGACGCGCACCGTGATTAATCTTCCCTGCTGCAAAATTGTCGAAGCCGCATCGCCTGTCATCGCCGTCGTCACCGTATTCGCAATGTCTGTCGTATTCACGCCAAAACGCGCCGCCTTTTGTGGATCAACTTTGAAAGTGATCGCGGGACCACTCGTGACTACACCATTGAAAGTGTCAACGATACCCGGAATTTTTTTGATGATGTCTTCGACTTCCGTTGCCTTCTTTTCCAGCGCGGCAGTGTCCTGACTGAATAATTTTATTTCGATAGGCTTGGGCGAGTTGATTAAATCACCCACTAAATCGCTGAGAATTCCAATAAATTCGGTCTCTAACGCAGGTTCAGTTTTTTCCAGTTCCTCTCGAATTTCTTTTTTAACGTCATCCGTCGAAGCCTTACGTTGAGCTTTAAGTTTGACCAGAAAATCTCCGACATTCGGTTCGGTAACGTTCAATCCTAATTCCACGCCTGTGCGTCGAGAATAACTTTCAATGTCTACATTTTCTTTCAGCAACTGTTCGACGTGTTGCAGGATTCGATCCGTTTCCTGTAGCGAAGAACCAGGCGGAGTTTTATAATCCAGCACAAATGCGCCTTCATCAAACTCCGGCAAAAATTCGGAACCAAGCTGGTTATACAGTAAATAAGAACCAATTCCGACCAGCACAATCACCAAAATCACCAACAGGCGTTGCCGTAAAGCGAATGCCAGTACGCGCTCGTAGCCCTGAAGGATCCAGCCTAAAATTCGCCCGGTTTTTTCTTCCTCACCTTCGCCAACTTCGCCTTTGAAATTCACAAAACGATTCGCCAGTACAGGCGTAAACACTAAGGCGAGAACCAATGAAGTCAATAACGCGACCGCCATCGTCAAGGCTAAAGATCGAAAGAAAACTCCGGTTACGCCTTCCAAAAATGCAAGCGGCAAAAACACTACGACGGGAGTAATCGTCGAACCAATAATCGGAACCGTAATTTCAGCAATCGCGCTTTCAATCGCCTCACGCCGCGACATCCCACGCGCCAGATGCGTATAGATATTTTCGACGACGACAATCGCATCATCAATAACTAATCCAATTGCGGCGGCGACTCCGCCCAGCGTCATTAAATCAAAGGAGAGTCCGGCTAATTTCATCGCCAGAAACGTCGTCAAAATTGTCACGGGAATCACGACCGCCGCCACCAGTGTCGTCCCCCAATTGCGCAGGAACACAAACAAAATCACGATGGAAAGCAACAGCCCGATGAAGATGGATTCGCGCACCGATTTCATTGATTCACGAACCAATGACGACTGATCGTAAAAAGGCGCAATCGTGATGTCTTTTGGCAGAACAGCGCGAATGGCTTCCAGTTCAGCTTTGGCGGCATCGGCAACAAATACCGTGTTGGCTTCGGGCTGGCGAAACACATTGACTAACACCGCCGGACGACCATCCGCCGTGATAATTGTGTAGTTCGGTTCTGCGCCTCCGCCGACGGTAGCAACATCGGCAATCGTCACGGGAGCACCGTTAATATTGGCGACAACAATGCTGTTAAGTTCTTCAGGGCTTTTCGCCTGTCCGCTTACCAACGCTAATTCAAGGTGATGATTTTCGTCAATTAATCCGGGCGAAGCGATGATGTTGGAATTTTTGACCGCCTCCGAAACCTGTTGCACCGAGACACCACGCGCCGCCAATTTTTGCGGATCAATCGTGACGTGATATTCGCGCGTTTGCCCTCCGGCGACGGCAACGTTGGCGACACCTTCCAATCGCGCTAAGCGCGGCTTGATCGTGTAGACCGCGAAGTCGCGCAAGGATTGCGGATCGCGTGTTTCAGAAGTCAGACTGTAGCCCGTGATCGGAAAAACGGCGAAGGTCAAACGCTCGACGCGGCGAATCGCCACGGTGGGAGGCAACGAAGATGAAAGCTGCGACATGCGCGCCTGCACAAGTTGCAACGCCTGAAACATGTCCGTTTTCCAATCGAAGAAAAGATCAATACCAGCGGCTCCGCGCTGCGTGGTCGAACGAATGCGGCGAATTCCCGGAATGCCGTTCATCGCCTCTTCAATCGGCTTCGTGACGGATGCGAGCATTTGCGGAGCGGGTACGACTCCATTGTCTACGATGACAACAATGCGCGGAAAATCCGTTTGCGGAAACAGCGCACTCGGCAATTGCCACGCCGAATAAATTCCAGCAGCACAAAGCAACGCCACGATCACGAGGACGGCACGAGATTGGTTCGAGACGAAACGCGCAAGATTCAAAGACAAGCTCCAGGTTGTAAAATCAGTGTTTTATATTCCTGTCGCCAACGGCGACTAACATTATAGCCCAGCGAGAATCGCTGGGTAAGCAACAAATATATCCCGTCGCTGAAGGCGACGAACTAAACCTAACATTGATTGTTCGTCGCCTTCAGCGACGGATGGAATCGCTATTAAAACCCTATGGTTTCGGCGCAACGCCTGCACCATAGGCTATATTGTTGGTCGCCGTTGGCGACTATTTTTATCAATAAAGCTCATTCACACCGTTTTTCCTTTCGCCAAAGAAATCTTCTCTGCGATGAACCATCGTTTCAATCTCATCAACCTGGTCAGCCGAAAGACCTTCATAGACTTCAGCCGTGAGTGCTAAAATTTCATCAGCGTTCCTTATCTGAAAATCGCTGCCTTCACTTTTCATCTTTCTTCTCTTTCTCACCTTTCTCATCCTTCTCTTCACTCAACTGTACCTTCGTCCCATCCGGCAAAGCGTAGCCGCCTTCGATCACAACGGTTTCATCGCCTTTCAATCCTTCGGTGATTTCAATTTTATCTTCGGTACGAATTCCGACCGTGACTTTAGCTTCGTGGGCGATCATGTTTTTGTCTACGATCATCACGACACCCTGGTCAGCATTGCTGGCGTCGAGCGTCACCGCTGTCACGGGAATGACTACGGCATCGTTGACAGTTCGCGTCGGGAAGCTGATTTCTGCGGCTCCGCCAGTGCGCAAACGTTGAGTTCGATTCGAGAGCGTTACCCAAATTTCAATCGTCCGATTCGCCGGATCATTCGTCGGACTAATCAGAGAAATTCGCCCGGATAAATTTTCATCGGGAGATTCAGAAGGTTTGACGATGGCGTTTTCGCCGACTCTGAGATGTTTCGCCACCGTATCCGGGAAGGGAGCTTTGACAATAATTTCACTCAGATCGGCGATGTTCACGAGCTTCGCTCCAGCAGCGGCAAATTCGCCCTGAAACTGAAATTGCTCCGTCACGACACCGGAATACGGCGCACGAATGGTCGCGTAACTAAGTTGTGTAGCCAATGTCGCAATACGTTCTTCCGCCGCTTTCACGCGGTTTTCAGCGACGGCTTTGTCGTTTGGATTCAGCGCAGTGGTGCGAAGGTTCGCGGAGCTTTCCACCAGCTTCAATTGATTTTCTGCCGTCATCACAGCCAGTTGTGAAGCTTCTAATTCTTTGAGCGAAAGTCCGTTTTGATCGTACAAAACCTTGCGGCGATTGAAAGTAGTACGCGCATTTTCAAGATTCGCTTTGGCGTCGCGCAAATCTTTTTCAGCTTGGATGGAGAGCTGCGGAATGCCGCCTTTGCTCAAGCCTTGCAAATTTAATTTCGCTTCTTGTAAGGCTGCCAGAGCTTCGTTGCGTTGGGCTTGTAAATCGCGGGATTCAAGCACAGCGATAACTTCTCCGGCTTTGACAAATTTATTTTTGAGCAACGCCATCCGCGCAATCGGAGCAGAAATTTTCGCGCTGACGACCGCCTGTTGACGCGGAGCTATCGTCCCGATAGCCGAAGCCTGTGCGGAAATTTTTGTGCGTTCGGCGGCAGCTACTTTGACGCTGACGACGATGACTTCTTTTTTCTCTTCTTCAGCTTTTTTGGCAGCGCAGCCGAACATCGAAGCCATCACAAAACAGAATAAAGTCGCCGTCACTATCTTTTCACTACCGTTTTTCATCTCACTGTCCTGTCGCCTGCCGCAAACGGGCGAGCGCAATTTGATAATCGTAAAGTGCCTGCGCCAAGGCTGCGCGTTGTGCTGTCAAAATATTTTGTGCATCGGTGACTTCGATAATCGGCCCTTCTCCGGCGCGATAACGTGCCATCGAAATCTCAAAATTTCGCGTCGCGTCGGCGACACCAGTTCCGGCATTGCGAATCCGCGTCGCTGCCGAAAGAGCCAGTAACCGCGCAGTATTGTATTGCTGATTCAATCCCAGCATCGCCAACTTGCGCGATGACGCCAGGCTTTGCAAACGAAATTCCGCCTGACGTTCGCGGCTCTTACTCGCACCCCAATCAAAAACCGGAATCGTCAAACTGACCGTCGCTAATAATCCGGTGTGCAATTTTAATGGCGTCGGTCGCAGCGAATCGCTGGCGAACCCTCCGCCGAGTGAATAGGTCAATGTCGGGCGGCGTTCGATTTTCGCCAATTTTATTTCGCTTTCGGCGGCGCGTTGTTGTGCTTCAAAAAACGAATATTCCGGGCGTTGCTTAATCATTTCAAAAGTGAAGCCATCCACTTCGCCTGCGGTTGGCATCGCCGTCATCAAATCAAGTGGAGCTATCGGTGCAGTTGCCTCCGCACCAATTAAAATGCGCAATGCTTCCGTCGCGGCGGCTTCGTTCGCCATCGCCTGTTCTAATTCATCACGGCGCGTTGTGACCTGCAACTGCGCACGTAAGAAATCTACCGGAGCGACTTCACCGCCTTTGACGAGCAATTCTGTAGACTTGGAAAATTCTGCTGCTGTCTCTAAATTCTGTTTCGCGGCAACCTGTTTGGCAACCGCCAAAGTAAGCGCAAAATAAGTTTCGTCTACAGCTTGAATGAGTGCGCGGCGAGCGACTTCAGTTCCCGCGTGCGCGGCGGCAAGCAAGGCACGATTGCGATTCAGCGTGACGCGCAATCGCCCGGATGTATCCAATTCGCCTGTCGCAGTGCCCAAAACTTGATGCTCTGTAATTGCGTTTGAGCCAATAAAACTGGGCGTGTGCGGCACATCTGCACCAATCGAAGGCGAGTTGTAAATCAATGACGGAGTCGCTGCGAGGCGCGGATAAAAAGCGGTCTTCGCCTGCTGCACATCTTCCGCCGCGCTGCGCTCGTTCAATTGTGATTGCTCAAAATTTGAGGCTTGTAGCAAAGCCAGCCGGACAGCTTCATCGCGGGTCAGGACAGTTTGTGCAAAACAATTTACCGTGAGAAGAAGAAGGTAGAAAATTAATGCTCTTTTGGCTAGGAATCCACTGAAAAATAAAAGACCAAAAGCTCCCCTCCTTTCAAAGGAGGGGTCGGGGGTGGTTGGGCTCTGGTGGACGCTTGACCACCCCGTCCTTCGGACACCCCTCCTAAAACAGGAGGGGGATTTTAAGTTCAAGTCATGTTTCATTATCAATGAAGAATTTTTCTACGTCAGAAATTTGATGCGTGATTTTGCACGGCGGCAAACTATTCAAAAATGTCTTGCCGTACGCCTTCGTCGTCAAGCGCGGATCAAGCACACATAACACGCCGCGATCTGTCGCACTTCGGATCAATCTTCCTAAGCCCTGTTTCAATGCAATAATCGCGGACGGTACAGAATAATCGCTGAAGCTGCTGCCGCCCGTGTCATCAATAAATCGTTGCCGCGCCGCTACCACCGGATCAGAAGGAACAGCAAACGGCAACTTATCAATAATCACACAGGACAAGGCTTCGCCGCGTACGTCAATTCCCTGCCAAAAACTTGAAGTCGCAAACAGCACAGAATTCGGAGTCTGGCGGAACGCATCCAATAATCCAGAACGCGAACCATCACCTTGTTTGAAGATCGGAAAATCAACTTCCTCGGCGACCAAATCGCGCAGCATCCCCATCGAACTATTGCTGGTGCAAAGCACAAAGGCGCGTCCCTGCGTAGCCTTCAGAATTCTGACAATTTCGGCGGCGGCGAGAGTCGTAAAATTTCCATCACGCGGGTCGGGCAAATCCGTTGGCAAATACAACAACGCCTGCCGCTGATAATCGAAATTCGATTCAGCAATTAACTCATCACATTTCTCAACACCGAGGCGTTCCTTGATGAACTCAAAAGAATTATTGCTGGTCAACGTCGCTGAAGTCATCACGACGGATTCGATGCGCCCTTCGACTTCAGCCGGAACATTGAAGAGCTTATCGTTGAGCAATCCCGACACATCAATCGGCGTTGCTTGCAGGAAAACACCACGCCCGCGCCGTTCGCACCAGTAAATAAAATTGCGGTCATCACCGAGAATAATGAACTCAAGGTCAAACAGAATTTGATCCAGCCGCCGCGTCACGGCATCCATTTCTGAAGGCGGGTCTTTGATGACGGCGAGAGCACTTTTCAATCTTTCGAGCGCATTTTTGAAATTGGAAAATCTTTCGCCAATCGGCGTAGATTCAAATTCTCCGCTCCGATTTTTCCTGACGAACATCGCCTGACGAATCGCAAAACGTCCATCACCTCTGAGCGTAATCGGCAACGCCGCCGTGCGATCTGTGCCTAAAAAACACAGCCAGAATTGATCGGCAAAGCGGGTGACGCGTGCCCCGGCTTTGGTAACTTCCATCGCCGCCGCTACGTCCTGAATCATCAACCGTGAAGTGTCGCGGACTAAATCATCAATTTGATAACTCGAAACCTGATTGCCGAAATACTGCGAAGCGATGTCTTCAATCTGATGCGCTTCATCAAAAATCACCGCGCTGTAATCCGGCAGCACTTGCCCGTACTCACGACCGCGCAACGCTAAATCTGCAAAAAACAAATGATGATTCACGATGACGATGTCCGCTTCGAGCGAAGCTTGCCTGGCTTTCGTGATAAAGCACGGCTCAAAATTCGGACATTTCGATCCGATGCAAGTTTCCGAACGCGCATCAATATGTCGCCAGAAGCCAATGTTATCAGGCAATGTAGCGAGTTCCGCCCGATCTCCCGTCCCGCTTTCATACGCCCATCGCCGCACTTCATCGAAGTAATCCACTTCGTCCAAGCCCTCTAAAACCGGACTCATTTCGGCGCGTTGCAATTTTTGCAAACACAAATAATTCGAGCGGCCTTTCAAATAAGTCGCCTTGAATGGCTTGGGAATAATGGATTGTAAAAACGGAATGTCTTTGTAAAAAAGCTGTTCTTGCAGGTTCTTCGTCCCCGTCGAAATAATCACGCGCTTACCCGTCGCAATCGCGGGGACGAGATACGCGAGCGTCTTGCCCGTACCGGTTCCGGCTTCGACGAGGAGGTGATGATTGCCGGAGAGCGCATCGGCGACAGCATTCGCCATCGCCACTTGTCCGGGGCGATATTCGTAATCAGGATGATGTTTTGCGATCAGACCGTCGGAGCCAAAAATTGTTTCCATTCTTAATATTGTAGCGCAATCAAGCGAGGTTTGGGCAGTTGTGCAATTCACAAAGCGGTACAGTACGAGGAGCGGTAGCGACTTGGTAAATATTGAGAGTTACCAAGTCGCTACC
>JAYVZE010000171.1:0-31246 GCA_043783625.1 Blastocatellia bacterium | reverse complement strand
GTGGTGAGTGCTGAGATCGAAAACTCAGCACTCACCACTTTTTTCTCAGCACTCTCTTCCCCTCACCCTTTGACGCGTTCAATCTCCGCACCGACGGCGCACAACTTTTCTTCAATCTTTTCATAGCCCCGATCAATGTGATAGACGCGGTCAATCCACGTTTCGCCTTCTGCGGCTAAGGCTGCAAGCACTAGCGAAGCCGAAGCGCGCAAATCTGACGCAATTAATTTCGCGCCCGTCAAAGGGGATTTGCCGTGAACGATGACCTGCCGTCCGTTCACTTTGAGGTTCGCACCTAATCGTTGCAGCTCGCTCGCGTGCATAAAACGATTCTCAAAAATATTTTCCGTCACACAACATTCGCCTTCGGATTGCGTCATCAAGGCCATGAACTGCGCCTGCATATCGGTCGGGAAGCCGGGATAAACTTCCGTCGTAGCGTCTTTCGCTTGCAGCTTTTCTGAAGCACTTACGCGCAGCGTTGACGGGGTTATTTGCTCAATAATGACGCCCACATCCTTCAATTTTTCGATGACGGAAATCAAATGTGCCGGATTGCAATCCGTAATTTCCAGTTCGCCGTTCGTCATTGCTGCCGCAATAATCAACGTTCCGGTTTCGATGCGATCCGGGATAATTGGATGATCTGCTCCGCCTAATTTGGCAACACCTTCAATCGTCAACGTCGACGTATTCAGCCCTTCAATCTTCGCGCCCATTTTAATTAATAATTCCGCGAGATCAGTAATTTCCGGTTCACACGCCGCATTAATTAATCGCGTAGTCCCTTCCGCCAACGCCGCCGCCATCAAAATATTTTCCGTCCCGCCAACGGTCACTGTTTCAAAAACGATGTCGGCTCCGTGCAGACGTTCCGCGTTCGCGTGAATGACTCCGTTGTGCATTTCAATTTTCGCGCCCATTTTTTCGAGTGCTTTCAAATGCAAATCAATGGGACGTGACCCAATCGCGCAACCGCCGGGCAAGCTGACGCGAGCTTCGCCGAAACGCGCAACGAGCGGCCCTAACACTAAAACCGAAGCGCGCATTGTTTTGACCAATTCGTACGGAGCTTCGCGGGAATCCACCGTAGCCGCACTGATGCGATGCGTCCTAAGTTCGGGAACCAGCACGGTGCAGCCTAAATCTTCCAATAACCGCCGCATCGTGATGAGGTCACGGACGTACGGGACGTTTCGTAAAGTCACGGTTTCCGCCGTCAATAAAGTTGCTGCCAGGCAAGGTAACGCTGAGTTTTTTGCGCCGCTGACAGCGACTGCTCCGTGCAGCGGTTTGCCACCAATAATACGAAATTTATCCATAAAATAATTAGAAAATAATTAGTTGATTACTTTGAATCCTTCTCCATTTTTGAATTCGAGCGTAGCTTCCCGGTCGGGAAATTTGAGTAATACCTGATTGATCTGATCGTCATAAAGCTCGCATAAAATTTTTTGTCGAAGTTGCAACCCGTGCAAGCCCGCAGGAATTCTGGCAGTGAGATTGATAAGTACGACATCTGCTTTCTGCTCAATTTTCCCAGTGACAAATTTTTTATTTTTCCCGTCAGAGCCTTTAATTTCAAGGCATTCATGCAGATATTTGGCGATTAATTCACGATTTGATAAGTTGACCCGATGCGAAAAACGAGCTTGCAAAACCCGTTCAAAATCATCAGCAAAAACTCTCACCAGAATCGTTATCCTATCGCTGTTTGAGCGTTGCTCAAGCTGCGTAAAACTCAGATGATAATTATGAGCCGTGGCACTCACCACCCGGCTTGTCATCATCAATATAAAAATTAAGCACAAAATCTTTTTCAAATTGACCTCAGATTTTTTCAGGCGTCATTCAATCACGTCTTGAATTGACACGCAATCAGACGGCAGGTATGTTTCTAATGAGAAGGCAACGAACCTGATATTTTTTTAAATTACTAAATTTATGAACTCAAACAAAGCGACACAGGAACTTTTGAACGCAATGAATGATGTGCTGGCAATGGAATATGGAGCCGTCATTCAATACGCACAACATAACTTTTTAGTCAGCGGGCAGGATCGCATGCAATACGCGCCATTCTTCGATGCCAATAGCAAAGAAGCTCATCTACACGCGCTCAATCTGGGCAACAAGATTATCGGATTGGGCGGTCTTCCAGTAACCAACATTGCTCCCGTCCAGCAAGCCACAACTCTGAGCGAAATGTTGTTACAGGATTTAGAAATGGAACGCACCGCTTTAGCCGCTTACGTCAAAGTTTGGGAGCTGGCGGAAAATAATCAGATGCTGCGGTTTTGGGTGGAAGATATTATCCGCCTGGAACAGTTGCACGTTGAAGAACTGGAACGAATGACTGCCAAACATCACACGCAAACAAATTAGCCAACAATCATCCTCTGAAATTGAAAATTGATTTCATCTAGCTTGACAGCCGGGGAAAGACCGAATATTATTTCCCTTCATTTTGAAAACGACTTTCAAAATCGGATTAAAAATAAAATCACTTAGAGGTACTTTATGTTTTACAAACTCCTGCGTCGAAGCAAAAAAGATAAATGCTGTAAGCGTTTCAAGAAAAAAGGTAAGGCTTGTAAAAAATGTCCTTTGTTTGATTAATTGCTAATAAAACGAAGCCCCTGATGTTTGAGCATCAGAGGCTTCTGGTTGCAACTATCCCGATCCGTCTTGGAAAACATCACAGGTAATGTGCGGGGAATATCCTAGCACAAGAGCCTGACTATCTACATTGAAACAGGAGATTCTCTGATGCCAACTACTATCTATCGCGTCCTGCTCACGCTACTCTTCTCTCTTACTCTATCCTCCTTCACTCTAGCGCAAACTGAATTAACCGGAGCCGTGCGCGGTCTTATCAAAGAACAAAGCGGCGGCACGGTTCCCAATGCGCAAGTGACTGTCAAAAATGACTCTCTGAATTATCAGCGAACAACTACGACCAATAAAGACGGTGCTTTTATCGTAATGGGCTTGCCGCCGGGCAATGATTACCAAATCGTAATTCAGGCAAGCAACTTTCAAACCGTCAATCGCGCCCTGAAAGTAATTTCATCCGGTGATTCGTTAACGCAGGACTTTATTTTAGAAGTCGCACGCTTGAGTGAAGCAGTTAATATTGTCGCCGACACTTCGGCGATTGTTTCCAACGCGCCGGAAGTTTCGCAAGTCGTAGATGCCCGCCGCGTCACAGAGCTGCCTTCGGCGCGACGGAGCGTTAACGCCTTCGCCCTACTTGACCCGCATGTTCGCAATACAGCAGGCGGCGATGGTGCAGGTGCGACACGACTAACGATTAACGCCAATTCCTTTCGCCACACGAATTATCAACTTGATGGCAACACGAATTATGAATCCGTCTATGCCAATTCGCCGCAACAGCAGATTTCACTGACCGCTGTGCAGGAATTCAAAGTGCTGACCAATCAGTATTCAGCCGAGTACGGCGGTTCGACCGCAGGCATCATCAGTACGACTACCAAAAGCGGAACCGATAACTGGCACGGCGAAGCTTTTACCTTCTTGCGACCTTCAGGAATTCAGGCGCGTCCCGTTGTTTCCAGCCTGCGCGTACCCAATGAAAACTGGCAGTTTGGCGGTGCCTTGAGCGGCCCGGTCATCAAAAATAAATTGAGCTTTTTCGCCAACTACGAACGCGCTCAGCAGAATCGTGGAGCCTTTATTCAATCGCCGACTCCCGCAACTTTCGTTGGACATTTCCGCGACAATCTCGCACTCGTGCGCACGGACTATCGCCTCAGTGACACCCACAATCTCAGCTTGCGACTGAACGGTAACCGTAATACGAACGACAACAGTAACGATGCGGTGAGCGGATTCAATCAAGCCAGCACAGCACGAAACAGTTATGTGCAAAACGCCACCGGACAATTAACCGACCGCAAAACCTGGGGCACAGTGATGAATGAAGCGCGCTTCAGTTATATCAATACCGTCCCCAACGGCAGCCGTCCACTAGGACAGCCTGCGACCACGATCACGCGCCCGAATTACAGTACCGAAGGTACTTCCAGCTATTCCTTTACGCGCACGCAGAATTATCAATTAGCCGACCAGTTGGCGTGGCAATCGGGCAAGCACGAACTGCGCTTCGGCGGCGATTTCAAGCGGCAGAAAGTGGTTGACGATTCGTTCTCGCTGTTTGGCACGTATACATTTGCTTCCGGTGCGCCGCAGGTGAACGAAAAACCTGTGCAATTTTCGCAAATCTTTGGTCGTACGTTGTTACGTTACGGACAGACTTCGATCTCAGGATTTGCACAGGATAACTGGCGCGCCCTGTCACGGCTCACCCTCAATCTGGGGCTGCGCTATGAAACACAAACGCTCACGGCGGAACGCAATAATTTTGCGCCGCGTCTCGGTTTTGCCTGGGATGTCAAAGGCGATGGATCAACCGTCATTCGCGGCGGCGGCGGCGTTTTTTACGATCAGTATTATATGTACATTACGCGCCGCTTTTTATATCAGGGGCCGTATTCTTATACCGCGACCGTCACCCTGAAACCAACCGATGCAGGCTTCCCGACCTTTCCGAATTCGCTAACGACTGCGCCCGGTGGACTCGCCGCCGCTAGGCGCGATCTTTACCTCGCACCAGAGCGTCTTGTGAATCCTTACAGCACGCAGTTCTCTTTTGGCATTCAGCAAAAACTTTTCGCAGGGCTGGCACTGACGATAGATGGCATCACGCAACATTCTGTTCGCCAGATGCGAGCGATTGATTTGAATGCGCCGAAAGCCTTTACCCGCACGGCGGCGGGACAGATACGCACTGGTGCAGCAGCCGATGCAACACGTCCGTTCACCACTTATCTAGGCGTTCCAGTCAAGAATGTCGTGTTGGTTGAAAACTCTGCAAGCAGCAACTACGATGCGCTGGATATTGGCCTCGTCAAATCGTTCTCGCACCGCTTCCAGCTCGAAGGGCATTACCTGTATAGCAACGCCACGACGGATTCGATGTTCTTCGGTGAACCGAATACAGGCGTTCCGAACGATTGGAATGGGAATTTGGGACTTGAACATGCCGCGAGTGATTTTCATCAACGTCATCGCTTTGTCAGTCACGGGCTGATTGAAATGCCGTGGAAAACACAGGCGTCATTTGTGCTAACACTGGCTTCAGGATTGCCCGTTGATCCGCGTACCGGAGTTGACAATAACGGCGACAGCAACGTCGTAGATCGCCCGTTCAATCCTGCCACCGGAACAATTTTCGCTCGTAATTCTTTCAGAACACCCAAACAATTCAGCTTTGATTTGTCGTTGGCGAAACGAATTGTCGTCCGTGAAAATTTCAAACTGGAACTGCGTGCTGAAGGCTTTAATCTCACCAATCATTCCAATTTGATTAAGGTGAATGCGACCTACGGCAATACGGCTGACGGCAAACCGCTTGCCAGCTTTCTGACCCCGATAGCAGGTCTTAGCAATAGTGATCCGGCCCGGCAATTTCAGGCCGGGCTGCGATTAATTTTCTAACTACTCTTGAGGTTTTATTCCCGATGAAACTCTTTCGTAAAATTCTTTTCTGGTGTCATCTCTGTGCTGGCGTCATCGCAGGCATCATCATTCTGGTGATGTCGGTAACAGGTGTTTTGCTGACCTACGAAAAACAAATCATGGCGTGGGCAGACACCCGCAACTACCAAGTGATTCCGCCCACGCCAGTCACGTCACGCCTGCCCGTTGAAACCCTGCTTGCCAGAGCACGCGAAACGCAATCAGGCGCTCTGCCGACGACGATTGCGCTCCGTGCGGAAGCTTCTGCGCCAGCGGCATTTGGTTTCAATGGCGGGCGGATGATTTATGCCAATCCATACACGGGAGAAATCTTAGGTGACGGCGCACCCGGCGTTCGCAATTTCTTTCATCTGGTGACGGATTGGCATCGCTGGCTTGGCACTGAAGGGGCCGGACGCACAGCCGGAAAAGCCATCACAGGTGCTTGTAATCTGGCGTTTTTATTCATTGTCACCAGTGGATTTTATTTGTGGTGGCCGCGTTCGCTGACGTGGGTACAGGTCAAAAACGTGTTGTGGTTCCGGCGCGGTTTGCCGGGCAAAGCCCGTGATTTTAACTGGCATAACGTCATTGGCTTCTGGTCGCTGTTGCCGTTATTTTTAGTCGTACTTTCCGGTGTCGTGATTTCGTATCCGTGGGCAGGAAATTTGGTGTACCGCATCGTCGGTGAGAATCCACCTGCTCAGGCTGCGCGTCCACCCATACCACCGACTGGAGCAAGTGCGGCGATTTCGACCGAAGGCTTAAACCAGTTATGGACACGCGCCGAACAACAGACGACTGGTTGGAAAAGTTTAACCTTACGCTTGCCAAACAACGCAGATGCGCCATTTGCATTCACGATAGATCACGGCACAGGCGGCGAGCCACAAAAACGCGCCACGCTCACACTGGATCGCAAAACAGGTGAGGTAGCAAAATGGGAGCCTTTTTCGAGCCTGACTGCCGGAAGGCAACTTCGAGCTTTCCTCCGCTTTACGCATACGGGCGAAGTTGGTGGCGTCATCGGACAAACTATCGCAGGCATCGTTTCACTCGGTGCTGTCGTGCTGGTTTGGACGGGTCTGGCGTTGTCGTGGCGACGCTTTCGTGCGTGGCAGGGAAAACGAGCCAAAGCCACAGTAACAACTGAGGCTTTGGCTTAGATATTTTTTGTGCCAGCAAGATGCTGGCACACCAATCACAAAACTTTAATTCAATCCTTCACACAGCGAAAACCTAATGCTTCCGTTTTCGCTTCCGGCTGATTATAGCCGCGATAAGTGGACTTCGCGCGATCATTCGGGAGGGCAAAGGCTCCACCACGAATGACTTTTCCTGAGGCGATCACAATGTTTGGATCACGGTAGCTCGTCACGTCGCTCAACGTCCATTCCCAGACATTGCCGGCCATATCCAGCACTCCAAACGGGCTGGCTCCAATCTCATAAGTGCCAACTGCAACGGGTTGATTCTTACTATTTTCTTTTGTATTTGAAGCATTCTCCAGCCAGTTCATGCCCCAGGGATAAAGTCGCCCGTCATTGGAACGCGCGGCGAATTCCCATTCGGCTTCGGTTGGTAATCGCTTTCCGGCCCATTTCGCGTAAGTATTCGCATCGTCCCAACTGACATTTACGACCGGAAAATTATTGGCTCCTTTGGGGAAATTTCCATCTTTCCAATTTTTCGGAGCCGGATATTTCGCCGCTTTCACGAAGGCAGCATAAGCAGAATTCGTTACTTCGGTTCGATCCATGAAAAAAGCTTGCACGGTGACTTTGTGTGCAGGTGAAGACAGCTCTGTCGCCAGATCATGATCTTCGCCCATCAGGAAGTCTCCGCCTGAAACATAAACCATTCCTTCGATCTCAGGTGGAGTATGGGAAGGTTCTGAGAGTTGTCTGGCTTGTGTCGTAGTTACCGCAGGAGCAGGGGTTTTTACCGCTGAGACAACTGGGGGTTTAGAAAATAAATCCCGAATTTTATATCCCGAAATAATCAAGCCAGCGAAAAGTAAAATAAACCCGATCAGAAACGCGATTAATTTAACTAGAAATTTATCTATTGGAGGTGGCGTTCCTCCACGAACTTTGTTTGACAGCCGTACCGCTTGCACTGGTCTATTTTCAACCTGAACGGTCTTGGCTTCCGCTATGATCGTAGTTGATTTTAGTGAAGAGAGGTCTGTCGGGTTCATCGGAGGCGTCATTGGCAATGCTACCGCGACCATCGGCGATTCATCTTCCTGAATTAATTTTTTTTGTGGAGCAGGCGAAGCGACCGTTTTTTCAGTGATGACTTCGGGCGCGTTCTCTTGTTGTAAATCGTAAACAACAATGGCTGGCTCTGTTTTTTTCGGAACAGTCTCAGAGTCTTGCGCATAATTCTCGTCACCTCCGTCATTAGCAAACATCCGTCCAACGACTTCATTTTCCGTCATTGTCGGTGCAGAAAAAACCGGATCATCCGCGCTGACTTCGAATTCGTCACTCGAAAAAGAAGTCTCTTTGAATTCCTCCTCTTGCTTTGGTTGAACGCGCGTGATGGGTGCAAACCAATCTTGACGCGGCACAGCCGAGGCACTGAGCGTTGTCACCGGATAATTTCTGAGCGCCTGAAAACTAACCGCCAGAGGAGCCACAACTTCGATGAACCCCTGCTTACGCATAATGCCGCAAGTACGGCAATACAACCACGTATCGCGCCACGAACCACCGCAGTTCGCGCAATTCCCGACAGGAGCTTCCTGCACCTTAAAGCCTCGCTTCAAGCCACAATTGCTGCATCGGCTGAGATTTGAATCTTCACGGGTTCCGCAATAAGTACAATGTTCTAACGTAACATTTTGAGTAGCGACGGCCAGATAAGCAGGTGCGCCACAATGGACACACGAATCACTATGAACAGCTATTTCACTATTACACGCGGGGCACTTCATAAACCTAACTCTCCTGATCAACACACCAAACTATTCGGTAGTAATAAAATTTTTAACGCAATAATTGTTTTTGTTATCGAACTTAACTCAATCGCCTGCCGCTAAACAGGGAAAACGCACATCTATCATTTTCTGTATGCGGCTATGATAATCGCTCACAGGCAATTCACGCAAGGAGCCAGCCTAAACTCCACGATCCCCGAAAAACAAAAACGCAAGAGAATGAATAAAATCCAGTTCTCTCGCGTTTATTGCGGCGTGTTTTTTTGCGTTCTGTTTTCTAAATCACTCAGCACACGGCTGAATCAATCATGCACCGTTCAGCCGCGTCCTTCCCAGCCGATCTGTTTCAGTTTGCCATCTTCGACAATCACCGGAACGGTTGGATCACCGCCTGAGAAAGTAAACATTTCAGATCGAAACTCACGATTATCCTGGGCGTTTTTCTCAGTAAACGAAATTCCCTTTTCACTGTACCAGTTCTTTGCTTTGGCGCAGTGCGGACAACCGGGTTTGGTGTACATCACAACGTTGTTCATGACAGTTACCTCTTCTCAATCGCCACGTATTCCACCGGGGGCATCACTCCGGTATAATCCGCACGCGGACGAATCAGCCGATTGTTTTGTAATTGCTCCATGACATGCGCAGTCCAGCCGGAAATTCTGCTAATGGCAAAAATCGGTGTAAACAAATCTACCGTAATCCCAAGCATGTAATAGGTTGAAGCCGAGTAAAAATCCACATTCGCGCGAATCTGTTTTCCCTTGCGATCCATTTCCGCGATGACCAACTTTTCGATCCGCTTCGACATCGCGTACCATTTCGTATTGCCCTGACGCTCCGCCGTAGCTTCTGACATATTGCGCAAATGCGTGGCGCGCGGGTCTTCGGTATGATACACGCGATGTCCGAAGCCCATAATTTTCTGCCCGGTCGCAAACATATTCGCAACATGCGCATCCACTTTTTCAGGGTCGCCAATTTCCAGCAACATTTTCATGACCGCTTCGTTGGCTCCGCCGTGCAGCGGCCCGGCTAACGTTCCAATCGCCGAAGTGATGGCAGAATACATATCCGTCAAAGTCGCCACTGTCACCCGCGCCGCAAAAGTTGAAGCATTGAATTCATGATCCGCATGAAGAATCAGCGCAATATCCAAAGCTTTAGTTTCGATCTCGCTTGGTTCGGCACCGTTCAGCAGCCATAAAAAATTTCCGGCTAAACTTAGATTTGTTTTTGGTTCCAGCGGTTCCAAGCCCTGACGAATGCGATGAAACGCAGCAATGACCGCACCGATTTGCGAAGTCACGCGCACAGATTTCCGCCAATTCGCTTCAATGGAATTATCATTGCGGTCAGGATCGTACAATCCCAACGCCGACACCGCCGTCCGTAAAGCATCCATCGGCTTGGCATCTTTCGGGAACGATTTCAGTAAGCTCACAATTTCAGCCGGAATCACACGTTCAGCGACGAGCTTCGCACGTAATTCGTCCAGCTCGGCTTTGTTGGGCAGCTTGCCATACCACAATAAATAGATGACTTCTTCAAAATTCGATTTTTGCGCTAAATCGTGAATGTTATATCCACCGTACGCCAGAATTCCCTGCTCACCATCAATAAAACAAATGCGGCTGGGAGCTGCGACGACATCTTGCAATCCGGCAGTAGAGGCTGTTGTTTGACTCATAATTTTAATGCCCAAGCTTTCCTGAAAAAATATTGCGCGCTGGTTAGGGGAAGCGCACTGACACCCTGAAGGAACCGATCAACCCAGTTTCAAGAGAGGAATAAAGGAGACGATCACGAGGTAAAGCCAAAGATAGCAAAGCCAAATCCGCGCTGTCAATTACAAGTTTCAATAACCGACTGGTACGCAAGCATCTTGCTTGCTGCGAGCGCGTGTAACGCCGCTCGCTGACGTGGCGAGGGGGTTTCTTGATCTTTAGTGTATTTGCTCGCCAAGATGTTTGCATCGCTCCGCTCGCAAACGGCAAGCAAGATGCTTGCGCTCCAATTATTGCAAAAACTGATTGAATTTCCGCTCCCGCCCAATCGTCGTGTTCGGCCCGTGACCGGGAACGACAATCGTTTCCTCCGGCAAAGTCACAACTCTCGTTTTCAACGAATCAATAATTTGATCGTAGTCGCCACCCCATAAATCCGTCCGTCCGATGCTCCCGAAAAATAACGTATCGCCAGCAAAAAGCCGTTCTGCCTGCGGCGTATGAAAACACAAACTCCCCGGCGTATGTCCCGGCGTATGCAGTGCTTCAAGTTTTATTTCACCCGTCCCGATTTCATCGCCATGCTCAAAATATCCATCAATTTCCGTCGCTTCCGGTGTAGTAATGCCCAACATCCGCGCCTGCATCGGCATTGCCTCATACAAAAATTCATCGCTGCGATGCAAGTATACCGGAGCACCTGTTGCTTCTTTCAAAAGCTTAAAGCCGCCCACGTGATCTATGTGCCCGTGCGTAGCGATAATATATTTCGCTGTCAGGTTATGCTTTTTCAAACGCTCAAGGACGAGATCAATATCATCCCCCGGATCAATCACAATCGCTTCGCGCGTTTGCTCAGAGCCGAAAATCGTACAGTTGCATTGTAATAATCCGACGGGGAATGTTTCGATAATCATATTTTCTCTAAACCCAAAATTGACAGGATTGATAAGATTATCAGGATTAAAATCATGTTTATCTTGTAAATCCTGTCGAATTATTTTTTCCGCAAACTAATCAAATTCGCAAACAACCGATACCCGCCCTGTACGCCCGCTGGCAACTGACGATAGAACGCATAACCTGCGTACACCCACGTCCCTTTGCCGTATTCCGCGTACATCATTCCGCCTTTTTGCAAAGGCTGTTCGCGGTCGTGGCATTCGAGCAATGGTTTGTAACGCGCATCCCATGCTTCCCACCATTTGGAGCCGCGCTCTTCGACCCATCCGTCAAAATCTTTTTCACTAATTTTGTTCGGGAAATTAAAGATCGGATTCGTCGCGTCAAGCATTGTAACTTTGGAATCTTCCTCGGAAACTTCTTCGGGATTGCGCCCCATTTTGTAGGGATAAGGGCCATACGCCGCTTCGTCAAATTCCGGCGTTTGATATTGCCAAATTACGTTGCCGCCGCGTTCGCAGTATTCGAGCAGGCGTTTGTTGTACGCCTGCAAATCTTCGCGCACTGCCGAAGCGCGGATGCCAATAATTACCGTATTGAATTGATCCAAATTTCCCGAAGCCAATTCGTTTGCGCCGAGCATTGAAACTTTGACGCCCATTTGCGCGAGAGCTTCAGGAACTTTATCGCCGACGCCCATCACGTAGCCGACGTGCAAATTCGGTGCAACCTGAACGTCTACGCCACGAATTTCCATCGTCGCGTTGCGGTACAAATGACGCGGTCCCAAATCACGATGCGCGATGACTTCGTAGCCTTCGGAATATTCTTTGCCGTTGTATTCAGCGACCGCTTGAATTTTGTAATCCTGATTCACCGCAATCTTCGGGATAGAAACAGTGAAGGAAAAATTACTCTTCTCGCCTTCGCGTACGAAGCTGAAATTTTGTTCCGCCGGAGTAGATTTCCAGCCTTCCGGCAAGCGCAATTTCACTTTGCCCTCGGCTTTGCTTTTGGCATTGCTGGAGACACTGACGTTAACTGTCGCTTCGGATTTTGCGGCGTTGAGCGCGACAATTCCTACGCGTGGCGTTAGTTGAATATTGATGGCGGGGGCGATAGTAAGTAGGCGGCGTTGCTCACCGAAGGGTCGAACGATAAAGGAGGTTTGTACTGGCGAGTATAGCAAAAACCGAAAGCCACTTATTTCGTAATGAATTGCTTTGCTCACAGCCGGTGGCGAAATCGGATACTCAAGATCAGATAAATTGCTGACTTGGTATTGGTGGTCCTTCAGTTCAGACTGACGAGACCAGTATGGTTTCGTTTGTGCTGAATCTTCCGATATTTTGACCGTTACCGACCGCTTAAATTCCGCATTCTGATTAAGAAACTGCGTATCGAATTTAGGAGCCGTTTGTCCATTTTGTGCTGCTGTTTTTCCATCGGATGACAAAACGTAATCATTGGGTATATCAAATTTTATCGTTGTCGGTTCCTTAACTTCTGACGCCGGCACGATAGTCGCCAAAAAAGGAACATTTACCCCACCTCTCCATCGGAATTGTTGATGGTAGGGTAATGAAAAATATGTATTCAGTTGTTCAAACTGCTGGTTGGTAGATGCAGCTTTTGGAACAGAAAACGAAATCGCAGAAGCCGGAATCAAAACCTTGACAGGACTCGGATTAACCAATCGCATCGTGACGGAAAACTCTTGCCCCGGAATTGCCACGGCAAAAGTTTCACGAGGTTGCAAAAATCCGATCGTATTAGTTACTGGCTTTTCAGGATCAACTAATACCTCAATCGAGAGTCCTAAAGCTTTACTCATGACTTCATTGCATTCTCGTTCCTTATTGCCGATCAAAGACAATAAATTAGCTTTCGTTTGAATACTTGATACTTTAATTTTCTCTACCGCTTTGTGTAAGTTCCGCATTGCCGAAGCCAACTCTTCAGCAATCGTCCACGGCTCACGCGCATTGAATTTACTCACTGCGATTTCAACCGCATTCGCCGCTTCGTTCAATTCGGGACGCAGATCAATTTCATTTTGGTACTGCTTCGCAAGCCCTGTCAGCGTCGTGTCAATGCCATCAAAAATACTTTTTTCATTTTCGATTTTCGGGATCGCACTTTCGACCAATTGCAGTGTCGAAAAGAAATCTCCGGCGGGAATTTTTGGTTGTCCCATCGCTTGCGAACGGTGCATGCCGTAGCCTTCGCTTCCAATTTGCCGATAGGATTTTCCGGGCAGCGGATCGTATTCGCCTGTATTAATTTTCAACGTTGAAGGTTCGTTACCCCGCGTGATTAAATACATTTTTTTGACCTGCCACGGAGTGCCTGCGTCAGGAAACATTTTCGGATCGGCAGCAGCTTTAAAAACTTCAAAGCTAAGCAATCCCGCTGCCTGATGATTGCCGTGTCCGTCGCGGGCTTTGCCGTGAAATCTGGAAATGATGATGTCGGGTTTGTACGTCCGTACGGCGAACACCATATCGCGCAGCACATTTTCTTTGCCCCAATGTTCCAGCGTTTCGTCGAGGCGTTTTGAATATCCAAAATCCGCCATCCGCGTGAACATCAAATCTGCGCCGTAGTAACGACATGCCGCGAGAAATTCTTCGGTGCGCAAAACTCCGAGCGCGTCGTATTGTTCGGAGCCGATGAGGTTCGCTCCGCCTTCGCCGCGAGTGAGGGAAAGGATTCCGGTTCGCGCACCCTCGTGACGGGAAACCCACGTGACCAGCCCTGCATCTTCGTCATCAGGATGCGCCTGCGTGAACATCACCGTCGCGGTGGTACGCAATTTTTGTAAAGCTTGCCAGGCAGCGGCGGAGCCTTGATTATAGGGAATTTCCTGCACTTGGGCGAGAGTGGAAAAACTTGAAAAGATAATTGTAGCTAGAAGGATTGGAGAGATAAATTTTCTGCACATTATTTTTCTCCGTACGTTGATGTCAGAAATATAAGTGTTACGCCCTTACTGCGTGCGGGCTTCCGCATTTTTAGCTTGGAAAATTTTCACTCGCCATAATCTTTTCAATCTGCGAAAGATGTCTGGCTTCGTGCTTGCCGACGAATAAAATCCATTGATAAAAATTGATCTCACCAAAGAACGGGTGCGGGAATTTCACTGCGCTGTAATCGTGGTCTCCAGCTTCCGAAACAGCCGTAACCAAAGCCTGTCGCGATTGCTGCAATGAAGTGATTAATTCATTTTTAGCAACCCCGAATTGCGGCAACACACGTTCCGGCGCTGGCATTTTCTGTGTGACAACTTCAAGCTGAAATTCATCAAGGCTTTTCACCCAGGAGCCTTCGGTTTCTGGTGTCAACCCAGCTTCGGCGGCTTTCGCCAGCAACATGGAATACAGTCGCGGCAAGCCTTTTTCGACAACGTTGAGATGGCTCAGGACTTCACCGATTGACCACGATTCGGGGCTTGGTTTGAAATCTAGTTGCGCTTGGGAAAATCCGTCAGCAGCCACGTAAATGTTGGTTCTGACGGATTCGATCTCGCTCAGAATTTCTTGTACTTTTGGGTTCATAATTTTATGTTCAGAGTTAAATTCTTAGCGATAGAGTAAATATTTTTTCCGCATCTGAATAAATTTTCGCTCGCCGAAAATCCACGTATCCGTGATGTCTTTCAGGCTCGCTCCGGCTTCAATTTGCCGACGTAATTCCATCGTTCCGGCAATTACATCAAAGGGGACACGATCTACTTCATATTCATACGGCGGAGCTTTCCAGCGAAATTCGTTCGGATACAACTCGAAAAAAGCCTTAATAATCGCAATGCCGGAAATCACCGGTTTGAAGATATTGCGCGAGGGCACATGAATTTGAACTCCGTGGCAAATCTCACCCGCAAATTTTTGAAAGGTCGGCAAAAAACTGTGCGGGCGAAAATAAACGCCCGGTAAATTCAGTTCGTTCAGATAATGCGCCACGTCGTAAGAATCAGCATAGGGTGTGCCGACTAATTCAAACGGGCGCGTCGTTCCCCGCCCTTCGCTAATCATCGTCCCTTCCAGAAAAACCGTGCCGGGATACACCATCGCCGCGTCTACCGTTGGCAAATTCGGCGAAGGAATAATCCACGGTGCACCGGATTCCTCAAAATAATCATTACGGCTGTAATTGCGCATCGGAACCACTTCAAGATTGCAGCCGATTCCGAATTCTTCGTTGAAAAGCAAGGCTAATTCCGCAACGGTCATCCCGTGCCGCATCGGAATCGGGAACAATCCGACGAAAGATTCGTGACCATTTTCCAGCGTATTTCCTTCAACTTCTTTGCCACCGATGGGGTTCGGACGATCCAGCACAATGATTTTTTTTCCGGCATCGTGCGCCGCAACCATCGCCAGAGCCATCGTATAAATAAAAGTATAAACGCGCGTTCCGACATCCTGCACATCAAAGACTAAAACATCTACCTCGCGCAACATTTCCGCCGTCGGAATCCGCGTTTTACCGTACAGCGAATACGCCATCACGCCGGTGCGCCGATCCCGAAAGCCTTCCCACTCAATCATGTTGTCCTGCGTCTCGCCACGAATTCCGTGCTGCGGGCCATACAGGGCCGTCAGGTCAAAGGAGGGATGAAAGTGGAACAAATCCGCCGCATGCTGCCATTTGTGATTCACCGTCGTCGGATTACAAATCAGCCCGACCCGCTGGTCTCGCAATAAATCTAATTTTTCTTCAAGCAGGGTTTCCAACCCCAACTTGATTTTATTCATCTTCATAAGTCACAAATCGCGGCGGTGAGGTTAACGAATCCGAGCCGACTAATGCTATGCTTAACGTCACCCTTCTATTTTCCAGGGAATGCTATGAAATATTTTTTTATCTTACTTATCTTATTCGCACTTGTCAGTGCTAGTGTCGCGCAAACAGAGATTCCGAATCAACCTCTGAGCGTACAAAATCTAAACTTGATCCTGCGGCGCAGCGTCGGACGTGATATGACCGAAGCCGATGTCATCGCCCGGATTCAGCGATTTGGCATTGATTTTGAACCAACTCCTGAAATTATGGGACGCTTCCGCTTCAACGGAGCGCATCCGTCATTAATCAATGCCATCCGTCGCGCCGGAGCGAAATCCCTGGGCGATACTGACGGAAAAGTTACAACCATTGTCAAAATTAAAGACCCGATCATTGAAGAAGTTCGTCAAAAGGTCAAAGACTACGTTGACGATTTGCCGGATTTTATTTGCTCGCAGGAAGTTGAACGCTTTGTGGATACGGATGGTTCGGGCGCGTGGCAACGCGGAGATAATTTAGTTTTTGAGCTGACCTACAATGGAAAACGTGAAAGCTACAAAATGGTTCGGGTGAATGGAATGTCAGGGGATAAACTTGAAAAATTTGTCGGCGGTGCTTCTTCATCTGGGGAGTTCGCTTCGATGCTCGCTAGTTTATTTAGTCCTGTCAGTCAAACAGAATTCAGTCCGGCAGGCAAAGAAAAACTCGGAACCCATCAAGCACTTATTTACGATTTCCACGTTAAGCAAAGTAATTCATCGTGGCATGTTTCACTCAATTCAGACCCGCCATTTATCGCTGCTTACAGTGGTAGCGTTTGGATTGACGCGGAATCAAAATATGTTTTGCGTATTGAGCAGGCCGTCGAAGACCCGCCTGCGCAGTACCGAACCTTCAGCGGTGACTCGGTGATAGATTACGAATTAGTCAAAATCAAAGGACTGGAAAACGAAGTCCTGCTGCCCGTCAAAGCTGAATTGACACTTCTGACTCGCGCACAAAAAAACTACTCGCGCAACGTGATTCGATTTAAGTTTTACCGGAAATTTGAATCTGACGTGAAGGTCATTCTTGACGATGACAATGCTAAACCGGAACCGAAGCCGGAGAAGCCTCCGCAGAAATAAAATGCAGAAGCCCGCACGCAGAAAGGGTGCTACTACACATTGTGAGAGTGCCCTTACTCCGTGCGGGCTTCTGCATTGTTTTATGAATCTGAAATCTTTTGATAAAAATCTCATGCTGATTTCCATTGCCTGTGGCGTGATTTATTTACTCGCGCCGTTTTTATTTGCCGATCAGCTTGCGACATATTGGCTCTCAAATGCGATTATCAAAACTCTGTCCATCGCGCTTCTTTCAGTCATCGCATTTCGTAACAATGCACTTCTGCTAGGATTCGCATTATTACTTGGAAGTCTCGGAGATTTATTTCTCGCACTGCCGTTTGGATTGTTTGTCTACGGCTTAGCAGCCTTTCTGGTCGGGCATTTGGTGTATATTACATTGTGGGTACGGCATTGGAAAAAGCCGCTTACATTAACCTCTAACCAAAAAATAATTTCCGCGCTATTATTTTCCTTCACCGCATTTATGCTGGGATTTTTGCTGCCGCTGGAGGGTGGACTGACCATCCCCGTGGCAGTTTATATGATCGTCATTACCGTGATGGCAGTAACGGCAGTGCTGGCCAGGTTTAGTTGCAACTGGATTTTCATCGGCGCGATTCTCTTTGTCATTTCTGACACGTTGATTGCGCTGGGTCGCTTCAAACATTTAATCACGGGGCTGACCTCCGGCTTTCTAATTTGGTCAACGTATTATTTAGCGCAGTCTTTAATCACGCTGGGTTACTTTCATTCTCGAACTCAGGAGGATTAATTTTCTGAAATCTTCACCTGCAAAATCACGACGAATCCACCTGAGCCTGGCACTGTTGCTGACCATCAGCAGTGTGCTGAGCGTTCGCAGCTGGTCACAAAATCCGGCGCAAATTGAGCTGGGCAAAAAGCTATTCAAAGAAACGAGATTCTCTACCACGAAAGGCGATTTGCCCGCCAGTTGCAGCACCTGCCATTTATTCAACGAAGACCCGCAAGGACTGCGCGCCTTCGCAGATTTTTTCAATCGAAGCTGGTTTTCTTATCGCACTGAATCTCCACAACGATTTATGTTGCGCAATGCGCCCGGACTTTTCGATCTGCAAAATTTGAAGCAATTGCACTACGACGGCGAATTCGCCTCGCTTGAAGCCTTAGTCAAAGGCACGTTCAGCGGGCGTCCGATGGGATGGTTGGCGAGTGAAGAAAATGAAGCGCTCACAAACATTCAAAAGATAGTCGTGAATGATCCTGACTACATTGCAGGCTTCAAAAAAGCGTATCAAACCGACCTGAAATCGCGTTCGCGTGACGAAGTAGTTGACGATGTAGCCCGTGCTGTTACTGATTTTTTGCGGACGATCAAAAGTAATTTCAATTCGCCTTACGATGAATTTATCAAGCTCAACAAGCTGGAATCGCAGCCGTTGCCGAACGAATCCGCCGCTCAATTTTCCGCCCGTTTACTGGACAAAATCTCAGCGTTAGAAAAAACAAAATCCTTGCAGCTCACGAAACAGTTCAATCAAACGGCACTTTCCGGCTTCAAAATTTTCTTCAATCCGAAGCAGGGAAATTGCGCTGAATGTCACGCGCCGCCGCTCTTCACCGATCAAAAATTTCATAACCTCGGCATCAGCCAAATTGAGTACGATCAGGTTCACGGCGAAGGAAGATTTGCTGCGTTGAATATCCCTGATGCCATGAAGGCACAGCGTCCGACCGCTGCGTTCAGGCAATATCCGACTGCTTCAAAAGCTAATGAAGTTGATCTGGGCTATTGGAATTTTGTGAACTTAAAAACTTCGCCGATGCGACGTGAGAATGAAGCTGATAATGAATTTTTGCAGCGAATGATTGGCGCGATGAAAACCCCAACGCTACGACATTTGAATTTCACATTTCCTTACATGCACAATGGCGCGTACACGTCGCTCGAAGCTGCGTTACAGGAATTATTGAAAGTGAGTGAGATGGCGCGTGCAGAAAAAATCCGCGCTGCTGATGAAGCCTTGAAATCAATTCACATCAAATCTGAAGACATCGTACCGCTGGTTATATTTTTGAATTCTCTAAATGAGGAGCTGAAGCAAAGTTACCAAAATGCAAAGAAATAATTGAAGTTTGCGCGTAAAAGCGGAGCGACTGGAGCGCAAGCGTCTCGCTTGCCACGCCGCTCGCTAACGTGGCGAGGGCGTGTGATTGCCAGCTAACTTACTCGCCAAAAGCGTTTGCCTTACTACGCTGGCAAACGGCAAGCGGGACGCTTGCGCTCCAGTCACACTACCTATTCATTTCTTCCCGCCAATCCCAAACTGATCGCCCACACGAATTGGCTTCCCATTCGCAAAATCTATTTCCAATAATTTTTCACTGTGAACCTCGCGCCCTTCTTCGTCCTTGAGTGCCAACACCATTTTCTTCGTCTTCGTTTCGTAGATTTCTCCGGTCGAAGGGTACGCATATTTTCCGTCAATGCTGAACGTAATCCAGCCCGGTTGATCGCGCATTTTCAGGCTCTTGATTTGCTTCGGTGGCATCACTGTATTATCAAAAATATGGACGGTTTCGTTGTGTCCATCCGCCAACCAGATTTCAGTTTCGTCCGGTGTTAACGCTACGCCGTGGCTGGGGCAGCCGTGCCGTTTGACGGGGCCTTTTTCGTAGCCTTTGACTTCAATACGCTGCAACATTTTACCCGTTTTCAAATCTCCGATTTCAAAGCCCAGCAAATCATTCACGTTTACATATACCAATGATTGCTTGCCGTTGACCGTGAAGGGGCGAATAAAATTGCTGAACGGCCCAATCGTTTGCTTAATCGTATGCGTCCGTGGATCAACCACCGTGAGCAACGGAGATTTCAATCCCGCCAAATAAACCTCTTTGCCATTCGCACCATAAATCGTATTGTGCGCACCGGAATTCGTGACGATCTTTTTCAAGACTTCGCCCGTCAACGCATTCACTGCCAGCCAATGTGCTTTCTCGAATGAAGGCACATACAAAATTTTGCCGTCGGGCGAAAGCGACATCCGATCTGATCCGCCTTCATATTCTTTTTCCCAAACTTTCTTTTCAGTCAATAAATCAAAGCACGCGACACGTTGCGGCGTACTGACATAAATTTTTGCGGTCTTTTCCGAGGCTTCGATGCCTTTCACATTTTCGGCCACCTGCCCCGCTTTCCAATCCCAGGTCGGAATGCGTTTGACGAATTTGTGATTGTTGTTGATGTCGAAAACAAGAATGCCGACTCCACCATTTCGGTGTAGTTACGAATGCCAGGTTCGGCGACATACAAATATTTTTGTTCAGATTTCGCTTCCTGCGAAGCGGGATAAAATAAAACAGCAAGTAACGTAAGTAATAGTAGGGCAAGTAATGAACGCATTTGGTAAACCTCGGTTTCGTTGGTATTTTTTCAGGATTGAATTAATGTGAGTGGTTATTGTTCCGATGATACTCCCCAAAGTCCAGACAGCAAATCGGTCAAACTAAGGGTCAGTGTTGCTTGTTGTAGTCCTTGCCGATAGACCGTTTCCGGCGTTTGGTAATGTAAAGCATCCTTACTTCAATCCTCGCCAAAGGACTATATATTTCCTACCGACATCACGCGAGCAGATTTGGCCTTGATGATCGGAAATGCTTTGCCGCCAAAATTTAGTTATTACCAATCTGACAACATCAGAAGGCACCTCCTGGAGCATTTAGGCACTAAGCTAATATCTTTTTCACAACCTCGCCATGTACATCCGTCAATCGAAAATGTCTTCCCTGAAATTTATACGTCAGGCGTTTATGGTCAATGCCCAACTGGTTCAGTAGCGTAGCTTGTAAATCGTAAACACTCACGGAATCACTCACCGGGTTGTAGCTGAAATCATCGGTTTCTCCGAGGCTGAATCCTTTCTTGATTCCGCCGCCCGCGACCCACATCGAAAAGTTGCGCGGATGATGATCGCGTCCGTAATTGTTGTCCATCAGCTTGCCCTGACAATACACCGTACGCCCGAATTCCCCGCCCCACACAATCAACGTATCGTCGAGCAGCCCGCGCTGTTTCAGGTCTGTCACCAACGCCGCGCTCGCCTGATCTGTTCCTTTGCATTGCAGTGCCAGATCGCGCGGCAGGTCTCCGTGCTGATCCCAGCCGCGATGATAGAGCTGAATGAAGCGGACGCCGCGTTCGGCTAATCTTCGTGCCAACAAACAATTTGCGGCGTAGGTTCCCGGCTTGCGCGAATCTGCGCCGTACAGTTCAAATGTTTTTTCCGGTTCCTTCGATAAATCCATTAAATCGGGCACGCTGGATTGCATGCGGTATGCCATCTCGTACTGCGAAATTCTGGTTTCGATTTCGGGGTCGCCGTATTCTGCGGACTTGATTTTATTGAGTTGACCGACCACATCCAGCATTTGCCGCCGTGTCGTTTTATCTACGCCGGGAGGATTGTCGAGGTATAAAACAGGCGTCGCTCCACCGCGCAATCGCACTCCCTGAAAATTTGACGGCAGGAAGCCGCTCGACCACAGCCGCGAAAACAAAGGCTGATCTGTATTGATCGCGTTCGCCGTCGAAAGCAAAACGATGTACGAAGGAAGATTTTGATTTTCGCTGCCAAGACCGTAACTCACCCACGATCCCATGCTCGGACGACCGGGCTGCTGAAATCCGGTCTGAAAAAATGTAATCGCCGGATCGTGATTGATGGCGTCGGTCTGCATCGTTTTGATGACCGTGATGTCGTCTACAACTTTGGAAGTGTAGGGCAATAATTCGCTCATCCACGTGCCGGATTTTCCGTGCTGCGCAAATTTGAAGATGGATTTCACACAAGGGAACGCGCTCTGCCCCGAAGTCATTCCGGTGATGCGTTGACCATTGCGAACAGAATCCGGTAATTCAGTCCCGTGCAATTTTTCGAGCTGCGGCTTGTAATCAAACAAATCAAGCTGCGAGGGTCCGCCCGATTGATGCAGAAAAATTACCCGTTTGGCTTTGGCGGCGAAGTGCGGCAGCCCCGTCAATCCACCCGTTTTCGCATCGCGCACTCCATCAGACTGCGCAGCGAAGCCATCATTTTTGAGCAATGATGACAGGGCTGCGATGCCGATGCCTTTGGCACCGAGTCCGAATAATTGGCGGCGCGTGAGAGGGGCTTCGAGTTCCTGTTTGATGTTCATGAGTTAGTTCGCTTTCACGTTGTTTGTAAACCAGGCTTGCAAATCTTTCTTGGAAGTAAAATCCAGCAATGCCACCCCAAGCTCCATCAGCTTTTCTGACGGGAGCTGATTGATTTGGCGTTGCGTCAACTTGGCTAATTTGCCGATTCGTGATTCCAGGAGCTTAATGGCAAATTGCGCCTGCCCTTGTTGTAAGCCTTGTTGCACCCCAAGTTTCTGCCCTCTTTGCACTCCTTGATTAATCCATTCTTGAAAAAATTCAGCCATAAGTTTTCCTCCTCGGTCGTAAAATACTTTTTGCACGGCTTGATGAAATTGCTCCGGCTCTACCGTATTTTTCACTTTCGCTAAATATTTTGAAAGCGTCCTGAAATGCTCGACAAGCGATTTTTCAGGTTCAGCATTCAGCATCGTAAAGATGTCCGGTAAACGTTGCGCCAACTCCCGGTCAAAAATCAATTTCAATAATAATAACCCAGCCTTCAAATAAGGCGCACCCTTTAAATCTTCGTCGTGTATCGTGTTCAGGTCAACTAAATAATACTCGAACTCCGGCACATATTTCAGCATTGGAGAATTATTTTGAATACTGACCAATGAACGCAAATTGCACTTGATGTTCCAACGCTGACGCCCGTGATAAAAAACAATCGGGTAGACTGGCGGAAAAGTTTTACCACCCTCTGACTGGAGGCGTTCCCACAGTCTCACGATATAACGCAGGATTTGAAACGCGACGAATTTTTCAGGCGAGCTTTTATGCTCAAAGAGCACAATGACAAAGGCTTCATCGCCCTGTTTTAATTTTACCCGATAGAGCAAATCCGCTAAATGCTGATTCAGGTCTTCGTCTACAAAGTGATCATTGAGCAATTCAATTTTTCGCAAATCAAATTCCGCCACGATTTCTGGCGGCAAATAATACCGCAGAAAATCGCGTGCATTGACACGTTGTGATAACAGCTCTTTGAAAAACCGGTCATGGGGGTTATTAATTTCTGACATATCGGGGTATCAAAAATCTATCGCGGCATCAACATCATTGCCGTTTTCGCCGCTTTGCTCACCGCTTCTTTGCTGAACGGAAACACCTGCGGCGTAGCGTTGATCCAATCATTCAATTGATCTTTGTAATGCGCCGATTTCGGATCGCCGGATTCCCCCAAAGTAATTCCATGTTGCGAACGATCCCAGTTTGAGGGATCAGCAATCAACCGCATCGAAACCGCCGGCCCGACATTTGGTGTCGGCCCCAAACCGCCGGCATAACCATTGCCTCGTTGCGGAATCGAATCAATCTTGAATTGCGCTCCGATCATCGGAGCCACCGATAACGGATGATTGAACTTCACCTGTACCGCATTTCCAAACGTCCATTTGCTTTCATCCGCTCCGAGTTTTTTAGCAATGCTCGCCCGCGCTTCGTCGTGACAAGCCTGCAAAAAATCTGTCCAACTGGCATATGCTTTCGGCAACCATTCTTTCGACCAACTCTTCACTACATTATCCATCATTGAATTGCGCAGCGGTGTTCGATACTGCTTCACCCGTTCTGCACCCATCATTGCGGTGCCAATTTTGACGCCGAAAATGTCCCGCATTTCGTGAACAAGCAAAGCGGCTTTCGAATCAGGCTCAACGTGTCCATTCCACTCTGACAGTAATTTTAAGGAAGCTTTTAATTGCTCGTCTGTGGCGGTTTTTCCAAATATTCTCACAACTGCATTCGCAAATTTTTTCCCGCCAATCGCAAACGTATCGCCCTGCACTGCGCGAAAATCTTCAATCGTTAGTTTCGGTTTCGCGCTCAGCAAATCCGTAATTCTTTTTTGGCGATACGGCGCAGACCAGCCGTGTGTTAAGAAATACGGATAATCTTTCCCGACAATGCGTGCATTCGCCGTCACGATCATCCCCGAAGGCGGATCATAGACATGCGGCAATTTATCAAACGGAATCATGCCAATCCATTCGCCGTCATCTTTCGATCCATCGTACGGCACACTGCCATCGCCGCTCTTGCGGATCGGAATCACCCCTGCGCCGTAATATCCGATGTGTCCTTCCTGATCGGCATAAATAAAATTCTGTGTCGCTCCGGCGTACGTCCTGAGCGCGTCCGTAAAATCCTGCCAATTCTTCGCACGATTCAATTTATAAAACATGGAAACGGATTCGAGATTCGGATTCAAAACCGTCCATTTCAACGCCAGCCGTTCACCGTTTTTATCAACAACAATAGGTCCGTGGCGCGTGATCGTGACATCCAGATTGACGGTTTCAGTTTCGGCTCCGGTGGCAGTTTTACGCACCTTGATTTCTTCTTTACGAATTTCAGCATCCTTCCAGCCGTTTGGAGTCAGGTATTTATTTGGATTCGCCGTATCAAAAGTCTCTTTGTACAAATCCTGCACGTCCGGCCCCAGATTTGTCATGCCCCACGCGATGCGATCATTGTGACCAATGATGACGCCGTTGATGCCGGGAATTGAAACTCCGGCAGCGCGAATGCCAGGTGCGCTCAAATGAACCAAATACCAGATCGAAGGAACCGAAATCGCCAGATGCGGATCGTTCGCCAACAATGGTTTCCCCGAAGCCGTTCGCTTGCCGCTGACTACCCAATTATTGCTGGCAGCTAAGCCTTCGGCGTATAAACCAACTCGTTCAAGCGAGCGTTGTCTGAGGTCTTCATCCATCGCCGCAACCTGTAGAAGATCACTACTAACCGGAGCGATAGCAGCCTTCGCAGCACCCGCTTTCGCGGCTCTGGTTTTGACTTTATCGGAGCCGACAACAGGCGTATCAAGTGTCGAATATTCTGGCATTAAAGCGTCACGTTTCGCGGCGGGAAGGTCGGCTAAAGCTCCGCGAAAAACATCCGTTTGCCACGAAGTTGACAGGCTCTCTGCCATCAATAATCCAATGACGACGGCATCCGCCGAAGTCCAATGACGAGGCTTGTATTTCAGGACGCGAAATTCAATCGGCAGCGATTTTTCATCCAGCGAATCAATGTACGCGTTAACGCCTTGGCAGTACGCTTCGAGCATGGAACTGCTCGGTTCAGACAGTTTCGACGCCATCTCTTCCGACAATTTCGCAAAGCCATAAATGCGCCGCCGCTTGTCTTCTTCGAGGACGACTTTGCCGAAAATTTCAGACATTTCCCCACGTGTCGTCCGGCGCAAAACATCCATCTGCCACAAACGATCCGAGGCTGTAATATAACCCTGCGCAAAGTTCAAATCTTCGTCATTCATGGCTTCGATGTAAGGGATGCCGCGCTCATCACGAGACACCGTGACTTTGCCTTTCAAACCTGCCAAATGAAGTGTGGTTGGATCAGGCGCCTGCGCGAAAGTTGACAACAGAAGAGTGGAAATTAAAACGAGCGAACCAACAAGGGATTTGATTTTCATGCGTGAAGCTCCGGGTGAAAAAGTTAGAGGAGCTAAACATAACTCACGGCGCGAACACGATCAATGAAACTGTAGCGTGAACTGTTAGTTCGCGTTGTTTCCAACGCGAACTAATCTCAAATAAAATGCTTTTCAGGCGAAAGATGAAGAGGTGAAAATTTCCTCGTTAATTAAGCCCTCGCTACTTTTTCTGTTCGCCTGGCGTCAACTGAATGACAAACGGAACCGTCCCCGGATGCGCATTATCCTTGCCTGTCGCCACAAGTTGAGGTCGGAATTGACCATCAATTTCTAACACAAAACGCACTGACGTAACCTTCTTATCCACTTTAAAGTCAAAGCCATCAATATCATCGTTGGTGCGCGCATTGAAGACGATGCGATTGTCGCCATCCTTTTCGATCTTGTCCTGTTCCCGGGTAGTCACCACTGGTGCGCGTCCACCGCGTCGGTAGACACGCCCACGCGGACCGACAGCTACACGCGGCGCACGTCCGGGGAAAAGCACTTTTGTTTCTGATTCGACGTCAATGCGCTTGAGCGATTTAAGGTCGCCTCCCTCGGCTGTTACTGCGCCCGTAAAATGCCGCAGCTTGCCCATCGTTGTCCAGCGGACAGACCATTTGTCGCCCTCGCGCCAGAGGTAGTAGCCCAAGTCCACACCTTCCGCAAAGACGGGCTTGCCGTCAATTTTTTCGACTTGGGCGTGTGCTACACTGACAGGAAGCATCAGCAGAAACGTCAAAATAACCAAGGCGGGAAGAAATCTTTGAGTAAGAATCATAAGCCTCCATTAAGGAACTAAATTGATTGTTTCACGGCTTTCTGCGCCGCCTGTTTTGTGGATGTAATCACCTGCGACATCGCATTGATTCAGTCATTCGAATGATCTTTATCCTGAAGCGTATTACTGACCGAAAGCTGACAGGATAATCTTCAAAATTATTACGTGCGAACCAACAAGGGTTTTGATTTTCATGCGTGAAGTTAAAAAATTTAGGGGAGAACTAAACATAACTCACGGCGCGATTACAATCAATGAAATCGTGGCGCGAACTAAAAGTTCACGCTACAACACTATTTCACTGCGTTCCATTTCACCGTGACGTCATTCAACTGCTGACAAAGCGTGAGGTCAATCTTCTGATTATTCAATTCGGCTTCGCGTCGAAATTTGATTCGCAGCGCAGCATCCCACGCGATTGGCGACGCTGGAAGTTCTTCCGAAATTTGCGAATCAATCGGCTTGGCGAGTAACCAATACGATCCCGGAGCCACATGAGAAAAACGAAACGTTCCGCCAGAATTTGTAACCACTTCGGCATACCGCAACACATCATCTCCCGCGTCCTTTTCCGCAGGAATCAAATGTATCCGTAATTTATTTGAAGCTGCCGTCAACCGTCCGCTGACGCTCGCCGCGCCTTCCGCCATTTTCACAAAAACGTCTTTAAGGTTTTCTCCCGCTTTGAGCTGCAAGCCTGTCTTGTTCGGATTAAGTGGGACAGCGGCCGATTTCGCCGTAGTAGTAAAGCCAATGGATTTCACGAAATAATTTTCTTCTGAAAGATTCGGAGTCAGGCGATAATTCCCTGCTTCCAGTCGCCGCTGTTTGAATTCACCTTTTTCATTTGGAGAACCAATTTGGTATGCCCACGCGGATGCTGGTTGATCGGTAGAAAGACCTGTGAGTCGCATGTGAAATACTTGTTCGCTTAATCGCAGTGCAGCTGATGGCGAGCAAGTTTTTGGGCGATCTTTTTCGGGAATTGTTTCCGTCTCAAATTTTCCTGCAATTGAACCCAGTGGAGCCAATGTCAAAGTGATTCCATTCAGATCTGCACCTTTGACGGTCAGCCGCCGCCGTTGTGAAATGTACCCCGCCCCTTCGCTTTCGCCCCAAAAATTTCCACGCATCGCATAGGCTACATATTCCCCATCAGCCACTGAGCGCAGTACCATCTCATTGGTGACTTCCGACGGATTTGAATAATCAGATGCCGCGTTGCCTCTGATCGGAAAATGTTCAAGCGCAACCGTATTGGAAATCATAAAGCCGCCACCGCTCGTTTGATTTAGGTCAGTTTCGCCACCCAAAACCTTAATCCGAATTGTATGTCCCGCGTCTGCTCGAAAACGAATATTTATCCCCGTAACTTCATCTCCGGTTGCGACGGAAACTTCGGAGGCAGCCTGACGGGAAACACCTGGATAATACACAGGAGCGTTTTCTCCCAGCACATTACTCATCCCATTCAAGAGAAACCCGCCCGTATTCCCCGCCGTTTGTACGATATATTTTCCGGGCAACAATCCATACAGGCGATAGATGCCACGATCATCGGTATTGCGTGGCGTAAGTATATTTTCAGAAGTAGAATTAACTTTTCGTCCCTGCTCATCACGCACGCGCACCGCCTGCACTCGCATTGCGACAATTGGTTTGCCGTTTTCATCTGTCACACGTCCAGTGATAACACCGCCCTTAATTAAATTCAAAGTAACGTTTGAGCCTACACGGTAAAATCGCAACTGGTCGGGAGAAGTGACAGGTTCCACGAAAACAGAGTTCCGTGACCGTAAGGTATAAGTTTTCGCTGACAATCCTTCCGCTCGAAAGACGCCTTCATCGTCAGTCGTTACCGTACTCAAATTCCCGCTGCCCTGTTCGAAGACCATCACAGCTGCGCCAGAAACTGGTTGTCCATCATCACCCAGCACACGCCCTGAAATCGTGCCGTTGCTCGAATTTGTGGTCTTTCCAGCATCAGGCGTTTGCGCTAAAAGGTTGCTTAAAAGAATCCCAAAAAACAGAAAGTAAAAAAGGAAGTTTTTCATAAGTTAATTTCCCTTTCCTTTGAAATCTAGAATAATCAAAACTTTCGCTTCGTTATTATGAGGTATGGTAACTAATTGTTTAGTAACAGGAAGCTCAGCGGTATTAACAGTTAGCTGATTGCGTGAAATTGCTTTTACTGTTAATTCATAATCGCCTGCTGGTAACCCTTCAATTAAAAATCGTCCTCGCTCATCTACTGCTACCCCCCGACTACGACCGGGCTTTTCAGCTTGAGTGACACTCGCTAAAATTCGGTATTCATTTAAAGATGGAGCATTTGCAATAGTTACCTGACCGTTCAATCGTCCAGAGGCATAAGTAACAACCATTCTAACTCCAGTAATTTTCTCGCCGGAATTCGCCTCAATCCCATTTTCAACTGCTGCGCCATCTCGTTCAATTCGTGCGAGTGAAAAATTTCTGAGATCGGGAAGATTTCTATTGCCAAGCGATAACCGGATTTTTCCTGCGCGCAAACCACGAATCGTAAACCTTCCATCCGTCGCGATTGGACGCGGTGCGTCGAATGTTAGATCGTCATCTTGTCCTTGCGCAGCGGGTTGTAGAGTTGCACTAATCATGAGCCGCTGAAATGCTTGTTTGATTAGAGGATCGTCAACGTCCTCTAAAACAGCAAATCCGCTGATACTTGCTCCGGCTACCATTTTGATTTCGAGATTTGAATAATCTTCGTCTTTAAGTTCAAACTTAACAGCTTTCGCAAAGTTATCCGATTCGCCAGAAATCGGAAAAATCATCGTCGTATACTTACCTGATACTAATCCGCTTTGCTTAAATTCGCCTTCATCATTCGTAAAGGCTCCACCAAATGACATACCGGAAAGAAAGCCCTTCTCGTCCAATGTGCCAAGTCCAACTCCAATCCCTTTAAGAGGTTTTCCCGTGGCCTCTTCAATCACACGTCCACTAACCGTGAAGCCTTTTTTCATGCGAGGCAATCGAAAATCAATATTGATCGTTTCGTTCTCGATAGTTACTTCGACCACTTGAGCTTTGGATTGTTCCTGCACACCGGGATACCACGTTTTCGAATATTTTGGCCCGCCCAAATTTAACGAAGCTACACTTTCACCTTGTCCCGCACTCACTAAATATTTCCCGGTCTCTAAACCGTAGCAGCGATAAATTCCGCGATCATCGGTGATCTCACGAATTTGAACGGGAACCTTTTCGCCCTTCTCATTGATGCGCAACAGTTCAAGATTTAATTCTGTGATGGGCTTTCCGCTCTCTTCCATTAAGTGCCCGGTGATGACTCCGCCACGGGTAAGATTGAAATCTAATTTATCAATTATTTCATTATCAGCAACATTAATCAGGCTGCCGCGCTCCCACTGATTTTCATTTTTCTGTTTGCTGACATAGCCCGGAGCCGAAACTTCGACGCGATATTTTCCTGCCAACAAACGTTCAAAATGATAGTTGCCTGCCGCATCCGTCGTGACTCTTTGCCGCTTATCGTCTTTCATCGGATTCGGATTATCGCCCGAATGCAGCACGACACTCACTGATTGTGCAGGCTGACTTTCAATAGTTATTTTTCCCGTGATTGCACTGGAACCGGACTTGACTGGAGTTTGCGCTGCGGCTACATAGCACAAAACTGAAATCCCCAAAACTAACCACAAACATCCAAAGCGTTGCATCTTGCCCCCTTTGAAAAGTGAACATTAAATATACAGTAAGGCTTGAGGATTTTAGTAATACGACTTTAGGCGGGAATTTTCAAGAGGACAAAATCAAATGTCAGAAGGAATGAAGCGAAACAGTGAGGTCAAGTGAAACGGTGACGATCTGATCGTGCCTTTTAAACTGTGACCAAATCCGATACTTCCCCGGTCGCGGAAAAAATGTCTCAAAAAATATCGTTGGTGGTGATTGCCCCGGCTTCAATGTTTTAGGGGCTTCGACGGGATGGGAATGCAAATAATTTGACGCGTCTTCGCTCAGGATTATCGTATGTCCCCACGCTCCCAGAAATGGCTGTAAATCCGCAACCGGCTCACCAGTCACCGCATCTTTTAATTTGTATCGCAATGCCGAAGGCTGTCCCGCCGCCGGACGCGAAGGCGCAAAATCCAAAGTAAAATTAATACCTCCAACGGTTTTAGAAAATTGATCTTCGGATTTGAGATTGGCTTGCAGCGTTGCTGCGTCGGCTTTGAATCCAGCCGTAACCAACATCTGATGGCTAACCTGCGCGATGCCGCCAACCGGAGACACATCGCAAAAGAAATGATACAGCCCGGCGGTTGGCAAGATCGCTTCGACGATGAAACTTCCATCGGGTTGCAAGACCGGATGAAGATGCTCAAAATTTGAAAAATCGTGGCTGATGACAAACAAGTGAAACAATTTTTCATGCATCACATTGAACTGCTTTATCTGCTCGCTGGTTTTGGGATGCAGGATGACAAACTTGAAGGTAGTTTTTTGCGTGGGGATAATTTGCTTCGGAGAGGCTTCAATTTTGACGACAAATTCATCGGTGATGGCGTTGGCACGGGGTTGCAATTCCATTCCGCATTTCGAACATTTCTCCGATTTCTTTCCGGTGATTTCGGAATGCATTGGACAGGCAAATTCAGCCGGATTTTGAGCTGAAATATCCGGGTTAAGAACAGATGGCTGCGCACTGGATGATAAAACCAGAAATAGAATCAAAAAAAATGGCGCGGCAAGTAGCAAGAAAATTTTCATATTCCGACGTCCGACAAACTTCAGTTTGTTGCACCTATCGGCAACTGTGCCTCTTTTGCGAAGCCTCAACAAAC
>JAYVZE010000170.1:0-9718 GCA_043783625.1 Blastocatellia bacterium | reverse complement strand
CGATTTCGATCTCTACGATGACGTACTGGAAGTCTGCGCAGGCCTCTGGAATTTCCAGCTATCTCATTGATTTTAAATGTCACAACAACTCTATTGACTTTCTTGAAAAGAGAGCCGAACTAATAATTGATGAAATTGACAAACTAACCAATTAAAAAACTACACGTAACAGCAGTTTGGCAAAAGGCGGGTTTTGGGATTCTAATAAACTTTAGTGCTAAAAATCCCGCCCTTCGCTAAGCTTCAAACCGTCAGTGGCAATGCAACCAGTGCCCGTACAAAATTGAACCTGCCAACAATACTTCTATAAAAATTTGTAAATTTGCCAATAATTTCAGACAATGAGGTGATGAAGGCAAAATACATCAACCCGTTTACCGACTTTGGATTCAAAAAAATCTTTGGCGAAGAAGCCAGCAAACCCCTGTTGATTGACTTCTTAAATGCGCTGCTGCCCCAGGCGAACAAAATAAAAGACTTAACTTTCAAGAATACAGAACAACTTGGTCAGACAGAGGCAGACCGAAGAGCCATTTATGACATCTATTGTGAGGCCGAAAACGGAGAGAAATTCATTGTCGAACTGCAAAAAGCCAAACAAAACTATTTCAAAGAAAGAACGATCTATTACTCGACTTTCCCCATCAGAGAACAAGCTGAAAAAGGGGAATGGAACTACAACCTGAAAGCCGTTTTTTGTATTGGAATTTTGGATTTCACCTTTGACGATTATGAGACAGAACCTGAAAGAAACGAAGTGGTTCATACCATCAAACTCAAAAACCAAAATGGTCAGACGTTTTACGACAAGCTCACCTATATTTATCTTGAAATGCCAAACTTCAAGAAGCAAGAGGCTGAAATTGCAACACGACTTGATAAGTGGCTTTATTTCATCAAACATTTAGAAGACTTCCAAACCATCCCGACATTATTCAAAGACGATGTGTTTACTCAAGCATTTGAGAAAGCTGAACTTGCCAGATTCGGACAAGCTGAGCTGGACAGTTACGAAAGTAGTTTGAAAATATTTAGAGATAACAAAAACACCTACGATTACGCTATCGAAACAGCGACTAAAACAGGACTTGCACAAGGAATGATCGAAGGAATGATCGCAGTAGCAAAAAATCTTAAAAACGAAGGAATGGAAGCTGAATTTATAATAAAAGTTACAGGGCTAACAAAAGACGAAATTGACCGGCTCTAAAAATGCACAGTTCCTATAAAAAGCCCTGATTATCCTGCCATCATTGAGAACTACGAACATTCAGAATTATGCGCCGATACGAAGTCAGCGCAGGTGTCCCATTATCCGTGACTGCCAGAATAATGTGAGCAATTCCATTCGCACAGGCTCGATTGCCAAGCCACGCGGGACGGCACGCAGCCGTTGGCGTGACAGTCGCTTTCGCCGTATCGCCTTGCGCAATTGTCACCACTGACAAATTTACTTTCGGTAAAAACCCCGCTTCCTCGTAATGAAACCATTGGTATGTGAGCTTATTACCGTCGGGGTCTTTGGTTGCGCTCGCATCAAGTGTAATCGGCTTGCCCACTTCTGCCTCAATGTTGATCGGTGCTGTGCCATCTTTGCCATTCACAATGACAACGGGATTATGATTGGCGGATGCGAAAGGCTTGATCGTCCAATCCATCCGCGCGGCGAATTCATGCTGAAACGCCGTGCGCCAACGCCAGATCGTTGCGTGATCGGAAACATACGTTTTGCCGTCCATTCCGACAACTGAATCTGCCGAGGTAACGCGCGGAAAAAGATCACCGCCTTGTGACCAAATTGGATGCGTTTCACCGTACGGTTGCCGCCAGATATAACGTCCGCCCCAACCGCCCCAACTTGGATTGCGATAACTATTCAGGCCATTGTTCGTCAGACCCAGAAATGACGGCGTATCGCCTTCCATGATGAAAGCAAACTTCGGATAAAACTTGCCCATCGGCCCTTTGACGCGAATGTTTGTTTCCAGCCATTCGTTCGTGACCGTGCTGCCATCTGCGCCTGCACAATTGCGGTAATACACATCACCGCTGATGCCCGTCCACGTCGCCGAAGCGTATTCGCCGCTATCGGGACTGCTCGGTTTGACGATGTAATGCAAATTAGGAAATTCGCGGCGAATCCACGGACCGGCATCGTCCTGATCTGAAATTGAACTGACACGAAGCTTGGCAACCAACTTGTCAACTTCCGCAGGTGAGCGTGTCGCACGAACATGCTGCAACGCCTGCGCCAACGTATTGGCTCCGCCCCACAACGTCACCCACAGCGGACGCGGATCATTTTTATCGGCTGCACGAATGATGGCTTCAGCCCCCGCAGACATTTTGTCTGCGCCAACTGCTGCCATTCCATACGCGAGTTGTCCGGCAGAAATCAGCGCATCAAGTTGCGCAGCTTCCGGCCAGCCTGAAGCGTGTTTGAGTAAATTGGCGCGGACTTCACCGTAAGCCACGACAATTTTGTGCAACGTTTCAGGCTGGACTTTATTTTTTTGCCACGTCGAGGTTGTTGCCACCAACGCTTCTAAATCCATTTCATTGGAATACAACAACAGACGCACAAATGACATTTGGTCGTCTGGTTCGTTGCCGATGTCAGTCAAGGCGATGACACGCGGCTTGCCCGTGAAATCATCAATGTAGTTTGGCTGTAAGGCTTGCGCGTTGATATTTGCGTTGATGGTGAACATCACCATCGTCAATAAAATAAGCGGATTCGTCAACTTCAATTTTCGTATGTTCATCATCTGTCCTTCTTACTTACGCCCGAATAAACCGTATTGCTCAGCGTTTTCGTGCGTGACGAGCTCGCAATCAATGGATTGTTTTTCGGCTGCGCCGGATGATCCGTTTTTGATGTATTTGTCAGCTTGCTCGACAGCTACGCGAGCAATATGAGCCGCAGGTTGCAACACCGTAGCCTTAATGTCTCCGGTCTTAATCGCGGCAATCACATCGGGGCTACCATCAAAGCCCACGACGATAACAGCCTTTTTATTCGCAGCTTTCAACGCCGCCGCTGCGCCCAGAGCCATCGTGTCATTGCCCGCAATCACGCCTTTGATGTCGGGATGCGATTGTAGAATTGTTTCCATTTTTGAATAGGCTTCGGTCTGGCTCCAGTTTGCGCTTTGCTGCGCGACCATTTTCAGTCCCGGATATTTGTCCAACACGTCATGGTAGCCTTTGGAGCGAATCCCCGCGTTCGTGTCGGATTCTTTGCCAACCAATTCGACATAGCTGCCTTTATCGCTCATCAACTCAATGAATTTTTCCGCGCCCAGCGTCGCGCCCTGATAATTGTTCGAGACGATTTGCGCCGCAGCGATTCCATTAACATTGATTTCGCGGTCAATCAGAAAACATGGAATGCCCGCCTGCTTCGCCTTTTGTACGGCAGCAATGGAAGCGTCCGCGCCCGCGTTGTCGAGGATAATTGCCACTGCCTTTTGCGCAATCGCCGTATCAATCAACTGATCCTGCCGATTCGCATCGTTACCGTGCGTCATAGACATTGTTTCGTAACCGAGTTCTTTCGCACGCGCCTCAGCAGTTTCCGCTTCGGCTTTAAAAAACGGATTATCGTGCGGCGGGGTGATAATGACGATTAATTTTTTGCCGGACGCGGATTGAGTTGATTGTGGTGATCGCCCGCAACCAAAAAGAGCAAACGCAAATAATAAAATCAGTAGTCGAATGATATTTTTACGAGTCATAAAGTTTAGTCCTTCTCAAAAATACTTACCGCAAAGGAACAAAGGGTCAAAGACTTTTTTTCTATTGCTCAATCTTTGATCCGTTGCTCCTTTGCGTTTATTTATCGCTTTAATCGCTGCTGTAATTGATCCACCACCACCGCCAGAATAATCACAACGCCTTTGATGACGATTTGCCAGAATTCTGAAACGCCCAATAAAACCAAGCCATCGCTGAGCACGCCGATCACAAAGGCTCCGATTAAGGTGCCGCCGACTGTACCTCTGCCGCCGGATAACGAAGTGCCGCCTAATACTACTGCCGCAATCGCATTTAACTCAAACGATTCGCCCGTCGCCGGATGCGCTGCCAACAATTGCGAAGCGATAATCAATCCCGTCAACGCAGCGCAAAATCCTGAAATCAAATACACTGATAATTTAATGCGATTCACGCGAATGCCTGATAACTCAGCCGCACGTTCGTTGCCACCGATGGCGTAGACTTTGCGCCCGAACGGAGTTTTATTCGCAACAATAACGCCAATCACGCCTAGCAAAATCATCAACCAAATCGGCACAGGAATTCCTAACAACATGCCTGAGCCAAGCCATTGAAAACCTGTATTGCCAAGTTCGGGATCACCGACAAGGTTCGGAAATGTAGCTCCGTTTGACCGCAACAAGGCTGCTCCGCGTGCAACATACATTACACCAAGCGTAGCGATAAACGGCGCGAGTCTGAATTTCGTAATCAGCCATCCATTCAATCCTCCCACCAACACGCCGACCAGCAAGGTGATGAGCATAATCAGCCAGATGTTGAAATACACAACGACACCGAACATCGGCAGCACTAAACCTTGATTGATTAATCCGCCCGCAATCATCGCAGCGAGACCGACTACGGAGCCGACTGAAAGATCAATGCCGCCCGCGAGAATGACGTAGGTCATGCCGATAGCGAGAATTGCGTTGATGGCTACGTGTTTGGCAAGGATGAGCAAATTGCCTGTGGTCAAAAATGCCGGAGACAACGAAGCGAACACCACAACCAATAAAATCAGAGCGATGAGCGCACGAAGTTTGAAAAACATTTCGCGCCATTGTTGTTTGTTTTGCTGTGTAGCTTTCATAACAGAAGTTCAGAGTTCAAGTTTCAGCTTGTCGAACGCCGCGCTTCGCCGGCGTTCGTTGGCAAGCTAAAGCTTGAACTCTGAACGATTCCTTTCCGGTTGCGAGCCGTGTCCAATGCCGGAAGCAGCGACTAAGGCTTCTTCCGTCGCGTTCACTTGCTCAAATTCGCCGGTGATTTTTCCTTTGGACATGACAAGAATGCGATCCGCCATTGCCAGCACTTCCATTAGTTCAGAAGAAATAAAAATCACGCCCAAACCTTTTGCCGCGAGCCGATTCATAATTTCAAACATTTCTGCTTTTGCGCCAACATCAATTCCGCGCGTAGGTTCATCCAACAACAAAACTTTTGGCTCCGTCAGCAATGCTTTTGCGACGACAACTTTTTGTTGATTGCCGCCGCTCAGACTGCCAATCAAATTGTTTGGCGAAGCGGTTTTGATAGCGAGATCATTGATGAGACTCGTCACGTGATTCGCTTCTGCCTGACTTGAAAGAAAAATTCCTTTGGTGCATTTCGCCAAATTTGCCAGCGTGATATTGCTGGCGACGGAAAGCGTTTGCACCAAGCCCTGTTGTTGCCTGTCTTCGGGAACCAGCATGATTCTTTGCGCGATGCGATCCGCTACAGTGCGGCCTGTGAGCGGTTTTCCTTCAAGCGATAAGTTGCCTTCATAAGCAGTGCGAATGCCCATTAAGCATTCAAAAACTTCGGTGCGTCCCGCCCCCATCAAGCCGTAAATGCCGAGAATTTCTCCGGCGCGTAAAACAAACGAAATGTCCTGCAAAATCGTTTCGCCACCGCGTGGATTGTTGAGCGTTAGATTTTCGACGCGCAGCAATTCACCGCCGCATTCGTGCTCTTCGTGGTGAAAAAATGATTCGGGTTTGCGTCCAACCATCTGCTCGACAATCCAGTTCGTATTGATTTCACTTGCTGCCGCTTCCGCAACTAATTGTCCATCGCGCAGCACCGTCACGTAATCGCCAATCTGCAGCAGTTCATCCAATTTGTGCGAAATGTAAATGATCGAAACGCCCTGATTTTTTAGCTCTTCAATGACGCGAAAGAGCGCGGCAACTTCTGTCGAGCTTAACGCCGAAGTCGGTTCATCCATAATCAGGATGCTGACGTTTTGCGAAAGAGCTTTAGCGATTTCGACAATTTGCTGATGGCCTACGCGCAAATCTCCGACGAGCGAGCGCGGATCAATCGGTTGCTCAAATCGCTGTAAAATCGCGGCGGTGCGTTGTTCCTGCGTTTTTTCGTCAATGAACACTCCGCCTGTTTTCACTTCTCGCGCCATAAAAACATTGGCGGCAACGCTCAAGTTAGGAAAAAGATTTAGTTCCTGATAAATAATGCCGATGCCGTGCGCGGTGGCTTCCATCGGGTTCTTGAAATGCACTTGCTCGCCATTCAAAATTAATTTGCCTGCGGTTGGTTGCTCTACGCCCGCTAGAATTTTCATCAGTGTAGATTTGCCCGCGCCGTTCTCACCAATCAACACATTCACCTTGCCGCGATACACATTGAAATCAACTTGTTTGAGCGCGACTGTGCCCGAAAAAACTTTCGTAATACCTGCGGCGCACAAGATGATGTCAGCATTATTTTCTGGTATCAAAATTTACCTCCAACAAGCCAGTCTCTTGTTACAGGAGTTAGCAAAATCTTTTTTGGATCTTGGAATGAGAACACGCTATGCAATGAAATTTTTGCGCCTTGTTGTGGGGTGATTCCCCTCACAACTTTTTCTTCCACGCGCTCGTGCAATTTCGTAGACACTTCGGCAAATTGCAATTGATTATTGAAGTCGTTGAAATTAATAAAGCCCATCGCATCGCGCAATGCCGTGCCACGAAAAACAGGACCGATCTGTAAAACAACCTCCATTTTCCCTTTATAGTTTGTAGGCTTGATTGTGAGTGTCCGGTGCGGAGATTCCTCGTTAACGCGAACAATTACGGCTTCACCTTTGACAATGAAATGCGTTGCGTCTTTATCGTACCGAAGTCCAAATTGTTTTTTCGCCTCGTCAACATTGGCATCCAGCGCGTTCAAGACTGTAGTTAGATCAACGGCTTTTTCTGTTACAGTCGGAACAATTTTGCTTTCCCAAATTGACTTCACATACGCATCGGCATTGAAGTTTTGCGTTGTGGCGGTGTGTTGCGCCTTCGATTCAATCGGACGAATTGTCCAAAGCTTGCACGCACTGAGACCACTAAACGCAATAAACAAAAGCGACAAAAATATCAACCGTAAAAAATTGTGTGTAGTGCAATTCAATGTATGCTTGAAACCTTTCTTTTGCCTGCTTATATTTCAATCAAATTTGCCGCCGTGAAACGATCTGTAATGAGTACATTAATCCAGCCGCCTTTAAGTGCGCCGCGAATTGCCGCAAGCTTTCGTTTGCCGCCCGCTACGCCCACTGTGCGTTTCACGCTGCGCAATTTTTCCAGGCTCATGCCAATAACACGATCATTGAGCGGCGTAATAACAGGCTGCCCGTCGCCATCAAAAAAGCGTAAACAAACATCGCCCACTGCACCTCGTTCGCGCAGCAAATTCAATTCTTCAGGCGAGAATACATTGCCGCTACTCGCCAGCAACCGCGAAGGCGCAACCGTTCCCATTCCAACCAACGCCAAACTCACGCGATCAAACAATGTCATCGCTTCACCCACAAACGGGTCTTCCAGATAAATTCGATGTGTATCCGCTGAACCCGCCACACCGGGCGCAGGCAAAAACGTTGCCTGTCCGTGCATCAGCGTAGCCAGTCGCCGCGTTAAATGTGCCGCGTGCGCTTCGGCTGCGGGGTCGCCTACGCCGCCGAGTATTTGGACGACGTTCGCGTCAATTGATTTGGGCAACGGATGCATCGCGTCCACCATTGCTAATAAAGTCGCGCTCCAAGATGAAATGCCGACAACTTCGCCGCGCTTGACGGTGGTTTCGACATAGAATGCGGCGGCGGTTCCGATGTCGCGTAAAATCTGTTCGTCGTCGTTCACCGAATCAACCACGATGGCGTCTTTTAAGCCAAATTTTGCTTGCAGCCCTTCTTCTAATTCCGGGTACGCGCCAAGCGGGACGCTGACCGTGATACGAATCAGCCGTTCTTCTTCCGCGCGTTTAAGCAGGCGCGACACCGTAGCTTGCGAAAGATTTAATTGCTCTGCAATCACAGCTTGACGCAAGCCGCGCTCGTAATACAGCCGCGCCACTTTGGTCAATAATCTGAGTTCGTCTATGCGTGCCAAATTGGTTGTTCCTGTTGTTTTTGGTGTGCCAGCATCTTGCTGGCAACGCTCGCAAGTTAGGATGTCAGCAAGATGCTGGCACACCTACCGTACCAGTTTTGCAATTGCGTTTTGCCAACCCGCATATAAACGGTCGCCTTCAGCCTTAGGTATTCGTGGCTCAAACCGATCTCGCTCGCGTGGGAGCGCAGCAATTTCCGCTTCTGAATTCCAAAGACCGATTGCCAAGCCAGCCAAGTATGCCGCGCCCAGTGCAGAAACATCAGGCGAAGTACAACGTGATATGGGAACGCCCAAAATATCGGCTTGAAATTGCATGAGAAAATCATTGCTGCTGCCGCCGCCGTCTGCGAGTAATTCAGACAACCCCTGCGGCGAAGTTTTATTCATCACATCAAACACAGCGCGAATTTGGTAAGCGATTGCTTCAATGCAAGCACGCGCAACCTGTGCCGCAGTCGTGCCGCGCGTAAGTCCTGTCATTAATCCTCGCGCGGCTTCATTCCAATACGGCGCACCGAGTCCAACAAAGGCTGGAACAAAATAAACCCCGTCGTTATTGGTTACGGTGGCGGCAAGTCGTGCGACATCTTGCGTCGGATTCGGCAAACTCAAAAATTCGCCGAACCATTGCACCGCCGCTCCGGTGACAGAAATATTTCCTTCCAGCGCGTATGTAATTTGTTCGCGCCCCCAGGCAATTGTCGTGGACAATCCTGCTTCTGAAATCACAGGCGCGGGCGTAGGCGTCATCAATGACGATCCTGTTCCGTATGTCGCTTTGACCGCGCCGGGTTCAAATCCCGCTTGCCCGTACAGCGCGGCGTGCGAATCGCCAATTAGACTGGCGATAGGGATTCCGGCGGGAAGTTGCCCGACGTTGACGCTTTCTCCGTAAACACAACTTGATGGTTTTATTTCCGGCAAAATTGCAGCGGGAAGATCAAACAACGCCAATAACTCTTCATCCCATTTAAGCTCGCGCAAGCCAAAAAGCTGTGTGCGCGAAGCGTTCGTGACATCGCACGCGTGAATTTTCCCGCCCGTTAAATTCCACAACACCCAACTGTCCATTGTGCCGAGACAAATTTCGCCTTGTTCTGCACGTTTGCGTGCATCAGGAATATTGTCGAGCAGCCATTTTGCTTTTGAAGCTGAAAATAAAGGGTCAATTGTTAGCCCGGTGCGCTCACGCAACATTTTTTCCAATCCACGCTCTCGCAGTTCTTCGCAAAACGGAGCCGTGCGGCGACATTGCCAAATGACTACGGGGCTGATTGGTGCGCCCGTTTTGCGATCCCAGAGCATGACGGATTCACGCTGATTTGTGATCGCAATCGCAGCGAGTTCAGGATTGTTCGCGGCTTGCAAACATTGATCTATTGCGGCTTGTACGCTGTGCCAAATTGCGGTCGGGTCTTGTTCCACCCAGCCCGGATGCGGATACGTTTGTTGCAAGGCTTGTGAGGCAACCGAAACCACTTCGCCTGCGGCATTGACCAGCAAGGCTTTGGTGTTGGTGGTTCCTTGATCTATCGCCAGAATTGTTTTCATTTTCAGCCATTGCAGAAGCCCGCACGCAGTAAGGGCGT
>JAYVZE010000169.1:0-14902 GCA_043783625.1 Blastocatellia bacterium | reverse complement strand
AATAAACTTCATTAAATCCGCGACAGTGGACGAAGGATTGTTTACCAGATGAACCGTCGCCTCAATAATTTCATTCAAATTATGAGGAGGAATTTTGGTTGCCATTCCGACTGCGATTCCTTCTGCACCGTTCAGCAAAAGGTTTGGGACACGAGCGGGAAGGACGGTTGGCTCTGTTTTTGAATCGTCGTAGTTCGGAGCAAATTTGACCGTTTCTTTTTCAATGTCAGCCAGCAGCTCGGTAGCAATTTTCGTCAAACGAGCTTCGGTATATCTGTAAGCCGCCGCCGAATCTCCATCAACGCTACCCCAATTTCCCTGACCATCAACCAACGGATAACGCAACGAAAAATCCTGCGCCATTCGCACCATTGAATCGTAGACCGCCGAGTCGCCGTGCGGGTGATAAGAACCAAGTACGTTTCCGACCACGTTAGCCGATTTTTTGTAGGGTTTGCCGGGGACTAAACCACTCTCATTCATCGAATACAAAATTCGACGATGCACGGGTTTCAGCCCGTCGCGGACATCCGGGAGGGCGCGTCCGATGATGACGGACATGGCGTAGTCAAGATAACTGCGCCGCATTTCGTCTTCGATATTGATCTCAAATTTTTGTAGAGTCTCCATTAACCGAATCCTTCGTCGAGAGGTGAAAAAAACAAGCTGATAAAACACACCATCAAAGGAGCAAAAGTCAGAATCCTGCTCGTCTTAAAGAGGTGATGAAAAGCTTAAAAAATCAAACTTAAATTATACTTTGTCAGTGGGATTCGGACAAGGTCAGAAGCGAAGAAAAACTTAGTGTTCAGGCGTGTTTGGGAGGCTTAAAGAGATCGCTAACAGGACATCGAAAGCTAGGCAGAAGCTGCTCACTTAGTAAATCATCGGATTCACTGAGAATAGTTGTATGCGTTGGAGAGTCAAAAACAAAAACGTTTTTATATTCCGGTGAAACCAGCCAGACCTGTTTGACACCAGCGGTAAAATATTCCAGCACTTTGCCGTGAACTTTTTCCCAGATGTCGTTGGGAGAGACAACTTCGACAGCCAGGTCGGGAGCAATTTCCCAAATACCTTCCGGGTCACCTTCGGGCGGAATACGAGCGGCAGCGACAAATGATACATCAGGCAGCCGATGATTAGTGCCAATCGTAAAGGTTGCATCCGGGCCGTAAATTTCTCCTAATTCATGGGTCTCAACAAAAGGCTGAAGTCTGCCGATTAATCGAGTCCCAATTCTACTGTGTCGTGCACCCGCCATGTCTTTTTCCTCCGGTTGACCGTTGACGATTTCGTATTCTTTTTCAGGCTCAAGAAATATTTCTGTAACTGCCATAACTTCCCTCTCTGGTTATTTTCAGCTTAAACGCTTTTGGCGCGAGCATGCAGGCATTCGTCAGAGCAAAAAGTTTGCGCATTTCCGGCACTGACAATTTGTTTGGCATCTTTGGTGGAAACAAAGGCACCGCACGCCACGCAGCGAAGCATTGCTGTACTATTCACGGTCGCTGAGCGTCCACCCATCTGGTCACGCATCTGGTTAATTTCTTTCGCAGTTTTGCTCAGTTTGGAGCTGAGCCGCGTAATTGCTTTAAAGACATAAACGACGAACGCGAAGGCGATCAGAATTTCTACGATACGGATAATGAAATTCACTTTTTGCCTCCGGTATCCGGGCCATGTTGTAACATGGTTTTCGCGTCTCCTCCACCTTTGTTGCTACGTGCTTGTTGTAATCGTTGGCGCATTTGCGTAAGTGCGCGTTGTGCTTCGGGCGGTGCGGCTTTCGCTTTGGCTGACTGTTCCAATTCAGTCAAAAGCTTGTCTGCTTCACCTAAACTTTGATTGCTCTCAACCAAAGAAGCCATTAAGTAAAATTTTCCCAGCGGATGATTTGCTTCTTTGGCAATCGCTTGGCGTGACCAATTGACGGCTTCTGTCAGGTTTTTCTGCTCAAAATAAATCGCGGCTAAATCCGCCATCACATTCGGATCGTCAGGTTTTAATTCGTGGGATTTTTGTAGAAAAGGTAATGCTCCATCAAGTTTGTTGACCTGCATGTAAAAGTCTGCGGCCTGACGTTGCGCTTCAAAATCATTGGGATTTTCGCGGGCTTTGTTGATGGCTGCCAAAATCTGCTGCGGCATTTGTCCGGCAGCGGTAGGATTTGATTTCAGATTATTTGTTGCCTGAAGAATCTTTTCGTTCTGCGCCTGATTTTCAATTTGGCGAAAGTTGTAATTTGCCCATTTGAATCCAACGACGGAGCCAAGTAATAATCCGAGGATCGCAAATCCGATCCCGTTTTTCAGTGCGCCAAAACCGCTGGCAACACCAATCGTAAAATTCGTTCGGTCGTCCTGAAGAGCTGCTTTTTTCATGATAAATATTGGGTTAGTTGAGTTTCAGAGCTGACCGGTAAGCCGAATTCTGTTCCTTCCCGAAAGAAGGTGGCGATCATTCATCTAGGCCTTGGATTACTCCAACGCTCCAGCAACCTACCCGGAAACGCGTCACCGAAGTGACTGAAGCGGACAACTACAAAAACGTTTCCCTATTTGGTCTTGCACCGCAGGGGGTTTGCCTAGCCAACGATGTCACCACCGTTGCTGGTGAAGCTTTTAACTCACCGTTTCACCATCGCCCGGCATTGCTGCTTAGGGCTGTCTATTCTCTGTTGCACTATTCCGTCGGGTCGCCCCGCCTGGTCGTTAACCAGCCTGCTGTCCTCTGGTGTTCGGACTTTCCTCTCGCGGCCTAAGCCGCCAGCGATCACCTGGTCTACTCTGAAACTCAAAAATATTGTATCACGCCTCATCCGACTTTTCTTCCAGCAGCAGGCGATAAGCCTCCTTCTTGGATAAGCCGCGCAGTTTCGCAAATTGTTTCAGGGCCTCATTTCGGCTTAATCCTGAAGCTTGCATTAACCGCTCGAATTGCTCACGTATTGATAAATCACTTTGTGGAAGCTCAATAGTTGCGTCAGAAGCTCCTTCGATGACCAAAGTCATTTCGCCGCGCGGTTCGACGGATTGAAATTTTTCTCCGATTTCTGAAAGCATTCCGCGCATAAATTCTTCGTGAAGTTTGGTGATTTCCCGCGCCAACGATGCCCGGCGATTGCCAAGCACAGTTTGTGCTTCCAGTAAAGTTTCCTTGATCCGATGCGGAGCTTCATACATGACCAGCGTTTCGCGGATAGTTTTCACAGCTTCAAATTTCTCATGACGGGCATGTCGTTTGGACGGCAAAAAACCAAGAAATAAAAATGAATCTGTTGGTAGTCCTGAAGCTACTAATCCGGCGATCATCGCCGTTGCACCGGGGATCGGAATCACAGGAATTTTATTTTCAATCGCCGCCACGACAACACGATACGCCGGATCAGCAATCCCCGGCGTTCCGGCATCTGTCACCAGTGCGATGCTTTCACCTTTGAGTAAGTGCGCTGTAAATTCTTCGGCACGAGAGCGTTCGTTATGTTCGTGATAACTGATGGTAGGTTTGCGAATCCCAAAGTGATCTAACAATTTTCGTGTATGCCGTGTGTCTTCGCAGGCAATAAAATCCGCTTCTTTTAAGACGCGCACCGCTCGAAGTGTGATGTCTTCAAGATTGCCGATGGGAGTTGAGACGAGGTAAAGGGGCATAGGATAAAGGGGAAAGTGATGAGTAACGAGTGATGAGTAGAAAGCAAGGAGTAGCATAAGACTGTTGTCCTATCACTCAGCACTTTTCCCTCAGCACTTTTTTCTCTACTCTTTCCACAAATAAACGCCGCCAATCATTCCCAGCGTATTCGGGATAATCTTGACGAAGGGCGGTAATTTAAAAGTAATTTTTTCTGCGTTGCCGCCGCCGATATACAAGCGGTCAAAATTAATCAGGTTGTGCAAAGCTTCCAGCGCTAAGCCGACGCGCTTGTTCCAACGTTTTTTTCCGACAACTTCGCGCGTGACGTCGCCGAGTTGTTCCTCGTAAGTTTCGTCGTGGCGGAACGGATGATGCGCAAATTCCATGTGCGGCAATAAGCGACCATTTTCAAAGAGGCTGGAACCCAGTCCTGTGCCAAGTGTGATGACCATTTCTACACCTTTGCCGCCAAGCTGATTAATCGCCGCTAAGCCTTGTAAATCGGCATCATTCAGCACACGACAAGGCTTCCCGAATTGTTTTTTTAGCGCATTGGCTAAATCAAAATTGACCCAGGGTTTAGTCCCAAGATTATGCGCTGTGAAAATTTTCCCTTCGCGTACGACGCCGGGGAATCCAACCGAAATACGATCAAATTTAGGTGCAGTTGCAGGGATCAAACCAATTAACTCTTTGAGCTTTGCCAGCATTAATTTGGGAGGGCAATTTTCTGGAGTCGGAATTCTGACCCGTTCATGCATCATCATCCCTTGCGCATCAAGCACAGAAGCTTTTAATCCCGTCCCGCCAATATCAATCGCTAAAGTATACGGTCCGGTTGGTTTCAATTTTTTCGTGAATGGTGCTTTTGTTGCTTTCTTTGCTGCCATTTAATCTACTCCTTAATTTAATCCCAAGCCCAAAATATGCTGACACAGATTGAATTCCATAGTCTGCGCTGTACAATCGCTGCCAGAGGTTACAACAACAACAAAGGAGCTTGCCAGATGTCACGAGCATTTTTTTTAATCTTATTTTTATTGGTTAGCTGTTCAGCGCAAAATTCACTGCCTGTGATTTTATCTCCAGCGCAGGCGACAGCCGCGAAACCCGCGCCAACAGCGACTGTCACGGATGCTGAATTTGTGCAGTTAATCGAACGAATTTCCGAAGAGAACGGATATTTCGATACTGATAATTTGATCTCAAATGAAGCTTCGTATTTGCACGTCATGGGCAAGCTCAGAAAAATGAATGTGACTGGTGGCGCCTACATCGGAGTTGGCCCCGATCAGAATTTTTCTTACATCGCGCAAATTCGTCCGGGCATTGTTTTTATTTCTGACATTCGCCGCGACAATTTATTACAGCATTTGCTCTTTAAATCGCTCTTTCATTTATCCACCAATCGCGTGGAATATCTGGGCTTGTTATTTGGCAAAGCCGTCCCCAAAGATGCGGGGAAATGGGAGATTGCCAAAGCTGTCGAGTATTTAGATAAAATTCCGGCAGATCGAAAAGGCTTTGAGCAGACGCGAGAAAAAATTGGAAGCTATCTTAAAAAACTTGGCGTGAAGCTGGATAGCAAAGACCTAGCTACGATCAATCGCATCCACGAAGAATTTTTTTCGGCGGGGCTGGATTTGAAATTCACCAGCCATAATCGTTCAGCGCGTTCTTATTATCCAAACTATCGTGAGCTGATGCTGGAAAAAGATTTGACGGGTAAGCAGGCGAATTATCTGGTTTCTGAAGCAGATTTTCAGGTCGTGAAATCGCTCTCAGATCGTAATTTAATTATTCCCGTCGTTGGAAATTTAGCCGGAACAAAAGCCTTGCTGGAAATCAGCAAAATCCTCAAAGAGCGCGGAGAAAAAGTCTCTGCATTTTATACATCAAACGTGGAATTTTATTTGATGGGAGACGACACTTTCGGACGTTTTGCAGAGAATGTGAAACGTTTACCTCTGGAAAAAAACAGCGTCATTATCCGCAGCATTTTTGGCGGTGGATATTATGGTCGTCATCCGCAATCTGTTCCCGGATATTACAGCACACAGTTATTGCAACCTCTCGAAACACTAACCAAAACGAATTTCACCGGGTATCGTGAATTAATTACACAAGATTCTTTAGAACTAAAATAATTTATGAGCGTCCTATCAACCGAACAACTCCGCACTCATTTTCCTGCGCTTGCGCGTCAACATAATGGTTTCCCCGTCGCCTATTTTGATGGCCCCGGCGGTACGCAAGTTCCCCGCACCGTCGTCGAAGCGATGACCGATTATCTTTTCAATCATAATGCCAACACGCATTGGTTGTATCCCACGAGCATTGAAACCGATGCGATAGTTGAAGATTCGCGCCAAGCTTTAGCCGATTTTTTGAATGCTTCATCCGATGAAATTGCCTTCGGACAAAACATGAGTTCGCTGACATTTCATTTGTCGCGTGCGCTGGGAAGGCAATGGAAACAGGGCGATGAAATTATCGTCACAGAATTAGATCATCACGCGAATATAGACCCGTGGCGCGCATTAGAACGTGATCGCGGAGTTACGGTTCGCGTCGTGCCGTTGGACATTGAAACCGGAACGATTGATTTGAAAGATTTGGAAAATTTACTGAGCAGCCGAACGCGATTAGTTGCCATCGGAGCCGCATCCAATGCACTCGGCACAATCAATGATGTGAAGCGTGCGGCGCAACTTGCGCACTCTGCCGGAGCTTTATGTTTTGTAGATGCGGTTCATTACGCGCCGCACAATTTAGTAGATGTGAAAGAAATTGATTGTGATTTTCTGGCGTGTTCGGCATACAAATTTTACGGCCCGCATATCGGAATTTTGTACGGTAAGCGACATCTTTTGGATTTGGTAGATTTTCCGAAACTTCGCCCCGCGCCGGATAATTCTCCTGACCGCGTAGAAACAGGAACCGGAAGTTTTGAGTCCATGGCCGGAGCCGCCGCCGCTGTCAATTTTCTGGCATCGCTAGCGGAAGGCTCAACCCGACGCGAACGCTTGCAAGCTTCTTTTGCAGAACTTCATCATCGCCACGAAAATCTTTTGAAACGCCTGTGGAGCGGTCTCGCAGAAATTGACGGCGTACGCATTTACGGGCTTCCACCAGAAGGAATGCGAACGTCAACAATTTCCTTCACCGTCAAAAATCACCCGTCGGAAAAAGTCTCCCGCGCCTTAGCCGAAAAAGGAGTGTTCGCTTCCAACGGAGATTTTTACGCAACAACCGTAGCGGAAAAAATGGGCTTGGCAGAAGCAGGATTCGTCCGCGCTGGTTGTGCATGCTACACGACCGAAGAAGAAATTGATCGGTTAGTTTCAGGAGTGCGAGGTTTAGTTGTGGCGTAAACTTTTAGTTTGCGCTGATTGCATTATAGAGATTTCTAAAACAATTAAATTCTTAGCAATATCTCGTTTTCTCCTAAATAGAGCAATAAATGAATTCGTTCATCGTCTTTACCTTGATATTGTTGTTCTCTGCTACTTCGGCACAAGACGGAGCAAATCAAGAAAAATGTACACATTCGGAATTACTGCTCGACGGGCGCGGAACCCCAGTACAACTCAACAGTAAAGAAACACAAAAAAGAATTATTCATTGTGAAAAAGCAAAATCAGCCCATGAGGGAAAGGGCATTATTCCATTACGGATATTGATTGATCCCGAAGGCAGGGTGCATTGTGCGACTGCTTTAACGGGGCATCCGATACTAAGGAAAGTTGCTATTGATACTGTCCAAAAATGGAGATTCAAACCAATAAAGAAGGCAGGAAAATATCTCGCTGTGTATGGATTGGTTTCAGTTCGTGTTTCTTGGGATCCTTCATTTGGAAAAGAATCTTGCCCTGATTAAGGATTAAGTGAACAGTTACAAGCAGCGCAAACTAAAAGTTTACGCCACATTTTTTCGATGATAATAAAAATAAATCGGCAGTCCAAGCAAAATCAGTACGATTCCAACGATTGACTCCACAGGTTTGGTGAAGAGTGTATTAATAATTAACCAGCAAGCTACCAAAACGAAAACGATGGGAATGATCGGATAGCCAAAAGTTTTATACGGTCGCGGCGCATCCGGCATTTTGCGGCGTAGCACAAAAACCGACGAAGTTACCAAGCCATAAAAAATCCACGAAGCAAACAACAGGCAATCCGTTAATTGATCGAACGTTCCTGACAATGCCAGCACGCACGCCCAGAGTGCTTGTACGATCAACGACACGACGGGAACTCTTGTACCTGTGCTGAGCTTCGCCATCGAAGGGAAAAACATTCCATCTTTTGCCATCGCAAACGGGACGCGGGCATTCGACAAAATCGAGCCATTCAACGCACCAAACGCCGAAATCACAAACGCGATAGAAATCAGTTTTCCGCCGTAATCGCCGAGAAAAGTCTGTGCGGCTTTCGCGGCGGCAGGTAACGCATCGCGGTATTTAGTGGAATTCGCGGTCACGACTTCGCCGAAGGGGAGCGCGTAAAAATACGAAAAATTCATCAGACAATAAATCACCATGACGATGACCATTCCGGCTATCAGAGCAATGGGAATATTGCGTCCCGGATCGCGCACTTCGCCAGCGGCCATCGGCATATTATTCCATCCATCGTAGCCCCAAAGTGCCGCGAGCATCGCCGTTCCAAACAACGCAAAACCGCTCCATGCAGGTGTATTTGCAGGCGTAGCCAGATTTGCCAGCGTCGCAGTTTTTGAAGCAAAAAATACTCCACCTACGACAAATGCGATCCCGGCAATTTTTAGAACCGTTAGCAAGGATTGGACTTTTCCACCAACGACGACGGTTAAGCAATTGATGGCAGTGAGCAATAAAATCACGGCTACGGCGACAATTTGTTTCGCTCCGAATTGCCAGTTAATTGTCTGCCCGAGAAAGGTAAAAGTCCGTTCCGCCCATACCGCATTAAGCGGTAAAAATGTCGAAAGAAAAATGGCAAATCCTGCGCCTAAGCTCGCAATGGATGCACTGCCTGCAACGATGAACCGCTGCCATCCGAAGAGGAAAGCCGAGGCTTCGCCGTACGAATGTCGCAAGTACACATATTCACCGCCCGCGTGTGGCAGCATTGCGCCTAGCTCTGCGTAGGTGAGCGCACCCGCCAGCGAGAGCAATCCGGCGGCAACCCACGCAGCCAGCACAAGTGTCGGGCTTCCAACTTGTTGTGCCATCGGCGCGGCTTTTAAAAATACGCCCGTACCGATGACAGTTCCGATGACGAGAGCGGTTGTATCTGTGAGCGTGAGACCGCGCAGGAGTTGGGTTTTTTCTTGTGCCATGTTGATTGAATTAGTTCCAGATTGTTGTCACCAACTTTGATGCTTGAATGACAGAATCTCCGGTAATTAGGGGCAGCCCAAGCCGCAAAGCTTCAGCCACAACCAAGCGATCAAAAATATCAGGGATAGAGGTTAAGGTGCGGCTTTGAATAACTGTTTCGGGAAACAAGGGAAGGAGTTCGAAATTGGAACTATGCCGCATTAATTCTAGTTCAATTTCAAGTTGAGGCACTGTAATTCCCGGAATGCGCTTTTTTTCAACTACCATAATCATTTCAGCGATAACTACGGCAGGCAAATAAATTCGAGAATTCCCAGATGCAGCATCAGCCAATACGGAGAAGGCATTTTTACCAAGCCGTGACTGCGCGAATAAATACCAAACCATCGCGTGGGTATCAGCAACGTATTCCACTATTCCTCCGTTGCTTTTGGATCAGGCCATTGTTCATCGAAGTGGTTGGCGCGTTCGTGTCGAAATTCTTTCAGTGCCTCTGCCGCAGGGTCTTCATCCTCTGAGACGTTACTAAAATCCGCCGAAAACAATCCACCTAATTCAATAAGCCGCCGACCATCGGGTAAAATTGTGGTACGACGTTCAACTTCGGCAGCCAGCGCAGGATCAGTAATTAAATTGTCGAGAGTAGGGTGTGGTGTGGCGCGCTCCAAAATTAAACGATAATGATGGTGTTCTTGTGCATCTAGTGGGATCAATGGTTTAAAGACTCCGTTTTCGTAAATGGCATCAATCACGTTTGGCAGCATAGGTTTCCTCTCTTTCCAACGTTACATAAGTGAGTTAACGGCTTACAATTGTATCAGTAAACATCCAAATCATGCCCTGATACAACTTTGCCTTGATAATTTTGCCGAAGAAGTACCCCAGAATAACTGATGGTACAAAATCAGCAAGCCAGGTTTGGCTTTCGTGGCTATTTCTGCTAATTCGCGTGAGGAAGTGTGAAAGCTGGAATGGTACTTTTGCCAATCAGGAGTTCGTTTTAAAAATCCCGTCTGCGAATAGACTTCGTGAATCAATACATCACAGCCATTGCAAGCATCAATGACGCTCTGGCTCGGTGCGCAATCGCCGGAAATCACAATGGTTTTATCCGGCGTCTCAAAGCGAAACCCGTAGGCTTCTTTCCACGAACCATGCTTGACCAAAAAGGCTTTGACAGTGACGTTCGCGTCTTTGTAAATCACCCCCGGTTTGATTTCGTGCGCGTTCACTTTGTAGCCCGTTTTATTCGATGGTTCTAATCCATAGAGTCGCATCTCAAGGTCTTCTTTATAGGCTTTGACAAGATGATTGGTCATCGCTTTGAGACCTTTCGGACCGAAAACTTCAAGCGGGTCTTTACGTTCCAATACCCACGGCGAAAAAATTAAATCTGCAAATCCAAGGGTGTGGTCGGAATGCAGGTGCGTGACGAATGCTTTGCTCAATTTTGGCATTGCCAAGCCTGGAATACCTTTGCGACGAGCAGCTTCAGCACGGCGAACTACACCGGGACCGAAATCAATAATGTATGGAGTGTCATTAACGATAATCGTTACTGACGCACCGGAGCTATCAGGGTCAGCATTCGGAGTACCTGTGCCGAGCATGACGATTTGTGTTTTGGATGAAAGATGTTGGGTACTCGAAAGTTCTAACTTTTGAGCAAGAAATCCAGCCAACAGCAAAAGAATTGGTAACGCAATTTTCATTACACTTCGTTAATCAATAAATCTTCATACGTGTCACGCTTGCGGATAACTTCAATTTTGCCGTCATCGTCCACCAACACCGCAGCCGGAAAAGGGCGTCCATTGTAAGCCGTCATTTGGGACATCGTATAAGCTCCGGTGTTGAGCATCGCAATGATTTCACCGACGTTCATATTTTTCGGGAGCAGGCGGCAATCGGGCAAATGTCCATCGCCGTGTAAATCGAAATAAACGTCTCCGCCGTCACACAACGGGCCAGCCATTCGGTAACTCGCCTCCTGAGCTGCACTGGCACGCGAAGCATTCACGGCGTGGTAATACCAGTGATACATCACCATCGAAAGCATCAGGTTATATCCCGCATCGGTCAGCACCCAATTTTCTTTGGTTTCGGGGCGCGATTTGATATTTCGTACCGTAGTCAAAATCGTTACCGCATCAGCAATGACACTGCGTCCCGGTTCCATCACGATTTCGATGTCGTTGAGCAAATGTTCTGCTCCGGCATTGCGTGCCGATTCGCGGACGATTTTGATTGCCGCACCAATCGCTTCGTCCGAAGTCAAAATCGCACCGAGCATGTTGCGTTCATCTTCAGAAATTTCTTCGGCTTGCGAACGGTCGCGCAAATAATTTACGGGAATGCCTCCGCCGATATTGATGTGCTGCAACTGGTGCCCGGTTTCTTTGTGCAGCCAGACGACGTGTTCCCACATTGTCGCAAAAGCTTCAGCGTACGGCTCAGGATCGGGCGTTTGCGATCCAACGTGAATGTGGATTCCGACTAGATTAATATGGTCAGGATTTCGGAGTGCACGCAGCATTACTTCGCGTGCCTGTGACGGAGAAATTCCGAATTTGGAAGTGTAAAGCGCAGTCTGCAATCCGGCGTGCGAGCGCGTGCCAACTCCGGCAACTAATCGCACGGTCACGTTGGCGCGTTTGTTGAGGCGCATCGCAACTTTTTCGACTAATTCCAATTCGTAGGGCGAATCAAGATTGATGGCGTAAATTCCTGCTTCGATGGCTTCGGCAATTTCCTGTTCCGTTTTTGAAATCCCGTTCATCTCAATTTGATCAGGGCGAAACCCGGCTTTCAGAGCGCGAAATAATTCGCCGCCTGAATTAACTTCGATGTCTATACCTGCGGCCTGGACTACACGCAACACGCCCAAAACATTGTTGGCTTTGGAGGCATAACAAAGTTTTAATTTCGGATGATGCTTTTTCGCTTCGAGCAAGCGCGCAATATTTTCACGAATGCGCGGAGCCGAAATCACAAACAGTGGCGTCTCGAATTGCTGAGCGAGTTCGGTCGCGTCTACGCCGTTGATGTGTAAGTGATCGTTATTTACTTCAAGATAATTCGGGATTGCCCAATCGGGTTGAGTCGTCATTGTTAACAGCCTTTGTTTTATAAATTAAAAATGTAGGGGAATAATAGAACACGAATGATTTGGATGAAACGTGGGAGTGCTAAATTACTAAACCACATAGCGAAATGGCTCCGTGTGCAACAATGGATAGATGTTTATTATGTAAGCACAGCATCGGCGAGTTGCGGGCAATGATATTTTGCATAAATAGTTCCACCCTTTCTCATTAACCGTAAATTGAGCAAACCAGCGGCGGATATAACAGCATTGTCTGATAAGAGTTCTGACATGTTCGCAAGCTCTGGTACTTGTACCGTAATTTGATCATTTCCTCCTGCACGATACATTCCTTCTCGAATATCTACGAACGGGTATTTTTTCTGAAATGCACGAATTGAGGGGTAATGCTGCTCAATTACTGTTTTCGCAATGTTTACAAAACTCCAATGAGTATTGTGATTCCCGGAATTATGTCCAATGACAAAAGTTTCCATGAAATTTATATTCACGCCTGCAATACGAGGCCAAGTACTTTTATTTGTAGATGGAAGACAAGTAAGGCTCCAAAAGGAATACTCCGTGCGTTGATATGCAGGGATACAGAGGGAAATATACTTTTGGATAAGCTCTGTGACTTGTCTTTGGTCAGAGCGCTTTAGGAATCTGGAGAAGGCTTGAGAATAACGAAGATATTGCTCTTTTGGTAACGTAATACGAGGTGCTAAATCGTCAAAATTGAACTCTTTCTGTGCAGCCAACCAATTGCTTTGTTCTTCTTCACTCAGAACGGAATCTAAATCGGTTTCACCTAATATGGATGATACGTGAACTCTATTAGTGATTGGCAATCCATTAATCTCAGCAATGTGAATGAACTGTCTTTCTCGTTCATCAAGGTTTGCGTTTGGAATTGGCAAAAATGAAAAGCCATTAATATCGGAGTGTATTTTTCGATGTTGACCGAATCGGCGAACCACGTCCAATGCTTGCCCTATGTAGTATGTGTTACTGTCAAAATGAAGCACGTAGATTCCACAGCGTTTCTTGCTCTTTCCAAATAACTCAGCAATCGAATTCCGACCAGAAATATTATGCAGCGATGGAAATCCAAGACTCGCAATTATTCGTTCGTTATTATTGTCTAAGATATTTATCATTACTGCATTCTGCCAACATATCTCATAACTTCAATAGGAGCTTCTTCGCCTGTCCACAATTTGAATTGTTCCCCAGCTTGTGCAGTCAACATCGCCATTCCGCCGAGCGTTTTACATCCGGCGGCTTTAGCATCTTTGAGTAATTGCGTTTCGTGCGGATTGTAAATCAAATCATAAACAAGCTGCACATTTTTCAGTGCTTTGGGATTGACAGGGCTGATGCCTTCGTTGAGACCTTGCATCCCGATGGGGGTGCAATTGATAAAGATGTCGGCGGCTCCGTTGAAATCTGACATTGCGGCAAAATTACAATCGAATTCATCCGCGAGAATTTTGGCTTTGGCAGTGTCTCTTGCGTAAATTGTCGTCTTAGCTCCGCGTGTTTTTAAGCCGTAGCAAATTGCTCTGGCGGCTCCGCCTGCGCCGATGATCGCGGCGCGTGCGCCTTTTAATTCGATCAATGTTTCCAGTGGTTTCATCGCTCCGGCGACATCCGTGTTATACCCGTGAAGTTCATTATTTTTGACGACGACGGTATTGACTGCGCCAACGGCTTGCGCTTCGGGAGCGATAAAATCCAAGAGCGACATGATGTTGATTTTATGCGGAATCGTGATGCTCAATCCGCGCAAGTCCCAGTCGAATTTTTTAGTTTTCGGATGGACGAAATCGCGGACGAATTCAGAAATGTCATCAACTTCAAATGGCAAATAAACTGCGTTGCGGTTGAGAAATTTGAAAGATGAATTATGTATTAACGGCGAGCGCGAATGACCGACCGGATTTCCGACCACGCCATAAATTTCACTATCTTTTGAAAGCTGATGCACACGAAATAAATCCCGTAATTCTATAGCGGTAGGTTGCCCGCTGGCGCTTTCGGCTCCACGTTTTAAGGCTCCAAAGGTGAGCATCGCTCCACGTGACAGAGCTAGAATTCTGGTCGCAATGCCGGGCAATCCCATTCCTAAAATAATCGCTGGTTTTTCGCCTCGCTCCATCAAATCAAACAGCGGCAGGCAATCGGCAATGCGATTCGCTTTCGTGGCAATTTTAATAATGGCAGCAGGAGTGCGTGCGATGCGGTCATACATCTCACCAATATTTGCAGGCGTTTCATCGAAATTGTGATTTGAGCAAATAATTTTACTCCATTCAATTGGAGGAATTTTATCAGCGAGATATTCAACCAAATCCAATTCAAAATCGGCGAAAGTAATTAACTTTATTGTTTCAGGTTTCAGGCTGCGCCAGAAATTGAGGCGATTTTCCAGTGATAAATCTCGCATTCCGCCTTGCCCGTGTGGGCGATAAGTGAACAGCAACGGCTTGGAAATTTGATGAGCACAAATATTTTTTAGAACTTCGTCAAGCTCAGGTTCAGGCAGATAATCAAGACGTAATTCAATGATGTCGGCCAGCGGTGCGGCTTCGGCAATAGCGGCGATGAAGGCGGCAGCATTAGTTTCGGTGATGGGAATACAAATGAATTGATGCATGAAATGAAAAAATCCTAAAAAGTGATTGATTGACACTCACAGCTCTGACCCGTACACTCTAATTCGTCCGCGTTCCTCCTGTAAATACGAACGCTCTTTGAAGTGGGGGTGCACTGGTTTCGATGGGAGACCTGCAGCGACGGATGCATACCGGGATGCTTGTAACCCGTACTCTGCAAGCAAAACATAATTGCGAAT
>JAYVZE010000168.1:0-21601 GCA_043783625.1 Blastocatellia bacterium | reverse complement strand
TCGCTACCGCTCTCTGTACTGTACCGCTTCGCGCAACTAAGGAAAAAATAAATGAAAAAAGTTAAATGGGGCATTCTCGGAACTTCAAATTTCGCGCAGACGAAAGTGATTCCGGCAATGCTCAAATCGCAACACACTGAACTGGTAGCGCTTGCTTCGCGCGATTTATCTAAGGCGCGAGCGGCTGCCCAAAAATTCGGACTGCCCAAAGCCTACGGCTCGTATGAAGAATTATTGGCCGACCCTGAAATTGACGTGATTTATAATCCGATGCCCAATCATCAGCACGTTCCCTGGTCAATCAAAGCCCTCGAAGCCGGAAAGCATGTGCTCTGTGAAAAGCCCGTTGGGTTGAATTCCGCCGAAGCTGAAAAACTATTAACAGCCGCGCAACAGCACCCGAATTTAAAGGTTATGGAAGCCTTCATGTATCGCCTCCATCCGCAATGGATGCTTGCCAAAGAAATCGTCAAAGCCGGAGGCATCGGCGAACTGAAAACGATTCAATCATTTTTTTCCTACTTCAATAACGACGGAAATAATATTCGCAACAAAGCCGACATCGGCGGCGGCGGGATGATGGATATTGGTTGTTACAACATTTCGTTTTCAAGATTTATCTTCGACGCCGAGCCAACCAGAGTTATTGGAATTCTGGAACGTGATCCGAATTTTCACACGGATCGCATCGCTTCGGGGATTTTAGATTTCGGAAACGGAACGGCAACCTTCACCTGTTCGACGCAACTTACTTCTTATCAGCGCTGTAATATTTTTGGAACGGAAGGGCGCATCGAAATCGAAATTCCGGTCAATGCTCCGCCGGACAAACCGTGCCGCATCTGGCATCAGCGCGGAGCAGAAATTGAAGAAATCAGTTTTGAGATTTGCGATCAATACATTTTAGAAACGGATGCAATGTCACTGGCGGTTTTGAATAATACGCTTGTCCCGACTCCGCTGGAAGATGCTGTCGCCAATATGAAAATCATCGAAGCGATTGACCGGAGCGGGAGCCAATCAAGCTGGGTCAATATTTCTTAAATTTTTTTCGGAACTTTCTGGAACCTTTTTTCCGAGCTGGCGTTTGGTAAAATGTGAGAAGAGTTAAGTGAGAGTCAGAAAGGCAACCGTTGTTATTGTGAGTGATGACGATTGCCGAAGAAATTAAGTTGAGTGACACAGAGAGCTTGGTGACCGTGAGGGATCGCCAGGCTTTTTGTGTTTTGGAATGCAGAAGCCTGCACGCAGCCTGCACGCAGTAAGGGCGTCATTACTATACAAAAACGCCCTTACTGCGTGCGGGCTTCTGCATTTCTACTTCTTTATCAGTTCAATAAATTCGCTCGCCGCCGCACTAAACACTTTCCCCTTCCGATGAATGATCCCCACCGAGCGAGTGAACGTTCCATCCAGAAATTTCAGTGCCACTAATTGTTGATTGCGAACTTCTGAAGCGACCACCGTTTCCGGCAAAATTGAAATCCCGTTCCCTGCTTCGACAGATCGCTTGATGGTTTCAATGTTATCGAATTCCATTACATTCCGAACCGTTACGTGATGAATTTTCAAAATGCGGTCAATTTCTTTGCGCGTCGGAATGTCCCGCTCAAAGGCAATGAACGGCTCATCCTGCAGCTGCGCTAATTTCACTTTTCTTTTTTTCGCTAATTTATGTTCGGGACTGCAAATCATGACTAATTCCGCATCGCGCAACCGGATTACTTCCAACTGCGGCTTTCGTTGCGGCATCGCTACAATCCCAAAATCAATGGAATTATTCAGGCAGGCTTCGTAAATATTATTTGTGCGGGCGTATTCGACGTGAACGTTCACCTGCGGATAAAGCTGAATAAATTGCTTCACATACGGCGGTAGCTCGTGCAGCCCAACGCTGTAAACAGTCGCCAATCGAACCGTTCCGGCAATGGCTTGATCTTTCGCTTGCAACTCTACTTCCAGAGCCTTGAACCGTTGGATGATTTCCTGCGAGGCTGAATACACCTGTCGTCCGGCTGGCGTCGGCTCCACCTTGCGCCGCATATTTCTTTCAATCAACACGCAATCAAACCGATTTTCGAGGACTTTAATTTGCTGGCTAACAGCGGATTGAGAAACGAAATTTATTTCGGCAGCTTTAGAAAAGCTTCCGGTTTCAATCAGGTCACAAAAAGTTTTCAGGGTTTCGAGATGCATAATTTTCGATATAAGAATTGCTTATACTTAATATTATTCTTTTCTATTTTACTAATACAAGCGAGATTGCTATTTTATGATCCGGTCGTGAGGTTTTATGGCAAAGATTCTTATTGCAGGAGCAACTGGCGCAGTTGGAAAAGAGTTAATCAAAGCTCTGAACTCCAGCGAGTATGAACTTCGCGTGCTGGTGCGTAATTCACAAAAACTCGAACCTTCAAGCAGCTCTGATTCAGATATTTTCATCGCAGATGCCAGAACTCCTCAATCTCTTCAAAAGTCCTGCGATGGAATTGCGGTCGTGATTTCTGCCATCGGCGCAAGCCTGCAACTTGGGCTAACCAAAGATCGTAACGCGACATATTTTGACGTTGATTTTCAAGCGAATAAAAATTTACTGGACGAAGCAAAACGCGCAGGCGTCAAAAAATTCATCTACGTTTCCGCTTTTAAAGCCAATGAAAATGCAGGTATCGCGTACTTTGAGGCACACGCAGCGTTTGAAAAAGAATTGAAAAATTCAGGGCTGGAGTACGCAATTATTCGTCCGACGGGAATCTTTTACATCTTTAAAGAATTCATCAAACTGGCCGGCAGAGGAATCATTCCGCTGTTTGGTGACGGGAGCGCGAAAACAAATCCGATTCACGAATCCGAAGTTGCAGCAGCCTGCATCAACGCCATTACAGCGAATGAAACAGAATTCGATGTCGGCGGGCCGGAAGTTTTTTCACGACGGGAATTAGGTGAACTTTGTTTTACTGTACTTAATAAAAAGGCACGCTTTATTGCTTACCCGGTTGGACTGCTGCGATGGCTCATAAAACCCGTCGCGTACTTTGACCGGAGACTTTTCGAGTTTCTGGATTTCGGAGTCGTCGTGAATACCAAAGAATCCATCGCTCCGTAATTTGGTCAGAAAAAACTGGAAAACTACCTTCGACAATTGACAAGTCGGGCTAAGTCCGAACAATATAAAACTTAATTCCTGTCAGATCAGAGGTTCAAAAAAATTCAATGCAGATTCTGCGGTGTGAACAACCAAGGAAGTTTCAAAGTACTTTCCAATGACTATTGTAGCAAGATTCTTTAACTCAACTTTAGGCAAAAAATATATCATGGCGATTACCGGGCTGGGGCTTTTCGGTTTCGTCATTATTCACATGCTCGGCAATTTACAAGTCTTTGCCGGAGCCGATGCGATCAATGAATATGCGCACTTGCTGAAATCAAAAGCCCCTTTATTGTGGGGAGCGCGACTTGGATTGCTGACTATTGCCATTCTGCACATTGTCACGGCGATTCAATTAGTGTTACGCAATCGAGCCGCGCGTCCTGTTAGTTACGGCAACAGCAGTGCACCTGTCGGAGCTTCACTGTCTTCGCGGACGGCGGCGATCACCGGAACCATCATTCTCGCGTTTATCATTTATCATTTGCTTCAGTTCACGATTGGCGTGACGAACCCGGAATATTTGGCGCTGCGTGATGCCAGTGGAAACCATGACGTTTTTCAAATGGTCGTACGCGGTTTCAGCAATCCGATTAATTCAGTGTTTTATTTAATTGTAATGGCATTGCTTTGCCTGCATTTAAGTCACGGCATCGCTTCAATGTTTCAATCGCTGGGCATCAAAAATGGGGCATATAATAACGTTATCGGCATCGCCGCTAAAATCGGAGCGGGTGCAATCTTCGTTGGAAATTGCGCGATTGTAATTTCGGTTTTAGCTGGCTTGGTCAAGTAGCACGCTCGACGTAGCACGGGCTGCTCAGAATTTCATTACCTGTTCCTTGCGAATAACTTGCTGGGAACAGTCGCGGGCTGGCAGCCCACTGGACGACTTAATAAAATATGGCAATCACACTCAATTCCAACATCCCATCCGGTGCAGTCGGTCAAAAGTGGAGCAAATACAAACAGGACGCGAAGCTCGTCAACCCGGCGAACAAACGCAAATACGAAGTCATCGTTGTCGGCACTGGATTAGCAGGTGCAGCAGCGGCGGCTTCGCTTTCCGAGCTTGGCTACGGCGTCAAAGCATTCTGTTATCAGGACAGCCCGCGCCGTGCGCATTCCATCGCCGCGCAGGGTGGAATTAACGCCGCGAAAAATTATCAAAATGACGGCGACAGCGTATATCGTTTATTTTACGACACGATCAAAGGCGGCGACTTCCGCGCCCGCGAAGCCAATGTTCATCGCCTCGCTGAAGTTTCTGTCAATATCATAGATCAATGCGCGGCACAGGGAGTTCCCTTCGCGCGTGAATACGGCGGGACGCTGGCGAATCGCTCATTTGGAGGCGCACAAGTTTCGCGTACGTTTTATGCGCGAGGACAAACAGGGCAGCAATTATTGCTCGGAGCCTATCAAGCACTCAGCAAACAAATCGGAGCTGGCGCAATCAAAATGTATCCGCGTACCGAAATGCTGGATGTCGTCATCGTTGACGGCTACGCCAAAGGCATTGTCGTCCGCGATATGGTGACGGGGAAAATTTCTTCGCATTCGGCGGACGCAGTAATTTTAGCGACGGGCGGATACGGCAACGTATTTTTCCTCTCAACCAATGCGCAGGGCTGCAACGTCACTGCGACGTACCGCGCTTATAAAAAAGGTGCGACGTTTGCAAATCCCTGCTACACGCAAATTCATCCGACTTGCATCCCGGTCAGCGGCGACCATCAATCAAAATTAACGTTGATGTCGGAATCGTTGCGCAATGACGGACGCGTCTGGGCTCCCAAGAAAAAAGGCGACAATCGCGCTTTCAATCAAATTCCCGAAGACGAACGCGATTATTATTTAGAACGTAAATATCCGAGCTACGGCAATCTCGCGCCGCGTGATATTTCTTCGCGGGCGGCAAAAGAAGCCTGTGATGAAGGTCGTGGAGTCGGTCCCGGCGGGCTAGGCGTTTACCTTGATTTTGCTGATTCCATCAAACGGTTAGGCGAAGATAAAATCCGCGAACGCTACGGAAACTTGTTCGACATGTATCAGCGGATCACGGGAGAAAATGCCTATCAACAACCGATGCGCATCTTCCCTGCCGTACATTACACGATGGGCGGATTGTGGGTGGATTACAATTTGATGAGCAACGTTCCGGGATTATTTGTGCTGGGCGAAGCCAATTTTTCGGATCACGGTGCGAATCGTTTGGGAGCTTCGGCGTTAATGCAGGGCTTGGCGGACGGATATTTTGTGGCTCCTTATACAGTCGGAAATTTCTTTGCCTCCAATCCCAAAAATCGCCCTGGCGAAGACCATCCTGAATTCAAAAAAGCGGAAGAAGAAATTAACAACCGCGTCAATAAATTGTTATCCATTCGCGGCAAACGAACGCCACGTGATTTCCACCGCGAACTGGGGAAAATCATGTGGGACAAATGCGGGATGGGGCGCAACGAAAAAGGCTTGAAAGAAGCTCTGGAATTAATCCCGGCATTGCGTCAGGAATTCTGGGAAAACGTTAACGTTTTAGGCGATAACCAGGAATTAAATCAGTCGCTCGAACAGGCCGGACGGGTCGCTGATTTTATGGAGTTCGGCGAACTGCTGTGCTACGACGCGCTCCACCGCGAAGAATCCTGCGGCGGTCACTTCCGTGAAGAATATCAAACCGAAGATGGCGAAGCACTGCGGCAAGACGATAAATTTTCGTACGTCGCCGCCTGGGAACACAAAGGCGTAGACAGCTTCCCCGAATTGAACAAAGAAAATCTGGTGTACGAAGAAGTTCACATGTCAACGAGAAGTTATAAATAGCGGTTAGCGGTTAGGTATTAGCATTTAGCCAGAAGATTGGCTAACAGCTAAAAGCTAATTGCTAACAGCCCTTGCGGAGCAAGCAGAATGAATCTCACTTTAAAAGTTTGGCGACAAAAAAACGCCTCCGATGCCGGGAAAATGGTGACGTATCAAGCGAAAGATGTCAGCCCTGACATGTCTTTTTTAGAAATGCTTGATGTCGTCAATGAAGAATTAAGCAGCAAAAATGAAGAGCCAATTGCTTTCGATCACGATTGCCGCGAAGGAATTTGTGGCATGTGTTCGCTGGTCATTAATGGAACTCCGCATGGCCCGCTTGATGCCTGTACGACTTGCCAGCTTCACATGCGCAGCTTCAAAGACGGCGATTCAATCATGATCGAACCGTGGCGTGCGAAGGCTTTTCCCGTCATCAAGGATTTAGTCGTAGACCGCACCAGCTTCGACCGCATCATTCAATCCGGCGGATTTATTTCTGTTCCGACCGGAGCCGCACCCGACGCAAACGCCGTTCTCGTCCCCAAGGTTGATTCCGATCAGGCAATGGATGCCGCGCAATGCATCGGCTGCGGTGCGTGCGTAGCCGCCTGTAAAAACGGCTCTGCGATGCTTTTCGTCGCCGCCAAGGTCGGTCATCTCGGAGTCCTTCCGCAAGGTCAACCCGAACGCCATCGCCGCGTTCTGAATATGGTCGCTAAAATGGATGAAGAAGGATTTGGAGCCTGCACCAACACCGGATCGTGTTCCGCAGCCTGTCCGAAAGAAATTAGTTTGGATTTTATTGCGCGAATGAACCGCGACTACTTCAAGGCGACGCTGAAGGAAGGGTTTGGAATTAAGAAAAAATTAGGTTCAGAAGGATAGACAGGGAGCGCAAGCATCTTGCTTGCCCCGCGAGCGCGTGAAACGCCGCTCGCGTGACGTGGCGAGCGGTTCACTTAATCTTCAGGGTATTATCCTCGCCACGACGTTTGCATCGCTCCGCTTGCAAACGGCAAGCGAGACGCTTGCGCTCCAGTCTAAAACTACTTCCCTTTACTGCTTGATTTTTTAGCTTCCTCATCCTGATACACAATTTTCTTACCAGAACGGGCTTCCAGCACTGCCAGCGATTCGCGGACAATATCTTTGCCAAGTTCAAAAATCGCTACTTGATCTTTTCCGTCTTCGCCTTTATATCCAATCGTTACAAAATGTTTCCGCTTTTTTGAGAAGAGTAAAAACAGTCCGACCGGACTGATTAAAATCGCCGTCGCCAACGCCGCACCAACTCTACGTCCGGCTTTCTGCCCGTATTCGACATCAATAAATTGGCTGTAAGGGATTGAGAAAGTTTTTTTGACTTTGTTGATTTCGTAATCAAATTTCAACGCGGCTTCATCGTTGATAATAAAATTCCCTTCGACGCCTTCTTTGGCTCCGGCGAAGTCTTTGTCTTTGGTTGTGCCGCCTTGATAAGCAGCTTTCTTGCTGCCAAGTCCGGCAAAAATCGTGGTGTTCCCGATGAATGATACAAGCAGTGTGAGTACAATTATTTTCTTTAGCATGTAAGCTCCTGAAGGGGGGTTAATAATTAGAAAGGGGCTGAAATAGGAAAATAGAGAGTAGCAGCTATGCAGGTTTTCGGCAATAAAAAAGATAAGGTAGGCGCCTGTCCTGTCCTGGATATTTCTGGTGAGAAAAAGAGGACAGGCGGAACGCCTATCCTACCTTATGACTTGCCCTTCTGCTTTAATCGAATCGGAGTCGCATAAAAATCAAACGTCTCGCGCAAACGATTAATCAAATATCGCTCGTACGAAAAATGTAATTTCTTTTGATTGCGCGCATTCGTGAATAAAACAAATGCCGGAGGACGCACTGCCCCCTGCGTTAGATACAAAACCTTCATGCGGGATTTTGCCGACATGGAAGCTTTCGGTTGATCCAGATGATCGCGGTAAAATTGATTCAATTGCCCCGTAGGAATTCGACGATTGCGAGCATCATTCGCTTTGGCAATTAATTCGTGCAGCTTATGGACGCGCTGCCCCGATAAAGCAGAGATAAAAATAATTGGCGCGTAGTCCAAAAATTTCATCTGGTCGCGCAATTTTTCTTCAAAAACTTTTGCCGTGTACGTGTCCTTTTCAATCAAATCCCACTTATTCACCACAATAATTAGCGAAGTTCCGGCCTCGTGCGCGAGTCCGGCAATGGCACAGTCTACGTGTGTCGCGCCTTCAATCGGATCAATCAAAATCATCGCGACATCCGCTTCTTCCAGATGTTTGCGCGCCATCACAACTGACATTTTTTCGGCGAGCTGTTGCGTCTTACCCTTACGACGAATGCCCGCTGTATCAACCACGCGAAGCGGCAATAAATCCGGGCGCGAGGAGGGTACGAGGCTATCAATCGCATCGCGGGTAGTTCCCGGAATATCCGAAACTATCACGCGATCTTCGCCTAATAATTTATTTACCAGTGAAGATTTCCCGACGTTCGGACGACCGATAATTGCGACTTTGATTTCTTTTTGAACTTCGGGTTCAGGCGCGGCAACGGGTAAAATTTCTAATGCCGCATCCAGCAAATCCGACATTCCAATGCCGTGTTCGGATGAAACCGGAAACACCTGATCGAACCCGAAGCGATGGAATTCTCCGGCTTCATCGGCAGTCCGCATCGTTTCCGCTTTGTTCGCAATAATAAATACGGGCTTGCCGAGCTTGCGCAGCGTCTTGGCAATTTCTTCATCCAGCGAAGAAACGCCGGCTCTGACATCTACGACAAAAAATAATAGCGAAGCTTCCGCGATTGCCTGTTTCGCTTGCTTGAAAATATTCGCCGGAATAACTGCTTCGTCATCGGGAATGATGCCGCCTGTGTCCACGAGCAAAAATCCGCGATCCATCCAAGTAACTTGCCCGTAAATCCGGTCACGAGTGATGCCGGGTAAATCGCCGACGATGGAGCGGCGCGAACCGACGAGGCGATTAAAAAGTGTAGATTTTCCAACGTTGGGGCGACCGATGATCGCCACTGTCGGCAATAAATTTATTTCGTTAGAGTCTGACATTCTTGCTTACATTTTTTTCGCCGAACTCCCGGCTAAAAAAATTTCCATAAATAAAAGTTTTCGCCTAAACCAGATTTCTCGATTGATTTGAGGGCTGAAATGATTCCAAGTAAAACAAAGGATAGTAGATTCGGACGCGCTTCGCAAATTGCCACGTTCAGAGTTACGCCTTCAGGCGTGCGTATTCTCCAGCTCATACGCCTGAAGGCGTAACTCTAAACTTTTTTCTTATTTCCTGTGCAAGAAATCTTTTGGCAGACGTTCATGTCATGTCGGCAACAATTTTCCAGTTGCGACAAACCGATTTCAATTTCTGTCAGGGAGAAAATTTATGCAACGAAAGCTTATCATTTTTTGCGCCGTCTTGTTCGCCGCTTCGCTCACCGGAATGCTCGTTTGGGCTAATAAATCCAAGCCTCGGGCGACAATTCTTTATCCAAACGAAACAACGATGAACATCAAGGAATTGCCCTCAAAATCTACACAGGGTGAACTTACCATTTACGATAAAGAAGGAAATCCAAGTGGATTGTGTCCGCTCAAACATACCGACGTGAAAGCCGAAATCAGCGGATTTCTCGTCCGCGCCACGGTCACGCAGGAATTTGAGAATTCTGCCGATCACAAAATCGAAGCGGTTTATACCTTCCCGCTACCACAAAATTCTGCCGTTGACGATATGACCATGCTCATCGGAGAGCGCACCGTCAAAGGCAAAATCAAACGCCGCGAAGAAGCGCAGCAAATTTATGACAACGCCCGCCGCAATGGTCAGGTAGCTTCGTTGCTGGATCAGGAACGTCCGAATATCTTCACACAATCCGTCACCAATATCATGCCCGGCGAAAAAGTCAAAATCGTCATCAGCTATGTCGAGACGTTGAAATATGAAGATGGCAATTACGAATTTATGTTCCCGATGGTGGTCGGGCCGCGCTACATTCCGGGCACTCCAACTGGAAAACAAGCCGGAGGATGGTCGCCGGATACGACGCAGGTTCCTGATGCTTCGCGCATTACGCCGAATGTCGCCAAGCCCGGAACACGCGCCGGACACGACATCTCCATCGAAGTTTCCATCAATGCCGGAGTGCCGATTGATAGCGTAATTTCTAAAACTCACGAAGTCGAATTAGAACGCAATGGCGACCATCAGGCGGTCATCAAATTGCGCCATCAAAATACAATTCCGAACAAAGATTTCATCATCAAATACGATGTCGCAGGCAAGAAAATTGCCGATGCAATCCTGCTGCACAAAGGCGAAAACGGCGGATTTTTCCAGCTCATTTTGCAACCACCGGATCGTCCGATGATAGATGACATTACGCCGAAAGAATTAGTTTTTGTACTTGATACATCGGGTTCGATGTCCGGCTTTCCAATTGAAAAAGCCAAAGAATCAATGCGCCAAGCCCTCGCCGGATTGAATCCGCGTGACACTTTCAACTTGATTACGTTTGCCGGAGACACGCAGATTCTCTTCCCTGCGCCCGTTCGCGCAACCGCTGAAAACCTGCGCATCGCTAAGAATTTTCTGGAGGGACGCAGTGGCGGTGGTGGAACAGAAATGATGAAAGCTATTCGCGCCGCGCTTGATCCGACCGATTCACAGGCTCATTTACGAATCGTCTGTTTTATGACGGATGGATACATCGGCAACGAAAATGAAATCATCAGTGAAATCAAACGTCATCCGAATGCACGGATTTTCAGCTTCGGAATCGGTTCTTCGGTCAATCGTTTTCTGTTAGATAAAATGGCACAAGCCGGACGCGGTGAAGTCGAATATGTCGCGCTCAACGATGACGGCTCCGCTGCGGCGAAACGCTTTCACGAACGGGTGCAGAATCCACTCTTAACTGACATCGAAGTTGATTGGGGCGGATTAAAAGTCAGCGATGTTTATCCAACGCAGATCAATGATTTATTCAGCGCGAAGCCGTTAGTCTTAACCGGAAAATACAGTGGCAGTGGCAAAGGCACAATCCGCATTCGCGGCAGACAAGCGGGGCAAATCCTGACACGGGAAATCGCAATAGATTTGCCGGAATACGAACCGAAAAATAATGTTCTGGCGACTCTCTGGGCACGCACAAAAATTGATGCATTATCCATGCAAGACCCAAACAACGGCGAACGCTTAGACCTCAAAGGCGCAATCACCGAGCTTGGATTGAAGTATCGCCTGATGACGCAATACACGTCTTTTGTCGCAGTGGAAGAACGAATTTTGACGGATGGCACGACTCCGCGAAGAGTGGAAGTTCCGGTGGAAATGCCGGAAGGTGTGAGCCATCGTGGAGTATTTGGGAATCAAGAACATGACAAATTAAAATTAGAAGAAAGAAGTTTTGGTAAAGGTGGCGGAATGGGTGTCGCATCAGGAGGCGGTGGCGCTTATCAACTGTCAACGGCAGAGACCGTAAATATAACAGTAGACGGTGCAAGTGCTGCCGCTGCAAAAGCCGCCGCACCAGCCGCAACTCCTGCACAGGAACGAATCAGAGAACGCACTAAACCTGCGAAGGATGATAGTAAGGTTGTCATCTCTCCAAAATTACATCCAACTATCGCGGCTGTCATTCAGCGACAGAATCTAAATTCTCCCGCTTCGGCAGAGGAATCAAAATTCGTTGCGGGCAATACTGCCAACATTCAAATCTGGTTGACCGTGAAAAACGCAAGCGTCCTCGCACAACTCAAACAGCTTGGATTAGAAATTATTTCTGATCCGAAAGACTCGAAATTATTAATTGGAAAAATTTCAATTGAGAAATTATCGAAGCTGGCTGAACTTGAATTTGTACGATTCATCGCACCTGATCTGAAATAAAAATGTTCGATAGGCGTCCCGCCTGAGCAGGTGGGACGCCTACTTTACCTACTTGAATCCGAGCCGTTTGGCAATAATTTTGTCTACCATTCGCTTTGGCAACAGTTGCGGGATCGTCCAATTTTTTAATCGCTGTGGAACAATCGCGTAGCGCACTTTCGGTTTTGCAGTCGTCATAATATGCAACACTAACTCGCCTAATTTTTCAGCGGGCAAGCCATGCTTTCCGGCATTGGTCATGTATCTCCTAAAACCATCCAATACTTTTCCGTAATCGGTTTTCTCAAACTCAGAAATATCCATTTCGTTTGCTTTGTCCCAAATCGGAGTCGAAATCGCACCGGGTCCGATGATAATTACATCAATTCCATAGAGCATTAATTCACGGCGCAGGCTTTCCGAAAGCCCTTCCAGTGCGTGCTTTGAAGCAGCATACGTGCCTACAAATGGAGCGCCATTTTTCCCGCCGACCGAACTCATATTGAGAATTCTTCCTGGCTTCCCTTGCAAACTTCGATCCGCACCGAGCAACGGCGTGAACGCTTGAATCGCGATTAATTGCCCCGTGACGTTTACTTCCAACTGCTTGCGAAAATCTTTAATCGGTTGATGAAGAAGCGGCCCCGGCACAGCGATGCCAGCGTTATTGATTAAGCCGTCGAGTGTTTGTCCGTTCAATTTTTCTCGCACAATTTTCGCGCCGTCGTACACAGCTTTTTCGTCGGTGACATCAAAAATTAATGGCGTAAACTTCGCACCAAATTCTGACGTCAAACGATGCGCATCTTCGGCTTTGCGGACGCTGCCGAAGACGTGAAAATTATGCTTACAAAGCGTTTTGGCAATGGCGTAACCAATGCCGGTAGAGACTCCAGTGATGACGATGTTTTTCATATTTCGAACCAATGTCAGTACCACCTGCGGTAGCGGGTGGAAGTAATGTGGATGCTAACCACCCGCTACCGCAGGTGGTACTGACTCTCGCATCAAACTGACTCAAGTATTTCTTCCAACAAATTATTCTGCGGATAAGCGTGACCTAAATGTTGGCGGAAACCTTCCGCAAACTCAACGCCGAATTCAGCACCGCGATGCGCTGACCAATGCTTCATGGATTCGATGTAATGATCCATTCCGTGTTGTTGTAATAACCAATCGCGCTGGCTGGCGTGACAGGCAAGCATTGCTGATTTCGTCTCGATTTCTTCAGAAATATCCACATAAAAATCAGGCTGAATTGGTTGTCCGAAAATGTCTTTGCCTTCGATTGGATCGGCGTAATACAAATGCGGAATGCTTTCAATGACAGGCGCAGGGTTTTCAATTCCTGTTTTGGCATTCACCGCCGAAGCCGCAAAACAGGCGGCTCTGACGATCATTGAAGTCTGTTCGTGATCGGTCATGTAATCCTGCGGCGAATGCGTGAAAACCAAAACCGGGTTCGCCCGCCGAATAATTTCCAATGCCGCTTGCATCGAAGATTTTCCAAAAGTCACAAAAAAATCCTGCTGTTGCACGCAATAAAAATCAGCTTCTAAGATCGCCGCAGCCTGTTGCGCTTCGCGGAAACGAATCGCAGCTATTTCTTCATTCGGTAAAACCGCGCTGCCGCCATCGCCCGCCGTCATCGTAGCAAGATGAATCACAAAGCCCAGTTTCTTCAGCCGTGCGAGCGTTCCCGCACATAGAAATTCCGCATCGTCGGGATGCGCCATAAAAGCGAGGATGTTTTTATTGATGCCGGACATATTATTCCTTGAAAGAATAGACCACGGATCACACGGATAGTGCTGATGCTCGCGGGTCTGATCCGCGTAAACCCGCTTAATCCGCGTGATCTGTGGTCTATTCTTCTTACCGACCCAAAAACAAATCCCGCCCTTTGACCAAATTCGCAACTTTGCGATCCGCAATCGAGCGCTTATTCATCCAGAATCCGCAATCGGGATGCACCCAGGTGATGCGACCTTCGCCCATAATTTTCGCCGCAGTTTCGATGCGCTGCGCGACGAGTTCAGGGCTTTCGACGGTATTCACTTTAATGTCAATGACGCCAAGCCCAAGCCCGATTTTCGGATCAAGTTCTTCTTTGAAATACTGCAATTCATCGTAGCCGCGAAATGCCATTTCGAGGACTACGTGATCGCAGTGCAGGCGATTCAGGAAGCCAATCAACTTCGCCCATTCGCCGCGTTGAATGGATTGACCGCCGTAATTTCCAAAGCACAAATGAACGCCTTTTTCTTTGGCTTTCGTCGCCGCATCCAGCACGACATTGATTGCCGCTGCCGCCCATTCGGCTTCATCGGGATGTCCGGTAATGTTGGCTTCGTCAATTTGAATTACTTCGGGATCAAGCTCCGCGACCTGATTCGCGAGTGCATTCGCCAAGCCCATCGCTAAGTCCGCCTGATTGCCGTAGTAATGATCCATCAGCGTTTTGCAGAGCATGTGCGGCCCCGTCAAAGTGAATTTCATGGCGTGATTGGTGCAGGCACGCGCACGACGATAATCTGCGCCTAAACTCAACGTGCCTTCATTGATCGGCCCTTCCACGACTCCGGCGGGAGCGGCACGAAAACCCATTCCTGCCAGCTTTTGAAATTCAGCTAAATCGGTGCGTGTGATTTCATTTCGGATTCCACCCATCGGGCGAATAAAATATTCGATCATCCCGTTGGTGTCAGGATGATTTATATCCCAACGATAAAGTTCCCCATCGGCGACGACATCAATGCCAGCTAATTCCTGTAGCTTGAAAACAACTTGGGTGGCGTCAATTAATGCCTGCTGACTGGGCATTCCAATCAACCATTCAGGAACGGGATACGAACCGACTACGGTGGTGCGAATTGAAGGCATACTCACGAAATTCTCCAGAGGTAAAATAATTTTTTGATAAGAACTATGCTGAAGGCAAGATACTGTACGCATTGACTGGAGCGCAAGCATCTTGCTTGCCTTCAGCGAGCGAAGCGATGCTAATGAGGCTCACACAAGTAGGATTTTTAATGCAAGTAATTTCCTGCGCGAGAGGACAGCGAGGCTTCGCCCGCTGTGGCAAGCAAGATGCTTGCGCACCAGTTAAGATTATTTCTTCATCACGGCAGGCTTCAAAGTCCACGCTTGTAATTTTGCTAATTCCATAATCTTTGGCGCGTGAAAACCTTCGGGATGAATCACCCAATTGAAAATTTTCGGATCATCATCGGCGACGTATTTGTCGGCGGTGAAGTTGCCGTGCTTGATTTCGATGTATTCAGGTTTAGCTTCTTTTTTAAGAATGACTTCGACGAATGAGCCGAGCGTTGCCAAATAATCGGTCGGAGAAATTGATTCAGAACCGATAAATATTTCGCTTGGAATCCGCATGTTTACTCGACAATAGTTGTTAGTTTCACGGACACTCGCCGAAAAGGCTTCCCATTTTACTTTCGATAAGTTTTTGTTTTGAATTTTTGATTCGAAGATTCGATTTGGTCCCCCCATCGGCAATAATCGAATCGGTTGGAAATTACCTGATGCAAAATATTGGGAAGTAGCTTCTGTTAACAAATAGAATAGTTCAGCCGCTGAAAAACTAATTGAAACTGGATGATGAAATGTAATTTCCTTTTGAACAAATTGTGCCAGCCAACCGAGGTCAGTTTCATTAAATACAATATTCATAGCACGATCCTCATAATTATCTACCAAATCATTCGCCGTCACATACCTCACACCCGCTTGCGCCTTAATAAATTTCACATATTCCTCAAAATCCTGAAACGCCTTTTCCGTCTCTTCCCTACTGCGCATTTTCGGTAATTTCCAATCCTTCTTGGCAGGATTCGCACCACGACTAAAATTCACGCCGTCCCAGAATTCCTGATGCACCCATTCGCACGGGTGATAATAAATGCTGATCGTACCGCCGCCCTTCGCTTTCAATTTTTCGTACGCGGCTAAAAATTTCGCTTTGCCGTTTGCCAGATTATTTTCGCCGAATAATTCCATCCGTACGACATTGGAGCGCATCTTGAAAATGTTCAGCATCCCACCGTAATAAAATGGTTGATCGTCAATGCCGACGTGATTCGCTTCGTCGAGATAAACGTTGATGCCCATTTTCTTGAGAGCCGGATACGCCTGCGGCCCCCACGAACTGCCGGGTTGACCGTAACAGCTCGGCGTTTGTCCAAAAATGCGCTGAATGTCTTTTACGCCTTGCGATTCGCGGCGATAGAATTCGGCGACGCCTTCGTCCCAATCCGTATTTTGCAAATATTCCGCCGGGGTTGGATGCTGGCTGTGCAAATTTGAATGATAGCCGATCTCGTGTTTTTTCAGGGCTTCGATGACATCTTTTCGTCCACGTTGTTCGAGGACTCTGGCTTTTTCTCCGACCACTTTAAAAGTAGCTTTGATGCCAAGCCGCGTCAGCATTTCCGCTAATCTTTTCGCGGCATCATCGCTTTGCGGAAGGATGTAATCTTCGGTATCGAACCAGAGTGTGACGTTGATTGGCGGTGTTTGTGCGAAGGAAAAGTTGGATGAAAAGAGGAAAATGAAGGTGATATAAATACAAATTCGTGCAACAGAGAAATTCGTGCGCATGGACTCTCCTTAGAATTTTCACCCGCCTCCTAACCATCGGCGTCGCAGCGAGTAATAGGCTTCATAGAAATAGTACGGATCATACAACCAGATCAAAGCAGAAACCACTGCGAAGAGAATGATCGTAAGCAGAATCAGCCAAAGGATGAACTTAACACGAAGGTTCGTTTGCTTAGCGATTCTCTTCTCGTCTTCGGCTTTGACAAAAATCGTCGAGGCGGAAATTTCTTTATTAATTTTTGGTTCTTCAATGACAGTAACTTGAATCGCTTCAGTGACTGTCATCGTTGCCTGACAATTCTCGCAACCGGAATCATGCATGCTCCAACGCTTGCCGCAACTTCCACATTTTTGAACTGCCGCAACCAGATTCCACAACGGCAAGCGACAAGACTTGCACAGCAAGACTTCTTCCGCATGGAATGAACTACAATTGAGGCAATGCATACTCTATTCCTGATTCTGTTTCCGAGTGTTGAGACACTTCACATCAAGAATAGGGATAGATGTATTGCGATGCGATTTCCAGAGAAATCATTAGCAGTTAGCAGTTAGGTATTAGCAGTTAGCCAGAAAAAAGCTAATAGCTAACTGCTAACGCCTATTCCTCAATGATTCCGCCATTCCCGATCATCCTGCATAATCAAGCGATCTAATCTTGACGATCCCCATTGTCCGGCATCGTAAAAATGCAAATCTTTTTTGCTGTGGCTCCAGGCTTGCAATAACGGCATCACAATTTCCCAGCCACGTTCCGTCATATCGCGGCGGGCGTACAGCGTAGAATCGCCTAAGATACAATCCAACAACAATCGTTCGTAGGCTTCCGGCGAAGCTTTTCCGAACGATGAGCCATAATGAAAATCCATATTCACCCATTGAATTCGCGTGAGCTGTCCGGGAATTTTCGCGCCAATTCGCAGCGTAATCCCTTCGTCAGGCTGAATTCGAATCACAATAATATTTGGCTCCAACGGGTTTTCACCACCAAGATTTCCAAACAATAAATGCGGCGCGGCTTTAAAGGTAATCACGATTTCGGTCACGCGTTTCGGCATTCGTTTTGCCGAACGTAAGTAAAATGGGACACCCGCCCAACGCCAGTTATCGAAATACAATTTCATCGCCGCGTACGTTTCCGTATTCGATTCCGGCTCCACGCCCGCTTCGGTACGATAACCAACGACTTGCTCGCCGTTGATGACGCCGGGGCCGTATTGTCCGCGTACCGCAAACTCATGCAGCCGATCAATCGGGAATGGTCGCACCGCCTGCATCGCTTTGATTTTTTCATCGCGGACGGCATTCGCGCCGAGGCTCGCCGGAGGCTCCATCGCCACTAACGACAAGACTTGAAAGACATGATTTTGGAGCATATCGCGCAAGACGCCAGCCGTTTCGTAATACGCGCCACGCCCTTCGACGCCCAAGGTTTCCGCGCTCGTAATCTGCACGTGGTCTATGTATTGGCGATTCCAGATCGGTTCAAAAATTCCATTGGCAAAGCGAAACACCAATAAATTCTGGACGGTTTCCTTGCCGAGATAATGGTCAATACGGTAGACCTGATCTTCATCAAAAACGGCGGCAACTTCTTCGTTCAGTGTGATCGCGCTGGCAAGGTCAGTGCCGAACGGCTTTTCAATAATCACGCGCACAAACGGCGCAGGCTTCCCTGCCTCGCATTCTGGCTTCGCCATCCCCGCTTCGCCCAGTTGTTTGATCGCTTCGGAATAATGTTCAGGCGCAGTCGAAAGATAAAATACGCGATTGCCCAGCGTACCGCGCTCCGCATCAATATTTTTCAATAATCCATCCAGTTGCTGATAAGTTTCAGGATTACTCAAATCGCCCGGGACGTAGTAGATACCCTGTTCAAAGGCATTCCATTTCTCTTCATCAAGATTTTTGTTGTCAGAAAATTTCGTAATCGCTTCGCGCATCCGCCCGCGAAAATCTTCGTGAGACATCGCCGAACGCGAAATCCCGACGATAGCAAATTCCGAAGGAATCAATTTTTCCTGACTAAGCTGAAACAAAGCCGGAACCAGTTTACGCTTCGTCAAATCACCGGATGCGCCAAAAATGACGATGACACAAGGAGGAGCGACGCGCTCAGAATTCAATGGATCAAGATTTTGCATGGCGTAAGCATTGCCTGAGTCTCCTAAAAAATCAACTCAACAGGCGAGAATAAAGTTCGAAAATATTTCAAAAGATTAAGCCCGCCGCTGCCATTGCAGATGAGGATACAAGTGGTACAATCGTGTCGTGTTATGTAACAGTCATATAACATTCTGAGCCTGTCACCATACCAGAATAGATTTATTGATTTGAGAAGTAGTTGTGTTGCTACAGGTCAGATATTGAAGCCGAAATGTCGTGAAGTTTTACGACTTTTCGGTCGCCTAATTACATGTTCGGCGCTTGCTCGTAAAAAAGCGAGTAAATAAAGAATGAAAGAACTGAAGGTTATGAAGATTGTTAAGATATGTTTATTACTGATATTAGTAATAAATGAGTTTGGATGCTCTTCCACAAAATCTAATCTATGGGAATATGCTGAACTTGGCACATATAGTACTAACAATGAAAGAGGCTGTTATTGGTCTACCTCTGATCAAGTGGTTAAGGCACCTAGTTACGAAGCCCTTACAACGAAACTTAATGTCGCGCTGAAAGATGGCTCATATGTAAGAATAATAATGGATCACTTCGGTCAACAAGGTTGGGAGCTAGTGTCTTTCCAAGCAGCAATTATTCCTAGGATGGACGGTAGTATTTTTTCCGTCGAGGATAGGTTTATTTTCAAGAGACCTTACGCCCCAAAGCAAAAGCAATGAAAGGTTAGCATGAATAGATCGCGCACATTGATTTATGTAATTGCGGTCTTGTCTTTTTTAATATCAATTGTTTGGTTTTTTAGCCAGTTGGACTATGAGCCGTTCCTTGCAATAATAAGCTCTTTCGGAGCGATTATTGCGTTGCTAACAGCAGACGATTTAAATGACTACAATTTATTATTAGACTGGATGTCTCGACAACCAGAAATTGTTGCCTTTACTGATAGACTTAAGCAACGGTTTCAAGGGACAGAGAACCTCTCCAAAACGCGACAGCAGCTTTTACAAATTCTCAGACGGTATCATTGGGCAATTTGGTTAATCAGCGCGGTGCTGGCCGTTGTTTTTATCGCACAAGTTATTCACATTCCATTTGATTTATGGATGAAATGGAAAGCACGGCAAGTGTTTTTAGAAAATTTTTGGGCAAGTAGGTTTGCAAATTGCGAGAATGATTTATGGGTCACACAGCTTAATTTTGATGATCTAAAAGGCTTTATAGCTGTGAAGGCTAAGCCTGAAGATTTTGAAATTAAAACAATTGAGCTAAACAAGTCCGATACTCAAAAAGGAGATATTTGGGCAGGACACATTGTTGCTATGCCCTCAGCATCTAGGATGTATCGGAAGGAATCAGTACAAAATGACCAGTCAAAGGCAGGAAATAAATGGTCAAGTTTTGTAAACGGATTTGATGCTGCTCAAGCATTCAACTTGTATGGTGTAAATTCTGAGATAGTTTTGAAGATTAGCTATAACAAAGATTCAGGATGGGCAATAAATATCCCCAGTGGCTGGTATTCAGAAGCTATCTACAACATTATTGAAAATGTAATTGTTCAAGGGATGAAAGCCCCGATATGCGCTGATGTTCCAAAGTGAAAACCGCGCCGAACATCCATTCCAGCGGAGCGCGCCCCACGGGTGGTCTGTAGTTCACGGTAAAGACGTGCGCCCGCTGAACTTATCGTTCGGTGCTTCTTGGTTTTTCCAAACGTCTTGTACAAGAACGGACAATTCGTTTTGCAACTTCGCGCTTTTATCTGAAATTCGGTAAAATAGCTTCAAGAGGTCATAAATTATGCTAACAGCAATTGAAACAACCGGAACCATCGAACAAAGCGGCAAAATCGTTATTAATGAAACATTCTCGGTGAATACGCCGACTTTAGTGCGGGTGATTGTTTTGTTCCCCGAAAGCGAAGATATGAACGAGAACGAATGGCTGCAAGCAGCTTCAAAAAACGAAGCGTTCGATTTCCTGCGCGACCCTGATGAAGATATTTACTCTTTGAGCGACGGAAAGGCACTTGTCCAATGAAATACAAGATCGTGCTTGTGCCGTTTCCATTCGACGATTTGACGGCCAACAAAGTTCGCCCGGCTGTTTGTTTGACTGATGAAATTAAACCATACGGTCATGTCGTTCTGGCTTTTATTACGAGTCAAGTTTTGGCGAAGGCCTCGCCAACCGATTTTGTGATTGACAAGTCGGACGCGGATTTTGCGACAACTGGCTTAAAAGTGTCTTCAACCATACGCCTTCATCGCTTAATGACAGTCTCAAAATCAATCGTCCTGCGTCAGTTAGGTGAGTTGTCATTAGCGCAACAGACGGAAATTGAAAATAGACTGCGAAAGTTGTTCAGCCTTTAATTTCAGCGAATACTGTTAAAAGCGCGGCACGGTTAATCTGTTGTTAGCTCCGTTAGGAGCGGAATATTTATAGCCTTCCCGATAATCGAAACCCTAAGCTCCATCGGAGCGACATCTGCCACATTTCGCTCCGATGGAGCTTGAGAATTATTACTCACCAGAGCTATAAACATTCCGCTCCTCTGGAGCTAAGATTATCGCTAACGCTTCAAACAGCCTCGTAGGTTTACTCGTCACTTCAGCGGGAATAATTCAGCTCCGACGCGGCTAGCGATAAAAATCCAATCTTGAATGAATTTATGCCAATTGAACTTTCAAAAGAATCAAAGCAGGAAGCTATCACTTCGTTACAGCGTTACTTCCAGGCAAACATGGATGATGAAATCGGGAATATTGCGGCGGGAGCGTTGCTACAATTTATTCTCGAAGAAATCGGGCCGAGCATTTACAACAAAGCCATCGCGGATGCGCAGGAACGAATGCAGCTCCGTGTGAGCGAACTTGATACGGAAATCTTTGAAGATGAATTCCTGTATTGGCGAAAATTGGATCGTCAGAAAAGTGGGCGAAAATAATTATAGCGAATTTCAATTGGATGCGACCAGCGGTACAGTACGAGGAGCCGTAGCGACTTG
>JAYVZE010000167.1:0-7044 GCA_043783625.1 Blastocatellia bacterium | reverse complement strand
ATCTACATTGACCTTCATCTCGTCCACGAAGTCACCAGCCCGCAGGCTTTTGAAGGCTTACGATTAAATGGTCGCACCGTGCGTCGTCCTGAACGTACGATTCTGACGGTAGATCACAACATCCCAACCTGGAGCCGCTCCATCCCCGTGACTGACCCGATTTCAAAGGCTCAGATTGATACGCTGGAAAAAAATGCGGCAGATTTCGGACTCAAGATTTACGGACTCAACAGCAAGCAACAAGGCATTGTGCATGTCATCGGGCCGGAGCTGGGCTACACGCAACCGGGGATGACGATTGTCTGCGGCGATTCGCATACTTCAACGCACGGCGCGTTTGGTTCGCTCGCGTTCGGCATTGGAACCAGCGAAGTCGAACATGTTCTGGCGACGCAATGTTTGCAGCAATCCAAGCCGAAAAATTTCCGTATCTCGGTTGACGGAAAATTACCTGTCGGAGTCACTGCCAAAGACATTATTCTGTTCATTATTCGCACGATTGGCACGGACGGTGCGACGGGGTACGTCGTTGAATTTGCCGGAGAAGCGATTCGCGCCCTTTCGATGGAAGAACGGATGACCGTTTGCAATATGACCATCGAAGCCGGTGCCCGTGCCGGGTTGATCGCACCTGACGAAAAAACATTTGCCTATTTAAAAGGTCGTGAATTCGCGCCAACCGGCGAAGCGTGGGAAAAAGCTGTCGCGGAATGGCGAAAATTACCAACGGAAGATGGAGCGATTTTTGATCGTGAGCTGCACATTGATGCCGCCAGTTTAGTCCCGCAAGTTTCGTGGGGAACTTCGCCCGGAATGGTCGCCGACATCTCAGGACAAGTTCCTGATCCCGAAGCAATGCCGGATGAAAATTCTAAAAAAGCAGCGCGACGCGCCTTGGAATACATGGATTTAAAAGCCGGGCAGCCGCTGGAAGCAGTAGCCATTGACCGCGTTTTTATTGGCTCCTGCACGAATTCGCGGATTGAAGATTTACGCGCAGCGGCGGCAGTCATCAAAGGGCGCAAAGCTGCCTCAACGGTTTACGCGATGGTCGTCCCCGGTTCGCAAGCGATCAAACAGCAAGCGGAAGAAGAAGGTTTGGATAAAATATTTTCCGAGGCTGGTTTTGATTGGCGTGAATCTGGATGTTCCATGTGCCTGGCGATGAATCCCGATGTTTTGAAACCGGGCGAACGCTGCGCTTCGACTTCGAATCGTAATTTTGAAGGCAGGCAGGGCGCAGGTGGACGCACGCATTTAGTCAGTCCGGCAATGGCAGCAGCAGCCGCAATTGCCGGACATTTTGTTGATGTGAGGAACTTTTAAGTGATTAGCAGTTAGCTATTAGCTATTAGCCAGAATGAATGGCTTAGCTAAAGGCTAACTGCTAATAGCTAACTGCTAAACCCTATGAAACCATATACAGTACACACAGGCATCGTCGGGACTTTGGATCGTGTTAACGTTGATACGGATCAAATTATTCCCAAACAATTTTTGAAGCGCATTGAGCGTTCAGGCTTTGAAGACGCGCTTTTCTTCGATTGGCGTTTCAATGCGGATGGTTCTGAGAATCCCGATTTTGAATTGAATCAGCCACGCTTCAAAGGAGCTTCGGTTTTAGTGACGCGAGCGAATTTCGGCTGTGGTTCTTCGCGTGAACATGCTCCGTGGGCGCTGGATAATTACGGCTTCCGCGTCGTCATCGCTCCGTCGTACGCAGATATTTTTTACAATAACTGCTTCAAAAATGGAATGCTCCCGATCAAGCTTTCGGAAGAGCAAGTCGAAACATTATTTCAAAGCACAAAAGCCAACGAAGGCTATCAATTAACGATTGATCTGACTTCACAAACCATTAAGGACAGTCACGGACTCAGCATTCCCTTTGAAGTTGATCCGTTTCGCAAAGAATGTCTGCTGAACGGCTTGGATGACATTGGATTGACGTTGCAGCACGAAGAAAAAATTTCGGCGTACGAAGCGAAGGCATAGCACTGGGTGCGCAGGCATCCTGCCTGCCCAGCGGCAAGCGCAGCGATGCCGCACCCATTACACGGTTGAAGTTTTCCGCTACAATGAATTTCTAATGTGATAAAAAAGCGGCGTTTCACGCGCTTTTTTGGCAAGCAGGATGCTTGCGCTCCCAGTGCGCGTCATGAACCCACTTCCAGATTACGGCGAATTTGCACGGATGCTGTACGCGTCATGCATCATCTCCGATCCGTGGATCAACGGCAAAGAACGCTTTGGGTTACAAGGCGCAATTCTTTCGCAGGACTTAGCCAATCAACTCTGTGAAGCTGCTGAACGCATCGGCTTTATTTATCACGAAGTCGCCAATATCGTGCTTGCTCATCCCGAATTGCTGGATGATTTTTTCCAGCTCACTCCTTATCAAAAAGCGATGTGGTTGCAATCTGCTGGCAATTGGCATGGGATTGCGCGGCTGGATTTATTTCTCTGTACGGATGGAAAAATCCGCAGTTGCGAAATGAATTCCGACACGCCTTCCGGTGAAGCCGAGGCCGTTCTCCTGAATAAATTATTGCATCCTTATTATTCCGATACGATCAATCCGAATGAAGGATTTGATGATCGTTTTTGGGAAATGCTCAAGCAAAGCGACAAGGCGACGCGCGGAGCAACAGCGGAGATAAAAACCGTCGCCATTATTTATCCGACTGACCTGCCGGAAGATTTGAGCATGATTGCGATTTACCGCGAATGGCTGGAAGCTCGCGGATGTACTGTTTTCATTGGCTCTCCGTACAATTTGAATCATGACGGTGACGGCAACCTGACAGTTCTCGGCAAAAAAGTTGACCTCATTATCCGACATTACAAAACTGACTGGTGGGGCGAACGCGAATTGATCTGGACGAATCAACAGGAATTTGCGGATGCCGAACCGCTGCATCGTGAATTAATGCTTCTCTTACAAGCCGAATTTGAAGGGCGCGTCACAGTCGTCAATCCGTTCGGCTCCGTCGTCACACAAAATAAATTTTCCATGGCGTTGATGTGGGAACGACAAGAATTATTCTCAGCCCAGGCGCAGGAATGGATTAAAGAATATATCCCCGAAACCCGCAGGTTCGCTACAATAGATTTGGAAACGTTGCCACGCGAAGAATGGGTGCTCAAATCTGTTTACGGTTGTGAAGGCGATTCCGTGATTGTCGGACTTTTCGCCAAGCCAAATGATTGGCAATTGACCGTGACTACCGCCATTCCCAAACATTGGATCGCACAGAAATATTTTGAAATCGCGCCACTCAACGAAATGCAACCCAACTACGGCGTTTATCTGATGGCGGGTCAGCCAGCCGGATTTTATACACGTCTCTCAGCCAAAAGTACAGATTACACTTCGACCACAATCCCCACGTTTATCAGTATTTAAACAAAAAATAATGCCTGCCGGTTGATTTTTTATATTGACGCGCAATGCGGTTATAGCGGATTATTTTAAAGTAATTGTAATCCAATTTTAAGTTGAGAGAGTTGCACCGTTCTCACAGTACTTCACCTGGCTTCGGTGGCAAATTTCAAAACTTAACCTCAATCAGCAAAAAGAGGGCTGGTATTAGACTCAAACTTCGGGCTTATTGCATCTCTCCTACAATGAGAGCCTCAACCGCTGGCTAAGCCTCATTTCTGAATTTTCTGAAGCTTTGATAAACCGCGCCCCGACCCGACCGCTCTGGTGGATTTCCTGAAGAACTGTCCGCCCTGACTCCGACAGTGATTTCAGAACTGGATAATGTAAGGTGTATTTATGAACAATCCTCGCTCCTCATCGAAACTGCGTTCTTTTCAAATCGCATTCATAATAGTTATTTCAGCCGGGATGATCGCACTGGCGATGCAATCCCAATTGATTGTGAAAGCAGTTTCTCCAGCTTCATTTGCCAGCTTTGTGAATCGTACGATGGCAGCGAAGGCAGTAAATTCTGCCATGATGCAAGCCCCAAACTGCGCCGATTTTGGCTTTCGCTACGGACGAGGGTTTGCACCGGAACCATCCACACAGGCGCGCCCAATTTCAGTCATTACCGGAGATTTCAATAAAGACGGGAAACAAGACCTGATTGCCGCCAATTTATTTTCCGGCAGCATTTCAGTGCTGATCGGAGACGGCGCGGGCGGCTTCAGCATGCCTAACAACATCCCTGTCATTGCAAATTTTGCCGGAGTTCCCGGCGCGGTCGCCACTGCTGATTTTAATGGTGACGGCAATCTTGATGTCGCCATTCCAGTGATCTACGATCCAGGTCGCGTCATCATCATGAACGGTGACGGGACAGGAAATTTCACCCTCGCCAATGAATACGCCACAGGACAAAATTCGACTGCTGTTACGATTGCGGATTTTAATGGCGACGGAAAACCTGACATCGCAGTCGCCAACAAAGGCGATGGCATTTCCGTTCCCGGCAATGTTTCGATTTTATTGAATAACGGTTCCGGCGGCTTCGGAGCGGCGGTAAATTTTCTCGCTGGAACCAACCCGTCGGCACTGGTCAGCGGAGATTACACCGGCGATGGCAAGAACGATTTAGCGGTGGCTAATCTTGCTTCTGCGAACATCTCGATTCTGGTGAATAACGGTGCGGGTGGATTTGCCGCCCCGGTCAATCTTGCTACCGGAATCGCTCCCAGCGGAATCGCGCAGGGATTTTTGAATAACGACACGCGCCTTGATCTGGCAGTTTCAAATCAAACGGATGGAACAGTTTCGATTCTGCTCGCCGACAATAGCGGAGGCTTCAACGCCGCAACAAATTTCAATTCCGGGCCGGCTCCGGTGGGCATCGCCGTCAATGATTTCGATGGCAACGGCAAGCAGGATTTAGCCATCACCAACGCCAACGCCAATCAAACCTCCGTCTTGCTGAATAATGGTTCAGGAGGCTTCGGTGCGCCGTCAGTACTTTCCGTGGGTGCAGAACCGCTGTCATTAGTTTCCGGCGATTTTAATGGCGATTCAAAAGGCGATCTTGCGGTCGCTAATAACGGTTCTAATAATCTTTCAATTTTGCTTGGCATCGGAAATGGAACTTTTGGCGGCACTACTTTTCTGCTCAACAATCCGCAATCCGTAGCTATTTCAGATTTTAATAAAGACGGTAGACTTGATTTAGCTGTCGCCAATTTCAGCGCGGATAAAGTGACGATTTTCCTTTCGGATGGAGCGGGCGGCTATCTGATTCCGAACGAGTTTCTGGTGCATGTCAAACCATCATCCATTATGTCGGGAGACTTCAACAAAGATGGTAAACCTGATCTTGCAGTGGCAAATAACGGCTCCGCCGACGTGACGATTTTACTGGGAGACGGGAACGGAAACTTTACTTCCGCCGGGGATTTTGCGGCAGCAACGCAACCGCGCAGCCTCGCCGTCGCTGACATTAACAAAGATGGAAACCTTGATATTGTTACCGCCAACGAAGGTGCAGACAATTTAAGTGTCTTGCTTGGAAACGGCGACGGGACTTTCGCCGCACCATCGGCACTGACCGCCGGAACAAAGCCTGTCGGCGTCATCATCCGCGATTTCAATAACGATAATAATCTCGACATCGCAGTCGCTAATCGCAACTCATCCTTTATTTCAATCTTGCTTGGCAATGGAGCCGGTGCGTTCGCCGCTGCCGCGAATGTCAGCCTCGGAGCAGGACTCACCGGACGGCATCTGACGGCGGGCGATTTCAACAAAGATGGAAAATTAGACCTTGCCGTTTCGATCAATGCATCTTCAAGTGTTGCTATTTTAATTGGTAACGGATCAGGCGGATTTGCGGCTCCGACAATTTTGACTTCAGGCAGTGAACCGCGTGGATTAGTCGCTGCCGATCTCGACGGCGACACGATTCTTGATCTCGCAGTCGTCAACGGCGGCGACCGGAATCTTTCAATTTTTCGCGGAAAAAACGACGGAACTTTTGAAGCACAACGAATTTTCGACACGGGCTACGCCCCGATTGACATCGGAGCTGCTGACCTGAATAACGATCAGCGAACTGATTTAGCCGTCATCAATTCCGGCTCCAACAGCATGTCATTGCTGTTGAATACCTGCGCGAATACGCCTCCGTCAATCACGCCTTCCGCAGCACTGACCAGAATGCAGGGCAGCCCCGCTACGACAGGAACATTAGCGATAATTGCTGATCTTGAAACCGCCGCTGGCAGCTTAACGATTGCCGCGACTTCCCTGCCCGCCGGACTCACTGTTACCAATCTGGCGAACACAAATGGAACCATCACGGCAATGATTGCCGCCGATTGTGCGGCGACGTTAGGCGATAAAATTATTGCGCTCGAAGTCACTGACGCCAAAGGGTTGAAAGCCTCGGCCAATGCGACAGTGACAGTCACTGCAAATACGGCTCCGGTGCTGGGTAATTATACAAATTTAGAAATTGTACAGAATATTTTAACTACTGCGACACCTTCCGCCGCCCCTGTTGACAATGGTGCTGTCGCAACGGTTACAGTTTCAGCTTCCGCTGGACTCACCGGAACGGCGACCGTCAATGCAGTTTCAGGCGTTGTCACATTAACGAATATTTCCTCGCTTGGAGTATTCACCTTGACTGTCACCGCAACTGATAATTGCAGCACAGTTTCAACCAAAAATTTCACGTTGAATGTAATTCCTCCGGTTGTGATTACTTCGCTTGATCCAAATACTAAACAAGCCTTGAGCGGCGATTTTTCTTTGCTGGTTAATGGCAGCGGATTCACGGCGAATTCTAAAGTCAGATGGAATGGAACAGACCGCCCGACAATTTTTGTTTCCGCCACAAAGCTAACCGCCGCCATCAATGCTGCGGATATTAACAGTCAAGGCTCTGCAAATGTGACTGTCTTTGATCCTGCCGCCGGAGGCATTACATCAGTCGCAGCAATTTTCACGATTACACCGCCAAATCCGGTTCCGGTGATTACCACGCTGGCGCCTAACACTGCTACCGCAGGTGGAGCGGCGTTCACACTCGCGCTCAACGGCAGCAATTTTATCAACGGTTCCGTCGT